>DAHVMA010000093.1:0-56043 GCA_027320105.1 Acidimicrobiaceae bacterium | reverse complement strand
AGGCGTTGCGGGCCCCGGCCCCCGCCCCGGCCCCGGCCCGAACCCCGGCCCCGGCCCCGCCCCGAACCTCCGCTTGGCCGACGCCTTGCTAGCGCCAGCGCTAGCCGGCGATGACCTCCGTCCCGACATAGGGGACGAGCGCCGCCGGCACCCGGACGGTCCCGTCCCCCTGCTGGCCGTGCTCGACGATCGCCGCCCACACCCGGGGCGTGGCGAGGCCTGAGCCGTTCAGGGAGTGCACGAGCTCGACGGCGCCGCTGCCCGCACGCCGGAAGCGGATCTGACCCCGCCGGGCCTGGAAGTCGGTGATGAGCGACACCGACGACGCCTCGAGCCACCGGTCGACGCCAGGTGCGTAGACCTCCAGGTCGAAGACACGCGACGCCGAGAAGGTCAGGTCGCCGGCGCACAGCTCCACGACGCGGTAGGGCAGCTCGAGGACCTGGAGCGCCTTCTCGCAGTCGCCGAGGAGAAGTGCCAGCTCACTGTCGGACGCCTCGGGGGTGCAGAGCGACACGAGCTCCACCTTGTGGAACTCGTGCAGGCGCTGCAGGCCCCGGGTGTCGCGACCGGCGGCGCCGGCCTCGCGCCGCCAGCAGACGGAGTACGCCATCGTCCGCCGGGGCAGGTCGGCCTCGTCGAGGATCTCCCCCTGGGGAAGGCCCATGAGCGCCACCTCGGCGGTCGGCAGCAGCCACAGCTCGTCGTCGCGCAGGCGGTAGGCCTGCGTGTCGAACTTGGTGAGGTGACCGGTGCGCTCGATGACCTCGGTGCGCACCATGTGGGGGACGACGGTCTCCTGGTACCGGTCGCGGTGGAGCTCGAGGCCCAGGTTGACCAGGCCGCGCAGGAGGCGCGCACCTCCGCCCCGGAGCACCCCGAACATGGCGCCGCTCAGCTTGGCGGCCCGTTCCGAGTCCATCACCCCGAGGTCCTCGGCGACCTCCCAGTGCGGCCGGAAGGTCCTGCCCTCGTAGGCGCCGGCGTCGTAGCCGTGGACCCGGACCACCCGGTTGCAGGACGCGTCGGCGCCGTCAGGTACGACGTCGGCGGGCAGGTTCGGCAGGCGCGCGATGAGGTCATCGAAGCGCTCCTCCGCCTGCCGCCGCTCGGACTCGAGGCCCTCCAGCCGGGCGCGCCGGTCGGCGAGCGAGGAGCGCAGGGCGCCGGCCTCGTCGTCGTGGCCCTCCCGCAGGAGCCGGCCGACCTCGGTCGAGCCGGCATTCATGTCCCGGCGGGCCTCGTCGGTGGCGGCGATCGCCGCCCGGCGGGCGAGGGCGGCGGACCGGGTGTCCTCGACGAGGCGGGGGTCGACTCCCTTGCGAGCAAGGCGGCGGCTGGCCTCCGCGAAGGTGGCGTCGTCGAGCAGCAGCCGGGGGTCGATCATACTGGGCCTAGTACTCGGCCCCGCCGGTGGCCCGGAAGTCGTCCCAGGTCTCGGCGAGCCCCTGCTCCAGAGTGTGGCTCGGCTCGAAGCCGGCGGCACGGGCCCGGCTGGTGTCGACGACGACAGCGGGCATCTCCCCCTTCTTCGCCTCCACGTGGTCGTGCTCGATCGGCCGGCCGACGGCGTCGGAGGTGAGACCTACGAGCTCGTTGACCGAAACCGACCGCCCGGCGCCGACCGTGAGCACGGTCGGGCCGGCGAGGGTGAGGCCGAGGAGCAGGGATGCGACGGCGTCGGTGACGTAGAGGTAGTCCCGGCGCTGCTCGCCATCGCCGTAGATGTGGAGGGTGTCGTCGTTGAGCACGGCCCGCATGAGGCGGGCGACGATGCTGTCCTTCACCTGCATGCCCCGACCGTAGATGTTCGTGAAGCGCAGGGCCACCGTCGGCATGCCGTAGCTCCCGCTGTAGCAGCACAGGAGCATCTCGGCGGCGGCCTTGGTCGCCCCGTAGGGCGTGAGTGGTCGTGGCGGGATCGTCTCGTCGATCATGCGGCCGCCGACGTCGCCGCAGACAGCGTTGGTGGAGGCGAACACGAACGGGCCGGCGCCGACATCCCGGCTGCGCTCGAGGAGCGACTCGGTGACAGCGACGTTGTTGGCGAAGACGCCGTGGGGGTCGTTCATCGACTGCAGCACGGACGTGGAGGCCGCCAGATGGATGATACCGTCGGTTCCGGGCCGAACAGCGGTGGCGACGACCTCGGGATCGCGCAGATCGCCGACGACGCAGTCGACTCCGGGGTCCCGGAAGGGTTTGCGATCCACCACGATCGGCTCGTCGCCGCGCCGGACAAGAGCCTCCACCACGTGGGTGCCGATGAAGCCCGAACCCCCGGTGACCACGATCCGCATCGAGTTGCTCCTGTCTTGGGCCTCCCGGTGCACGTCCGGGTCACGGTCCGGCGTCCGAACCGGGTCGAGCCGAACGGCTGCACCGTCGCCGCCGCACCGTCGCCGGGCGGCGCCGGGCTCCGCCCACGCTAGCAAGCCGGTCGGCAGCGCTTCACCTTGGTAAGATTCGTGTCCCGTGACCGACATCAACACGCCGGCGGCGGCACCTTCCGCTCCGCCCCGGACGCGTGACCGCCTGGAGGCCGCCCGGGTCAACGATGAGGCGGTGGAGCGCTTCCGCCGGGAGCATCCCGAGACCCTGCCCCCCGTCACCGTGGTGATCCCCGCCTACAACGAGGGGGCGTCGGTAGCCCGGGTCGTGGCGACGGTGCCGGGGCAGCTGTGCGGGTTCGACGTGGCCGTGCTCGTCGTCGACGACGGCTCGGCTGACGACACCGCCGAGCAGGCCCGCCGGGCCGGCGCCCTCGTCGCCCCGCTGGGTGCCAACACCGGCCAGGGCAATGCCTTCAAGGTGGCGTACCGGTTGGCGTGCACCGGTGGCGCCCGCTACATCGCCACCGCCGACGCCGACGGCCAGTTCGACCCCCCGGAGCTGGAGCGGCTGCTGTCGATGATCGTCGCCGGCGAGGCCGACTTCGTCACCGGCTCCCGGAGGCTCGGCGTCGCCCACACGGACGACTCGGTGCGGGCCCTCGGCGTGGTCGTGTTCGGCCGGCTGATCAGCGTCCTCACCGGCGTGCGCATCACGGATCCGGCCAACGGACTGCGGGCCATGCGGGCGGAGGTCGCCTCCGCGCTCGACCTCCGCCAGATGCAGTACCAGAGCTCCGAGCTGCTCATCAGCGTGATCGCCAACGGCTTTCGCGTGCGCGAGGCGCCGGTGACCATGCGCAAGCGCAACGAGGGCGCCTCCAAGAAGGGAGGCAACCTCGTCTACGGCTGGCGCTTCACCAAGGTCGTGGTCACGACCTGGTGGCGGCTCCGCCCCCTCGCCCGCGAGAACCTCCCCGCGCGTCAGGGCCTTTGGTGAAGACCACCAGCTCGTAGGCGACGAACTTCCCGACGAAGAACACGCCGGCAACGGCCAGGTAGGCGAGCGCGACGACCACGACGCGGAGGCCCTGGGCGGCGGTGAGGTGCTTGGCCCAGTGCTCGGTGTAGCCGGTGACGACGGCCGACATACCGAAGCTGGCGAGCGAGACGAGGGCGTAGAGGAGGATCTCGTCCCGCCGGCTGCGCCCGTCGCGGTCCTTCCATGCCCAGCGGCGGTTGAGGACGTAGTTGGGGACGGCACCGCCGATGAAGCCGATCAGCGAGGCGAGGGTCGTACCGGTGTGGAGGGCGCCGAACGCTCCGGCGAAGCACAGCTCCGACGTGAAGGCGGCGATGACCGAGCCGGCGGAGTAACCCGTGACCTTGCGGACCATGGGGTGTTGCCGGACGGCGCCGAAGCGGCCTCCGGGCCCCGCGACGGTCCCCGCGACGGTCCCCGCGACGGGCCCCGCCGCGACGGCCCCGACGACGGCCGCAGCGGTGGCAGCGTCGGTGAGCCCTGCGGCGGCCGCCGCCGCAGCGGTGGCGACCTCCCCAGGCGCGGCGGTGCCGCCTGCAGTGGGGCCGGCGCGGCTCCGCTCGGGCTGCGATCGCCCGGAGTCGTCGCTCGTCAACGCGCTCAACGCCCCGGCCCGGCCTTGGGCGGCGCCCCGGCATGGCCCAGGGCGGCGGCATCCTCGGCGTAGACCCGACCGGTGCCGTCCACGACGACGCGCACAGCGCTGACCTCCACGGCGTGGGTGAGCTGGGCGAGCAGGAACGGAGCGGCGCCGCCGCCGCCGACGTTGCCCGTGGCGGAGGCCACCGTGCGCCACACCCCGCCCACCGGGAGGATCTGCAGGGCGACACGGCTGCTTGCCCCGTGCAGCACTCCTGCTTCCCCGACACTCACCTGGTCGAGCGTAGAGGGTCGGGCGAGGCTCCAGGTGATGGTCCCGCTCCCCCCACTCGCAGTTGTCGTCGGGGCGGTGCCGGGGACGTCGCCGGCATCCGCCTGGCCCGGCCCGAGGGGTGCGAGGGCCAACTCCCGGACACCTCCCGTGCCGGCGATGCGGGCGGTCGGCAGCAGGCTGCGGAGGTCGGGATGGGCCGTCCCCGGGCCGATCAGCTCGAACACCGTCGCGCTGTCGCGATGAGTGCGCAGCAGGCGAACCGCCCACGGCTGGGTGGTCGCCATCCGCATGAGGCACGAGCTCTCGGTGGTGTTGGCCTTGTTCAGGTCGCCGTTCAGGAGGAAGCCGGCGCCGTCCAGCCTGATGCCCTTGCGGGCCAGCGCTGAGGAGCAGCCGAAGTGGTAGATCCAGGTGAAGGCGGTGTTGTTGGTGCGATGGCCGCTGAAGAGGGCGGTCGTGTAGCGGTACTCCGTCTCGACGACGGTGCGATGGGGTTTCAGGGCGGCGAGGATCTCCATGTAGCGGGACCCCTGCGGGTGGGACGTGTCCTGGAACAAGCCGAAGAGGTAGTCCCGGGGGAACTGCACCGCCAGGGGGACGAGGACGAGGACGGTGGCGGCCAGTGCCGTGGCGGCCTTCACCGAGCGGACCGACGGCCACTGCCGACGCCGGGCCCAGCGCAGCGCGGCCTGCACGCAGACGAGCACACCGAGGGCGTACCAGGCGAGCACCACCGGCAGGACGAGGATGACCCGCCGTTCGTTGATGAACGGGTACAGGAGGGTCATCGCCGCGTACACGGGCACGGCGAGGACGGTCTGGTCCCGGTGCCGGCGCCACGCCACCGCGAGGCCGATCAGGGTGAAGACCGTCACCTGGCAGCCGATCCAGAACAACGGGCCGGCCAGGCCGTGCACGGGTGACAGCAACGGCACCACCGTGCGGGGAAGGGCGAAGGTGAGCCAACGCCAGAGGTTGCCCGGCAGGACCACGACGACACGGTGGAGGAGCCCACCCCGGTAGTAGTTGGCGATCTCCTCGCTGTAACGGGCCCCGGCGAGCGGGATGTGATCGATCAACCGGGCGACGGCCACCGGCACGAGGCTGAGGCCCACCCCACCACCGACGGCCACCGCCCGCGTCCAGCGCCGCTGCAGGAAGTACCACAGGACTGTGCCTGCGACGAGGCCGATGCCGGCCTCCTTCAGCCACACCTCCGCGGCGCTCAAGACCACCACGACCGCTCCCGACCAGCAGACCACCCGCGGTGATGCCGCCCAGCGGTCAGCGGCGAGCAGCATGAGGAGCAGGGCGACGAGGAACGGCGTCTCGGCCATCACCATCGTCGAGAACGTCGCCAGCACCGGGTCGAGCGCCAGCAGCACCATGACAGCCGCGGCGCTGGCGGGCGGCATCGCCCGGCGTCGCATCCACACCCAGGTGAGGGGCAGGACCGCCGCCCCGCACAGCGTGCAGAAGACGCGCACCGGCACGAACACCGAGTTGCCGGGGAACAGCCACTGGATCGGCGCGATCAGCAGGGGGAACCCAGGCGGGTAGGGCCCGACAACAGGGTTGCCGCTCACGAGGTCGCCGGTGAGGCCCTTGCCGGCGAGCAGCGCCCGGGCGGTGACGATGTAGTTGGCGTCGTCGTCGAACGATCCGACGAAGTAGTGCAGGCCGACGACGACCGAGTGGGCGACGGCGACAACCGTGCAGACGAGGACGAGGGCCGTCACCCACCTCGGCCGCCAAGGGGAGGGTGGCTCGTGGCGCGCCTGGGTTGCCGGCCTCGGAGACGCCGACGTGACGAGAGACGTCTTGCCTACCTCGCTACTTCTTGAGCTCGCTGGCCGTTGCCCGCCATTGAACCGTAGGTCGGATCGCCTCGAGGTTCACGACGCCCTTGTGCTTTTCCACGACATGGAACAGCGAGTCGATCAGTGTCTCGTTTAGCAGGTGCGGCTCCAAGCCCAGATCGACGAGCTTGGTGTGCTTGGCGTTGTAGTAGTGGTGCTCGGCCTCTACACGCGGGTTGGCCGTGTGCTCCACCGTGACCTCGCCGGGATACGCCTTCTGGACCGCCTCGGCCAGCTCCAGCACCGAGAACTGCTCGGTGAACTGGTTGAACACGCGGAACTCGCCGCGGGCCGCCGGGTTCTCCGAGGCGATCCGGACGCACTCGATCGTGTCCGAGACGTTGAGGAACCCGCGGGTCTGGCCACCCTCGCCGTAGACGGTGAGGGGATGGCCGAGCACCGCTTGGATCACGAACCGGTTGAGCACGGTGCCGAACACGGCGTCGTAGTCGAACCGAGTCGCGAGGCGAGGGTCGGCGTCGGTCTCCTCGGTCTGCTGGCCGTACACGATCCCCTGGTTGAGGTCGGTCGCCCGGAGGTCCCAGATGCGGCAGGCGAACTCGATGTTGTGGCTGTCGTGCACCTTCGAGAGGTGGTAGAAGCTGCCCGGCTTCTTGGGATAGAGCATGGTGTCGGTCCGCCCGTTGTGGGTGACCTCGAGCCAGCCCTCCTCGATGTCGATGTTGGGGTAGCCGTACTCCCCCATCGTCCCGAGCTTGACCAGGTGGATGTCCCGGTTGATGTCGCCGATGGCGTATAGGACGTTGAGGTTGCCGACGACGTTGTTGGTCTGCGTGTAGACGGCGTGCGCCTGGTCGATCATCGAGTACGGGGCAGAACGCTGCTCGGCGAAGTGCACGATGGTGTCCGGCTCGAACTCACGGACCATCTGGTGCACGAACGCCGCGTCGGTCAGGTCCCCGATGTAGGTCGGCAGCCGGGCGCCGGACTGCTCGCCCCAGGCCGCGACACGGTCCTCGATCGACGCGATCGGCACGAGGGAGGACACCCCCATCTCCTTGTCGTAGTCCCGGCGGACCAGGTTGTCGCAGATGCCGACGTCGTGGCCACGGGCGGAGAGGTAGAGGGCCGTGGGCCACCCCAGGTACCCGTCCCCCCCGAGAACGAGGATGCGCATGCAGGTTTCTCCCGTCGAGGATCGATTGTGCGCCGCGCTGCTTCGCGGCGGTCCTAGCGGCGCGCGCTCACACGCCACGATCGACTTACTCTAGCCACCGGAGCCGCAAAGGGGCGGTATCGGCGCGCGCAGGCAGGTGGGGGCTCCTCAACCGGCCGACGGCTCCCGCCGGGGCGTGGCGGGCGACGCCGGATCGGGCCTGGCCCACCGTACGCTCATCGCGACGCGACCGACCCCGGCAAACATGAGCAGGCCGCCGGCGACGGCGGCGGGGAGGCTCACGGCAAGCATGCCGACCGCGAGCAACAGGCCGATGACGGCTACGCCGGCCCCCACCGCCCAGTGGGACAGGGCGGGCGGCAGCGCCGGCAGGCGCATACCGAGCGGTCGTGTGTTGCCCCGCAGCACGTGCGCCAAGCGCGGGTCGGTAGCCTCGGCCCGGGCGGCGAGGCGGGCAAGGACCGCCATCTCCTGGTCTGACAGCCTGGGTTCGCTCATGTCGTCACCTTCTCGGTACCTCAGGGCCCAACGCTGCTGTGGTGGTTCTACCATCGTCGGGCCGGTAACGAACCTTCACGCTGGGCGGCCGCCGGGGGAGACGAGCGAGCGGGCCGGCCAGGAAGTACCGTCTCGGTCCATGAGCATCGACGCCGCCGTGCCGGACGGCGCGGCCGCGTCACCGGTCACCCTCGCGATCGACGTCGGCGGCACCGGCCTCAAGGCGTCCGTGCTCGACGAGGCCGGCGTGATGGAGCACGACCGGGTGCGCGTCGACACCCCCTATCCCCTCCCTCCGGACAAGCTCGTGACGGTCCTGTCCGACCTGGTCAGGTCCCTCGGCCACTTCGACCGCGTGTCGGTCGGCTTCCCGGGCATGGTTCGTGACGGGCAGGTCCTCTCGGCACCTCACTTCGTTTCCCCGGACGGGCCGGGCGGCAGCCCGACACCGAAGTTGCTGAAAGCGTGGGCCCGCTTCGACCTGCAGTCCGCCCTCAGCGAGGCGCTGGGCCGGCCGTGCAAGGTCGCCAACGACGCCGACGTGCAGGGCGCCGCCGTCGTGAGCGGCGAGGGACTGGAACTGGTGCTGACGCTCGGCACGGGGCTCGGGACGGCGATGTTCAAGGACGGCATGCTGATGCCGCACCTGGAGTTCGCCCACCACCCGTTCCGCAGGGACGACACCTACAACGAGGCCGTCGGCGACGCCGCCCGCAAGAACGTCGGCCACAGGAAGTGGCAGCGGCGCGTCATGGAGGCCGTCGACACGTTCAGGGCGCTGTGCTTCTTCGACCACTGCTTCATCGGCGGGGGCAACGCCGCCAGGCTGGACGTCGACCTCCCCAAGGACGTGAGCATCGTCGACAACGACGCCGGCATCCTCGGCGGGATCAAGTTGTGGGAGCGCACCACCCACCACCCCGCCACGTAGCCTCCCTGGGGTGACGGACGCGACGCCCACCAGGCCCGCGTGGGGGCGCGGCTGGGCCACCGTGACCGAGGACGGCACCGTGCTCGACACCTGGTACCCGGAGCTTGGCCTCGGCAGCGACCCCGGGCCCGGTGACGGCGGCCCGGCGCCCGCAGCGGACCCGGTGCGCGGCACCTCCAGCCGCATCACCGAGCTCGTCGTAGACCTCGACACGGCGCCGGAGGACGTCCCCGACGCCTACCTCCGCCTGCACCTGCTGTCGCGGCGGTTGGTGCGGCCGCGTGAGGTGAACCTGGACGGTGTGTTCGGGGTGCTGCCGATCGTGGCGTGGACCGACCGGGGACCGTGCGTTCCGGAGGCGGTGCAGGCGATCCACCAGCGCCTGCGCCACGACGGCGGCAGGCTCACCGTGCTCGCCGTCGACCGCTTCCCCCGCATGGTCGACTACGTGGTCCCGACCGGTGTCCGCATCGCCGATGCCGACCGGGTACGCCTGGGCGCCCATCTCGCCCCAGGCACCGTGGTGATGCACGAAGGGTTCGTGAACTTCAATGCCGGCACGCTCGGCGCTTCGATGGTCGAGGGCCGCATCAGCCAGGGGGTCGTGGTGGGAGACGGCACCGACATCGGGGGCGGTGCCTCGATCATGGGCACGCTGTCGGGCGGAGGCAGCGAGGTGGTCACCATCGGGCGCGATTGCCTGATCGGCGCCAACGGCGGGGTGGGGATCTCCCTCGGGGACGGCTGCGTCGTCGAGGCCGGGTGCTACATCACCGCCGGCACGAAGGTGACCTGGCCCGACGGTTCGGTGCAGCGCGCCCGGGAGCTGAGCGGTGCAACGGGGCTGCGGTACTGGCGCAACAGCACCACAGGGGTGGTCGAGGTCCGCCACAGGGAAGGGTCTTGGGGGACGCTCAACGCCGACCTCCACGCGGCTGGTCCATCGGCTGAGGCGGCTGGTCCATCGGCTGGTCCATCGGCTGGGGGCGGCGGGGGCGCCGAAAGGGGCACATAGACCCTGAGCGGAAGGGAGAGGTGCATCCCTCACGTTGTTTGGGCAGTTCACCGCGATAATCGCAGACAACTGCCCAAACAACGCGAGCGGCGCCGGCCCAACCGCCGATCTGTGCCGGTCATGCCGGTCCTTCCGGATCATCCTCACAGTTCGTGGCGGCGCCGCCGGGCCGGAGGTGCTAGGCCAGCACGTCCCGGGTCGTGAAGCGGGCCCACGCCGCCGCTCCGAAGACGGCGACGTAGCCGGCTTGGAGCAGCAGGTCCTGGACGATGCCGCCCCAGGTCACGGGGGTGCGCAGGAGATCGCCGAACGCCAGCCAGTCGTGGCTGAACACCCACGGGTGGGCGAACGCCAGCTCGGGGACGTTCTCGACGATCAGGGCGGCCACGACGAGGCCGGCGGTGATCACCATGGCGCCGACAGGGCTGTTGACCAGCGTCGAGACGAACATGCCGATGGCGGCCAGCCCGAGGAGGGAGGCTCCGACGACCACGGCGGCGAGCAGCGTGCGGCCGATGCCGTCGGCGAGCGGGATCGGCGTGCCGGACAGCCCGATCACCGGGCCCATCGGGAACAGCGCCGCCCCCGCTGCCAGGCCGCCGGCGGCGACGGAGAGGGCGGCCGCCCCGCAGTAGACGACCACGGTGACCGCCTTGACGGCGAGGAGCCGGACACGGCCGGCGGGGCGCACGAGCAGGTAGCGGAGGGTTCCGAGGCTCGCCTCCCCGGCGATCGTGTCGCCGGCGACGACGGCCACGGTGAGCGGCAGCAGGAAGGGGACGCAGACGGTGAGGCCGGCGAGGGCGTCGAACACGCCGTTGCCGGCCACCTGGTCCAAGAAGCTCGGGCCGCGCCCGGCCGGGGGGCCGCCGGAGAGCTTCACGGCGACGGCGAGCAGCACCGGGATCAGGAACAGCACGACGAGCTGGACCCGCACGATGGTGCGGCGGAACAGCTGGTGCAGCTCAGCGCGCCACATCGAAGCCCTCCCCGGTGAGGGCGACGAACAGCTCCTCGAGGCTCGGGCGGTCCGTGGTCAGCATCGACACGGAGACGCCGCCTAGGACCAGCTCCCGGCAGCAGTGCGCCGCGTCGGCGCCGCCGGGGTGCAGGCGGGCGGACACGTGCGCTCCTTCGACGCCGGCGTCGTCGAGTCCGAGACCGCTGAGCACGGCGAGCGCTCGGCCGGGGTCGTCGACCTCGACGCGGAGCCGGGTGTCGCCGGCGGCGCGCAGGTCGGCCAGCGTGCCCTGGGCCAGCAACCGCCCGGCGGACATGACGCCGGCGTGGGTGCAGACCTGCTCGACCTCCGACAGCAGGTGGCTGGAGAGGAACACCGTGGTGCCGTCGGAGGCGAGGTCACGCACCAGGTTGCGGATCTCGCGGGTGCCCTGCGGGTCCATGCCGTTGGTCGGCTCGTCGAGGACGAGCAGCCGCCTCGGGCGGAGCAGGGCGGCCGCCAGGCCGAGCCGCTGGCGCATGCCGAGGGAGTACGCCCGGTACTTCTTGCGGGCGGCGGCGGTCAGCCCGACGCGACCGAGGGCGGTGTCGACACGCCCGGCGCGGGTGGGGCGTTGCCCGTCGGCCCCGGCGGCGTCGAAGCGGGCGAGGTTGTCCCATCCCGACAACCAGGGGTAGAAAGCCGGTCCCTCGACGAGGGCGCCAACCTGGGGGAGGGTTCGCTCCGAGGCTGCGGGCATGTCCCGTCCGAGCAGCGACCAGGAACCGGAGCTCGGGGCGATGAGGCCGAGGAGCATGCGGATGGTCGTCGTCTTGCCCGACCCGTTCGGTCCGAGGAAGCCGTAGACGCTGCCGGCCGGGACGCAGAGGTCCACCCCGTCCACGGCCGCGACGTCACCGAAGCGCTTGGTGAGACCCTCGGTGGCGATGGCGGGCGCAGTGGCGCTCAGGGTCAGCCTCTGGTCGTCATCCGGCAAGGGAGGCTGCATCCGCCTCGAGCACGGCGGGCGGCACGAACCCGACGAGAGCATCGCCGCCGGGCAGGAACGCCACGTCGAGCAGCGACGGGCGCAGCAGCCGCCCGCTTGTCACCGGGGTTGCTGCCGCCTCCAGGGCGGCAGCAACGGGTGAGCCGGCCGGCAGCCTCACCTCGGCGACCGCCGACCACCCGCTGCCGAAGAGGCGCAGCGGCGAGGCGGAGGCGATCCCGGGCAGGGCGCTGGTGGGGACGAGCGGGGAGTAGGCGTACCAGCCGCCGTGGCCCGTGGCGTTGACCAAGCCGCGCGGGGTGAGGACCTTGGTGGTGGTGGTCCGTCCCCTGGGCGGGCTGAACACGCTCAGCGCCGGAGCGGCGAAGCGCACCCAGGTGAAACCGACCTGCAGGGCGGGTCGGGTCTGGCCGGCGGCGAGCACGGTCACCTGGAGGACGGCGCCGTTGGTGGGGTCCACCGCTATGTCCACGGCGGAGACCGTCGAGCTCGCCGGGTCGGCCGGCGACAGCTGCAGCACCTGCGCAGCGATGCCGGCCACCAAGGTCGGCGTGCCGACGGACACGTCCGTCCCGGCCGCCTGGAGCCGGCGCACGAGCCCGGCGGCGAGGGTCTGGGGGTCGACCGGCGAGGCGGAGGGGGCGCCTGCCGGCATGGGGAAGAGCAGCCGTGTGACGTGCTGGGTGGCGCTGTCCCAGAGCCAGATCTCCGAGCCCACACGCAGCACGTCGCTCTCGGCCAGGCTGGCCGAGGCGGCGATCCGTTCGTCGCTGCCGTCCACCCAGACCCTGAAGTCCTCCGGGGTGGTGAGCAGCGACGTCGGATCGAAGGCGCCGGCGGTCGGGAGCCCCTGGGCGCCGCCCTGGAGGGAGCTGAGCGACGGCAGGCCGAGGTCGGGCGTCCAGGCGACGCCCCCAGACAGCGGCGTGGAGCGGTGGGCGAGCACCGCTGCGATCAGCTGCGCCGGCGTCTCGGGGGCGAGGCGGGGCCGGGACCCGGCGGCGAGGGCGGGCACCCCGGCTCCGAGTCCGATGAGCCCGGCGAGGACGGCTGGAAGGGCGAAGCGGCAGCGGGAGGCCATGGCTCCTACCACGCTAGAGCCGTTCGAGGCCGAGGGCGGTGGCGCGGCGCATCTCGGTGCGGACGGCCTGGTGCCACTCCCGCGCCTCCTCCAGGCTCCGACCGCCGACGCACGCTCCCTCCTCGACCACCCGGTGGACCAGGGGCCGCGAGCCCGGCGGTGCCGGCGTCCCGATGGGGCCGACAAGGTCGCACGGCGTCGCCCCGCCGGCGCCTGACCTCCACGCCTCCTTGCGGCCTCCGACGGTGGCCTTGCCGGGTGACCGTTTCGCTACAGCATGCTGCTCGCCGGTCGGGCCGAGGGCGACGAGCTTGTAGACGAAGGAGGCGGTGGGTGCGCCGAGCCCGGTCACCACGTTGGTGCCCACCCCGTAGACGTCGACAGGGGCGTCGGCCAGGGCCCGCAGGCCGGCGTCGTCGAGGTCGCCGGTCACCACGACCTTCGTCGCCTCGGCCCCGAGGTCGTCGAGCAACCGCCGGGCGCGCCGGGCCTGGACCGGCAGGTCGCCCGAGTCGACGCGAATGCCCCCGAGTCGCCGGCCGGCCGCCTCGACGGCGTGGCGGATGCCGGTCTCGACGTCGAAGGTGTCGACGAGCAGGGTCGTGGCCTCGCCCATGCTGGCGACCTGGGCGGCGAAGGCGTCGGCCTCGGTGGGGAAGGCCAGCACGAACGAGTGGGCGGCGGTCCCGGCGGTGGGTATCCCGTAGCGGCGGCCGGCCTCCAGGTTGGACGTGGCGGCGAAGCCGCCGACGTATGCGGCGCGGGCGGCGGCGACCGCGGCGTCGGGATCTGTCCGGCGGCTCCCCATCTCGATGATCGGCCGCCCGGCTGCGGCCTCGACGAGCAGCGACGCGGCGGACGCCACCGCCGAGTCGAAGTTGAGCACCGACAGCACCAGCGTCTCCAGCAGCACCGCCTCGCCGAAGCTGCCCTCCACCGTCAGCACCGGTGAGCCGGGGGCATACCACTCGCCTTCCCGGTAGGCGTCGATCGTCCCCGAGAAGCGGTAGGAGCGCAGCCAGTCCCGGGCGTCGCGCGACAGCCAACCGCCGGCGGCCAGCCACTGGAGCTCCGCCGCGCCGAAGCGGAACCGCTCGATGCCCTCGACCAGGCGACCCAGGCCGGCGAACACACCCGCCTTGCGCCCCTCCGGCAGCCTCCGGCTGAAGACCTCGAAGGTGGCCGGGGCTTCGGCGATCCCGGCGTGGAGGGCGGCGTCGAGCATCGTCAGCTCGTAGCGGTCGGTGCGCAGGGCGGTGGAGCTCATGGACGGCGGGCGGTGCGGACCAGGCCGGCGATCCGGTCCAGCGGCCGCCGGGTGGCAGGCGCGGCCTCGCCAGCCGCGGCAGCGAACCTCTCGGCGCGCAGAGCGTCGACCTCGCCGTCGTCGAGAGGCTCCAGCTCGCCCACCACCCAGGCGAGCAGCCGGTCGGCGAGGGCGGGGTTGCGGGCCAGGACCGGGCCGTGGAGGTACGTGGCCCACAGCCGCCCCACCCAGGCGCCGTCCCCGCCGTCGCCGTTGCCGACGCCGCTGCGGACCCTCCCCGCCGCCCGTGCGCCCGGGCCCAGGACGGTCACGCCGCCGTGGTTCTCGTAGCCGGTGAGAGCTGGCAGCCCGCTGGCGGGGTCGGGCTCCACGACGAGCTCGCCGACCGCCCGGGGACCCCTGCCACGCACGGTGCGGCAGTCGATCAGTCCGAGGCCGTCGGTCTCCGTGCCGTCGGGACCGACGAAGCTCGTCCCCAGGATCTGCAGCCCGGCGCACACGGCCAGGACGGCAGCCCCACCCTCCACCGCCCGGTGCAGGGCGCCAGGGCGGCCGAGGTCCCGGGCGGCAAGCGCCTGGGGCAGGTCCTCCCCACCGCCCACCACGTACAGGTCGCAGGAGCTCGGGACGGCCTCGCCGGCGTGCACGGTCACGACCTCGGCGCCCCGCCCCCGCCACCGCAGGCGCTGGGCCAGCACCGTGGTGTTGCCGGCGTCCCCGTAGGTGCCGAGCAGGTCCGGGTACACGAGGGCGATGCGCACGGCTGACGGGCCGGCGCTCATCGCAGGCGGGCTCGCAGGTACTGGAAGGACGTGTAGTTGGCGACGACGTCGACGGCGCCGTCAGCCTCGGCGCGCGCGATGCGGGCGCCGGCACGCACGGCGGCGAGTGGGTCGGGGTACCAGCGGTGCTCGACGTCCGCGTAGCGCAGCCGCACCGCGAGGTCGCGACCCCGCTCCCCCGTCGCCAGCACGACGCGGGGGGCGAGCCGCTCGAAGGGCACGTCCCAGAGCCACGACGGGTCCCGCCCGTCGGCGACACGGGCGTTGATGGCGACCACCGCCGGCGTCGGTGCCGGTCGGAGGACGTCGAGGACCTCGAGCCAGCCGGCGGGGTTCTTGGCGAGCAGGAGCCGGGCCTCGGCGCCGTCGACGGCGACTGTCCGGTAGCGGCCGGCGACCTCGGCGGTCCCCGCCATCGCCCCGGCGGCGTCCTCCGGGTCGGCGCCCAGGAGGCGGGCCGCTGTGAGGGCCATGGCGGCGTTGGCGCGGTTGGCGCGGCCGGGCAGGGCCAGGCGGAGGGTCGTGGCCGTCCCGTCGGTGGCGATGACCCTGTCGCCGTCGATGCGCACGTCGAGCGCCGGCCGACCGAGCCAGCAGCTCGTGCACGCCCAGCCGGCCCCTGCCGGGAGGCCAGCGCCGGCAAACGCCACGTGGCCCCCGCAGGCCGGGCACCCGGATGCGTCGGCCGTCCACGGCTGGCCGGCACCGACCCACACCACCCGGGGCGCGGCGCCCGCCCCCCAGACCACGAGCGGGTCGTCGGCGTTGGCGACAACGATGGTGTCCGGGCGCGCCGCGAGCGTGCGCCGCCACGACCCCGCCAGGCTCCGCACCTCGTTGTTGCGGTCGAGCTGGTCCCGGCTCAGGTTGAGCAGCACGACGACCGTCGGTCGGATGGCGTCCACCACCGTCCCGAGCCACGCCTCGTCGACCTCGAGCACGGCGGTGGCGCCCGGCTCGCCGGAGGCGACGGCGGAGGCGAGGCCGGCCGGGAGGTTGGCGCCCTGCACGTTGGTGACGACCGGACCAATGGTGCCGGCGGCCTCCCGCAGCAGGCTGGTGGTGGTCGTCTTGCCGTTGGTGCCGGAGACCAGCGCGCTGCTCCGGCCGGCGCTCAGCCGGGCGAGGGCGGCGGGCTCGAGGGCCAGCAGGGCTCGGCCGCCGATCACCGAGCCGCCACCCCGGCCGAGCCGGCGCGACAGCCCGCCGACGGCGGCGCCCACCGCAACCGCGGCGCGGGTGCGCACAGGCAGGGGGTGGGCGGTGGGTCGGAGGGCGGCGGCGGGGATGGCGGCAGGGTACCCGGCGTCACAGGCGCCCCCCGCTGGCAGCCAAGGGCGGCCGCTCGCCGGCGGCTGGGGTCGGCGCCACGTCGCCGGCGGCTGCGGTCGGCGCCACGTCGCCGGCGGCTCACGTCCCGGTGGCCGCTGCCCGCCTGCGCAGCCGGCGGTCGTCGTACCACGGGCGCAGGGTCAGCCGGGCGGCAGGCAGGTGCCCGTAGACGAGGACCCCCTCCCCTGGCCGCGTCCGGCGCAGCTCGTCGGGAGGAGCCACGCGCCGGTAGGCGGTCGTGGTGGACCGTGTGCGCCGGCCGTCCCGGAGGTCGGTGGTGACGGAGTCGTGGCGGACGGCGTGCTCGCCGGCCAGGCCGGAGACCAAGTCGAGCGTCGCGAGGTCGGCGACGCCGGAGAGCACGAGCTTGGCCCGATGGTTGTTGGCGATCGTGCGGGACCGGTCCTCGCCATAGCGGGCCGCCAGCTGGGCGAGGTCCTGGCAGACCGTGACGAGCTGGACGCCGAGCCCGGCGGCGGTCGAGGCCAGCCCGTCGAGGTCGCGCAAGGGGGCGATGTTGGCCACTTCGTCCAGGACGAGCAGCAGCGGTGGGTCCAGGGGATGACCGGTCGACGCCACCCGCTGCACCGCAGCCGCCACCACCGAGGCGACCAGGGCGCCGAACACGCCCTGCACCCGCACCTGTTCGTGCGACGGGCCGCAGAGGTACAAGGTGTTGTGCCCCGTGAGCAGCGCAGCGGGATCGACGTCCGCCCGAGCGGTGCGGGCGGCGACGGTCGGATCCTCGAAGGGGGCGAGGACGGTCTCGAGGGTGGTGGCGACCGAGCTGCGGATCCGCTCCTCCCTGGCGGCGCACGCCTCGAGCGCGACCGCCGCCCGGACCTCGCCGGTCATGTCGAGGAGGCCGGCAGGCTCGTCGAAGCATCCGGTGTTGGTCCAGCGCACGACGTCGGCCATCGATCCGTCGCCGAGCCTGGCGGCGCGAAGCAGCGGCGCCAGCTGCTTGGCGGCCGCGGCGTACCAGAAGTCGCCGTCGGCCAGCCCGCGCCGCGCCGGTGTGGCGTCGATCAGCCAGGCCGCCATCCGCTGCGCTGCGCTCCAGTCCTCCGCGCCCTGCAGCGGCGACCACCCGGCACCGGCCGCACCGGCGGCACCCGTCGGATCGAAGACCCAACACCGACCCTGGCGACCCCGCCACCCGGCGGTCGCAGCGAGGAGGTCGTCCTTGACCGAGGTGGCCACGGCCGGGCCCTCCCACTCCAGCAGGGCAGGCACCGCCAGCCCGGTGGTCTTCCCGGACTGGGTCGGGCCGAGCACCAGCACCGAGTGGTGCGCCTCGGTGGCGACGAGGCGGCGCCGCACCCGGCCCAGCACCAGCCGGCCCGGAACCGCCCCGGCCACGAGCAGCACCCGCAGGTCCCGTGGTGTCGCCCACCGGCCGCCGGCGGCGTGCAGCCGGTCCCGGCCGGCGTGCAGCCGCCGGCGCGCCGGGACGGGCGGGTGCGGGCGGCCCATCCGCTGCCAGCCGGCGGCGGCCACCGCCGCGCCCACCACGACGGCGAGGACGCCGGCGCCGGCGGCCATGAGCGGCACGGTGCCGGGGATGTCACTGCGGTACGCGGGCGGCCACGCTCCCCGTGGGGCGCCCAGGTGAGCGGGAAGCCTGGCGAGGACGGAGACGCCGGCGGTGACCGGCACCGGGGGCCAGCGACCCCACACGACCAGCGCCGCCAGCTGGCCGGTCAGCCACGCCCCGGCGGCGAGCGCGCCCGACACGCCGGCGAGCACGGCGACGACCGCCTCGCTCCTCGCCACCCGGACCGGCCGCCCCTCTCGCCCGGCCGGCGGCCGGCGCAGGCTCACGACCCGACCATGGCCGCGTCGGTGTCCACCAGCGCCGCCTCGCTCGGCGCGACGGCGTGCTCGACGAGGAAGGAGCGGTCGCCCACCTTCCACAGCGCCACGCCCCGCCGCAGGTGGCTCAACAACGCCGCCTCGGTGCTGGTGAGCCCGAGCAGGTCACGAGCGGCGGCGGACTCCGACGGTGCCTGGCCGAAGACCACCCGGGTCTCGGAGTCGGCGAGCAGGCCCTCGGCGAGCAGGCGCTGCTGCGACGTCGCCGAGCCGGCGGCCCGCAGGTCCGAGAGCCGGTGGACGACGGCGAGGTTGGCCACGCCGTGGGCACGGGCCAGCTTGAAGCTGGCTTGCAGCCAGCGCGCCGTCCCCAGGTCGTGGAGCACCGCCCATGCCTCGTCGAGGATGACGAGGCGTTTGGTGCCGTCCCCCCGCCGGACGGCGGCCTGCAGCCAGGCGACGGCGCAGGTCATGAGGATGCCGAGCGCCGGCGAGTCGTACAGGGCAGACAGGTCGAGGACGACGAGGTGGCCGTCGAGGTGGACCCCGGGGCTGGTCGGCCCGTCGAAGAGGCCGGCCAGGTCGCCGCGGACCAGACGGCGCAGCTCCAAGGCGACGGTCCGCCCGTCGGCAGCCAGGCCGGCGCGGTCGGTGCGGACCGACGCCGCTGACGCCGCGTCGGGCTCGAGCAGCCGGTCCACGACTGCCGGCAGGGTCGGTTCCGCCGGCTCCCCGGCGGCGGACCGCACCGCAAGCTCGAGCGCAGTGCGCTCGGCTGGCGTGAGCCCCCGGCCGAGACCGGACGCCGCCACCGAGGACACCAGCTCCGTGCGCGACCCGGAGGTGTCGGCGCCCGGCCCGCCGGCGAGGGGGTTCAGCCGGACGGCACCGCCCGGGCTCAGCCGCACCGGAACCGATCCGGCCGCCTCCGCCAGCGGGCCGTACTCACCCTTGGGGTCGACGACCCACGCCTGGCGGCCGAAGAGCAGCTGGCGCCACACGAACGTCTTGACGAACGTCGACTTGCCCTTGCCGATCTGGCCGGCGACGACGAGGTTTGGGTTGGTCAGCACGCCTGCGGCGTACAGCTCCCACGGATCGAAGCAGAACGGCCCGCCGTGCAGGTCACGGCCCAGGTACACACCGGGCGCCTGCAGCGGCCGGCCACCCACGAGCGGGTACAGCGCCTGGAGGTGGGCGGTCGTCGCCTTGTGGGGAGGGGGGTGCGCCCCGCCATGGAGGTCAGGCCACCCCGCGCCCGAGGGGCAGGGTCCAGGTCAGGGCCTCGGCCTGCTGGCCGTACAGCCGCCGCAACTCCAGCCCACACTGCTGAGCCACGGCTTCCACGCCGGCCGCCGTGGCGTCGAGCTCCTCGGGCGTGGCGCCAGAGACCGCTACGTAGCCGGAGAATCGCAGTTCACCATGGCCGTCGGCGAGCTCCGCCTCCCGAGTCGCCACGCCCTCGGCGCGCCGGCGGTGGCGCGCGGTCGCAAGGAAGCCGGCGCGCCGGCGCAGTTCCTCGTCAGCGAGCTCAGCGGTACGGGCCGACTCGGCGTCCCGGACGGCGAGGCGGGGTGGGACCGGGACCATCGTCAGGGCGACCACCCGGGCCCCGCCGACGAGGAGCAGCGGCGCAAGGAAGTCAGGACCGACTTCTGCTCGCGGCCATTCGGCGACCCAGGAGATCGCATGCCAACGTCCGTCGACGTGGGCGGCCGCCCACCCGTCCCGCCACGCCATCGGCCACGCCGAGCGCTGGCCTCCCGTCCTGGGGCGCGGACCGGCGGCCGGATCGTAGCCCCGCCTGATGGCGGCGGCCACGCCGGCGAGGTCGAGGGGCTGCGACGGCTCGATCCCGGCGCGCCGCAACTGACCGGCGACCAACCGCAGCTCGCGGCGAAGGAGGCCGCAGACGCCACCGCGGCCAGGACCGAAGCTCCGCAGCTGGCGGCCCGCCCGCTTTGGGTGGACGGCCACCACGAGCAGCACCTCGTGGCCACCGGCACCGGCCTCGGCGGAGGTGAGCAGGTCCGCATAGCCACGAAGGGCGGAAGGGGCTGCCTTGGCGGCGCGGCCTTCCGTCAGGTGGGCGCGGCCGGCGTCGAGGTCGGGGGGGTGGGTGCGCTGCACCCACTGGATGCGGTAGACGGGGCTGGACGGCCGGCACGTGCTGGCCAGGACCGCGCCCCACGCCGCCAGCTGACGCTGCTTGTCGTCGGTGTCGAGAAGGCTGAACGGCGGCCCGTCCAGGGGCATCACCGCCGCCCACGCTCCGCTGCGGCGATCGTGCACGACACCCAACTCACCGTCACCCGGGGCGGCGGGGGCCGCCAGGATCCGTACCCCCGGCGGTGGAGCGGAGCGGCCGGCCCGCGCCTCTACCGGGGAGGCCGAGTTGATCACCCACCGGGCGGCGACCGGTGTCCAGTCGACTGCGCTCCGGTCCCCCACCGGCACGAAGGCAGCCGCGGCCGCGAGCGCGAGGACCGCGGCCGCCGTCAGCAGACCGCCGCCTGCCTGGATGGCGACGAAGGCCGCAACCGCGCCGGCCGCGAGCGTGCCGAGGTGGGCCGCTCCGAGCCCCAGAACCACTCCCCGGCGTTCGAGGGGGTGGAAGCGGTAGCCGCGGGCGGCATCACTCACGACTCGCGCCTCCGGTGTTGGTCGGTGGGGGGCTGCCGTCGGGGGTCCCGGGGAACCACTCACCCGGCACCCAGGGCAGCGACGTCGGCGGCTCGGTGGTGTCCAGGCCGGCGGCGGTGCTGTTGCGGGCATGGTCGAGGAGACCGCCGACCCACTCCCGCTGCACGGCCGCCTGGGCCACGGCGGAGCGCACCGCCTGCGCCGGCCGGCGGGTGAGACCCTCGAGGTGCGCCACGCCGGCCGTCTCGACGACCGGCACCAGCCTAAGCACGGCGAAGGGCGCGAACGCGGCGATGAGCAGCACCACAGCGGCCGTCACCGCGCTGTCGACCCCTCCGGGACCTCCCGCCTCCAGCGCGGCGCCGCCGACGGCCACGGCACCGACGACCAGCAGCTTGGCGACCACGAGGGCGGCGAGCACCTCCACGAAGCGCCGAGCGGCGGGCGCGACCGCCGGCCAGAGCAGCGTGGCGAGGGCGAGTGGGAGGAAGAACACCGACAGGTACACGGCGGCGCTGCGCAGCAGCAGCTCCATCCAGAGGGCGACCGCCCCCAGCAGGATCAGCCCGGCGACCGCACACTGAACGATGGGCGGTGCGAGGGACAGGCGGGCCGTGGCAGCGCCGATCAGACCGGCCAGACCGCCCGACGGCTCGATGAGCGAGCACAGGTCGTCGACCACCCGGATCGACAGCCCCACGACGGCGACGGCGACCCCACCACCCGCCAGGCTGACAGGCACCCCGACGAGCCACACCCGGGCGAGGCGGCCGGGGTCCTGGCGGATGATCGCGCCGAGCGTCCCAGCGATCGCCAGCGGAAGGGCGACCAGCGCCACCACGCCGCTCATCACGCCGAGCAGGTGGGTGAACCACGCCCGCCCGAGGTCGATCTGGGTGGTCGACGCCAGCAGTCCGACGGCGTGGCGGGCGACCCACCCGGCCCCCCCGGTGAGGACGGTGGCGATGGCCGTGAGCAGCTGGCTGGCGAGGCCGCCGGTGGCCGCCGAGCTCAGAGGACTGAGCAGGTTGCAGATGCCGGGTACAGGGCAGGGGGACAACGCCAGGGCCGGCATCCCCAATCCCCCTCCGTGGACGGCGACGACGGGCACGATCACTGCTTCACCTGTGCGCCGAGGGCCAGGAAGAAATGGACGAGCTCCGGCGCGGCGCCGACCAGCAGGGCAGCGAGGCCGGCGACGAGCACGCCTTTCCTCCCGTTGTACGCCTGCTGGTAGTTCTGCGAGTAGTGGCCGAAGGCCCACATCACGCCTCCCACGACCACTCCGACGACGGCAGCGATCAGCGCCCAGAACCCGAGGCCGTTGGCGATCTGGCCGAGCTGCTGGGTGCCGGGAAGGGCCGACGAGCTCGGCGAGAACGGCACGGTCACCACCGTGGTGCCGCTGGGGCCGGTGGCGACGACAGCTGCCAGAAGGTGCATGGAGACTCCTTTCGCCCGAAGCAGTAGGACACGTGTCATCATATTTCATGACGTTTCGTGTGTCAACCACCTATGCTGTTGTCTGTGCTGATCGTGAACCCCATCGGGGAGGAGGCAGGGCGCTACTACCGCCCCGGACCAGGGCGCTGGCTCGGCGGCGGCACCATCGCTCTCGGCCTCGCCGGCGCTGTGCATGCCGACACGCTCCACGGCCTGCTCCGGGGCCGGCACCCCGACAGCGGAGGGGACCTCCTGGCGCACCGGCCTTCCCATCGCCGGGCGGGCTGGGATCTGGTTCTCGCCGCCCCCAAGTCGGTGTCGCTGCTGGTGGCGATGGCACCGCCACCCCGAGCCGAGCAACTGGCCGCCGCCCACGCCGCGGCCGCCGCCGATGCCGTGGAGTGGCTCCAACAACGAGCCTGTTGGGCCCGGCGCAGCGGGGTCCTCGTCGGCACCGACGGTCTGGTGGCCGCCGGGTTCGACCACCGCCGCTCCGCTTCGGGTGACCCGCACGTGCACACCCACGTGGTCCTGGTCAACGTCACCCGCGCCGGCGACGGTGTGTGGTCAGCGCTCGACAGCAGCTCGCTGTGGGTGCACCGGGGTGCCCTCGGCGCCGTCTACCACCTGGCCTTGCGGCGCCATCTCGAAGCCGTCGGGGTGACGGGATGGCGCCTCGAGCCCGACGGCAGCTTCGACCTGAGCGGCGTGGCGCGCCGGGCCATCGACGCGACCAGCCGCCGTGAGGCGGAGGTCCGAGCGGCCCTGGCGCGCGACGAGCCGACGCGAGCGGCTCGACGGGCGGCGCGCGGCCTCACGAGGGCGGCGGCGTCGGACGCATGGTGGCCCGCGGCGGCCGGCGCCGGGCTCGGGCCGGCCGAGGCGGCGTCGCTCGGCCTGGACCGGCAGGTGGCCGTCGACGCAACTGCACCGCAAGCGGTGCCAGCGGCCCGCCCGGCGGCCGTGGCGACCTGGCTGGCGGCCCGGCGCTCGACCTACTCGGTCCGGGACGTCCTCGTCGGCCTGGCCGCCACGACTCCCGGTGGGGCATCGCCCGACGAAGCCCAGGCGTGGGCCGAGGCCTTCGCCCGCCAGGCCCTGCCCGCGCCCCGAGGGCGGATCACGACGCCCGAGGCGGCCACTCTCGACCGGATGGTCACGGAGCTGGTACGGACGGCACCCGGTGGGCTCGGCCTGGCCGCTGCGCCCGCCGTCGTGTCAGCCCTCGGCCGCCGGCCCGAGCTCGGCCCGGTGGGCGCGGCGGCGGTGGAGCGCCTGACGCGCCGGGGGGAGGGCGTCGTGGCGCTCGGCACCGGAGAGGCGAGAGACGGCTTCTTCAGGCAGGCAGCGGTGCTCGACGCCGCCCGTGAGGCCTGGGCCGCCACCGGCCACGCCGTCGCGGTGCGCTCGACGCCCGCCGCCTCCAGGCGGTGGGCGGCGCTGGCGGCCGTGACCCCCGAAGGGCCTGACCGGCCCATCAGCGTGCTCGTCGTCGACCGGGCCGACCGGCTCCCGCCCGCCGAGTTGCTGGCCGTGCTCCGTGAGGCGGGACGGACACCGGCCAAGGTGGTGCTCCTCCGCGGCGGGAGCCTGCCGGCACTGACCCGGGCGTGCAGCGAGGGAATCGAGGCGATCGACGTCATCACCCTCGGAGCCCCAGTTCCGCCGGCACACTCGACTCGCTCGCCGGCCCCGACCCACCCGCCGGCGGCCTCCCCCCACGGGACCCTCCCGACGGGTGCCGCGCTCGCCGCCCTGGTCGAGGAGTGGCAGGCGCGGGAAGGCCACGGCGTCCTGGTCGGGCTCGGCCCCGCCGAGGTCGCCGAGCTCAACCGCCGGGCACGCGCCGCCCTCCGCTCCGCCGGCGTCCTCGAGGGCCGCGACGTGGTCGTCGCGGGACGACCGTTCGCGGTCGGAGACCGGGTCGTCCCCCTCCGACGGGAGGTCGGCCGACCCGGCGCCGAGGGCCGGGTGGTGGCGGTGGGCGACACGCCGGCGCGCCTGGTCGTCGAGTGGGGCGACGGGCGTCGCAGCCTCGACAGCTGGGCTGCTCGGCGCCTCGGTCACGCCTACGCCCTGACGCCTGCCGGCCTGCGGCTGCACGGCGGGGCGGCGCTCCTCCTCGGCGAGCCGGAGGACCTGGGGCGGGACGCCTCGCGGGTCGTCCTTGCAGTGAGAGCCGGGGCGCCCCGCCTGAGCCCCGAGCACGCGGAGCCGTCGCTGGATCTGACCCGCCCAAGACTCGGCCGCCGCCCCTCGCGCGAACCAGCCCGGAACGCGCCCGGGCTCGGTCGATGACTGCGCGCTGCAGGGCTGTCTAGCCGGTCAGCAACTCGCGCGCGCCTCGGTCGGTCGAAGGGTGGCGCAACTTGGACATGGCCCGCGCCTCGATCTGGCGGATCCGCTCCCGGGTCAGGCTGAAGTGCTCGCCCACCTCATCGAGCGTCCGCGGCTCTCCCCGATCGAGACCGAAGCGGAGGCGGAGGATCTCACGCTCGCGCTCGTCCAGCGCCACCAGCATCTTGTTGACCTCGCCCGACAGCAGGGAGGCCGCGGCAGCATCGAAGGGCGACACCGCCGAGCGGTCCTCGACGACATCGCCGAGCTCCGCATCGCCGTCCTCCCGGAGTGGCTCGGACAGCGAAAGCGGCTCGGCGGCGTGGCGGAGGATCTCGGTGACCTTTTCCTCCTCGAGCTCCAGGTCGGCTGCAAGCTCGGCGACCGTCGGGCGCCGACCGAGCTGACCCTCGAGCCGCCCGCGGGCCTTGGTGACCCGGGTGAGCAGGTCGCCGGCGTGGACCGGCAGTCGGACGGTGCGACCGGTGTTGGCGATCCCCCGGGTGATGGCCTGGCGGATCCACCACGTCGCGTACGTCGAGAACTTGAAGCCCTTGCGCCAGTCGAACTTCTCGACGGCGTGCATCAGGCCGAGGTTGCCCTCCTGGACCAGATCGAGCAGGGGCAACTCCGCCGCCTGGTACTTCTTCGCGATCGACACGACCAGCCTCAGGTTGGCCTTCACGAACGTCTCGGCTGCGTCGTCGCCATCCCGGGCGAGCCGGCGCAACTCGCGCTTGCGGGCCGCCGTCAGCGTCTTGCCCGAGTTGATCTCCGTCCGGGCCTCGCGACCGGCCTCGATCACTTGCGCCAAGCGGGCCTCGTCGTCCTTGGTGAGAAGAGCGTGCTTACCGATGTCGTTCAAATAGAGGCGGACCAAGTCCTCCTCAGGCTGAGCGGCGTGGTTGTTGGGCACTTCGTGGACGTCCTCTCATCGAGCCTGTCCGCAGCCCGGATCCTGCCTGGGAAGGATCCCGACCAGCCGGTCGGTGCCGGCACTAGTAGCTGATCCTACCGGAGAAGGGCTGGTTCGTGAAGGGGCCAATCGGGTATCGGTCCTGCTCCACCGGCTCTTGGAGGTCACGGGGACAGCCGCTGCTTGCGCCACCCATCGCCGACCGGCACGTACCGGACCCGGTCGTGGAGGCGGCTCGGGCGCGCCTGCCAGAACTCCACCCGGCTCGCCACGACCCGGAACCCACCCCACCACGGCGGGCGGGTCACCTCGCGGCCCGAGAACCGGTCCTCGACCTCGCCGACCCGCCGCTCGAGCGTCAGGCGATCGGGCAGCACGGTGCTCTGCGCCGAGGCCCAGGCACCGAGCTGGGACCCCCGCGGGCGGGTGAGGAAATAGGCGTCGGAATCCTCGTCGCTGACGCGCTCCACATCGCCGGCGGCCCGTACCTGCCGGTCGAGCGCGGCCCACCGCCACGCGAGGGCGGCACGGGGGTTGGTCGCCAGCTGCGCGCCCTTCACACTCCGGTCGTTGGTGTAGAACACCCAGCCCCGGTCGTCGACCGCCTTCAGCAGCACGAACCGCACGTCGGGAGCGCCGTCGGCACCGGCGGTGGCGAGCGCCATGGCGTCTGGTTCGGCGACACCAGCAGCCTCCGCCTCGGCGTACCACAGGCGGAACTGCGCCAGCGGATCGTCGTCCAGCTCGGTCGGCTCCACCTGTCCTCCCTCGGCACCTGTCCTCCCTCGGCCTCGGCCGGGTCGGCAGCGTAGCGCCCGCGGGGGAATCGGCAGGCGGCGCCGGCCGGAGGAGTCAGCGGGCGTCGGCGAGGAACTCCGTGAGCGATGGGCCCAGACGCGTCGGATGCGGCGCGGCGCCCGGAGAGCTCGCCGCCAGCCGCTCGTTGGCGTCGGCCAGGGCAGCGACCGATCGGGCCGAGCTGACCAGCGCCTCCCGGTGGGCGGTGAGGATGTCGTCCCACGGCGGTGGTGCGGCCGCGGCCAGTTGCTCCAGCGTCGGCGGCGACGCCACCGCGAGGTCCCGCGCCACTGCCTCGGTGGCCATAGCCCGGACCAGCTCCGCCACCCGGAAGCGCTCGACGGCTTCCTCGACGGCCCGGTGGGCACTGGCGACCCAGCTGGGGCCGCCGGCGAGGGCAAGCCCGCGCTCCTCCTCCAGCCGGAACCGCAACACGTCGAGGAGATGGCGCAGCTGCCACAGGGCGTCGGACAAGTCCTCGAGCGGCGGAGAGGGGGAACGGGACACTACGGCACCCATCGACTCGGGCGGGAGGACCATGAGCTGGGACGAGCGCGGCTGGTCAGCGCAGCAGCCCGAGGGCGACCGCCCGCGAGGTCGCCTCGTGCCGGGTGCGGACGTCGAGCTTCGCGTAGATGCTGGCGAGGTGTGACTTGACCGTCGCAGGGGAGATGTACAACGCCTCGGCGATGGCAGCGTTGGACTCCCCTCGAGCCAGGCGGGCGAGGACCTGGCCCTCCTTGAAGGTCAGCGGTGAGACATCCGACGTTCGGATGTCTCTACCTTCGGCAGGGTCGAACCCCACCAGCACCGACATGAGTGGGGGGGCGATTGCCCGCTCACCGGCCAGGACCGACCGCACCGCGGAGGCGAGGTCCTCGGGCAGCACCCTTCGCAGAGCCATGCCCGCGATGCCCGCGTCGAGGAGGGCGACGAGATCCCGGCGCTCGACGCGCTCCACCAGGCCCACAACGCGGGCGTCGCTCGCCGGCAGCCGCCGGCGCAGGGCATGGAGCTCGTCGGGATCGGCGGCCCCGGCGACGTAGATCCGCGCCCCGCTGCGACGAGCAGCATCGAAGCCGGCGGGCACGTTGTCACACAGCTCGAGCGTCACGACCCCCGCCAGGCGCAACGCGGCGGCGATCCCGACACGGGCGAGGGGCATGCGGTCCGAAACGACTGCTGTCGCCCCGAGATCGATCACCCCTCCCTCGACGCTGGCCACGGTCCCTCCTCTGGCAGCCCGCAGGGCGAGACGGACCGTAGCAGACCACATCCCAGGACGTTCCGGTTGTAACTAGATACTACGTGCACCTTTCCATGACCCGGTGATGCTAGGTGGTGCCGAGATTTCGGCCGGGCAGGGGATCAAGGGAAAAGGCCGCAGGAGCCGACTGATTGTGCATGCCCCCGGCACTCTGTGAAGATCCCGAAGCCGCGCCAACCGAGGACGAACTGGTCCGGACGCACCTGCCGCTCGTCCACTACGCCGTGGCCGAGGTTGCCAGCCGTGTGCCTCGCCACGTGAGCCGGGACGATCTGACGTCGGCCGGCATGGCTGGCCTGGCCCAGGCCGCACGCAGCTACGATCCGGCTCGGGCGATCAGCTTCCCCCGGTTCGCGGCCACGAGGATCCGTGGCGCCATCCTCGACGAGCTGCGGAGCCGGGACTGGGCGAGCCGTTCGGTGCGAGCCAGGGCACGCGAGGTCACAGCGGCCGCCGACCGGCTGACCGCCACCCTCGGCCGTGCCCCGACCAACGAAGAGCTGGCCCGCCATCTCGGCATCCCGCGGGCTGAGCTCGAGAACCTCCAACGGGATGTGCAGC
This sequence comes from Acidimicrobiaceae bacterium, assembly GCA_027320105.1. Lineage (GTDB taxonomy): Bacteria > Actinomycetota > Acidimicrobiia > Acidimicrobiales > Palsa-688 > JAKAQB01. The sequence continues at coordinate 28,165 of DAHVMA010000093.1, read as the reverse complement.
GCTCGGTGGTGCTCAACCTCGAGGACCTCAACCCGGCCGGACCGGCCGACGACACCCTGCCCGGCAGTGACCTCACGCCCGACGCCCAACTACTCGAGCGCGAGCGCCGGGCCTACCTCGTCGCCGCCGTCGCCCACCTCCCCCAACGCCTCCGCCGGGTGGTGATGGGCTACTTCTTCGAGGAGCTGCCCATGCACGTCCTGGCCCTGGAGCTGGGCGTGACGGACTCCCGGATCTCCCAGATGCGCGCGGAGGCACTCACCCTGCTCAAGTCGGCGATCGACGCCCAACTCGAAGCCCCAGCGGTCGGACCTGTCGCCGACGGGACTCCCGCGCCCCGTCCCGGGGCGGAGACCGGCCGGGCTGCCCGGCGGCGCGCCGCCTACCTGCAGGCGGTTGCCAGTCACCACGACTTCCGGACCCGGCTCTCCCCGGCGGCGGCGTCCCTCGCCAGCCTGGTGCCGGCGTAGACGGCGGCGATCCTCTCCGCCCCTCTCCCTCCCGTCTCGCCGACATCCCGCGGACATCCCGCCGTCACCTAGCCGGCACCCCGCCGTCACCTAGCCGACATCCCGCCGGCGAGGGGCTCGATCCGCAGGTCATCCCACGTCAGCAGCGGGAACCAGGGGATGCCTGCCGCCCCAAAGCGCTCCGCCACCTCCGGGCTGCGATCCACGAGCGTCGCTGCAGCCACGACGTCGGCGCCCGTCTCCCGGATCCGCTCGATCGCCCGCAGCAACGAGCCGCCCGTCGAGACGGTGTCCTCCACTGCCAGGACGCGCTCACCGGCCGCAAGGCGATGGCCCTCGAGCCATGCTCCCCGGCCGTGACCCTTCGGCTCCTTGCGGACCGAGAACCACGGGACGCCGGCCAGCATGGACACGCCGTGGGCAATCGGATCAGCACCCATGGTCGGCCCGCCGATGACCTCCCACGGGATGTCGACGGCGTCGACCACGGCGGCGGCGACGGCGCGCAGGGCGTCACCGGTGGCGAGGACATGGCGGCAGTCGATGTAGTCCCGGCTCCAGCCACCCGAGGACAGGACGAACGGCTCCTCCCGGCGCTCGTACCCCCGTTCGAGCACCAGCCGGGCCAGGGCGGCGCGAGTGGCGTCGGCGAGGGGCACCGCGGGTCACTGTAGCGAGGAGGCGCTGCCCTCCCGGCTGCCGTTACCACCGAGCCGCGCGCACCCACGCTAACTGCGCGCACTGGCAGCGTCATATCGTCGTGCATGCGCGCGGTTGGGACGGCTGCGCGCGGTTGTGGTCCCATTATGGGACAAACGACCCTAAACCGGGCGCTCCACCGGGCCACCGGGCCGCCACCGGGCCGTGGGACCGCCACCCGACCGCCACCCGACCGCCACCAGAGCCCCGGCACGCCGGCGCCCCGCAACCCGTCACGCCGACGACTCGGCCGATGTCTCCCGCATGCCCTCCGGCAGTCCCTCTGCATGGATGACGACCAGCCGCTGGGTCGCACGCGTGACGGCGACGTAGAGGGCGCGCAGCCCTTGGGGCGCCTCCGCCACCATGCGGTTGGGCTCGACGACGACGACCGCATCGAACTCCAACCCCTTGGCGTCACTGACCGTCAGCACTGTGACGGGAAGGTCGAGGGCACGGGCGTTCGCCTGGCCGAAGTCGATGCCGGCGGCGGCGAGCCGTGCGGCGACCGGCCGCAGCAGGCTCGACGGCACGATGACACCCACCGTGCCACCCCTGGTGGCGAGGTGGCCGGCTTCCGCCGCGACCCGCCGGGCTGCCGACTCGGGAACGCCGGCGGATGGGAACGGTCCGTCGCCCCGCACCCTGACCGCCTGCGGTGCTTCGCCTGCGGTGCGAACGGCTTCGGGTGGGCGCATGCCGGGCGCGGCCCGTTCGAGGATGCGGCCGGCAACATCCATGATCTCCGCCGGCGTGCGGTAGTTGACCGTGAGCTCGACCAGCCGCCAGCCGCGACGGGCAGGCAGGTGCTCGACGACCTGGCTCCACGTTGCCGGCGCCCACCCACCCGTGGCCTGCGCGATGTCGCCGACGACGGTCATGGACCCGGACACGGACCGGCGGCCGAGCATCCGCAACTGCATGGGGCTCAGGTCCTGCGCCTCGTCGACCACGACGTGCCCGTACGTGCGTGGGCCATCCCCGTGACCGGGGCGGCGGCGCAGCGGCCCGAGGAGGAAGGCTGCCTCGTCGAGGAGTGGGATGTCGTGGTCGCTCCACCTGGCGTCCTGGAGCGAGGCGGCGCGGGGACGGTGCAGGAGCACCTGCTCCCGCCCGGACAGGCAGGCTCGGCCGGCGAGATCGATGAGGGCAGGCGCCCCGAAGAGGTCATGGAGCAACGCCTGCGGGGTGAGCAGCGGCCACATCCGTTCGAGCGCCTCGCTGACTTCGGGCAGCCGGCGCAGGGCGCGGCCGAGCTCGGGCGCGGTCATCGGCTCCGAGGATGCGGGGCCGCCGGGCAACTCGACGCCCGGCCCGCCACCGCCCGGCCCGCCGGCCGGAAGCTCCAACTGCCTGAGGAGGTGGCGCCAGAGGAGGGTCTCGACGAGGCGCCGGCGGGCGTTGTGGGTGCCGGCGCGCCGGCGGGCGGCGCTGACGATGGTCTCGCTGGCACCCGGGGTCAGCCGCAGGAAGGTCCGCCCGTAGGGGATCTGGACGGTCCGCCGCAGCGGGCGCTCGCGGTCGGCGACAGCGCGGGCGATGAGCCGAGCCATGCGAGGGTCGCCCTTCAGGCGGGCCACCTCCGGGTCGTCCACGACTGGTGGCCCAGCGGCGCCGAACAGGCCGGACACCGTCGACAACTCCACCCCGCTCTCGCCGAGCGACGGCAGGACATGCTCGATGTAGCGGAGGAACGTCGGGTTGGGGCCAACGACAAGCACCCCCTGGCGTTCGAGCGGGAACCGGTGGGTGTAGAGGAGGTAAGCGGCGCGGTGGAGGGCCACCGCCGTCTTGCCGGTGCCCGGACCGCCCTGGACCACCAGGATCCCCCCGAGCGGGGCACGGATGATCTCGTCCTGCTCCCGCTGGACGGTCGCGACGATGTCCCTCATCCGGCCGGTTCGGGACCGCTGCAGCGCGGCGAGCAGCACCTGTGAGCCGGACAACCCGAGGCCGACCCCATCGTCGTGGCCTTCCACGCCGAACAGCTCGTCCTCGAGGTCGAGCACCCGGCGTCCGTCGGTCAGGAAGTGTCGTCGGCGGAGCAGTCCCATCGAGTGGGCGCCGGTCGCCCGGTAGAAGGGCTCGGCGACGGGCGCCCGCCAGTCAACGACGAGCGGTTCTTGATCCTCGTCGGAGATGGCGAGCCGGCCGATGTGGAACGCCTCGCCCGGGCCGTCACCCTCCGCACGCCGCCGGTCGATCCGGCCGAACACGAGCGACTCCCCCCCGATCTGCAGCTGCTCCAACCGCCCGAGGCTGTTGCGGACCCGGATGTCCCGCTCGGTCAGCGCCTGGAAGGTCCCGCCCCGTTCACCGAAGGCATCGCGGAGCATGGCGGCAGCCGTCGTCCGCATCTGCTCCAGGCGATCGTACGAGTGGTCAACGTGGGCCTGTTCGGCCGCGACGTCAGGGTGAGGCATAGGGGAAATAGTCAGTCTTCGCGATCCCCGCCCCTTGCGCAAGCCCCCTGCGCAAGCCCCCTGCGCAGGCCCCCTGCCGGACCGCCGGCAGCGCAGCGGCGGCGCCGGTCGGTCCGGGAACCGGCGGCCCCGGTGAGCGCCTGCGACCCGGCGACCCTGGGGCTTAGAGGCCGTGCGGGGCTACGGTGGACCGGTGCCCGGCACCGTGACCAGCGCCTTCCTCGACGCCTGCCGACGGCGACGGGTGCCGTGGACGCCCGTGTGGTTCATGCGGCAGGCGGGCCGCTCCCTTCCCGAGTACCGGGCCCTGCGACAGGAAGGCAGCATCCTCGACGTCATCCGCCATCCGGAGCTGGCGGCGGAGATCACCCTGCAACCCGTGCGCCGCTACGGGGTCGACGCCGCCATCCTCTACTCCGACATCGTCGCTCCCGTGGCGGCGGTGGGCTTCGGGATCGACGTGGTCCCCGGGGTCGGCCCGGTGGCCGAGCAACCCTTCACCCGCCCGGCGGACCTCGCCCGCCTGCGCGACCTGGAGCCGCCGGAAGACCTGCCCTGGGTGGCGGAGACCGTGCGCTTGGCTGTCGGCGAGCTCGAGGTGCCGCTCATCGGGTTCGCGGGTGCCCCGTTCACCGTGGCCAGCTACCTGGTCGAGGGCCGGCCGTCACGCGACCACCTACGGACCAAGGCGCTCATGCACGAGGACCCCGCCACGTGGCACGCCCTGGTGGACCGTCTGGCGGCGATCGCGGTCGCCTCTCTCCAGTCGCAGCTGGAGGCGGGGGCGGCCGCCGTGCAGGTGTTCGACAGCTGGGTCGGAACCTTGGACCCCGACGACTACCGGCGGCATGTCCTGCCGGCGACGACGAGGATCTTCTCGGCGCTGCAGGACAGGGGGGCGCCGATGATCCTCTTCGGCGTCGGCACCGGCGAGCTCCTCGGCGCTTTCGCCGAGACGGGGGCCGACGTCATCGGCGTCGACTGGCGGGTACCGCTCGACGTCGCCCGGGCGCGCCTCGGGCCGGCACCGGCTCTGCAGGGGAACCTCGACCCGGCGGTCTGCGTGGCCGGGTGGGAACCGACGGCGGCCAAGGCCCGCGACGTGCTCGGTCGGGTGGGCGGCGCGCCGGGCCACGTCTTCAACCTCGGCCACGGTGTCCTCCCCGGAACCGACCCGGCGGTCCTCGAACGGCTCGTCGAGCTGGTGCACGAGGAAACGGCGGTGCCGGGGGGGCCGGCTGTGGCGGGGGCCACGCCGCCGTGAGGGTCGCTGTCGTCGGTGGGGGCATCGCCGGGCTAGCCGCGGCGTGGGAGCTGCGCGCCGACGCCGAGGTGACCGTCTTCGAGCCGGCGGCGCTCGGCGGCAAGGTCCGGACGACCGTCTTCGAGGGCTTGCCGGTCGACGAGGGGCCGGACGCGTTCCTGACCCGCTCGCCCGCAGCCGTCCAGCTGTGCAGCGAGCTCGGGCTGGACTCGGAGCTGGTGGCCCCAGCCGCCGGGCGGACGCTGCTGTGGGCGGGCGGCCGCCTGAAGCCCCTACCCGACGGCCTCGTCCTCGGCGTGCCCGGCCGTCTCGCCCCGGTGGTCCGCAGCGGCCTGCTCTCGCCGGCCGGGATGGCGCGCGCCGGTCTCGATCTCGTCCTCCCGAGGACCCCGGTAGGCAACGACGTGGGGGTCGGTGAGCTGGTCACCGCCAGGTTGGGCCGTGAGGTTGCGGAGCGTCTCGTCGAGCCGCTCCTCGGCAGCATCCACGCCGCCCCCATCACGGGCATGAGCGCGGCGGCCACCGCGCCACAGCTGCTCGCCGCCGCCCGCCGGCGGCGCAGCCTGCTCCGTTCCCTGCGGGAAGGTGACCGCAGCGGGAGCGGGGGCCTCCCGCCGGGTGATGGGAAGCCCCTCTTCATGGCGCCTCGCCTCGGCATGGGGCGCCTCGTCCAACGCCTCCACGAGGAACTGCACGCCACCGGAGCCCGGGTGGAGCGCTTCGCCGTCGAGACGCTGCGGGTGACGCCGGCCGGCGTCGAGCTCGGCGGGAGCGGGATCTTCGACGCCGCCGTGCTGGCCGTCCCGGCCCCGGTCGCCTCCCGGCTGCTCGGGGCGGTGGCGCCCCCTGGGTTGGCGACGATCGAGCTCACGTCGGTGAGCCTTGTGACCCTCGCCTACGACGCCGCCCACCTGGAGGTGCCCACCGGCGTCAACGGGGTGCTCGTGCCGGCAGGCGAGGGGTGGCTGATGACGGCCTGCTCGTTTGGGTCGAGCAAGTGGCCGCAGTGGGCCACGCCTGGGAGGGTCGTCGTGCGGGTGTCCGTCGGCCGTCGCGGGGACACCCGCGCCGATGAGCTCGACGACGGTGCACTGGTTGACCGCCTCTCCGCCGAGCTCGCCACCGCCCTCGGCTCACGGGCCGCACCCGTAGCGGCACGGGTCAGCCGGTGGCCCGAGGCCTTTCCCTTCTTCCGTGTCGGCCACCCCGAGCTCGTCGCCGGCATCCGGTGCGATCTCCGGCGGCACGCGCCGGCAATCGCCCTCGCCGGGGCCAGCTACGGCGGCGCCGGCATCCCGGCGTGCATCGCCTCGGGCCGGGCGGCGGCGACGTCGGTCCGGGAGTGCCGGCTCGCCACCCAGAGATGAGCGGCTCTCACTAGCGCTCCGCTGCTCCCTCAGCGGCCTCCAGGTCGAGCACCGGCGGCAGCGACGTCCCCCGGAACAGCCCGGCAGCCGGGGTGGCCCACCCGAGGGCGTGGTCGGCGAGCAGCACCGCCGCCGCGGAGTACGTCGAACGCTCCCCCCCCGGGAACCGCACGCACTCCGGATGGACGCACCCCGTCCAGTAGGCACCGTCGGGCGCCCGGAGGTGACCGGCCCACCCGAGCAGCCGGCTTGCGGCGTCGTCGAGCCCGACGGCGTCGAGAGCAAGGGCGCACTCGGCTGTCTCGGCCGCCGTGACCCATGGCCTGTCCCGAACGCAGCGGACACCGAGGCCCTCCATCACGAAGTCGGGCCAGCCCTCGAGCAGGCGGGTGCGGCCGGCGTCACCGGCGACGGCCCCGCACAGCACCGGGTAGTACCAGTCCATCGCCCAACGCTGCTTGGGCTCGAAACGCTCGGGGCGACGGGCAACGGCATGGGCCAGGCGCCCGGCGGCGAGCTCCCAGTGGGGGCGCTCCTCGCCCAGGTGCTCGGCTACGGCGACGGCGCAGCGCAGGCTGTGGGCGATGGACGCGCCGCCGGTCAGCAGGGCGTAGCGGCCGGCTACACCGTCGGCGTCGAGCGACCACAGCACCTCGCCGCCCGGCTGCTGGAGGCGCAGCACGAAGTCGACCGCAGCCTCGACGGCCGGCCACAGGTCCACGAGCAGGCGGTCGTCGCCGGTGAACAGGTGGTGGAACCAAGCGCCCGTCGCCAGGTAGGCGCACACGTTGGGGTCCCGCCTGGGCTCCTCGACGCCGTCCGCCAGGTAGTAGAAGCACCAGCTGCCGTCGGCGTGCTGCACCGACGGCAGCCACCGGAGCGCCGCTTCGGCCTCCGCCCGGCGCCCCCCCACCAGCAGCGCCATGGCCGCCTCGACGTGGTTCCACGGGTCGGCGTGCCCGCCGGGGTACCAGGGGATCATCCCGTCGGCCAGCTGGACGGACGCTATCCACGCCGCCGTGGCTGCCACCTCCCCCGGTGCCAGCGGGCCCCGGCCCCCGGTCATGCGGGCTTCCTGGCGTACACGACGACGCTCTTGCCGAGCAGCGGGTTGAGGGCGGCGTCGGGCAGGCGGGTCCAGGGTGTCGCGGCGGTGATGTCCCAGACGAGGAGCCGGTGGTAGGCCCGGACCAGCGGGTGGTCGTCGCGCCCGACGCCCACCGCCGAGCGCAGCCACCAATAGGGGCTGTGCAGGGCGTGGGCGTGGTGGTGCCCGGTGACCACGAGCCCGGCGGCGGCGAGCCTGCGCTCCAGTGCCGAGCGGCGGTAGATCCGCACGTGCCCGCCGGGGGTTTCGTGGTACTCGTCGGACAGGGCCCAGTTGACCAGCTCGGGGGCCCAGCGGGGAACGGTGACGGCGATGGTGCCGCCCGGGCGCAGCACTCGGGCCAGCTCGGCGAGGACCGTCCCGTCCTCGTGGATGTGCTCGAGGACCTCGGCGGCGATGACCCGGTCGAAGCAGTGGCGGGGAAAGGGCAGCCGGCGAGCGTCCCCGACCGCAGCGGAGCCCTTCCCCCCGCTCGAGCAGGTGGCGCCGTCCTCCTGCGCCATCACGTCCATCAATGCCCTCACGCTCTTCACCTCGCCGGCCGAGGTGTCGAGCGCGACCACCAGCGCTCCCCGGCGCATCGCCTCGTAGGCGTGGCGGCCGCCGCCGGTCCCGAGGTCGAGGAGCCGGTCGCCGGCACCGACGCCGAGGCGCTCGTAGCGGACGGTCAGCACGGTGGCGGGAGGCGGTCGACGAGATCCCGGTAGTGTTCGGCGGTCGCTGCGGCACAGGCCCGCCAGGTGAAGCGCTGCAGCACCCGCTCGCGCCCGGCGACCTTCATGCGGGCGGCGCGATGGGGATCGGCGAGCACCGTGCCGATCGCGGCTGCCAGCGCACCGGGATCGCCGGACGGGACGAGGAGGCCGGCGTCGCCGACGACCTCCGGCAGGGCCCCGCCTGTGGTGGCGACCAGCGGCGTGCCCATCGCCATGGCTTCCACGGCGGGGAGCGAGAACCCTTCGTACAGCGACGGCACAACCGCCACCGACGCCTCGGCGAACAGCCGGACGAGCTCGCCGTCGCTGACCCCTGACACGAAGCGCACAGCACCCTCGAGGCCGAGGTTCGCCACGGTCCGGGCTACGGGACTGTCGTCGCGCCGCCGACCGACGACGAGGAGATGGGCGTCCGGTTGCTCCACTCGCAGCTTGGCGACCGCCTCCAGCAACGGAACGAGACCCTTCAACGGGACGTCGGCCGACGCCGTGGTCATGATCCGGCCGGCCACGACCGGCACCTCGGGATGGGGCCGGAAGCGCTCCTGGTCGACGCCGATGGGCACGACGGCGAGGCGGTCGGGGCGCACCCCCATCTGCTCGGCGATGTCCCGCTTGGAGGACTCGGAGACGGTCAGGATGCGCGGCAGGCGGCGGGCGACGCGCTTTTGCATCCGCAAGAAGCCGTACCAGCGTCGGAGGGAGAGCTGGCGGCGCAGGGTCTCGGCGTGCTGCAAGTCGAGCGCCCTGTCGACGGTTATCGGGTGGTGGCAGCTGGCGAGCAGCGGCCAGCCGTCGCGTACGAGCCCGAGGATGCCCGTGCCGAAGGTCTGGTTGTCGTGCACGATGTCGAAGTCGTCCCGGCGGGCGCTCAGCAGGCGGCGGACGCGCCAGGCGAAGGTGCGTGGTTCGGGGAAGCCGCCCGTGCACATCACGGCGAGCTCGGCGACGTCGACCGCCGAGCGCAGCTCCCACAACCGCGGGACCCGGAACGGATCCGGTTGGCGGTACAGGTCCAGGCTGGGCACGGCCTGCAGCGCGACCCCCCCGTCGAGCACGGGCCAGGGCTGGCCGGCGAAGACGGTGACCTCGTGGCCGAGCGCGACGAGCTCACGGGCGAGGTAGCGGGTGTAGACGCCCTGGCCGCCGGAGTGGGGGTTGCCCCGGTAGACCAGCAGCGCCACCCGGAGGCGGTCGCCGACCATGACCGGGGAACTGTTGACCGCGGAGCCGCCGGCGGTCAAACCGCAAGGCGACGGGCGGGCGGGCGGGCGGGCCGGCGGGCGTTTCCGCCCGGTACGTTTTGGGCAGCCATGGCCTCCGCCCCCGATCCCGTCGCGGCGCGCCCCCGCCTGAGCGTCGTCGTGCCAGCCCACAACGAGGCCCCGTACCTGCGCTTGGCGGTCGAGGCACTGGTGGACGGCCTGCGCGCCAGGGGGGCCACCTTCGAGGTCCTCGTCGTCGAGAACGGGTCGCTCGACGGCACCTGGCAGGTCGCGAGCTCCCTCGCCGAGGCCCGACCCGAGATCCGCGTGCTGTCGCTGCGCCAGGCCAACTATGGGGCGGCCCTCCGCAACGGGTTCCGGGCGGCCCGAGGCGAGCTGGTCGCCAACATCGACGTGGACCTGGTCGACCTCGACTTCCTGGACAGGGCGCTGGCGCTGGCCGAGGCCGATGCGGAGGTCGACATCGTGATCGGCACCAAGCGGGGCGCTGGTGCCGAGGACCGCCGGGCACCGGGCCGGCGGGCCGTGACCGAGGCGTTCTCGCTGATCATGAGGTACGGGTTCGGCCTACAGGTCAGCGACACGCACGGGCTCAAGCTGCTCCGAGCCGACCGGCTGCGTCCCCTCGTGGACGCGTGCGGCCTGTCGGGGGACCTGTTCGACACCGAGCTCGTCCTCCGGGCCGAACGGGCCGGCATGAGCGTGGCGGAGATCCCCGTGGCGGTCGCCGAGCAGCGCCCGCCCCGCACCCCCATCGCCAGCCGGGTGCCGCGTACCGTGGCCGGCCTCGTCCGGCTGCGTGCACGTCTCGGCCCGCCGCCGGCGGCGCCGACAAGGAAGGCGTTGCCGGCGGCGCCTCCCGTCCCGACCCAGCCGAGGGGGCTAGCGTCGACCGGGATGGAGGCGGGCGGCGGGATGGAGGCGGGCGGCGGGATGGACGCCGGCGCTGGTCGGGGCGAAGCTGACGAGGCGCTGCGCGCCGGCATCGAGCGCCTGGTCTCGACGCTGGAGGAGCTCGCGCACCGCCTCGCACCTCTCGACGCCCTCTCCCAGCGGGTCGAGGAGCTCACCCGCGGCGTCCAGCTCCTCGACGCCCTGCCCGAGCAGGTCGAGGGGCTCGCCACCGGGCTCACGATGCTGGGTGACCTGCCCGAGCGGTTGGCGGCGCTGGGTGACCTGCCCGAGCGGCTGGCGGCGCTGGGCAAGGTGCCGGACCGCCTCGGCGAGGTGACAACTCGCATGGCGGACCTGCGCACCCACCTGGAGCAGCTCGCCGGCGCGCCGGCGCTCCTCGATTTTCTCGCCTCTCGCACCTCCCGCCTCGAGGAGGCCCTCGCCAGCGTGAGCCAGCGCCTTGCGAACACTGCCGAGCGGCTGGAGGGTGTGAGCGAAGACGTCGGATCCCTCGCCGCAGGCGTCGACCGCCTGGGGCTCGCCCACGACGAGCAGAGTGGTATGCTCACCGCGCTGCGTGACGAGGTTCGCGCCTTGCGTCGACGCATCCCCCTGCGTGGTCGCCCCGAACCAGCACTCGACGAGCCAACGATCGCCGCGCTCGCCGACGCGGTCGCCGCCCGCCTGGGAACGGCGTCACCACCCCAACGCCGCCAGGCGTACAGGGACCAGACGTAGAAGCCAGGCATAGAAAGAAGGGCAGTAACGGGCGATCCGTTACCTCATTCGAGTCTCCCGGCTCCATTCCGCGCGCACGCCACCCTTCCGCGCGCACCGACGACGAGATAGCTGCGTCGCTGCGCGCGGCTCGATTGGCTGCGCGCGGTTGCAGGCGCCGGCCTGGCGCGACGGCCTGCCGGACGCAGCGCGATTGGATCAATCAGGTAGCCTACGGAGGATACGGAGGCTGCCGCACGCCGCGCCGGTCTGCTCCTCCCACCTCCCTGAGCGGATGGCGTCGCAGTACAACTCGTACGGCGGTCGGCCGCCGTCGGCAGGATCGGGGAACACGTCGTGTATGGCGAGGGTGCCGCCGGCGGCGACCTTGGGGCTCCAGGAGTGGTAGTCGGCCCAGGCGACCTCCCGGCCGTGACCACCGTCGATGAAGAGGAAGGCCAGCGGTCGCCCCCACATGGCGGCGACCGTCGTGGACTCGCCCACCACCAGGACCACGTGAGGTTCGAGGCCGGCGGCTTCGAGGGTCCGGCGCGCGAAGGGCAGGGTGTCCATCCGGCCGGTGCGGCGATCTACGACCTCCGGGTCGTGGTGCTCCCACCCCGCCTGGTTCTCCTCCGAGCCACGGTGGTGATCGACGCTCACCGCCACCGTCCCCATCGCCGCAGCCGCCGCGCCCAGGTACACCGCCGACTTCCCGCAATAGGTCCCGACCTCCAGCAGGGGTGCTCCAGGCACGGCGGCGGCCGCCGCAACGGCGGCCCCGTGCAGCGCCCTGCCTTCGTCCTCCGGCATGAAGCCCTTCGCTGACCGGGCGGCCAGCAGTTGCTCGGGCTCGGGTGTGAGCAGTGGCTCGGGTGTGAGCAGTTGCTCGGGCGTCAACCGGGGACCCGGGTGCGACCGTCGAGCGAGGGAGGCAGATCGTGGGGACGCGTTGCGAAGAGGATCTTGTTGAAGATGATGAACTTGACCACCCACAGCACTCCAAAGGCCGCGACGTAGACGACGGCGATGATGCCCGTCCGCTCCAGGTGTGCCAGCCCGCTGTTCCGGAGGCCCGACTCGGTCAGTTTCACGGCGTAGGTGGAGAATCCCCATCCGATGAACGCGAGGACCCAGAACGGCATCACCTCCTTCCACAGGTGGCCCCGGCCGGTCTTGCCCCACGCCCACTTCCGGTTCATCTCATAGGAAGGGACCGTCGCGATCCCCGTCGCCAGGGTGCTGGACACGACCGCGCCGAGCCGTAGCAGGCCGTCGAAGACGACGAGCAGGGTGACGCTGGCGACGACGGCGACGACCGAGGCCATCGAGTAGCGGAACATCTTCCGGCCCTGCGGGGTCCGCAGCAGCGCACGTGCGGTGGACACGAGCCCGGACACCAGTACACCGTACCAACGAGAGGGCTGCGCACGGGGAGCGGGCTGATAGGGCCGGTGACCGGGGTCCCGGCTCGTTGCCACCACCGAGTCCGCCGGCTACTTGCGCTGCTCGAGCGGTAGGTACTCCCGGCGGTCGGTGCCGACGTAGAGCTGACGAGGCCGGTAGATCTTGGCGTCCTGGTCGATCATCTCCTGCCAGTGGGTCAACCAGCCGGCGACGCGTGGGATGGCGAAGAGCACGGTGAACATCCCCGTCGGAAACCCCATCGCCTGGTAGATCAGACCCGAGTAGAAGTCGACGTTGGGGTACAGCTTCCGCGACACGAAGTACTCGTCGGAGAGGGCGGCTTCCTCGAGCTTGAGGGCGATGTCGAGCAACGGGTTGCGCCCAGTCACCTCGAAGACGGCGTCGGCGGTCTGCTTCACGATCTTGGCCCGCGGGTCGTAGTTCTTGTACACCCGGTGGCCGAAGCCCATGAGCTTGCCCTTGCCAGCCTTCACATCGGAGATGAAGGCGTCCACGTTGTCGACGTGCCCGATCTGGTGCAGCATCCGGAGCACCTGTTCGTTGGCGCCCCCGTGGCGGGGGCCGGAGAGGGCCGCCGCGGCGGCGGAGGCGGCGATGTAGGGGTCGGCGTGGGCGGATCCGACCGTGCGCATGGCGAGCGTCCCGCAGTTCTGCTCGTGGTCGGCGTGCAGGATGAACAGCACGTCGAGGGCGTGCGCCAGCACGGGGTCCGGCTCGTAGCGGGGCTCGGCGACCTTCCACATCATGGAGAGGAAGTTCTCGGTGAACGACAGGCCGTTGTCCGGGTACACGAACGGCATCCCGGTGCTGTAGCGGTGGCAGGCGGCGGCGAGGGTCGGGACCTTGGCGATCATGCGGATGATCTGCCGGTGGCGGACCTGCGGGTCGACGACGTCCTTGGCCTCCGGATAGAAGGTGGACAGGGCGGCAATGCCGGACACGAGCATGCCCATCGGGTGGGCGTCATAGTGGAACCCGTCCAGGAACCGCTTCCGGAAGCTGTCGTGCAGGTAGGTGTGCATCCGGATGTCCTCGGTCCAGGTGCGTAGCTGCTCGGCGTTGGGCAGCTCAGCATGGACCAGGAGGTAGGCAACCTCGAGGTACGACGACCGTTCTGCCAGCTGCTCGATCGGGTATCCGCGGTATCGAAGGACGCCGCCCTCCCCGTCGAGATAGGTGACGGAGCTGGACGCCAGCGCGGTGGTCATGAACGCCGGGTCGTAGAACCAGATGCCCGGGATGAGCTTGCGGAGCTCGTCGGCGGAGATGCCACCGTCGGTGATGGGGATCTCGACCGCCTCGCCGGTGCGATTGTCGGTGACAGTGATGGAATCGGTCACAATCGACCCTCCGAGACGAGTCGCAGTTGGTTGGATCTCCTCGCATCGTACCCCTACCCCCGCCGGTAGGTCCCAACCGTTGGGGTCGACGGCCTGCAAGGATGACCGGCGATGAGTGAGCCCCCGCCCCCGGCCTTGGCCGACGTCCGCCGGCGGATCGACGAGCTCGACACCGAGCTCGTGGTCCTCCTCGCCCGCCGCCAACGCCTGGTCGACGAGATCACCGCCTGCAAGCACGAGCACCATCTGGGCGTCGTCGACCGCCACCGCGAGGACGAGATGCTGGCCGCCATCGCCGAGACGGCCAAAGAGCACGGTCTCGACCCGCGGGTCGCCCAGCAGGTGCTGCGCACGGTGATCGACGGCTTCACCCTCCTCGAAGTCGAGGAGCTGGGGCCGGACATGTGACTTGCGCACTCATGGGTTGCGGGTCCTCGCCGGCAACCACAGCATCAGGCCGTCGCCCCGGGCGCGCGGCGGCCCCAGGCGGTCGCGCATCAAGGCGGCGACGGCCGCCCCGCCCGGTGACCGTTCCTGGACGATGACCGCCCCGACGTGGCGGGCGACGATGAACCCATCCACAGCGCCGGCCGCCCGTCGCCACGCTGCGCCACCGACTGTGAACCCTGAAGGGTCGTCGAGAGCACTGACGAGCGCACGGGGCAGCGTTGCCGGCGAGGGGAGCAATGGCGACCGTTGGCTGTGTCGGCGGTACCCGGGGCGGATCGCGTAGCCGCCGATGAGCCGGAACCGCATCCCGGATTCGGCCTGCCACAGCATGGCCTGGTCCTGGGGGAACTGCGGCACCGGGTAGGCCAGGACGACCGCGCCGGCGGGTACGTCGGCCCAGGGCGCGGCGGGCGGGGCAAACGACGACGCCGCCCCGATCGGGAACGACCCGTAGGTGCTGTCGGGGGCAGCGAGGAGGAGACCGGCGATGAGCGCCACGCCCACCAAGGCGTCGGCCCGGCATCCCTCCAGCAGTCCCCGCCACCCCTCCCGCCGCCCATCGTGCGACGCGGGGAGGTCAGCCGCTCCGCCACCAGCCCGCATCCCACCGACCAGGCTGTCGACCCCGACGGCCACGATGGCGGCGAGACCGAGCGCGACCATGTCGCTGAAGCGGTCGGGGATGATGTCTTGGAGCACCGGTAGGTGCTGCAGGATCTCGAACGGCAGGGGCACCGCCGTGGCGCGCACCGCCCAGGTGAGGTGTCCGCCCAGTTGCAGCACCCAAGCCACGACGGTGAACACCGCGGACGTGCGGACCAGCGGCTCCCGGCGCCAGTGCCTGCTGACGACGAGTGCGCAGGCGGCGAGGAGGACCACGCCAATGTAGGAGTTGTGCCCGAGGTACTGCCCCACGGCGGTGCGCCATGCCGGCCACAGGCCGGCCACGACCGCCCTGTCGCCCGGGAACAGCGTCGCCGCTACCCCAACACCGCCCACGTTGAGCTGGGTCGAACCAACGAGCCGGTCCGCTCCGGTGAGCGCAACCCACGCCGGATAGGCGAGCAGCGGTGCAGCCACCGCGACCGACGCCCCGGCGAGCGCAGCGGCGCGGCGCGAGCGGCCGGCGGTGTCCGCCCTCCGCCGAAGCAGCGAGCAGGCGAGCCACAACGCGACCGTCACGGCCGTCACGACCGCAGCCATGATGAGAACCTCGCTGTCGATGAAGAACTGCGCTGCCCCGAGTAGCCCGACCCCGGCGCCGGCAGCCCACGGGTGGCGGCCGCTTCCCCGGAGGTGGCGGTACACGGTGGCGACGAGCAGCGGCGGCAGTGGTCCCCATACGAGGAAGAAGTGGCTCGCCCCCTGGTGCGTCATGAAGGGCGAGAAGGCGTAGAACGCCCCGCCGATCGCGGCGCCGGGGAGGCCGCGTCCGACCCAGCGGAGTGCCCCCCACGCAGCCACGGCCGAGGCGAAGAAGCCGAGCCGCAGGAGCACCGCCAGGGATGCCACCGGACCGGCAGCCGCCGTCAAGGGAGCAGCCGCCGCGGCAAGGAGCGGGAAGCTGGCGTTGTCGAGCAGCCCCACGCCGCGAGGCACGTCGATGAGGTCGGTGTGGAACCCGAAAGGATGGTGCGCGCCGGCGGCGAGGAACCACACCTCTTGGGCGACGTCGGCGCAAGCACACGCCGGTAGGTGGCCGTGGGGTAGCACCCCGAGGGGGAGGGCGACGGCCCACGAGCCGAACGCGTAGGCGGCGACGACAGCAAGCGCCGACCAGTGACCGGCCGTGGGACGGCGCCGCCGCCCGCCCTCGGTCCTCACGCAGCCGCCGCTGCGCTCACGTGCTGGTGGGCGGACGGTCGCACGGCGGGGGACGATACCGACGACCGGCGTCGGTGCCGCGCCACCCCGGTGATCGGCGCCCGTGCAGTCGGGCTCAACAGCCACCGGGCGGGCCGGGGACGCCGGCGCCGGCGGCGGGGGCGTCGACTACTCCCTGCCCTGGAGGAGGCACCTCGGAGCCGAGGTGGACGACGTACCAGTAGCCCCGCCACGAGATGAGCGAGGCGATGCCCATCGAGCGCTCGACGCCGGCCTCGCGGTAGACCAGGCGTGAGCCGGGGACGTTCCAGTACCCGACGCGGTTGTAGCAGGCACCGGGCGGGATCCACTGGGTGTACTGGGTGGGAACGACCACCCCGACGAACCGGGCGGCGGTGGCGCCCGGCCCCAGGACATGGTGGGCGGCGGCCACGTCCAGGTCGAAGTGGGCGACGAGGCGGTCCTTCCAGTCGACGGCGTCGTCCCCGAAGGCCTTCACCTGGTCGTAGGCGGCGACGGGGAAAAACGCCGCCATCGCCGGCGCCGGGTCGCCGGAGCGGATGGCCCTCCACAGCAGGAGCATCTCCCCGTGGAAGGCGGCGGTGTCAATGGAAGGCAGCGCCGGCGTCTGAGGGAGGTCGCCGTTGGCGGCAGGCGGGAGGGCCACGGTGGCAGGCCTCGTGACGGTGGTCGGCGTGACACCAGTCGGTGTGACGGTGGTCGGCGTGACGGCGGTCGGCCGGGGGGTTGTCGACAGCGCACTTGAGGAGGGCGGCCCAGCGGTGGTAGCGGTGCTCGATGCCTTCACGGCGCCGGGGGTCGTCGCCCGTGCCGCCCGCTGGGCGCCGTGGCCGCCGGTGCCGATCACGGCGATGACCGCGACGGCGAGCAGGGCAGCCGGCGGAAGCGTCCAGGCGGCAACCCGCCCGCTGCGGGGGTGGCGGCTCATCTCACCCGATCGTAGGAGGACGGGCCCGCGCCCCGGTCTCAGCCGCCCGGCGAGTACCGGTAGACGTTGGTGTCGCGGGGCTCGAAGCCGAGTCGGAGGTAGAGCCGGTTGGCCACCTCCCGGGAGGGGCGCGTGGTGAGATCGACCGTGCGTGCGCCGCTGGCGGCGGCAATCTCCAGGGCCCGGCGTGTCAGGGCCTCGCCGATGCCGCGACCGCGGCTGCGCTCGTCGGTGATGACATCCTCGATCCAGGCTCGCACTCCGGTCGGGATCTGGAAGACGGCAAGGGTGAGCGCCCCGACGATCCGGTCGGGTCCGGTGGCACCGGCGTCGTCCTCGGCGACGAGGAGCGTCGTCGCCGGCGAGGTGACTGTGGCCTCGAGGGACTCGGTCGTGGGTGGCGGGGCGGAACGAGACAGCTGGGGCAGCAGGCGGGTCATCGCCGCCACCAGGTCGTCGTCGACCTGTGCCACTTCCCGGATGGTGATCACAGATGGGAAGCGTAGGCGGGGGCTCCGGCGGCACACCGCCGCAGCGCGCCGGCGGTGCGGAAGATCGTGTCACCGGACCCTCGGGCGTCAGCCGTAGAGCACGAGGCCCTTGGGCGTCGGGGTGAACCCGGCCTCACCGAGAGCTCCTGCGAGCTCATCGGGGAAGCGCTGGAGCGCGACGCGAGCGATCCGGCCCCCGGCGACGAGCGAGGCGAGGCCAGCCACGGCCGGTTCCTCCCAGGTGCCGTCGAGCTCCCGGAGAGCGCTGAGCCCACGGCCGCCGCGTTCGAGGTAGAGGCTCGCCATCCCGTCGACGAGGATCACATGAGCGCCGGCGCTGCGCGACGGTCCCTTCGCCGGCCAGGGAACAGCGGCGCCGTACACGCAAGCCGGGTCGGTGGCGGCAAGGACGTGGACGGTCGGCCTGTCTGTCCCGCCGCCGTCGCGGCGCGCTCGCAGCCGGTCGACGGCACCGGGGAGGGCGAACTGCGCACCGCCCAGCCCGGTGACGAAGTATCCCCGGCGGATGCGGCCGGCCTCCTCCATGGAGCGCAGCACCGGGTAGATGCCGGCGAAGCCGCCGGGGACGCCCTCGGCACGGACGGCCTCCCGCGTGAGCACACCATGACGCTCGAGGAGGGTGGCGGCGAGAGCCAAGCCGGCGGCCGTGGCGCCGACCCCGTCGGCCGGGCCGAGCTCCCGCTCGACGAGGGTCCAACGCCCCTGGCCCCGGGGTGGCCCGAGGACCGTGGCCCGCCCTGGACGCGGACGGTACCTGATCCCCGCCTTGCCGCGGCGACCGGCGGGGTGACCGCCTCCGACGGTGGCCCGCACCGCGGCGTAGGCGTCGTTGGTGACCTCCCCTCCCCACACCAGGTCCCACAACGCCTCGAGGAGACCGATGTCTGGTACGCCGGGCTCTGCCAGTTCTCGGAAGAAGCACGCACCGCGGGCCGCGAGCACGGCGCGGATGTGGTCGTGGAGCGGCGATGCTGGGCGGGTGTCGCCGGCGGACGCTGCCCACGGCCCCGTCCCCTGGCCGAGCCTGGGCAGCAGCGCTGGTGCCTGATCGCGTGGCGCGAGCACGACGCGGCCGTCGTCCCGGCCGAGGTTGCCTGCGCCGACCCAGAGGATCTCACCGCTGGCGAGCAGCTCGTCGAGCAGCCGCGGCGAGTACCCGCTGAGGCGCGCTTGCAGCACGTCACGCTCGAGGCTGCTGGCCGGGATGGGCAGGCCTTGGAGCTGACGGATGACGTCGTAGAGCCCGTCCAGGCCAGCGGCGGAGGGCTCGGATCCCAGGGGCGCGACCCCCTGCCATGCCGGGAGGAAGCGGGCGAGGGCCTGGACCTCGGTGGGTTCGACCTCGCGGCGCAGCGCGGCGAGAGAGCGCTGCCGTAGGAGGCGCAGGACGCCGGCGTCGCACCACTCCTCGCCTGTGCCCCGGGGTCGGAATGCGCCGCGTTCGACCCGACCGGCCCGCTGCAGCGCCTCGAGGACGGAGCGCATCTCTCCGAGGGCCACGCCCAAGCGGCTGGCCGGCTCCGCTGTGGTGAACGGGACATGCACCCGCGCCCACCGGCGGACGAGCTGGCCGAGCGCGTCGGCCACCGGATCGAGCAGGGCGTCGGGCAGGCCCGCCGGCAGGGCAACGCCGAGGGCGTCACGGTAGCGGGCCGCCTCCTCGACGAGGATGCAGCGCTCCTCACCAGCGATCCGCACGAGCAGGGCCCGGCGGTCGACGACGAGCTGGGCGATCGCCTTGCCGGCGACACCCGGTTCGCAGCGCGCCTCCGCCTCCGCCGGCGTCAGATCCCCCAGGCGGCGAAGAAGATCTGCAACCCCTTCGGTGCTGCGGGCTTTCCGGCGCTCCTCGAGCGCCTGCAACTCCGCTTCCAGCGCCTCGAGGGCCCCGGGGTCGAGCAGATCGCGCAGCTCCTCGGAGCCGACGAGCTCGGCGAGCATCCTGCGGTCGAGGGTGAGGGCCTGCGCTCTCCTCTCTGCGAGGGGAGCGTCACCCTCGTACATGAACGCGGCGACGTAGGAGGACACGAGCCCTCTGGCGAACGGCGACGGCACGGGCAGCTCGACCGCCGCGAGCCGGAGCCGCCGGGCCGCCAGGTCACCCATGATGGCGCGCAGCGCCGGGACGTCGAACTGGTCCCGTAGGCACTCGCGGTAGGTCTCGAGGAGGATGGGGAACTCCCCATGACCCGACGCCACCGCCAGCAGGTCGGCAGCGCGCTGGCGCATCTGCCACAGCGGCGTCCGGGACCCCGGGCGGCGTCGGGGCAGCAGGAGGGCGCGGGCCGCGTTCTCCCGGAACCGCGCGGCGAAGACGGCGCTGGAGCCGACAGCACCCACCACCAGGTCCTCCACCTCGTCGGGGTCGATGACGAAGACGCCCGGGTCGGGGCGTTGGGCGACCTCGGGGAGGCGGAGGATGATGCCGTCGTCGCTCCAGACCGCTTGCACCGAGTCGCTGTCACCGTCGGCGCCCGCCCGCAACCGGGCCTCGACGGCCATGGCCCACGGGGCGTGGACGCGCGCCCCAAACGGTGAGAGCAGGCACAGGCGCCAGTCCCCGAGCTCGTCCCGAAAGCACTCGACCACCACCTGCCGGTCGGTGGGCAGCAGCCCGCCGGTGGCGTCCAGCTCGTCTTGAACGTAGGAGCGCAGGTTGCGCACGGCCAGCCGGTCGAGGTCGCAGCTCGCGCCGAGCTCGGTGTCGGACCTGCTCGCCAGGGTACGGACGAACTCGCCGACTGCAACGCCGAGCTCGTACGGTCGCCCGGGGTTGTCCCCGTGCCAGAAGGGCATCTTGCCTGGGATCCCCGGGGCAGGGCTGACCACGACACGGTCGCGGGTGATCTCCTCTATCCGCCAGGTCGTGGCCCCGAGGAGGAACGTCTCACCGACGCGGCACTCGTAGACCATCTCCTCGTCCAGCTCCCCGACCCGTCCCCCTTCGGGCGTGAAAACCCCGAAGAGCCCGCGATCGGGGATCGTCCCGCCGTTCGTGACGGCAAGCATCTTCGCCCCGGGCCTCGCCGTCAGTGTGCCTTCGGCCCGGTTCCACACCAGGCGGGGGCGCAGCTCCGCGAGCTCGTCGCTCGGGTAACGCCCCGCCAGCATGTCGAGCACCCCATCGAACGACTCGGTGCCGAGGTCGGCGTAGGGGTAGGCGCCGCGCGCCAGCCTCCGGAGCTCGTCGACGGGGACGGGACGCTCGGCGGCACCGACGTGAGCGACGATCTGCTGGGAGAGCACGTCGAGGGGGTTGCGGGGAACGCGGGTCTCCTCGACGAGCCCGCCGTGCATGCGCTCGACGACCACGGCCGAGACCAGCAGGTCGTGGCGGAACTTCGGGAAGATCCGCCCGCGCGACGGCTCCCCGACCCGGTGCCCGGCGCGGCCGATGCGCTGCAGCCCGGAGGCGACGGACGGTGGTGCCTCCACTTGGACGACCAGGTCGACGGCGCCCATGTCGATGCCCAGCTCCAACGACGAGGTCGCTACCAGTGCCGGCAGGCGGCCGGCTTTGAGGGCGTCCTCGATCTCGAGGCGCTGCTCCCGCGAGATCGATCCGTGGTGGGCACGCACCAGCTCGGCGGGAGCCCCGGCCCCGAGATAGCTGGATCCTCCGAGAGCATGGGCATCCGCCCCTGAAGCGGGATCGGTCTCAGCGGTGGCCAGCTCGTTGAGTCGGGCCGCCAGCCGCTCGGCGAGACGGCGGGAGTTGACGAAGATGAGCGTCGAGCGGTGCGCCCGTATCAGCTCCAGGAGCCGGGGGTAGATCGCCGGCCAGATCGATGCCCGGACCTCCGGACCACCGGCGGCCGTGCCCCGCAAGATGAGCTGCTCGTCATCCTCGCCGGTGGTGAGAGGGCGGCCCAGCTCGCCCATGTCCTCGACGGGGACCACGATCTGCAGCTCCAGGGGTTTGCGCGCACCGGCATCGACGACGGCAACCGGGCGGGGACGGCCACCTCCGTCCTGGCCACCGAGGAAGCGTGCCAGCTCGTCGAGGGGGCGCTGGGTGGCGGAGAGCCCGACCCGCTGGAACGAGTGCGGCTCGACGGGAGGGAGCCGACGCTGGGAGCGGCTGGCGGGGTCAGGAGCCGGAGGGTGGGCGCAGAGGTGCTCGAGGCGCTCGAGGGACAAGGAGAGGTGCGCGCCGCGCTTGGTGCCGGCGACGGCGTGGATCTCGTCGACGATCACGTGCTGCACCCCGGCGAGGATCGCCGCGGCACGGGAGCTGAGGACCAGGTACAGGGACTCGGGGGTGGTGATCAGCACGTCGGGCGGGGTGCGCAGCATGGCGCTGCGCTCCTGCGCAGGGGTGTCGCCCGTGCGGGTGGCCACCCGCACCTCGGGCATCTCCATACCAAGGCGTCGGGCTTCTCGTCGTATGCCGGCGAGCGGCGCCCGCAGGTTGCGCTCGACGTCGTAGGTGAGGGCCTTGAGCGGGCTCACGTAGAGGACCCGGCAGGACCCGGACGCCGGGGAGGTGAGGAGGCGGTCCAGCGCCCAGAGGAAGGCTGCGAGCGTCTTGCCGGAGCCGGTGGGCGCGAGTATCAGCGTGTGGTCGCCCCGCTCGATGGCGTCCCAACCTTCCGCCTGGGCAGCCGTCGGCTCGTCGAACGCACCGTCGAACCAGGCCTGGGTGGCGGCGGAGAACGGCACCGCCCAAGGGTACGGTCGGAGTCGGCAACAATTCAGCCGCTCGTCGTCCGCCGGCCCCGCCGCGCCGGGTACCGTGCACAGGAGGGGTGGGAGGAGCGGCCCCGGCGGGCTCCCCCGACCGCTGGAGGCCCCTCCCGCTCCGGAACCCGCAGGTGGCGTCGGCTTGTGATCGGGAGGCGGTACCTTCGACCGGATGAACGATCCCCTGCGCTGGGACCACCGGCCCGACCTGCGCAGCCCGCTGGTGGTGGTGGCCTTCGAGGGCTGGAACGACGCCGGCGACGCCGCGAGCCTCGCCCTGGCGTACCTGGCGCAGACGTGGGGGGCCGAGCGGTTCGCTTCGGTCGATCCCGAGGAGTTCTACGACTTCACTGCCACCCGGCCGCAGGTCCGCCTGGTGGACGGTTGCACGCGCTCCATCGACTGGCCCGAGGTGGAGTTGCTGTCCGCACGGATCCCGCCGGCCGCCACCCCCATCGCGACGGGCATCTGGCCCACGACGGGCACGGCGTTGCCCCCCGACATCGCCGGCACGACCGGCGGGAGAGACCTCATCCTCGTACGGGGCGTCGAACCCCAGCTGCGGTGGAGGACGTTCTGCAGTCTGATCACCTCGGTGGCGGTGGACTACCAGGCGGAGACAGCGCTCATCCTCGGAGCGCTGCTGGCCGACGTGCCCCATACCCGACCGGTGCGCGTCAGCGGGACGGCGGACGACGAGGAGCTCGCCACCCGTCTCGGCCTGGTGCACTCGACGTACGAAGGTCCGACTGGGATCGTCGGTGTGCTGCACCACGCCTTCACCGAGACCGGCATCCCTTCGGCGAGCTTCTGGGCGTCCGTGCCGCACTACGTGCACCAGGTTCCCTCTCCCAAAGCGGCCCTCGCCCTGGTGGAACGCTCGGCGTCGGTCCTCGGGGCGCCGGTCAACCCATTGGAGCTCCGGGTCGCGGCCGACGAGTACGAGCGGCAGGTGTCGGAGCGGGTGGCCGACGACGACGACGCCGCTGCCTACGTGGCGCAGCTCGAGGAGGCCGACGACGCCGAGGACGACCAACCAGCGCTGCTGCACGATCCCGAGCGTCTCGCCGAGGAGGTCGAGCGCTTCTTGCGCCGCCACGGCGGCGGTGCCTGAACCACCGTGGCCCGGGGCTCCGAGCGCGTCGCGAGCTGCGTGTGGAGGGCGACGCCCGCACTGGTCGTCGCCCTCGACGATCGCTTCGGCGAACCACTCGACACCTACGTCAACGGCTCGCAGGTCTGGATACGTGAGGACGGACCGGGCGGCGCGCTGGTCGAGTGGCGCCTGCACCCCGTCGCCGGGTACCGCCGGCCGCCGGGCATGGCCATCGAGGAGGTCTTCTCGCGGACGGCCCTGGCGCTCGCCACCGGCGAGCCGGCGCCCGCTGCGCTCGTGACGCTGTGGGACGGGCTGGAGGCGTTCCCGATCGAGCCGGACGACCAGATCGAGCCGCAGCCGCTGGCCGAGGCGGCGAGGGCCGCCATCGGTGTCCCACCCGACGCTGTGGGCCTCGTCGATCACGACACCGTCGGCGACGACTGGGAGCGCAGCGGGGGGCGGATCTCCGTGGTGGATGCCCTGCTCGCTCAGCTGGCAGCGGGCTGAGCCCCGCGACCGGTCAGCGCCGGTCCGGCTGCTGGCCGTAGTGCAGGTCCACCTGACGGAGGATCCAGCCCAGCCGGACGAGGGCCTCGACAACCACCGGGTCGACGAAGCCGACCGGCTCGTCGGCGGTGCCGGCGCCGCCAGCCAGGCGGTGCACCCGGAAGCTCGAGCAGGCGACGAAGCCGTCCCACACCTCGTCGTCCACGGCCCGCAGGCGCCCGAAACCTCGGCGCGTGGCACGCACCACACGGGTCAGCAGGTCCGCCGGCGCCCGGCCGTCCCGCGCCGGCGGCAGCCCGCCGATCACAGGGACGTCGGCGGCGCCGTAGGCGGCGTGGTCCGCCTCCACGGCCAGGTGGGCAGCGTAGCCACGGGTGACGAGCATCACTCCCGCGTCGAAGCCGAGGTCCCGCAGCGGTCGTCCGATCCGCTCCAGGTACCTCTCCACGAGGCCCGAGGTCAGCGGGCTCAACCCGGCCAGCGTCCGCATCACCTCGACGGTGGCCAGGTCGAGGGCGCGTGCCCGGGTCCCGGCCTCGCCGAGGCTGGCCAGTCGCTGCTCGAGGGAGGCCGCGTCCATCGCCGCCGTAACCACACCGACCGGTCGGCGCCAACGTGACACCCGTGCAGCGGCCCCCTCCGGATCAGCCCGCCGGCGTGCCACTCAGGCGGGAGGCGGGGTCGGCTCGCCCACCTCGAGGACACGACGCCAGATCTCCGGGCGCGGCGCGTCGAAGTACACGTCGAGGGAACGACCGGCGATGGCGGAGAACGCCAGGTCCACCCACCGCTCGGGGCCCGCCAGAGGCGCCGGAAGGGCGTCCCGACCAAACCATCCCACGGCCCGAGCTTCGAGGGGGTGGGGCGCGAGGTTGCCTCCCATGGCGCGGAGGTGGAAGACGACGGAGTAGAAGGGCAGTGACCGCGACCCGAATCGCTGCCCGTCGAGCACGGCGATCAGCCGGACCGGCGCCGCCTCGATGCCCGTCTCTTCGAGCACCTCCTTGACGGCGACCTCGGCCGGCGAGTAGCCGATGTCGGCCCAACCGGTTGGGTAGAGCCAAACGCCGGAGTCGCCCCTCTGCAGGAGCAGGATCTCGTCGCGGTCGTTGCCGACGACTGCACCCACCGCCACCTTGGGCGTGACGTAGCCGGTGATGCCCGGGCTCACGCTTGCCAGCCAGCCGTCAACGATCTCGGGCGGCGACGGAGGCGGACCGTGCACGGCGTGCACCCGGATGTCGGCGGCGACCTTCAGGACCTCCTCGTAGCGCTCCCGCTCGTAGAGGCTCTCCGTGAACCCGAGCCCCGTCCGGGCGATCCCGGCGAGCGCTTCGCTCCAGCGGATCAGGTCGAGCTCGCTGACGGAGGGCTCCATCGGCCCGCAGGCTACCGGGTGCCTGCTCCGGCCCTCGTCGCCCGGCGTCGAAGGTGGCCCCGCTGCCACCCCGGCGCATGGGAAACTTCTGCCGTGACCACTCGCACCGATTGCCGTCACTACCTCGCGCGCAGCTCGTCGCAGGGCGAGGTCGCAGAGCGCTGCCGGCTGGGGATGGCGGCCGAGGCCCCCTTCGCGTGCCCCGATGACTGCATCTTCTTCGAGGCCCGGGCGATGATGGGGGCGGGTTGGGCCCAGGGCCCGAGCACGCCCATGAGCAACACTGCCGACGGCCTTGCGGGTCTCCCCCCACCTCGGAGGCGCCGGGGCAAGGGGAAACGTCAGTAGGCCGGCGGCGCTCGGGCGCCCGAGCCCGGACGGCGGCGGTCCACCGGACTAGCGGGGTGGGTTGAGGTTGCCCGAGCGGAAGCCCTCCAGGTCCAGGGTCACGTAGCGGTACCCGGCGGATCTGACCGCCGGTACCACCGCCTCCCGGGCCTCGACCGCCCGTGCCAGGTCGGCGGTGTCCACCTCCACGCGCGCCATGTCGCCGTAGTGGCGGACGCGGACCTGTCGGAAGCCGAGGGCCCGCAGGGACGCCTCTGCCCGCCCGACCCTGTCGAGGGTCTGCAGGATCACCGGGGTGCCGTACGGAAGCCGCGACGCCAGGCACGCTGCCGCCGGCTTGTCCCACACCTCCAGCCCGAGGTGGTGGGCGCAGCGGCGCACGTCCGCCTTGGAGAAGCCCGCTTCGACGAGCGGGAACAGCGCTCCCCGGTCGGCGGCCGCCTGCCGACCAGGGCGGTGGTCCCCGAGGTCGTCGAGGTTGACGCCGAGCACCACGGTGGCGCCCTCTGCCTCGGCGATGGGCAACAACTGGTCCATCAGCGCCGACTTGCAGTGCCAGCAGCGGTCGACGCCGTTGGCGACGTACGCCGGGCGATCCATCTCGTCGGTGCGCACAGCCCTCCAGCGCAGCCCCCATGCGCCTGCCGTTGCTTCGCAGGACTCGAGCTCGGCCGACGGCAAGGACGGCGACGAGGCCGTCACCGCCAGCGCACGCCGCCCGAGCACGTCCGACGCCTGGTGGGCCAGGAGCGCCGAGTCGACCCCGCCGCTGTAGGCCACCACGACCGAGCCCAGCCGGGCGAGCCGTTCCCGGAGGGTGTCGATGAGGGTGCCGATCGACTTGTGCTCCGAGCTCACGGGATCGAGCGTATGCCAGCCGCCGGTGTCACCCCCTGGGCGGCGCGCGCTGCCCAGGGCTGTCGCCTGCACATGCGCGCGTGCTCATGCGCACCGCGGTCAGCCATGCTGGTTGCTCGTGAGCAACGGCAGCCGGCGCCCAGGCGCCGCCCACGTCCGGCGCGGAAGCCGACTCCGGCACATGCCGAGATGGCCGCGCCGCGTCCTGGTGGGCGTGAACATCGTGGTCGCCCTGCTACTCGTGAGCGCTGGCGCGCTGTACGGGTACGCACGGTACGAGTTGGGTCGGGTCCGCACCGGATCGGGTGCCGGCCTGTCGCTGCGCGAGGGGCGCGCCGACCGCAGCCAGGCCTACGCCGGCCTGCCGGCGGAGAACATCCTGCTCATCGGCAACGAGACCCGGGCGGGCCAGACGATGGTCAACTTCGGCAACCCGGCGCTGCTGAGCGGGACGCTCGCCGACGTGATCATGATCCTTCACCTCGACCCGCGCACCCGAACAGCCTCGATCCTGTCGATCCCCCGTGACCTGCTCGCTCCGATGCCGGCAGGGAGCCCGGTGGGCAGCCCTCAGAAGATCGACGCCGCCCTCAACGACGGGAAGCTCGGTCCCAACAACCTGGTCGCCGCCATCCACCAGGACTTCGGCATCACCATCAACCACTACGTGGAGGTCGACTTCGACGGCTTCCTCCAGACGGTGAATGCCCTCGGCGGCATCCGCCTCAACTTCCCCGAGCGGCTGTACGACGCGTACTCGGGGCTCGACATCAACCACACGGGCTGCCAGCTGATCCACGGCCAGCAGGCCCTCGCCCTGGTGCGCAGCCGCCACCTCCAGTACGACCCACCGGGGGTGAGCCCCTCCAACCCGGCAGCGTGGCCCTACGACCCGGAGTCCGACCTCGCCCGCATCGTGCGGGACCACACCTTCATCCGGGTGCTCGCCAAGACCGCCGAGCGCCAGGGGATCGGCAACCCCCTCAAGACGAACGCCTTCCTCTCCGCGGTGCTCAACCAGCTCACCATCGACCCGGGGCTGAAGGCGCAGCTCGTGCCGCTCATCGAGCGCTACCACACTGTCAACCCTGCAAACGCACCGGCACGGACGTTCCCGGTGACGTTGGTGAACGGTGCCGGCAACGCCGGTTACGTGTTCGCGGGTTACGACAAGGGCTCCGTCGAGTTCCCCGTCGAGCCGGCCGACCTGAACACCATCCGTGCCTGGGACGCAGGCTCGCTGCCGGTCGCCTCCCGCCCGAGTGCCGTGACGATCACCAACATCTCCGGGGTTGCGAGCGTGGCGTCGGCGGCGGCTGGCGGGCTCACGGCCGACGGCTTCCATGTCACCTCCCAGACCATCGGTGCCGTCCCCGCCTCGCCGACCGAGACCGTCGTGCAGTACCACCCCGGCCAGCTGGCGGAGGGGTACGCGGTGCTCCTGCACCTGGGAGGAGCCGTGGTCATGCAGCCGGCGGCCAGTGTGCCTGCGGGCACCGTCGACGTGCAGGCGGGCTCGACCTTCGCCGTGATCCCCCTCCACCGGGCGCCGGCGGCGGCCGGTGGTTCGGGTACCACCGCGACCACCACGCCGCGATCGACCGCCTCCGTCCCGACACCCGGAGGCCAGGCGCCGACCAGCTCCCAGGACCAGCTGACGCCCTACGACCCCCGCCCCTGCTGACAGCGGCCGGGACCGTCGGCGGCTCGGGAGTGCCCTTCGGCCCTAGCCGCCTCGCCGGGCGGCTCGTAGCATCGGCCCATGCTCGGCTCCGTCGTGAACCTAAGCCGTCCGGGAACCTACCTGCATTGGTCGGTCTTCACCCTCTCGGTGGCGAACCTCTGCCTGATCGGCGCCATGGTGGTGATCTTCGGGGCCGCCCTGCTGGTCCGCTTCCCCGGACA
>DAHVMA010000091.1:0-4159 GCA_027320105.1 Acidimicrobiaceae bacterium | reverse complement strand
CGGCTACGCCAAGGCTGCCGCCAGCCGCGCACCCGACGAGCTGTTCGACGCCTCGGCCCCGGTGGCGTCCCCGCCGCCGTGAGCCCGGTGGCGTCCCCGCGGCCGTGAGCCAGGTGGCGTCCGCGCCCGTCGACCGCCTCTCCCGCCCCTAGAGCATCGACAGGCCGCCGTTCACGCTGAGCGTCTGTCCGGTGATGTACGCAGCGTCGGGTGAGGCGAAGAACAGCACGGCGGCGGCCACTTCCTCGGGCAGGGCGGTCCGCCCGAGGGGGATCGAGCGGATGATGGCGGCCATGAGCTTCTCGTGGCCTTCGGTGACGCCGGCCAGCATCGGCGTGTCGGTGAGGCCGGGTGCCACGCAGTTCACGTTCACCCCAGACCGCGCAGTCTCACGGGCCAGGGCCTTCGTGAAGGCGATGACCGCCCCTTTCGCCCCCGAGTAGACGACCTCACCCGTCGACCCCACCCGCCCGGCGTCGGAGGCCACCAGCACGATGCGCCCGCTGCCGCGTTCGATCATGTGCGGCACCACGGCGTGGGTGGAGGCGAGGTGGCCCCGGTAGTTGACGGCGATGACCTTGTCCCACAGGGCCTCGTCGGTGTCGACGAAGGGCATCACCTTGTCCCATCCCGCGTTGGACACCAGGATGTCGATCTTCCCGAAGCGCTCCAAGGCCCTGTCGACGGCCCGGCGGACAGCGCCGGCGTCGGCGACGTCGGCCACGGCAGCCTCGGCCTCCCCGCCGAGTGCGCCGACCTCGGCGGCCACGGCCGATGCCCGCTCGGCGGCGATGTCGGCGATCACCACGGCCGCTCCCTCGCGCACCAGCCGCAATGCCGCCGCACGGCCGATGCCGCTGCCGGCCCCGGTGACCATGGCCACCTGGCCGGCGAACCTCCCGTCGTTGGGCATGGCTCAGCCTCCTCTCAGAAGACCCCCGGAGTCGATGCTCCGGAGGATGGCGATCTGGTCGTCGGTCGGCGGAGGCGTCTCGGGGACCACGCCGGGCACGGCAAGCTCGAATCCGGTGGCCTCCACCACCTGCTGCACGGTCACGCCGGGATGGACCGTCTCGAGCCGCATCCGCAGCGTCTCGCGGTCGAAGCCCAGCGTGCACAGCGGCGTCACCACCGCCGCGGGCCCGCCGCCGGAGAGGCCGGCCGCCGCCCACGAGGCCGGTCCGTCGAGGAAGCCGGGACCGCCGAGGAAGTCCACCCGCTCCACGAAGGTCCGGGGGTTGTGGGCCATCGTGTAGATGAGCACCCGCCCCACTCGGGCCAGGAACGGCAGTCCGACGGTGCCCGGACCCCGCAGGCTGGGACGCGTCCGGTCGCCCACCGACACCAGGTTGCAGTTGCCGTGGGCGTCGATCTGCAGGCCGCCGGAGAAGAAGACGGTGAAGACGTCGCCGCGCCCCTCGAGCAGCACCACGTCGCTCAGGGGCACGGCGGTGTCCGCCCGCAGCAGGTCCTCGTCGCAGCACGAGGGGACTGCAGGGGCGAGACGCGGGTTGACCCCGCAGGTGCCTCCGGCCACGAACCACAGGTCGGGGGCATGGGTCTCCTTGGCCAGCCGGCAGGCGATCTGTGGCAGCGCGCTGGCCGTCCCCATCACGGCGACGTCGTCGTCGCGGAGCCGGCGGGCCAGCTCCACGGCCATCAGCTCGCCGGTGGCCGGCCCTGTCGGCGAGCCGCCGTTCGTCCTGCCGCCGTCCCGGCTCACCGGTGCGCCTCTGCCGCCGCGAGCGCGCGCTGGGCTTCCAGGTAGTCGGCCTCGCTGCTGCCTCGTACGTACTGCTCCACGTAGGCCCGTGGCCCTTCGGCGCCGCCGGCCATGGCCAGGTACCGGCGCAGGTGGTCCTCGTCGACGCGGTAGTGGCCATGCGATGCGGTCGGATGGCAGCCGCCGGGCACCTCGACGACGGCATGGACGAGGAAGCCGGGGATGGTGGTGCCGACGGGGTGGCGGCTGATCGCCTCGGTCGGGACGACCCGCTCGACTTGCAGCACGACGGTGCGAGCCGCCATGGCCATCACCCGGTCGACGAAGTGCGCCCCGGCCAGCACGGCGTTCCCGGCGGCGTCGGCCTCGGCCGCGTGCACCAGGGCGACATCGGGGCGAAGCGGCGCACCGGCGAGCACCTGGGCGCCGGTGAAGGGGTCCTCCACCAGGCGGAAGCTCTCGGGGTTGGCCCTCCAGACGTCGGAGACCTCGAGACCGGCGGGCAGCGGGGCGAAGGGCAGCCCGCCAGCCCCGGCGTTCAGGCCGTGGGTGATGTACGCCTCGTCGCACTCGAGGACCCGCAGCGAGCCGTCCTCGACCGACCGCCGGAACGCCGGTGCGAGCCCGAGGTGCTCGAAGCCGACGTAGGAGGTGGCGATCTCCTCCACCAGCCCGCCCGCGATCAACAGGTCGGCGTTGAACGCCCCGCACGGGCTGGTGAGCAGCCGCCGGATGCGCCGTCTCTGGCGCACGACCTCGCGCACCAGGGCCATCGGGTTGTTGTGGAGGTGCATGCCGCCCACCGCCAGCAGCCCGACCCCGTCGGGGACGTGGCGCTCCACGGCGTCGTGCAGCGAGAGGACCTTGTTCATGCCGGCCTCACCCGGCCCGTTGCCCGGCAGGGAGAGGGCGTCGACCCGCTCGCGGGCGGCTGGCGCGTCCGTGGCAGACGCCGGTGCACGACCGGCCCTTCGTGCCGGCGGAGGGTCCGGCGATCACGCAGGTCACGACCACCCCCTCTCTGCCCCGGCCGGTTCGGAGCGCACAGGCCACGAGCCACAACCTACAATTTCCAGACGCTCTCCACGCAACTGTGGACTGTCCGGTCCGACGACACAAGGGCGGGTCGCGCGAGCAGCAGCGCGTGGGATGCGGGCGCGGTGGCAGGTGCCTCGCTCAGGTACCTCGTCGAGAGGGCACCGAGCTCGTGCTCCGAGGTCCCTGAGGCGCAAGGCGCCTTCGAGTGAGCGCCAGCGCAGGAGCACGCACGCTGCAGAGCGTCTCTGGGAGACCGGCCAACTGACATACTCGGCCGATGGCACGCCCTGTCGTCGTCGTCGACTTCGGGGCCCAGTACGCGCAGCTGATCGCGCGGCGCGTCCGTGAGGCCAGGGTCTACTCGGAGATCGTTCCCCACACCGCCTCCGCCGCGGAGGTCCTCGGGCGTCAGCCGGCTGCCGTGATCCTCTCCGGCGGGCCCTCCAGCACCTACGAGCCCGGGGCGCCGTCCATCGACCCGGGCCTCCTCCACGCGGGTGTGCCGGTCCTCGGCATCTGCTACGGCTTCCACGCGCTGGCCCAGGCCCTCGGCGGCGACGTCGCGCGTGCGGAGCGCCGGGAGTACGGGCGCACCAAGGTGACCGTGGACCCCGACGCGAGGCTGTTCGAGGGGCAGCCGGCATCCCAGGAGGTGTGGATGTCGCACGGCGACGCCGTGATCGCGCTCCCCGAGCGGCTGCGCCCGACGGCGTGGTCGAGCGAGACAGAGATCGCGGCGTTCGAGACGGCCGACGGGACGCTCTACGGCGTGCAGTGGCACCCCGAGGTCCACCACACCGCTCACGGCCAGCAGGTGATCGAGCGGTTCTTGTACCGGGCGGCGGGGATCCAGCCGTCGTGGACCACCGCCAACGTCCTCGACGCGGCCGTCGACGAGGTGCGTGAGGCCGTCGGGGACGGCAGGGCGATCTGCGGGCTGTCGGGAGGCGTCGACTCCGCGGTCGCCGCAGCGCTGGTCAATCGCGCGATCGGCGACCGGCTCACGTGCGTGTTCGTGGACCACGGCCTCCTCCGGCTCGGCGAAGCCGAGCAGGTGGAGCGCGACTTCGTCGCCGCGACCGGGATCCGTCTGAAGGTCGTCGACGCGCGCGCAGCGTTCCTCGCGGCGCTGCGAGGGGTCGTCGACCCCGAGGCGAAGCGAAAGGTGATCGGGCGCGAATTCATCCGCGCCTTCGAGCACGCGGCCCGCGAGGTCGAGGCGGAGGGCGGCGGCCCCGAGCACCTCGTCCAGGGCACGCTCTACCCCGACGTCGTGGAGTCTGGGGGCGCGCGCGGCGCCGGCACCGCGGGCTCCACGATCAAGTCCCACCACAACGTGGGCGGCCTCCCCGACGACCTCGGCTTCACGCTCGTGGAGCCGCTCCGCCACCTCTTCAA
>DAHVMA010000080.1:0-5015 GCA_027320105.1 Acidimicrobiaceae bacterium | reverse complement strand
CAGCGAGCACGCGGCGGTCGCCTTCGACCCGACCCAGGTGGACCTCGACGACCTGATCGGGGCGGTGGAGTTGGCCGGCTACGGCGCCGCCCTTCCCGAGGCCGTGACCGACGAGGACCCGGCGCGCCCCTACCGGCACCGCCTCGTCCTCGCCGTGGCGTTCAGCGTGCCCCTGGCGGTCTTCGCCTGGGTCACCGCTTCCCGGCCGCCCGGCTGGGAGTGGGTCTCCCTCGTGCTCGCCACCCCGGTCGTGGTCTACGCCGGGTGGCCGTTCCACAAGGCCGCGCTCGCGAACGCCCGGCACGGGGTGGCCACCATGGACACCCTCATCTCGGTCGGCACCCTCGCCGCGTGGATCTGGTCGACGGTGGTGCTCGTGGCCGGCATCTCGACGAGCGTCTACTTCGACACCGCCGGGGCGATCACCGCCCTGATCCTGCTCGGCCGCTACCTCGAGGCCCGGGCCAAGCGCCGCTCGGGTGAGGCGATCCGCAAGCTCTTGGAGCTCGGCGCCAAGGAGGCCCGGGTGCTGCGCGACGGCACCGAGGTCCTCGTGCCGGTGGAGGGCCTGGTCGTGGGGGAGCGCTTCGTGGTACGCCCCGGAGAGAAGGTCGCCACCGACGGCGTGGTGGAGTCGGGGACCTCGGCGATCGACCAGTCGATGCTGACCGGCGAGTCGGTGCCGGTCGAGGTCGGCCCCGGTGACGCCGTGGCCGGCGCCACCGTCAACACCTCGGGCCGCCTCGTCGTCGAGGCCACCCGGGTGGGCGCGTCCACCGCACTCGCCCAGATCGCCCGGCTGGTGGCCGACGCCCAGGCCGGCAAGGCACCGGTCCAGCGCCTCGCCGACCGGGTGTCGGCGGTGTTCGTGCCCATCGTCATTGCCATCTCGGCGCTGACCTTGGTGGGCTGGCTGCTGATCGGTGGCGCCGCGACGACGGCCGCCTTCACCGCCGCGGTGGCGGTCATCGTCATCGCCTGCCCCTGCGCCCTGGGACTGGCCACTCCGACCGCCCTCATGGTCGGCACCGGGCGGGGCGCCCAGCTTGGCATCGTGATCAAGGGCCCCGAGGTCTTGGAGCAGACCCGCCAGGTCACCACGATCGTCTTGGACAAGACCGGCACGCTCACCGAGGGCAAGATGGCCGTCTCCGCCGTCGTTCCCGCCGCAGGTGTCGACGAGGAGGAGCTGCTGCGCCTGGCGGCCGGGGCCGAAGATGCCAGCGAGCACCCGATCGCGCGGGCCGTCGCCGCCTACGGGCGAGACCGGCTCGGCACGCTGCCCGAGGTCGAGTCGTTCTCGGCCCGGGCCGGTCTCGGGGTCGAGGCCGTGGTCGACGGCCACGCCGTGGTGGTCGGCCGACCGAGCCTGCTGGCCGACTGGGGGGTCCACCTCCCCGACGGGCTCACGGCCGAGGTGGCCCGCCTGGAGGCCGGGGGCTCGACGGTGGTCGCCGTCGCGGCCGACGGAGCAGCGAAGGGTCTTATCGCGGTTGCCGACCGGATCAAGGCGACGAGTCGCCAGGCCGTGGCCGAGCTGCGCGCCCTTGGGCTCACCCCGGTGCTGCTCACCGGGGACAACGAGCGGACCGCCCGGGCCGTCGCCGCCGAGGTGGGCATCGACCGGGTCCTGGCGGGAGTCCTGCCCGAGGACAAGGCGGCCGAGGTCGCCCGCCTCCAGGAGGCCGGTGAGGTGGTGGCCATGGTCGGCGACGGGGTCAACGACGCCCCGGCCCTGGCGAAGGCGGACCTGGGCCTGTCGATCGGGACCGGCACCGACGTCGCCATCGAGGCCTCCGACATCACCCTCGTCGCCGGCGACCTCCGAGCCGCTGCCGACGCCATCCGCCTGTCTCGCCGCACGCTGTCGACGATCAAGGGCAACCTCGTGTGGGCCTTCGGCTACAACGTCGCCGCCATCCCCCTGGCGGTCGCCGGGCTCGTCAACCCGATCGCCGCCGCCGCCGCGATGGCCTTCTCCAGCGTCTTCGTGGTCACCAACTCGCTGCGCCTGCGCCGCTTCCGCCCGACCGAGGAGTCCAGATGACCGACACCGCCAGAGCCGAGGGCCCGCCGGCCGCAGCCGACGGGTTGGGCCAGCCCCAGCCCTATGGCTACGTGGCCGCCAAGAACAAGGACGCGCTGATCAACCGGATGCGCCGCATCGAGGGCCAAGCACGGGGCATCGAGAAGATGATCACCGAGGACCGCTACTGCATCGACATCCTCACCCAGATCGCCGCGGTGTCGACCGCCCTGGAGACGGTGGCCGGCATCCTGCTCGACGATCACGTCAACCACTGCGTCCGCCACGCCCTCACCTCGGGCGACGAGGCGGTTGCCGCCGAGAAGACCACCGAGCTGCTCGAAGCCGTCCACCGCTTCACCCGGACCCGATGACCACCCACGGAGGGCCTTCGTGACGGTCCTCCACGCCCTCGGTCACGCCCTCGAGGTCGCCGGCGGGATGGCCTGGCAGATCGCCTGGTCCCTCATCCTCGGCTTCACCCTCTCCGCCATCGTCCAGGCACTCGTGCGCAAGGCCACCATCAGCCGCCTGCTCGGCGACCGCCGACCGAAGACCCTCGCCGTCGCCTCCGGGCTCGGGATCGCCAGCTCGTCGTGCTCCTACGCGGCGGTGGCGCTCGCCCGCTCGCTGTTCCGAAAGGGCGCCGACTTCGTCGCCGCCATGACCTTCGAGATCGCCTCGACCAACCTGGTCATCGAGCTCGGCATCATCATGGCCCTCCTGCTCGGCTGGCAGTTCACCTTGGCCGAGTTCGTCGGCGGACCGATCATGATCGTCCTCGTTGCCGTGGGCTTCCGCCTCGTGCTCCGCCAGCGGCTGCTCGACGAGGCCCGCCGCCAGTCCGACCGGGGGCTGGCCGGCCAGATGGAAGGCCACGCGGCCATGGACATGTCGATCACCGAAGGCGGCAGCCTGTGGCGGCGGCTGCGCTCAGCGAACGGGCGCACCTCGGTGTCGCACATCTTCGTCATGGAGTGGGCGGCGGTGCTGCGTGACGTGGTCGGCGGGCTGCTCTTGGCCGGCGCCCTCGGCGCCTGGGTTCCCGACAGCTTCTGGCGTCACCTGTTCTTCGCCGGTCACCCGCTGGCGGCCAAGATCTGGGGGCCGCTCATCGGGCCGGTCATCTCGGTCTTCGGCTTCGTCTGCTCGATCGGGAACGTCCCGCTCGCCGCGGTGCTGTGGAACGGCGGGATCAGCTTCGGGGGCGTCGTGGCCTTCATCTTCGCCGACTTGATCATCATCCCGATCCTGCTCATCTACCGCAAGTACTACGGGACGAAGATGACGCTTGTCATCTTGGGCGTCTTCTACGTCACGATGGCGCTGGCCGGCTACGCGGTCGAGCTCCTCTTCGGCGCCGCCGGGCTCGTGCCCACCACCCGCAACGCCACGGTCCTCCGCCCGAGCATCACCTGGGACTACACGACGATCCTCAACATCGTCTTCTTCGCCCTCGCCGGAGCCCTCGTATGGCGGTTCTTCAGAACCGGCGGCCGCCAGATGCTCGGGATGATGGGCGGCGCGCCCGCGGGTGTCGATGCCGACAGAGAGAACCACCACCACTGAGGCATCGAGGCCCGGCTGCACTCATCTTTGACCTGATCGGCACAAGGGCGGAGCCACCCGACTTGCAAGGCGAAGACGGTAGACAATCACCGATGCGTCCTCGTCGTGGAGTTTCTCGGGGCCTGGCGCGCCCGAGCAACATTGAGTAGGGCAACCTGTGGGTGCCGAGAACCCCGTCCGCCCAGCTCAAGCGTGTGGGTGCCGAGAACCCCTCCGCCCACCGCGAGCCGGCCAGCGGTACACGCGGACGAGACCGCCGAAAAGGTCGGTGCTTCGCATCCTGGCCGAGTCGACGTCGCCGGCGGTGGGAGGCTGTCGCATCGAGAGCAACGGGCGGGGGCTGTTAGCCGAGAGACCAGTGGGGCCGTTGCGCCTTGTGGTCGTCCGGCTGTACCCCCCCAGGTGAGCGGGCCGGCGCCTGACCGCCCCTGTCGGTGTTGGCAAAGGATCCAGGAGCCGGGCGAGTCGGTCATCGTGCTTTGTCGTAGTACACTTATCCCGTGTGGAGATCCACGGGTCAGCTCAGCGCCACAACGTCGCCGACGAGGACATCGAACACGCGCTGGCCCACTCCGTCGCCTGGGCCGAACTGGGCGACGATCCACCGCGCTACCTGCTCGCCGGGCCCGACCGCGCCGGGAACCTGCTCGAGCTGGTCGTCTTGGTTCTCGGAGGAGACGAGCTGGTGATCCACGCGATGGGACTTCGACGCTCGACCGCCCAGGAGCTCTTCGGAGAGGAATGATGGCCGATCAGCACACCTACGGGCACACCAAGAGCGGCGAGCCGATCACCGACGAGATGATCGAGCGGTTCGCCGAGGAAGCCGAGCGCGGCTACGAGCCTGGTCAGCTGCAGGGACGTCGTCGGGGACCTGGCCGGCCTCCGCTCGGTGACGCTGCCAAGTCAGTGGAGTCGGTGCGGCTAGAACCCGAGCTTCGCGACGAAGTCGCTCGGCGGGCACAGACCGAGGGCGTCACGGTGTCCGAGCTCATCCGCAGAGCGCTGCGCCAATATCTCAAGAGCGTGTAGCGCCTGGCGCGCAGCGTTTCTCGGGAGCTCCCTGAGCACCACCGTCCCGATTGAGCAGGGCATTGCCCTATGCAGTGCATAGGCACAACGTCGTGACCAGCGGCTTCATCGGGTCTGGAACCCGATGGTCGTGCGATGGTTCTGAACCCCCGCCACCAACGGATTCTCGGAGTCCAGTCGAAAGCCCACGATTTCGTGGGCTTTCGTGCTGTTTCGGTGCACTTCCACGGGCTTATCCACAGGTTTATCGGGGCTTTTTATCGGGACCTACTCAACCCCTGCGTATGCAGCATACGCAGGGTGGCGCGACGCGAGCGGCCCGCACGCTGGGGTTTCGCGGCGGAGGCTCGGGCGAGGGTGGCGCTGCATAGGGC
The DNA here is from genome assembly GCA_027320105.1 of Acidimicrobiaceae bacterium. Taxonomy (GTDB): domain Bacteria; phylum Actinomycetota; class Acidimicrobiia; order Acidimicrobiales; family Palsa-688; genus JAKAQB01. Next base: position 14 of record DAHVMA010000080.1, on the reverse strand, counting down.
AGCCCTATGCATGC
>DAHVMA010000075.1:0-20217 GCA_027320105.1 Acidimicrobiaceae bacterium | reverse complement strand
CGGCGCCGCCCCCTCCGGCCCCGGCGCCCGGCGCACCGACGCCCTGAGCTCCGCCAGCAACCCGAGCAGCCAGTCGATGCCTGTCAGGGCTCGGCCGGTGACGCCGGCGGACGCCGCCTGGGCGAGGGCGTCAGCGAAGGCCAGGCCCCCGGCTCGGGCGAACTGCTCCACCCGGGCGATGCTCGTGTCGCCGACGCCCCGCTTGGGGACGTTGACGACACGCTTGAGCGACACCTCGTCAGCGGGGTTGGCCACCGCCCGGAGGTAGGCGAGGAGATCCTTGACCTCCCTCCGGTCGTAGAACCGGGTGCCCCCGACCACCTTGTACGGCACCCCCCGCCGGACCAGCTCCTCCTCCACCGCCCGGCTCTGTGCGTTGGTCCTGTAGAACACGGCGACGTCCCCCCACTGGTAGCCGTGCTCGTGGAGGCGGGCAGCCTCGGCCACCAACCATGCCCCCTCGTCGCGCTCGTCCTCGGCGAGGTAGCTGACGATGGTCTCGCCGCCGAGCCGGTCGGTCCACAGGCTCTTGGCCTTGCGCTGCAGGTTGTTGACGATCACGGCGTTGGCGGCATCGAGGATCGTCTGCGTCGAGCGGTAGTTCTGCTCCAACGCGATCACCGTGGCCCGGGGGAACGCCTTCTCGAACTGGAGGATGTTGCGGATGTCCGCACCGCGGAAGCGGTAGATCGAGTTGTGGACGAGCCAACCGGACGCCAGGTAGGTGTGGCCGGGCTCGACCTCGAAGTCGAAGACGCGCCCCGAGTACTGCTCGGTGGTGACCGAATCGACGGGCACCTCCACCATGCCGCCCTCCGCTTGGACCAGCACATGCATCCCGGGCCGCAGGTGGCTGACGGGCTGGAAGGCGTAGACCCGGTCGCCGATCCGGGCGCGTCGGGTGACGTCCAACCGTCCTGCCAGCGCCGCCACCCGGGCGAGGCGGAGCGCCTCCCCGTACGACGCCGTCGAGGTCTCGAGGCTATCCGCCCCCGCCATGCTCCCGGGCCGGACGCGGAACCCCTCCGCCGCGAGTCGCCCCGCCGCTGCCGGCTCGATCGGCGAGCACCGGATCCGGTGACAGGGAACCGTTCCCCGAGGGCCCGAGAACATCGTAAGTTCGAGGAACTGGCTGCTGCGCCCCCCGACGTGCGGGAAGTCAGGGTGCAGGTCATAGGCATCCATCAGGTCCTTGGCCCGCAGCACCGTGTCGACGGATGCGTAGAGGCGGCTGACGGCCGCGTCGTCGGGACCGAGCTCGTGGCCGGGTCCCCCGAAGCGCACCGTCGGCAGGCCGAAGCTGGCCGCCAGGTGGGCCTGCCACCACGCCGCCTCTTCTCGTGACCCGCACGTCCGGAGGACCCATGCCTTGCTGGCGCCCTCCTCGCCGACGCAGCGGCGCGCCCGGGCGGTCCGGCAGAACCCGACCCGGTAACCCAGGTCCAGCCGGCACACGAGGAAGACCGACCACTGGGCCGGGTCGCAGTCGAGCCGGGCGAGGGTGATGTGGTGCGGGGTGGCCACCAGCTCCCTCCCACCGGCGCTCACCCGGTAGAGCCGGCCGCTGTAGCGGCCTTCCTCGACGTGGGTGACGCGCTGCTCGACAGGCGCCAGCTCGCCGGAGGTGCCCAACACGACATCGCCGACCCGCACGGACTCCACCGGTCGCATGCCCGTCGCCGTGGCGACGAGGGACCCCTCGGGCAGGCACTGGTCGGAGTCCCCGACGACGGTCACGTTGTGATGGGCGCCGGCGAGGAGCAACACGATGCGGTTCTGGGCGGCGTTGGTGTCCTGGTACTCGTCGACGAGCACGTGCTCGAAGCGCCCCTGGTAGTGGGCGAGCAGCTCGGGGAAGGACTCCAACAGCGACACGGTCACCGTCAGCAGGTCGTCGAAATCCATGGCGCTCGCAGCGAGGAGCCGCGCCTGGTACTCCCGGTAGAGATCGGCGATGCGGCGCTCGTGGGGGCCGGCGGCGCGCGCCGCGTAGGTCTCGAAGTCGACGAGGTCGTTCTTGGCCGCGCTGATCACGGCGTGCACCGCCCGGGCCGGGAACTTCTTGGCGTCGAGGCCGAGGTCGCGCACGACGTAGCCGGTGAGGCGCACGGCGTCGGCCTGGTCGTAGATGCTGAACCCCGAGCGGTACCCGAGCCTCACTGCGTCCCGACGCAGGATCCGCAGGCAGGCGGCGTGGAACGTGGAGATCCACATGCGCTCCACTACCCGCCCGACGAGCTCGACGACGCGCCGGCGCATCTCGTCGGCCGCCTTGTTGGTGAACGTGATGGCCAGGATCTGGAACGGCGACACGCCCTGGTCGATGAGCCAGGCGATGCGATGGGTGAGCACCCGGGTCTTGCCCGAGCCGGCGCCGGCGACGACCAGGAGGGGACCATCGGGATGGGTGACCGCCCGGGCTTGCACCGGGTTGAGCCCCGCGGTCAGGGTGGAGGGGGCCGCATCCATGAGGACGCCCAGGCTACAAGGGCGCCCGGATGCGCCATGCTCGTCGGCGGGCATGACGACCAGCGACCTGCCCGTCCGCCCGCGCCAGGCCCTCGTCATGTCGTACTGGCCTGACAGCCCTACTGACTGAATAGACAGTCAGTACGTCGGCCGGGCTCCGACGTACGCACCCTTCGGGAACCTGAGGCGGAACCACACCACCTTTCCGCCGGAGACGGATCGGGAGCCCCAGCTGTGGGCAAGGACCTGGACGAGCTGCAACCCTCGGCCGTGCTCGTCGCGAAGCGACGGCGCCAGTCGCCGCGGCCGGACGGCCGACTCGTCGCGCACCTCGACGCTGAGTGCCGCCGGATCGCAGACCACGGCCACATGGAAGCTGGAGCGGGCGTGGCGGACGACATTGGCGGTGAGCTCGCTGGTCAGCAGCACCGCCACCTCGGCGAGGTCGTCGAGGTCCCAGGCGGCGAGCGCGGCTTCCACGAAGGCGCGCGCCTGCCCGACGGCTTCCGCCCTGCCTTCGAACTTGCGCTCCACCCGGCTCGGCACGACCGACCTCCTGCCGGTGCTCGCCGGCCGTGTCGGTTCTTACCCCATCGCGGCGCCGAGATACGTGATCACCGGCGGGGCACGGCCCAGGAGGCAGACTGGAGCGCTTCGCGCAGGTTGCGTTCGGCGCACACCGCGGCCGGCGACTCCCGGTCGTCGGCCCGGCGCGGGCGCGGCAGGCTGACGGTCAGCTCGGTGGCGACACGCGCGGGGCGGGAGGTGAGGACGATGACGCGGTCCGCCAGGAACACGGCTTCGGCGATGTCGTGGGTGACGAGCAGCACGGTGGGGCCGAGGTCGGTGAGGAGGGTGCCGAGCCACTCCTGCAGGTCCCGGCGAGTGAGCCCGTCCAGATCGCCGAACGGCTCGTCGAGCAAGACGAGCGTCGGCTGGGCGACGACGGTGCGCAGGAAGGCGACCCGGTGGCGCATGCCGCCGGAGAGCTGCCAGGGCCAGGCGCCGGCGAAGTCGCCCAGCCCGAAGCGGTCGAGCAGCGGGCGGGCGACACGGCGGGCGTCGGCCCGGCGCCGGCCCCGCAGCTCGAGGGGCAGGCCGACGTTGTCCTCGACCCGGCGCCACGGCAGCAGGGCATCGCGCTGGGGCATGTAGGCGCTGGTGCCGAGGCGGTCGACGACGACCGTTCCGTCGATGCGGACCTCGCCGCCATCGGGTTGCTCGAGCCCGGCCACGATGTCGAAGAGAGTGGACTTGCCGCAGCCGCTCGGGCCGATGAGAGCGACGAGCTCGCCGGGTGCAACGTCGAGGTCGATGCGGTCGACGGCGCGCAGCTGGCCGAAGTTCTTGGAAAGTCCTCGCAGCTCGACGGCCGACCCCGTGCCCGTCACTCCCGGCCCTTCGGTCGCCAGGGCATGGCCACGCGCTGCAGGATGGCGACAACTCCGAACAGGGCGATGGTGAGCAGGGCGGTGACGGCGGTCGCCCCGAACACGAGATCGGTCTGTCGGGGCGCGTCGTTGGCGGCGGCGGTCATGAACACCCCGAGCCCCCGGGACGCGCCCACCCACTCGGCGACGATCGCCGAGGTGAACGCGTAGGTGACGGAGATCTTCAAGCCGGTGAAGATCTGCGGCAGGGCGGACGGCAGCTGGACGTGGGTGAGCAGCTGCCAGCGACTGGCGCGCATGGTGCGGAGCAGGTCGATGATCTCGACGTCCGCCGACGCCAGCCCCTGCACGGCGCCGACGGCGATCGGGAAGAAGCTGAACAGTGCGACGAGCACGATCTTGGGCCCGAGCCCGAACCCGAACCAGATCACCACCAGTGGCGCCAGCACGATGATCGGGAGGGTCTGGGAGGCGACGATCAGCGGGTAGACGCTGGCGCGCACTGTTGTCGACCAGTCGATGGCGACTGCCATGGGAATGGCGATGGCGAGGGCCAGCGCGAGGCCGAGGAGCGCCTCCTCCGATGTGGTGGCGACGTTGGGCAGGAGCGGCCCGATCTGGCCGGCGGTGGCGGTGACCACGAGAACCGGCCCGGGGAGTATCTCGGGGGACACGTGCAGCGCCGCCGTCGCCACCTGCCACAGGGCGACCGCCGCGGCGAGCACGATCGCCGGCGGCAGGAGGCGTCTCATGGCAGGAGGGCGTTGGTGAAGTCGGACGACGCCGGCGGCGCCTTGCCCGCCGGGATGAGGCCGCCGTTCACGAGGATGCGGGTGAGGCCGGCGAAGTCGGCGTTGTCCATCCGGCCCCACGTGCCGGACTTGGTGAGCAGCTGCGGCGCGATGTGGGCGCCGGTGGCGTCGATCACCCGCTTCGCCCCGGCCAGGGCGGTGGGGTTGTCGCGGAGCAGGATCGCCTCGGCCGCGGCGGGGTGGTGGGCGGCGTACTCGTAGCCCCGGGCGAGGGCGGCGAGGGCCCGGCGGAACAGACCTGGGTGCGCCTTGATCGCGGCGTGCATGGCAACGAAGGCATCGTCGGGGAAGGAGAACGCTGCGCCGAGGAGCTCCTTGATCGGCCACTCCCGGAGGCGCACGCCGTTGAGCTCGGCGGTCACGTCGTCGATCCCGCCGTAGGTGATGCTGTAGGCCACCCGGTGGTGGGCGAGGGCGACGTAGGCGTCGACGCCGAGGTTGACCTCCCGGTAGACGGGGTGCTTCACGCCTGCCTTGCGGAACACGTCGAGCAGGATCGGCTTGTCCGACGGGACGCCGAAGCCTCCGTAGAGCTTCCCCGACAGCTGGGCGACCGAGCGGTACGGGGAGGAGGCGAGCACGGCGATGTTGATCGTGTTGACCTGGGTGAGCCCGGCGACGGCCTCGTAGTCGAGGCCCGACGCCCGGTAGGCCGGGATGTTGGGCGGGTAGGTGAGGCCGAGGTCGGTCTTGCCGGTGCTCAGCAGGGTCTCGGCCGGCGCCCCCGAGTAGGGGAGGATGACCGGCCTGATGCCCTCGTCCTTGAAGTAGCCGAGGGTCTCGGCGACGTAGATCCCCAGGTAGTCGACGTTGGCCGTGTAGTCGAGGGCGATGCGGAACGGCTGCAGGCGGCTGCCGGTAGGCACGCCGCCGCCGCCACACGCCGAAGCGAGCAACGCCACCACGAGGAGGAGGGCGAGAAGTGGGCGGGACCGGGACATGGGGCTCCCTTCGCCGGCATTATCCGGACAGGTTCGGTCGGTCGACGCCACGGTCGGCGTCCTCTCAGCCCGGCCATGTCCGAGCTCCCGAGGTTTGCTGCGGTGATCTTACGTGCGTTCGGTGGCGCGAGCGAAACGCCATGCGGCGCCGAGGCTGAACACCGCCAGCCACACCGCGACGTTGGCCACCCAGGCGACGCGGAACGCCCCACCGCCGAGGGGGTAGTGGACCAGCTGGCTGAGGCCCCAGAGTGGGGTGAGCTCCGCCATCGTCCGCAGTACTGGGGAGAACTGGGAGAGCGGGATGAACAAACCCCCGCCGAAGCTGAACAGCATCAGGGCGAAGCCGATGAGCTGCATCACGTTCTCCGAGGGCAGCAGGTAGCCGATGAACAGCCCGAAGGCGCTGAAGACCAGGGAGCCGAGCCACGTGGCGATCGCTGCCACGAACCAGACCCACAACGCCATCCTGGGCTCGCCGGTGAGCGCGCCGACGACGTACACCACAGCGACGGCCAGCGCGCCGAGAACGAGCGACGTGATCATCTTCACCGCCACGTAGGCCGCCGAGGTGAGCGGCGTGACGCGCAGGGTGCGCGTCCATCCGGCGGCGCGCTCGAGCGACACCGCCGCACCTCCGCTGGTGGTGGCCAGCACGGCGCCGTACAAGGCCATCGAGATCAGCACTTCGGCCGACACGTTGCCCGACCCGTAGCGGAAGTTGGCGTACGCCCCGTTGAGCCCGAAGATGAGGAAGAACACCGTCGGCACGATGACTGTGAAGATGAGGGTGCGGCGGTTGCGCAGCACGCGGCGCGACTCGAGCCGCACGAGCTTCGGGCTGAAGCCGCCGAGCGCAGGGGTGGGGCGGTCCAGGGTTGTCGTCACGGCCCGAGGACCTCGTCGGCGGTGAGCGTGAGGAACGCCTCCTCCAAGCCGACGGCGGCGACCTCCAGGTCCCGGGCGTCGGTCCGGGTCAGGAGGTAGCGCGCCATGGCGTCGCTGTCGGTGGTGCGCACGATCACCGAGTCGCCCCGCCGTTCCACCTCGAGGGTTCCGGGCAGGGCCCGGAGGGCGTTGTCGTCGTCACCCGGCAACGTCGCCCGCACGGTCCGCCCGGAAGCGAGGGCCTTGATCTCGGCGGCGGTCCCGTCGGCGACGACCTCGCCCTTGCGGATCACGACGACCCGGTCGGCGTAGGCATCCGCCTCCTCCAGGTAGTGCGTGGCGAACAGGATGGTCCGGCCGGTGGCGGCGTCGCGGCGGATGGCGTTCCAGAAGTCCCGACGGCCCTCGACGTCCATGCCCTGGGTGGGCTCGTCGAGGATCAGCAGCGCCGGGTCGGGCAGCAGCGCCATGGCGAAGCGGAGGCGTTGCTGCTCGCCGCCGGAGCACTTGCCCACCCGGCGGTCTGCCAGAGCGACGATGCCAGCGCGCTCGAGCACCTGAGCGACGGGACGGGTCCAGACGTAGAGGTGGCTGGCTAGCTCGACGGTCTCGCCGACGGTGAAGTCCCGGAGCAGCCCGCCGTTCTGCATGACGGCGGACACCAGGCCGCGGCGGACGGCCTGGCGCGGCTCCAGCCCGAAGACCTGCACCGTGCCGGCGCTCGGCACCGACAGGCCCAGGATCATGTCGATGGTCGTCGTCTTGCCCGCCCCATTGGGGCCGAGGTAGGCGACGACCTCGCCGGCGGGGATCGCAAGGTCGATGCCCGCCACGGCACGGACGTGGCCGAAGCGCTTCTCCAGGCAGCGCAGGTCGACGGCAGGCGGCGGGGTCAGCTCTCGAGGAGGGCGAAGGCCGCGCCCTGCGGATCGGTGAGGACGCAGAACGGTCCGGTCTCGGGGACGATCGTGCGGCCCGACACCAGCGCCCCGGGCAGGTCGCCACATCCGTACTCGTGGCCGTTGGTGTCCGTCATCTGCCACCTCCCTCGGCCGACCCGTCCGAAAGGCCCCCGGAAGGCCACCGGAAAGCCAACTGTGAGTGAAAATAACACACCGTGTGTACTTTTCACTCACAGTTCGGTGGAACACCTGCACCGCGCCGCCCTCGCCGGCGGCCGCCGACCCTGCCGGTAGCTACTCCCGCCAGCGGAGCTGCACTCCGGCACCGGTGTCGGCGACGACAACGTCGGCGTGGTCGCAGGGGTCGTCGCCGGCGCGCAGCGCCCGCTCCTGTGCCGCCCACACCTCCAGCCACGGCTCGTACACGAGCCAGTCCGCCCGTGCCTGCAGGCGCGCCAGGCGCTCCGGGCCGGGGACCTCGAGCCACACGAGAGCCGCCAGCCACGGGCGCACCGGGGCGCTGCCGGCGCCGCAGCCCTCGACGACCGACAGCGGCGCCGGCGCGACGGTGCCCTCCTCGCCACCCAGGGCGCCGGCCGCCCAGTCCCACCGCCGCCAGGTCGCCGGCCGGCCGGAGGCGAGCGGCTGCAGGACCTCCGTGACGAGGCGCTCGACCGACCGCTCTAGGCCGTACCAGCCGGTGACGAGGTCGTCCTGGTGCACGACGGGCGCGCCGAGGCGGGCGCCCAGGGCATCTCCTAGGGTGGTCTTGCCGCTGCCCGACCAGCCGTCGACCGCCACGAAGGCCGGCGCCTCGTGGGCCGCCGGGATCCGGCGCAGGCCGCAGGCGAGCTCGTCCAGGACCCCGCCGGTCACCTGCGGGCGCAGGCGATGCAGCGGGTCGTCGTCGGCAGAGCCTCCAGGCGTTCGGCCGGGATGGGGGAGCCACACTCGGAGCAGATCCCGTAGGTGCCGTCGTCCAGGCGGTCCTCGGCGGCGTCGAGGGCGACGAGCTGGGCGCGGGCCTCGTCGAGGAGGCTCGCCACGCGCTGGCGCTCGAAGGCCACGGTGGCGCCCTCCGGATCCTTCTCGTCGTCGAGGTTCGCCCCCTCCGATGCGTCGACGATGGCCTGGACCTCCGCTGCCAGGGCCTCGACCCGCGCCCGGGCATCGGCCCTCGCCGCTTCCAGGGCGGAGCGTTGCACCGAGCGGGGGTCGGTGGCGGCGGCGTCTTTCGGCGTCATTCCCATTCGATCGTGCCCGGCGGCTTGGAGGTGATGTCCAGGGCGACGCGGTTGACACCGGGGACCTCGTTGATGATCCGCGACGACAGGCGCTCGAGGAGGTCGTAAGGCAGGCGCGCCCAGTCGGCGGTCATGGCGTCGTCGCTCGTCACCGCCCGGATCACCACCGGGTGGGCGTAGGTGCGCTCGTCGCCTTGGACGCCGACGGTGCGGACGACCGGGAGGACAGCGAAGCTCTGCCACAGCTGGCGGTACAGGCCGGCGCGGCGGATCTCCTCGGTGACAATGGCGTCGGCGGCGCGCAGGATCGCCACCCTCTCCGCCGTGACGGTGCCGACTATGCGGACCGCCAGCCCCGGGCCGGGGAACGGCTGGCGCCACACGATCTCCCCCGGCAGCCCCAGCTCCTCGCCGACCGCCCTCACCTCGTCCTTGAACAGGTCGCGCAGGGGCTCGACCAGCTCGAAGTGCATGTCCTCGGGCAGGCCGCCCACGTTGTGGTGGGACTTGATGCGGGCGGCGTCCTTGGTCCCCGACTCGATGATGTCGGGGTACAGCGTGCCCTGCACCAGGAAGCGGGCGTCGCCGAGGTCGGCGGCGGCCTCCTCGAAGACCCGGATGAACGTCTCGCCGATGATCTTGCGCTTGCGTTCGGGGTCGGCGATGTCGTTCAGCCCGCCGAGGAAGCGGTCGGCCGCCTTCACGTGCACCAGGTCGATGTCGAACTGCCCCCGGAACGTCGCCTCCACCTGTTCGGCCTCGCCGGCTCGCAGCAGCCCCGTGTCGACGAAGACGCACGTGAGCTGGTCGCCCACCGCCTTGTGCACGAGGGCGGCCGCCACCGCCGAGTCGACCCCGCCCGACAGGCCGCAGATGATCCGCTCATTGCCCACCTGGGCGCGCACAGCCTCGACGGCCGCGTCGATCACCGACGTCATCGTCCAGGTGGGCCGGCAGCCGGCGACCTCGTAGAGGAAGCTCTCGAGCATCTGCTGGCCGCCGTCGGTGTGAGCCACCTCCGGGTGGAACTGCACGGCGTAGATGCCCCTCCGCTGATCCTCGAAGGCGGCGACCGGCGCGCCGGGCGTGGACGCCGTCACCCGGGCGCCGGGCGGCGCCTCCACGACGGCGTCGAAGTGGCTCATCCACACGTCGAAGGCGGGCGGGACCCGGTCGAAGAGCACCGACGGCGGTGGCCCGGCCGGGTCCGATGCCAGCGACAGCGTGGTCCGCCCGTACTCGCCCCGCCCGCTGCGGTCCACCACCCCGCCGAGCTGCTGGGCGATCACCTGGATCCCATAGCAGATCCCGAAGATCGGGACACCGAGCTCCAGGATGGCCGGGTCGGGCAGGGGCGCCCCTGCCTGGTGCACGGACTTGGGGCCTCCGGAGAGGATCACCGCCGCCGGCCGGCGGGCCGCCACCTCGGCGGCAGTGATCGTGTGGGGCACGATCTCGCTGTAGACGTGCGCCTCCCGCACCCGGCGGGCGATCAGCTGCGCGTACTGGGCGCCGAAGTCGACGACGAGGACCTTGTCGAACTCGGATGTGTCGATGCCCACGGCTGGGGGCTAGTGCCCCATCCCGACCTGCTGCGACCGCTGGAGGCTCTTGCCCTCGGTCTGCAGCGCCGGCGCCACCATGACCTCCGCCTTCTGGAACTCCTTGACCGACCCGTACCCGCAGGTGGCCATCGACGTGCGGAGCGCGCCGAAGAGGTTGAGGCGGCCGTCGTTCTCGTGCGCCGGGCCGACGATGATCTCCCGCAGCGTCCCTCGCGTCGAGGTCCTCACCCGGGCGCCGCGGGGCAGCGTCGGGTGGAACGTGGCCATCCCCCAGTGGTAGCCCTTCCCCGGCGCCTCGACCGCCGCCGCCAGGGGCGAGCCGATCATGACGGCGTCCGCCCCGCACACGATCGCCTTGGCGATGTCACCGCCGGTCGCCATCCCGCCGTCGGCGATCACCTGGACGTAGACCCCGGTCTCGTCGAGGTGCTGGGCGCGCGCCGCCCGGGCGTCGGCGATCGCCGTCGCCTGGGGGACGCCGATCCCGAGCACACCCCGGGTCGTGCAGGCCTGGCCGGGCCCGACGCCGACGAGCACCCCGACCGCTCCGGTGCGCATCAGGTGCAGCGCCGCCTGGTAGGAGGCGCAGCCGCCGACGATCACGGGGATGTCGAGCTCGCGGATGAACCGCTTCAGGTTGAGCGGCTCGGTCGTCTTCGACACGTGCTCGGCGGACACCACCGTGCCCTGGATGACGAACAGGTCGAGCTCGGCGTCGAGCAGTGCCCGGGCGAAGCGCTCCGTGCGCTGCGGGGTGAGCGAGGCGCAGGTCGTGACGCCCGCCTCCTTGATCTCCCGGATGCGCCCGGTGACGAGCTCCGCCTTGATCGGCTCCTGGTAGATCTGCTGCATCCGTGCCGTCGCCTTGTCGGGGTCGAGGTGGGCGATCTCCTCCAACAGCGGCTCTGGGTCCGAGTAGCGCGTCCAGAGCCCCTCCAGGTTGAGCACGCCGAGGCCGCCCAGCTGCCCGATCTCGATGGCGGTGGCAGGGCTCACCACACCGTCCATGGCGGACGCCAGCAGCGGCAGCTCGAAGCGGTAGGCATCGATCTCCCAGCTGATGTCGACGTCCTCGGGGTCGCGCGTCCGACGGCTCGGGACGATCGCGATGTCGTCGAAGCCGTACGCCCGCCGGCCTGACTTCCCCCGCCCGATCTCTACCTCGGCCACGCTCGCTCCCTCGGTCGTCGTCCCGTGCTGATCCGGTCGATTCTAGTGGCCGGCGGGGCGCCGGCAGCGATGGCCGGGTGGGGTGGTCAGGCCGGCGGGGTGGCGGGCCGGCGGCTGGCGGCTGGCGGGCCGGCGGCCCTCACGAGCTGGGTGCGTGGCACGGAGGTGGGGGCGTTCAGGCGCCTTTTCGGGCCTCTACGCACCCACCTGTGTCGAACGCCCCCAGCTCGCCCGGAAGTGGGCGGCTCGTCGTGCCCGCCCGCCCCTCCGTCCCCAGGGCTGACCGCCGGCGCCGTCCAGGCGGACGGCGACGTCTACCTGGCCCCGGCGCGGGTCGGCAGAGGTGGGTGGCGCGCTCCACCGGTCGGTGGAGGCGAGGATCGCCAGGTCGACGGTTGTGGCGCCCCTCGCCGGCGGCGACCATGGTCGCGTGGCAACCGACTCACGGGAACCAGCGGTCGAGGTGGTGGGGCTGACGAAGCGCTACGGCGCCGTCTGGGCGCTCGCGGGCCTGGACCTCAGCGTGGAGCGTGGCGAGTGCGTCGCCCTGCTCGGACCCAACGGCGCCGGCAAGACGACGACCGTCGAGATCCTCGAGGGCTACCGGACCCCGACAGCCGGGTCGGTGAGCGTTCTCGGCAAGGACCCGGGCCGGGCCGGCGAAGCCTGGCGCGCCCGCATCGGCATCGTGCTCCAGGACGCCACCGACCAGGGACTGCTCACCGTCGGCGAGGTGGTACGCCACTTCGCCGCCTACTACCCCTCGCCACGCGACCCCGAAGAGGTGATCGCCGCCGTCGGCCTGGTGGAGAAGAGGTCGACGCGGGTGGTGGGGCTGTCCGGCGGCCAGCGTCGCCGGCTTGACGTCGCCCTGGGGCTTGTCGGGCGCCCTGAGCTGCTCTTCCTCGACGAACCCACCACGGGTTTCGACCCCGAGGCCCGTCGCCAGTTCTGGGAGCTCATCGCCGCGCTGCGCAAGGACGGCACGACGATCCTGCTGACGACGCACTACCTCGACGAAGCCGAGCACCTGGCGGACCGCGTCGCCATGGTCGTCGCAGGTCGCGTCGCCGCCACCGGGACGCCGGCTTCACTGCGAAGCGGACCCACGGTGGTGTCGTGGCGCGACGCGGGAGGGGCGCTGCGCAGGGAGGAGACGGCCACGCCGACCCAGTTCGTCACGGCCCTGGCAGCCCACTTCGGCGGCGAGGTGCCCGAGCTGGCCGTGCAGCCCCGCACCCTGGAGGACGCCTACCTCCGCCTGCTCTCCGCCGAAGGCGCCCTCGCATGAGCTCCGTCGCCCTCGCGCCCACCCCTCACGGGACCCCGGCCGTGCCGAGCTGGCGCCGGGCGCTCGGCATCGGCTGGCTGCGCGTCGGCGTGGAGCTGAAGGAGCTCGTTCGCAGCCCCATGGCACTCATGTTCACCGTGCTGTTCCCCCTCATCCTCTTCGTCATCTTCGGGTCGGTGTTCACCGGCTACGTGGCGCCGGGTGTCACCTTCAGCCAGTACTTCGCCGCCGGGATGATCGCCTCGGGCGCCTTCTACGCCGGCTTCCAGAACCTGGCGATCGCCGTCCCCCTCGAGCGCGACAACCGAACCCTGAAGCGGCTCCGCGGCACGCCGATGCCGCCGGCCGCCTACTTCATCGGCAAGACCGGTTCGGTCATCGCCGTCTATGTCGTGCAGGTCGCGCTCCTGATCGGGTTGGGAAGCCTGTTCGGGGACCTGCACCCGCCGGCCGCGGCCGGGCAGTGGCTCACCTTCGCGTGGGTGAGCCTCCTGGGGCTGGCGGCGACGAGCCTGTGCGGGCTGGCGGCGTCCGGGCTGATCCGGCGGAGCGAGGGAGCCGCGGCGATCGTCTCCCCCGTCGTGGTGGTGCTCCAGTTCATCTCGGGGGTCTTCTTCCAGTACAACCACCTGCCCACCTGGATGCACGACATTGCTTCGGTGTTCCCGTTGCGCTGGCTGGCCCTAGGGATGCGCAGCGTCTTCCTGCCCGCCCGCTTCGCGGCTTTCGAGCCCGGGGGCGGGGGCTGGCAGCACGGCTTGACCGCCGTCGTCCTGGCGGTGTGGGCGGTGGTCGGGTTCGTCGTCGCCGCCCGGCGGTTCCGCTGGTTCAACGAGCCGCGCGGGCAGGCCTTCAGCCCGAGGAGGCGGCGTGGGACCATGTCGCCGTGACCGCCACCGCCCCGTCCTCCGACCGGAGCGCCAGCCGAACCGCCGGCGCCGACGACATCCTGGCCGAGGGTGTCGACTTCTTCTCCCGGAGCCGGTGGGCGTGGCACGGGCTGTTCGGCGCCTTGGTCGTGGTCGCAGCCACCTTCCTCGTCATCGACGGCCACGCATGGGCCGTCACCTTGCTGGCCGCCCTGGTGGCGGCCTACCTGCTCGCCTTCGAACGCAGCGCCGACTACTGGGGATGCGGCGAGACACCCGTCGTCGAGGCGATAGCAGGCCCGCTCTACCTGGCTGTGGCGTACGCGGTCGTGGGAGTGCTGGCCTGGCAGGACCCCAACACCCTGGTGCTGCTCTTCATGATCTTCCCGCAGACCTACGTCACCCTCCGGCTCCGTGCGGCGATCGTCGGGACCTGCCTCCTCACGGCGATCTACACCGGCGTGCTCTTCGCCCGCGAGGGCTGGAGCGCGCGCGCTTTGGAGACCCAGGGGGTCGGGTCGGTCGCCACCGCAGTGTTCGCCGTCGCCGTCGGCGCCTTCGTCGGTGGTCTCGCTCGCCAGAGCGAGCAGCGCCGCCGGCTGCTCGCCGAGCTGACGGCCGCAAAGGTCGAGCGGGACGACGCCCAGCGGGCCGCCGACGTCGCCGCCGAGCGGGAGCGGCTCGCGCGGGACATCCACGACACGCTCGCCCAGGACTTCACCAGCGTCGTCATGCTCGCCCAGGCGGCGAGCGCCGCCCTCGCCGCCGGCGAGGCCGGTGCTGCGGCCACGCGACTCGAGCAGATCGGCGCCGCCGCCCGGGAGGGACTGGTCGAGGCCCGGGCGCTGGTCGCCTCCATGCAACCCGCCGCCCTCGACGGCCGGACGCTGGAGGCCGCCCTCGCCCGACTGGCGGCACGCTTCACGGCCGAGACCGGGGTGCCGGCGTCGTTCGAGACCTCGGTCGAGGCATCCCCCGGGGCTCGTGCGGCGTTCGCTGGGGACCGCGAGCCATCCAATGGCCTCGGGGCACCCGCCGGGGCGCGGAGCCGGGATGGACTGGCCGCGAGCGCGCCGCGAGCGCGCTCCACCACCGTCGACGTCGTCCTGCTGCGCGCCGCGCAGGAGGCGCTCGCCAACGTTCGCCGCCACGCCGGCGCACGCTCCGTGGCGCTGCACCTCGTCCAGGGCGCCGGCCGCACCGTCGTGGAGGTCGTCGACGACGGCCACGGGTTCGACCCGACGATGCCGTCGGACGGCTTCGGGCTCGACGGCATGCGGGCGCGAGCGGGCGACGTCGGAGGCCGTGTCACGGTCGACTCGGGGCCGGGGGGCACCCGCGTCCGGGTCAGCGTCGGTGAGTGAGCGGGGCGGGCAATGATCCGGGTGCTGATCGTGGACGACCATCCGGTCGTGCGGTCGGGTCTCGCCGGCCTGCTCGCCCCTGAGGAGGACATCGCCGTCGTGGGCGAGGCCGGCGACGGGTGGGAGGCGCTGGCGGCGGCCGAGGAGGTGCGCCCCGACGTCGTGCTCATGGACCTCCGCATGCCCGGGTTGGACGGTGCCGACGCCACCGGCCAACTCGCCCGGGTCCTCCCCGAGGCACGGGTGCTGGTGCTCACCACCTACGACACCGATGCGGACATCATGCGCGCCGTCGAAGCCGGCGCGACGGGTTACCTGCTGAAGGACACGCCGAGAGACCAGCTCGCCGACGCCGTTCGACGCGCCGCCCGCGGCGAGACCGTCCTCGCCCCGCCCGTCGCCGCCCGCCTGCTCGATCGTGTGCGCAACCGGGAGACCACGCTGACCTCCCGGGAGCTCGACGTGCTCAGCCACGTCGCCCAGGGTCTCTCCAACGCCGAGGTCGGCACCCGGCTGTTCGTCGGCGAGGCGACGGTGAAGACCCATCTGCTGCACGCCTTCGCCAAGCTCGGCGTCAACGACCGCACCGCTGCCGTCACCGTTGCCATCGCCCGCGGGCTGATCCCCGAGCCCGGCCGCTGAGGTCGCCGAGCCGAGCCGAGCCGCCCCGCGGCCTCCCGGGCCCGTACCCTGCCCCGGATGGCCGGCCGCGATTCGCTGTCCGCACGGGAAGCCCGCTGGCTCGCCCTCTCCAGCCAGGGCCTCGCCACGGATCGGCCGGCGACTGCCGGCCCGAGCCGTGTCCGCCAGGTCATGCGGCAGGTAGGCACCATCCAGCTCGACGCGGTGAACGTCCTCGCCCGCACCCAGTTTCTCGTCCCTTTCGCCCGGACCGGCAGCTACGACCCGGCGGTGCTCGAGGCGCAGAGCGGGGCCCGGCGGCCGTGGTTCGAGTACTGGGGCCATGCCGCCTCGCTGCTGCCGAGCGAGCTGCATCCGCTGTTCCGCTGGCGCATGCAGCTGTCCCGCGACGACCTGCTGGCCGGACCGGGCTACCAGGATCGCCACCGGGCCTGGCGGGAGGCACACGAGGACTACCTCGAGGCGGTCCTGGCGGAGGTCGCGGCGCGGGGCCCGCTGACCGCCTCTCAGCTGAGCGACCCCCGCCGCCGCGTCGGCGCGTGGTGGGACCGGCGCAGCGTCGGCCGCGAGGCGCTCGAACGGCTGCTCTCGGACGGCGTCGTCACGGCGTGGCGCTCGCCGACCTTCGAGCGCGTCTACGACCTCACCGAGCGGGCCATCGACCCGGCGGTGCTGGCGCGGCCGACACCGCCGGCGGAGGAGGCCAGGACCGAGCTGCTGCTCCTCGCCGCTCGCTGCCTCGGCGTGGCCACCCTCGACGACCTCGCCGACTACTTCTGGATGCGCCGGGCGTCCCGGCCGCTGCTGCAGGAGCTCGTCGCCGCCGGCCGGCTGCTGCAGGTGGAGGTCGAGGGATGGCGGACCCCGGCCTACGTCCTCCCCGGGACGGGGACACCCCGACCGCCGCGCCGGCAGGAGGTCACGCTGCTCTCACCGTTCGACTCGCTGATCTGGTCCCGGGCACGCACCGAGAGGCTCTTCGCCTTCCGCTACCGCGTCGAGATCTACGTGCCGGCACCCAAGCGGGTGCACGGCTACTACGTCCTCCCCGTGCTCGCCGGCGACGAGCTGGTCGGGCGGTTGGACCTGAAGGCAGACCGGCGTGGCGGCACCCTTCGGGTCGTCGCCTCCCACGCCGAGGCCGGTGTCGAGCGGTCATCCGTCGCCCCGCTGATCGTCGCCGAGCTGGACCGCATGCGGCGGTGGTTGGGGCTGGCGGATGTCTCGATCGAGGGGATGGGGGACCTGGCGCCGGCGTTGGCAGCAGCGAGCGGCTGAAGCGCTGAGCGGCGCCGGCGCCGGCGGCAGCGAGCGGCGAGCGGCTGAAGCGCTGAGCAGGGCGGCGGGTCGCAGCCGGCGGGGGTCAGCCGGCCCTCAGGACCCGCCGGCCCGCCGGCCGCTCCACGGCCCCGGCGGCGGCGGCCACGGTGCGTCGAGCGCGGGCCGAGGGTTGTCGTCCTCCCCGCGGTGGCGACCGTCCGAACCCCGTGGAGCGGGATGCTCGTCCTCACGGAACCCTGCCGGGTGGGCAAAGGCCACGTCCTGGGAGCCCGTGGGAAGGGGAAAGGTCGCCGTGGGGTCGAGGACCGCCGTCGGATCAGCAGGGGAAGCTGCCGTCACCGGGGGGGCAGGCGGGACGGCAAAGCGGAGCGGGGGAGGCTCCACCGAGGTGACCGGCACTGGCACCTCCTGCGGGTCTGGCCCGGCTCCGGCAGGATGGACGGCTGCCGGATACGAGGTCGTAGGCGGGCTCGCCGGCGCCGCCGGCATCGGAGCGACGGTGGGATCGGCCGGTCCGGATCCTTTGGCCGGGGGAGAACCGGGTCGCCAGTGGCGAGGATCCGGCGGGGCCCAGCGGTCGGCAGGGCGCAGGGCGGCCGGGGCGGGAGGAGCCGCCGGCGCGCCCCGACCGGGCGGCGCTCCCGAAGCCGCGCCCGGTGGGGTGGTAGCGCCCCGGAGTGGCGCCGGCTTCGCCAACCGCTGGGGGATGACGCCAGCCGCACGTTGGGCAGCCTCCCCTCGCCGGGTCGGGGCCCCGACGACAGGGATCGGGAAGTCGGGCCGATCCGCCGGAACAGCCAGATCCGCGCGACACCGCCCGCACCGCTCGGCGCCATCCGGCGCGATCGTGCCGCAGCGAGGGCAGGTCATGACTGCTCTACGGTACCCAGCCCGGCCCGGTACCGCTGCCAGACCGCGCCGTCGTGGCCGGGGGGCGGTATCACACGGTCGAGCAGGTCGCGCAACATCTGGGCGGTAGCCCCCCAGATGGTCTCGCCCGGAACGTCGAAGAAGTGGACGGGCGTATCGAGCGGCGGCCACAGCTCGTCGTGGTAGGTGCCAGGTGACACCAGCTCGGCGAGGGTGACGGTGAAGGCACGGTCGACCTCGGCGGCGCTGGGTCGGAGCTCGGGCCGCTTCCCGACCACTCCGACGAAGGGTCGTATCGCGGAACGGCTCGTCACCGTCGCCAGCGGGTTCAGCGTCCCGATGATCTCGATGTCGCCAGGATCGAGCCCGACCTCCTCACGCGCCTCACGGAGCGCCGCCACCACCGGGGTCTCTCCGGGGTCAAGCCTCCCCCCGGGGAACGACACCTCACCGGTGTGGGACCGCAGCCGGGTCGACCGCCGGGTCAGGACGACGGCGGCCTGCCCGCCGTCGTCGAAGAGGGCACACAGCACCGCCGCCGGTCTCGGGTCGCGGCTGGGCAGCTCCACCTGGTTGCTGAGCTCCCGGGCCGATGCCCGCTGCGGAGCACCCCCCACGGCGTCGTTGGGGTTGACCTGGCACGCGAACGCCTCACGTACCTGGCTGACGGTGATCACTTCGGGCGGGCGTACGCCGGCCCGACCCCACCATGCCCCCGGCCCCGGCCGGGCGGCGGCGGGACGCGGGATGAGTTGCGGGCCACCCCGCGGAGCAACCATGCCACCGGTGCCGAGCACCGAGCGGCCTCTCCCGCACCCAGATGTCAGACGACTGGCGCCCACGCCCCGGTGTCCGGTTCGCCGTCCCCGCCATCGTGGGCGGCAGGCGACGGCGTGGCGACGGTGGCCACCGGCAAGTCGCCCACCATTGCCTCGAGCAGGTCCCGCAGACCGCCGGTCTTGAGCTGGCCCATGACCCGCCCGGGCGAGGTCTCGCCGCGCTCCCACTCCATCCACTCGTCGAGCAGCTTGCGGGGATCGGGGGCCGGACGGTCCATGTCCGCCAGCGTACCGACGGGCGCCGGCGACCGGCCGGCCGGCGGGGCAGCGGAGCGACCGGCGAGCCTCGAAACTGCGAGCGACCCGGGCACGGTGCCCGGGTCGCTCCGCCAGCGTGCTCGAGGCACGGGTTGGATCAGAAGCCCATCCCGCCCATGCCACCCATGCCGCCACCGCCGGCGGGCACCGGCGCGGGCTTCTCGGGCTTGTCGGCTACGAGCGCCTCGGTGGTGAGCAGCAACGCGGCGATCGACGCCGCGTTCTGCAGCGCCGAACGCGTCACCTTGGCCGGGTCGATCACTCCCGCCTTCACGAGGTCCTCGAACTGGCCCGTGGCGGCGTTGAGCCCCACGTTGCCCGACTCGCGCTCGGCGTGCTCGATGATGACGCTGCCCTCGAGGCCGGCGTTGAAGGCGATCCACTTGAGGGGCTCCTCGACCGCCTTGCGGACGATCGCGGCGCCGGTGGCCTCGTCGCCGGCCAGCGACGACACGACATCGTCGATCGCAGCCCGGGCCCGGAGCAGGGCGATGCCGCCACCGGGGACGATGCCCTCCTCGATGGCCGCCCGGGTCGCCGAGAGAGCGTCCTCGATGCGGTGCTTCTTCTCCTTGAGCTCGACCTCGGTGGCCGCCCCGACACGGATGACGGCGACGCCCCCGGAGAGCTTGGCCAGGCGCTCCTGGAGCTTCTCCTTGTCCCAGTCGGAGTCGGAGTCCTCGATCTCCCGCTTGATCTGAGCGATGCGGCCCTTGACGTCGGCTTCGGAGCCGGCGCCCTCGACGATGGTGGTGTTGTCCTTGTCGATGACCACCTTGCGGGCACGCCCGAGCAGGTCGAGGGTGGCGTTCTCCAGCTTGAGGCCGACCTCCTCGGAGATGACCTGGCCACCGGTGAGGGTGGCTATGTCGTTGAGCATCGCCTTGCGCCGCTCGCCGAAGCCGGGCGCCTTCACCGCGACGGACGTGAAGGTCCCGCGGATCTTGTTGACGACCAGGGTGGCGAGGGCCTCGCCCTCCACGTCCTCGGCGATGACCAGCAGCGGCTTGCCGCCCTGCATCACCTTCTCCAGGACAGGCACCAGGTCGTGGACGGCGCTGACCTTGGAGTTGACGATGAGGATGTAGGGCTCGTCGAGGGTGGCTTCCTGGCGTTCGGGGTCGGTCACGAAGTACGGCGACAGGTAGCCCTTGTCGAACTGCATGCCCTCGGTGAAGTCGAGCTCCAAGCCGAAGGTGTTGGACTCCTCGACGGTCACCACGCCGTCCTTGCCGACCTTGTCGATGGCGTCGGCGATGACCGAGCCGATCGAGGGGTCGGCGGCGGAGATGGAGGCGACCTGGGCGATCTCGCTCTTGTCGTCCACGTCCTTGGCCTGCGCCTTGACGGATCCGACGACGGCGGTCACGGCTCGTTCCATGCCCCGCTTCAGGGCGGTGGGGCTGGCGCCGGCGGCCACG
>DAHVMA010000052.1:0-2069 GCA_027320105.1 Acidimicrobiaceae bacterium | reverse complement strand
GCAGCCGGTCGTGCACCTCCGCCGCCAGGTCCGGCTGGCCCAGCTCCCGGACCGCTGCCACCACCTGCTGGCCGTAGGTCAGCAGCCGGTACCGGTCGAGGGTCTCGTAGTAGGAGGCCATGACCGACGCCAACGGCTCGGAGAGCGAGGCGGCGTCCAGCAGCTCGTTCTCCACGACGTCCAAGGCGCTGCGGAACGCCCGGATCGACGCGAACAGCTTCCCGTCGGCGTCCAGCTCCCGGACGCCGAGCCGCTTCGCCTCACGGGAGAGGAAGGCGGTCAGCTGGTTGTCGTCGAGCACGTCGTAGGTCTCGTAGCGCGGCACCCGGTGCTGCAGCAGCCGGAAGCAGAAGCCGTGGATCGTGCCCACGAACAACCCGTTCAGCCGGTCCAGCGCTCCCCGACCGAGCCGCCCCTCGACTCGCCGGGCGATCCGCTGCTCCAACTCCTCCGCCGCCCGGTGGGTGAAGGTGAAGGCCACGATCCCGTCAGGCGGCACGCCTTCCGCCAGCAGGTCCGCCACCCGCTGCGACACCACCTCCGTCTTGCCTGAGCCCGCCGCCGCGATGATCTGCAGGTGGCTGCCCCGGTGGCGGACAGCGGCCGCCGCGTCACCCTCGAGCTCCGGCGCCGCATCCGAGCCGGACTTGTTGACCCCCACCGCACCGGAGGATACAGAAGACAGATGGAGCGTCCGGCGAGTCATGCGCTGTCGGCGGCGGCCGAGGGACAGGAGGGCGCTCGCGGCGCCCTTTCAAGGCGGCAGCACGGGTTCGAATCCCGTTGGGGGTGCTCGGACCGCGGAACCAGACCCGGGCCTTCTCGAGCGCGACGAGTACTTCGCCACCCTCGACTCGGCCGAGCGCAAGGCCGACATCGACGAGGTCGCGTGGGCGTCGCTGCACTCGACGGAGTCCCGACCGTTCCCCCGGCCGGAGACGGGGAAGATCGCCGTGAAGGTGATCAACGACTACGGCGACGAGGTGATGAAGGTCTTCGACGTCTGAGCCTGCCGTGCTCAAACCGCCACGATGGTGGCCTGCACGCCGAGATGGCCGGCGATCCGCCGCAGGTCGGCAACGTCGCTGGTGATCACGGCCACCGGCTTGGCGGCCGCGGCGAGGACGGCACCGACGTGGGCGTCGGCGACCGAGACGGCGAGATCCCGGCGCAGTCGGGCCGCCTGGTTGGCGGTGGCCGTGTCCAGCGGTGCGTCGTGCACCCGGAGTCGGTTCACGGGGGCGGCCCCCGCGGCCTGACGGTCCCATCCGGCTTCGACCCGAACGGAGGTGGGGACGAGGAGCTCGACCGCACCTGCCCGCACCAGGTTGCGGGAGGCGGCGACCTCGATGCGGGCCAGCATCCGGCGGTGCTTGGTGTGGCCGGGGTCGAGGAGAGCGCTGACGGCCTCGTTGTCCAATACGACGGACCGAGGCGCCATCATGCGCTGCGGCTCCACCTCAAGAGGTTCGCGATCATCACGACGGTGTCCGGCCTCGCCAACCCGGGGGTCTCCCTCTCCTCGACCAGGGCCGCCGCCTCTTGGATGAGCGCCGGCTCCTCCGCCACCGGATCGCCGTCGAGCTCGGCCGCTGCCTGCGCCACCTCGGCCAGGGACGGGCGGTCTTGCGGGTGGCGCTTGTAGTGCTGGTCGAGCAGCGCCCTCTGCGCCACCGCCTCGAGCACGTCGTGCAGTCCTTTGACGGTGAGCTCGGCGGCCGACAGGGCGTAGCCCATGTCTACAGCTACCGTCGCGGCCTCCCGAAGGTTGGCCGGGAGGCGCACCGACGTGCCGGCCGTGCCCTCCGCCGAGCCGTCCAAGAGCGTGAGGAGCCGGCCGAGGGCATCGTCCGCGGGCATGTCCCTGATCGTACCACAGGCTGTACCACGCGAGCCGTCGTCAGCGCTGGGCGGAGCCGCACACCGTACGGACCTCGCAGGTCCGGCAGCGCCGGCCCGGGTTGGGCCGGTAGTCCCGGGCGCGGATGCGCGCCGCGGCGCCGGTCACGGTCGCCTCGGCGGCGGCCAGCTGCTCGGTGGCAACGGGGATGGGGTCGCGGCGGGCGGCC
>DAHVMA010000061.1:0-6923 GCA_027320105.1 Acidimicrobiaceae bacterium | reverse complement strand
CACGACCAGACAGTCCCGCCGACACCCCACGGGAGATCTCCTCCCGATCCGCCAAGCTCAACGGTCCACACACCAACCCAGCCACCTCCATGAAGTCGACGGACTCTACCGAGGTGACGCTCCCACCCATTTACGCCGCCCCTCTGCCTCCGAAGTGGGCGGGTCGCAAACGACTGGTGACCGCCGCCGCAAGGTGCGGAGCGACGCGCGTCGGAAGCCGGTGGCGGTTGGCCGATGACGGATTCCGACCGACAAGTTGCCGGCCGAACCGACATGCGACCGACAAGAAGACGGGTCCACCGACACGAATCCTGCTTCCGTACAGTTGCTGTTGTTGCTGCTGCCGCCACCACCACCACCACCACCGGGTATCTCCTCAGGGGCCGGTGGTAATCGAGTTTGCCTTGGCGACCACCTTGGCCACGATGATCCCCACAGCGGTGAGCGCGAGGGCGGCCAGGAGGGCGGTGACGATCACCGTCTCGGTGGAGTAGTCCGCTTCTGGCTCGGCGCGCAGGGCCTGGTAGCGGGAGTAGAGCACCTGGAAGAGGTGCTTGATGACGGTCAGCTCGGGGAACACGGCATGGGCCTTCTTTCTTTCTGCTCGGTGGATGGGTCTCAGATCGAGGTGACGACGCGTTCGAGGGCGGGGTAGCCGATGAAGAACAAGAAGCCGGCGAAGAGCACCACGACGGGCAGGCTCATCCGTTCGCTGGCGGCCTGATCGGCGGTCTCTGCCTCGGCGAGCTGGTGGGCGCGAAGCGACGTCGCCTTGGCGGCGAGGCTGGAGCGGACCTTGGCGCCTTCGGCCCCCGCCAGGATGAGCGACGCGGCGAGCTCGGACAGCTCGCCGACGCCGAGCTCGGTGCCGAGACGTCCGAGGGCGGCCCAGGGGGCTTCCCGGGCGAGGCGGGCCTGGTCGAGGGCTCGGCGCAGGTAGGCGAACGGCCATCCGGTGCCGACCCCCGCCGCGTCGCCGAGGGCGCTCTCGACCCCGCCGCCCGCGGCCAGTGCTACAACGACCAGGTCGAGGAAGCTGGAGAGCGCGTGGCGGAAGTCGCGGCGCCGTGCGGAGGCGTCGGCGTGGATGCCCAAGTCGGGGACGACGAAGCCGACCGCCCCGAGCAGGAGCGCACCCCACAGCGGCAGCGCGAGGGGCATGCGGGCGCCGCCGAGGGCCGCCAGGGCGCTCATCGCCGGGACGAGGAGAAGGCCGGCGAGCGCCGCGGTGACCTTCTCGGCGAGGTGGCGCTGGGGGCTTCGCTCCAAGACGGCGAGGTCCCGGCGGACACCGGCGGGCACGAGCCAGCCGGCGCCGGCGCGTTCGGCCAGCTCGGCGAGCGGGCGGCCGAGGCGGGCCGCCGTACCGCCGCCGTCGGCTCCCGGGGTGACGAGGGGGACGGCTTGGGGGACGCGGCGTAGCAGGGCGAGCGCCTCGGCGAGGGAGGGTCGGGGCGGGTACAGGCCGCGCACCACCAGCCACAGCCCGAGCCCCACCCCCGCCCCGAGCAGGAGGGCGGTGGTCACGGCCGCTCCCCGCCCAGGCGGGCCGGGTGCCCGGTGTCGGGAGCACCGGCCAGGAGCCGCTCGGGGGCGGCCGGCCGGGTCATGCGGGCCAGCCAGATGAACGCGCCGGCGAACATCGCGCCGACCAAGGCGAGCACCACCTGGCCGAGGGCGCTTCCGTAGGGGGCGAGGTAGGAGCAGTTGAGCAGCACCAGGCCCAGGGCAAGCCCGGCGGTAACCCCGACGACGACCTTGACCGAGGTGCGCGACCGGGCCCGGCCGGCTTTGACCCGAAGCCGCATGGTGGCCTGGTCCCTCGCTGCTTGGGCCAAGGTGCCGAGCAGCTCCCCGAGGCGGGCCGCCTGGTGCTCGGCGGCGAGCACCAACGCGGCGACCACGAGGTCCATGGTCGGATCCGCCACCTCGTCGGCGAAGGCCCGAAGGGCGGGCGCGAGCCGTTCGCCGTCGAGGCGCAGCGCGATGGCGGCGATCTCGGCTCGCAGGGCGAGGGGGGCGACCGGGGCGGTGGCGACGATCGCCTGCTCCAGGCCTGCGGCGCCGGCCATCGTGTCGCGCAGCATTTCCGCCCAGGCGGCGACCGCCTCGATACGCGCCAGCGCTTCGGCGCGGCCTTTGGCGCCGCCGAGCAGGCCCGGCAGCCCCCAGCCGGCCGCCCCGGCCAAGAGCGCCCCGACCGGCCAGCCGGTCGCCGCCCCGACTACGACCGCCGAGCCGGCGGCGAGCCCGAGCCGGAGCGTCACCCCCTCGACCTGTGGCCGAGCTGGACGGCGCAGCGGACGGGGCATGCTGACGCCACGCCAGCCGGCCCACACGAGCACCAGCCCCAGGCCGACACCGGCGCCGAGCAGCGCCGAGAGGATGCTCACCGCTCCCACCAGCCGCCGGGGCGCTCCAAGAGGCCCGGGTCGAAGCCGACCGCGACCAGCTCTTCCAGCGTGTCGGAGCGAAGCGGCGAGGCGGGCACGGCCCGCCCCGAGGCGTCGGGGCGGAACACCTCGTTCGAGGTGACGAGCGGGCCCTCTGCGCCGGTCACCTCCCGGACAGAGGACACCACCCGCCGCTCGCCACGGCGGGCGAGGTGGACGACGAAGTGCACGGCGTTGGCCACGAGCAGGTTGGTCGCCTCCAACGGAAGGCGTTCGGGGGCCTGGATGGCGTACGTGGCGAGCTTGGAGAACGCGCCGCGCGAGCTGGAGGCGTGAAGCGTCGCCATCGACCCGTCGGTGCCCTGGCTCATGGCGTTCAACAGGGCGAGGACCTCTTCGCCTCTCGCCTCGCCGACGATCACCCGGTCCGGGCTCATGCGAAGCGCCCAGCGCACCAGCTCGGCCAGGCTGACCCCGCCCTGGCCCTCCAAGTTGGGCTCTCTGGTTTCCAAGGCGACGCAGTCGGGGTGCAGGTCCGGGTAGCGGTCCAGGCCGAGCTCGAGGGAGTCCTCGATCGTGATGAGGCGCTCGGTCGGGGGGATGTCGGCTGCCATCGCCCGGAGCAGCGTGGTCTTGCCCGCCGCGGTCCCCCCGCAGATGATGCAGGACTTCTTGGCCAACATGAGCGCCCGGAGCAGCTCGCGTAGCGCCACGTCGAGCGTGCCGGTCGCGATCAGGTCGTCGAGGGTGACGCGCAGGTAGCGATGCCGGCGCACCGAGACGCACGGGCGCACAGCTATGGCCATCACCGCGAACAGCCGCGACCCGTCGGGCAGCTGCAAGGACGGCCCGGGCGAGCCCCGGTCGAAGCGCCGCTCTCCGATCCCGGTGCGGGCTGCGGCGGTGCGCAGCATCTCTTCGAACTCGGCGTCGGAGGCCGCGATCGGGGCGACCTGCTCCCGGCGGCCGTCGGCGTAGCGGACCCACACGACGTCGCAGCCGTTCGCGTCGATGTTCTCGATCGCGGGGTCGTCCAAGAGCCGCTGCAGGCGGTTCAAGCGGAACAAGGCGTCGAAGACCGCCCGGGCCAGGCGCCCCTCTTCTTCCTCGGAGAGCACCGCCCCGCCCCCTGCGAGGGCGTCGCGGGCTCGGCGCTTCAAGGCCTCGGAGATGAGCTGGCGGCCGAGGGCCTGCTCGTCGGCCGGGCGAAGCGGGGCGTGCCCACCGGTCTGGGCGGACCGGGTCGCCTCGCCGAGCGCGGCGAGCACCTCGGCCCGGAGCGCTTCCACCTGCGGCTGCTCCGGCGCTCGCCGGGAGCCTGTCGCTTCCTCGGCGAAGACCGAGGCGGACGCCACCTGCTCGGCGGTCACCGGGGCGTCCCTCCGCCGGGAAGGCTGCCGTTGGTGGCCACATAGTCGCCGGGCGGCGCAGTGGCCGGAGCGCGCACCGGGTGGCCGAGGCGTACCCTGAGCCGGGCGGCGACGTTCGGCGCCGCTGCGGCCACGGCCGCCGGCACCGGGGCGGGCTCGGGGGCAAGCGTCTCGGCCAGGCTGCGCGCCGAGCGCACGAGCGGGGAGAGGCGAAGCCGGCGGTCCGACGCCGGCACCACGCCGAGCAGCTCGGCTGCCCCCGGCTCCCACGGCAGGCGTCCGAGCACCGCAACGCCGAGCGCCTCGGCAATCTCGGTGTCGGGGTAGGGGCCGTCGCCCACCACCACCAGCCCGAGCTGTCCAGCGACGAGCACGCCGCCTGCGTCGGATGAGTGCTCGAGGACACCGGCGAGCGCGTTGAGGTCGGCGAGCCTCGCCCGGCTGGTCCACACCACCCGGCTCGCGCTGGCTGGCCCGGCGGGGGCGAACAGCGGCGGGGAGGACCCAGGGCCGAGGCGGCCGGCGTCGATGAGCACGTCGGCGTCGAGCTCACCGAGGCGCGCCAGGAGACCGGCGAGGGTCGCCGCCGCGCTGCGCACCTGGGCGCCAGAGCCCGGTGCGGCGAGCACCGACGCCCCGCCCGGCAACGACTGGCAGTGCGCCCAGATCATCTCGGGATCGCTCCTGTGGCGGGCCGCGGCCCCGAGCGACACCAGGCTCGGCTCCGCCGGCCACCTCAACGCTGCGCCGAGCGTGCCGCCGGCGGGGTCGAGCTCGACCACCAGTACCCGGCGTGCCGCCGGCCAGGTGGCGGCGAGCGCCACCGCCGAGGTGGTCGTCCCGCACGATCGCACCGAGGCGAGCACGGTCACCGCCACGGTCAGCTCTTCGCCCCGAGCTGGACCAGGCTCACCTCGCCTGCCGCGGCGAGCGACGCCACCCCGTCTGCCTCGGTCTTCGACACCTCCAAGGAGAACACCGTTGGCCCGCCCGATCCGACAGCAGCCGTCTCGACGCCGAGCACCACCGCGTCGACCGGGCTCCCCGACGCGCTCTGCGTGCTCGACGAGACGGTCACCACCGGCACGACCTGCACCCGGTCGCCTGGGGCGAGACCGGGAGGGAACAGCCCCGCCTTGAGCGCGACGGCCACCACGTCCGCGCCGGCACCCACCGAAGCGCCCGAGCCGATGTCACCTGGGGTGAGCAGCGCCCCGGCCACGAGCGCCAGCGCCACCGGGCGTCCCACCACGCCTTGTTCGCCGGCAGCCGGGACCACCTGGATGCCGGCACCGGTCGAGACCCGCACCGCCCGCAGGTCGGCCGCCTGGAGGATCTCACCGGCGGTGAGCGGTTGGGCGACGACGAGCACGTCCTCGTGGCCGGCCAGGCTCACCCACGCGTCCGTGAAGCCGAGCGCGCAGCCGACCACCAGCAGCACCCCCACCACGACCAGCGGCACCTGGCGACGCCGGCCAGCCCGCCGGCCCGGCACGGCTCCACGGCGCGGCCTCGCAGGCGGGCCGCCGTTGATCGAGGGTCGTGTCGCAGTCAGCGCCATCGGCGGTTCCTTTCTCAGCTGCCTCCGCTGCTCGGGGTGTTGATCGCCTCGGACTGGACCACCTCGACGTTCGCCGTCGCGGGCGGGGCCGGCCTCGACGCCAAGGCTCCCGCCGCTCGCTGCGGCGGTGGCTACGGGACCACGAGCACGGGGATGCGGCCCCGGGCGAGCAGTTGGCGGGGGACGCCGCCAAGGTGCAGGTGCGGATGGGTGGAGCGGCCGACGACGAGGAGGTCGGCGCCACAGGCTTCCGCCAGGCGCTCGAGCTCGGCGGCGACCTCGCCGCTGCGGCGGGTGAAGTCGCCGGCGACCCCGGCACGGGCGAGCTCGGCGGTGACGAAGGCGGCCAACTCGTCGTCGCCCTCGGGGTCAGAGAGGAGCGACGCCGGAGCGACAAAGCCGCCGAGGGCGGCGGTGGCCGGCAGGTGGGCGACGAAGCAGGCCTGGACCGTGCCGTGCTCGCGCCCGGCCAGGCCGATGGCCATGGCCAAGGCCCGGTAGCTCGTCTCCGAGCCGTCGAAGCCGACCACGATGCTCCTAATCGACATTGGACGTGCGTGCTCCTCGTGTGCCAGGTGTCGGCTCACGGCGACGAGCCGGCCGCCTCCTCTCCTCGCGAGGACGCGCCCCCGACGGCGCCGTTCCTCCTCGCGCCCATCGGTCGCCGATGCCGGTCGGGGCGCCCGTTCCGCCGGGCGGTCGCGGCGGGCGCCGGCACCTTGTCGCCCGGCCCGGGCGGGGCCTCAGGCTCGAAGCTGCTCATGGCGCTGCCGGGGCCGACCGCCTCGCCGGCACCGACGAGCGCGGCCTTCTGGGCGATGGACTCCTCGTCCTCGTGGACGTAGCGCTCGCCGCGCAGCGCCGAGGCGAGCGCCGCGATGACGCTCATGACGACGGCGAAGACCAAGATGAGCACCAAGCCGTGCTTGAAGGCCGGGCCGATCAGCTGGGGGAAGAACGACCGGCCGGTGAGGTCGGCCGCTCGGGCGGGGGCGAGGTGGGAGAGGACCGCCGGGCCGAGGAGGCTCTTCAAGGGGTTGTAGCCCAAGAAGGCGGCGAAGATGTAGCCGAGCGGCGGCAGGTGGGCGAGCTGTGCGGCCTTGGCGGCGGGGATGCCGTGGGCCACGAGCCCCCGGTACATCGCCGAGGGCACCTTGGCGTTGAGGCCGAAGACCAGCAGGGTGAAGAACAGCCCCATCGACAGCGGCATGCCGGCGTTGGAGAACGTGACGCGCATCCCCGAGGCCGCCCCGCGGTGGCGCGCGGGGACCGAGTTCATGATCGAGGCGGTGTTCGGCGAGGCGAAGAGCCCCATGGCGATGCCCGAGACGAACATCACGGCGGCGAAGGGCCAGTAGGCGAAGTTGGGGGGGAAGGCCATCATCGCTGCGTACATCGCGGCGGAGAGCAACATGCCGGCGGTGGCGAAGGGCCGGGCGCCGTAGCGGTCCGACAGCCTGCCGGAGATCGGCCCGGCGACGCCGAAGCCGAGCATCCAGGGGATCATGTAGATCCCCGCCCACAGGGGGGTGTCGACGAAGCTGTAGCCGTGCTGGGGCAGCCAGATGCCCTGGAACCAGATCATGAGCATGAACTGCA
>DAHVMA010000001.1:0-26005 GCA_027320105.1 Acidimicrobiaceae bacterium | reverse complement strand
TGCATGGATCGCTGAACTGGTGTCTGTCAGCATCGGGCGTCATGGTGCTCGCTGATTGTCGCCCGGCGTATCGCTCGCGCGATATCAGCTACATCGTCGCTCCTGCACATGAGAAGGCGATGCCGACCGCACTGAGCGCCGTGTGGAACGAGGCGCGATCGCTTCTCACGACAGCGGAGGAGTGGGTAGTCGTCGGGTACAGCGCACCGTACTACGACACGGCAATCGCAGGTCTGCTGTCGACGTCAGCGGCGGGGGCACTGCGGAGGATTCGCATGGTGGATCCCAACGAGGTCGTCGAGGAGCGGTTTCGAGCACTTACCGGCACGGACGTCGACATCCAGTGGAACGACTCGCTTGACCACTTCTGCGAGGGCCTGCAAAGCGGCGTGAGCGAGCCGTCTGGGCGCGCGTGATGACAAGGACCTCTGCTTGAACCAGCAAGCGGGCGAAGGCCCTGGGCAGTCATTGCAGTTGCCATGCTTAACGCCGCGCCTGGGCGGTGGCGACCCTCCTCAAGGTGCGCGGTTGGGACCTGCTGGCCCTGAGGCCGCACTGACCCCGAGCACTGGGCGCGGTGTCGTTGAGCTCGGTTTCGGCTGGTGGTCCGGGGTCGCTCTAGCCTCTGGTCATGGACGAGTCCGTGTGGCCGCGGCCGGTGCCTTTGGTCGGTGATCCGACGTCAGCAGCCCAGCGCTCTGCGGATCCTGCAGGATGGTCGTTCGATGCGGCGACGGTGAGGGCAGTCCACGCAGTCCTCGCGGCGAGGCGGGACGTCCGCCGCTTCCGGCCCGATCAGGTGCCGTCGGAGGTGGTGAAGCAGGTGCTCATGGCGGGCCATCAGGCCCCGTCGGTCGGGCACTCCCAGCCCTGGCGCTTTGTGATCGTGCGGGATCAGTGGACGCGTGATCGGGCAGCACTCATGGCCGACCGCGAGCGACTTCGACAGGCCGAGATGCTCACTGAGGAGCGCAGGTCGCGGCTGCTCGACCTGCAGCTCGAGGGCATCCGGGAGGCACCGGTCGGGGTGGTCGTAGCCTGCGACCGGCGGGTGCCAGCTGGCGGCGTGCTCGGGCGGGCCAGTTTCGCCGACGCGGACATGTGGAGCTGTGCCTGCGCCATCGAGAACATGTGGCTGGCGGCTCGGGCGGTCGGGCTCGGCCTCGGCTGGGTGACGCTGTTCCAGCCCGAGGAGCTGGCCGGGCTGCTTGGCCTGCCGCAAGGGATCGAGACGCTGGGTTGGCTCTGCCTCGGCTGGCCAGATGAGCGGCCGCCCAGTCCCGGCTTGGAGCGGCACGGCTGGTCGGAGCGCATGCCGCTCGAGGACGTCATCGTGGAGGAGCGCTGGCCGTCTGCTGATGAGCCCGCAGCTCCGGTGTCGCACCTGGCCGGTCCCGATCCTGCGTCGGTTGTCGCCGGGCGCGACGAGGGTGACGATCGGCTGACCGTTCCCGGCTCGCTCGGGGTGCTCGACGTCGTCGTGAACCGGGTGCTCGCGCTGCGGCCGGAACCGCCGGCGTCGGGGACGCTCGTGGTCGTGGCCGGCGACCACCCGGTGACGAGGCACGGGGTGTCGGCCTTCTCCCCGTCAGTCACGGGCGAAGTCTTGGCGGCCACTCGAGCCGGCGTGTCGCTCGGCGCGGTGACGGCACGCGAGGTCGGTCTGGCCGTCGAAGCGGTGCACGCTGTCGCCACCCGCCAGATCGGCGACATGGTCGCCGCCGACGCACTTGACCCCGTCGACGTCGAGATCCTCTTCCGCTCGGGAGAGGAGATCGGGCGACGGTTGGGGGAGGACGGGCTCGTCTGCCTCGGGGAGGTCGGTATCGGCAATACGACCGTGGCCGCCGCCCTGGCGTGCGCCTTGCTGGGGATGGGCGTGGACGAAGCCGTCGGTCTGGGTGCGGCAGCAGACTCCGCCATCGTTCGGCGGAAGCGGTCCGTCGTCGCGGCCGCGCTGAAGCGGGCCCGCGCCACGCACGGCAAGCGGCTCTGTCAACCGGAGGTGGCCCTCGCCGCGGTGGGCGGTCCGGAGATCGTGTTCCTCGCCGGACTGACGTTGGCCGCCGCCGGAGCTCGGGCACCCGTGGTCCTCGACGGCTTGGTCACGTCTCTCGCTGCGCTGGTGGCCGTGCGCATCGAACCTGCGGTCCAGAGCGCCTTGGTTGCAGGCCAGCGCAGCCGAGAGCTGGCCCACGGCCGCGTACTGTCGGAGCTCGGCCTCGAACCGCTGCTGCAGCTCCGTCTGCGCGCTGGAGAGGGCGTCGGTGCGTGCCTCGCCGGCCAGATGGTGTTGGCGGCCGTACGCTCGCGCCAGGCGACGGTCACGGTCGCGGAGCAGTGCGCCGAGACCGACCGTCGTTGAGCGCACCGGCTGCGTGCTGCGACCCAGGGGTAGGTGTCCATCAGCTCCTCACCGTTTCCTGGCTGCAGGTCCCGCCGGTGCTTCAAACGCCAGCCAGCGGCGGGCCTTCCAGCGGCCGGATTCGGCAACGGCAAGGCCCGTCGAGTGCGATAACCGCTCCGTTCGGCACCGGGATCGAGGCGTCGAACGCCGCGGCGATCCCCGTGACATGGGCCAGTAGGCAGCGGATCGTGTTCCCGTGGGTCACGACCACGGCCACCTCCGTCGGGTCCAGGTCATGGAGCGCGGCAGCTACTCGTTCAGCCACCTGGTGTGCCCATTCCCCTCCGCCGATCCGCGTATCCGGGCCGGCCCGGTTACCGGCCAGCTCGGCGTCAGTCTCCCCGTACCCCAGCCCTTCGAGCCGTCCGAGGCACTGCTCACGCCAGCGCCCATCCACGTGGATCGGGGCGTCACGGCACCGGCAACGATCTGTGCGGTCTGGACCGCCCGGACCAGGTCGCTGGCGATCACGGAGCGAACCGGCTGACTGTTCAGCTCGACGTCGGCGCGGATCGCTTGTGCCGCGGCGAACGCCTGCCGCCGCCCGAGATCGGTCAGCGGCGGGTGGGGGATCTGCCCTTGGGTCCGGCGCAGGAGGTTGCATTCCGACTGGCCGTGGCGGACCAGATAGATCATCGGTGCGGGATGTCCCGGCGGAGTAGGTAGGTGTCCATCACCCATCCTCGATGGGACCGGATCTCGGCCCGCCGGGCCACGATCGCGTCCGCCACCTCTCCCAGCTCGCCCGAGACGATCGCCTGGTCGGGGCCGCCCAGGTCCGCACCCCAGTAGATGAGAACGCCGTCAGGATCGACGTGGCGGAACGAGCAATGGCCGTCGAGCATGACGACCACGTCGTGGCAGCCCGAAGGGAACCCCTCCTCAGCCAACCGCCGCCCGGTCGTCACCTGGAGCGGCCGCCCGACCCGGGTGAGCGAGATCCGGTGAGCGGCGGCCAGCATCTGGATACTGCTGATCCCCGGCACCACCTCCACCTCGAGGCGTCCCGTCGTCCGGCCGGCGTCAAGCACTCGGAGGGTGCTGTCGTAGAAGGCGGGATCACCCCACGCCAGAATCCCTGCGGTCTGGCCGGGCTCCAGGTGGGCTTCCATGGTGTCGAGCAGGACCTCACTCCGGGCGGCAGTCCAGTCCTGCACCGCCCGGGCGTACGCTGTCGTTGAGCGATCTCGCGGCGGGTCGGGAACCGTGACGAAGCGGTAGTCGCCGGTGCCGATCACCGCCCTGCACAGGTCCCGGCGCAGTTCCACCAGCTCGTCGGCCGCGGACGCCTTCTCGAGGACGAAGAACACGTCGACGCTTCGTAGTGCGTCCACCGCTTGTTGGGTCAGGTGACGGGGGCTCCCCATGCCCACGCCGATCACCTTGACCATCCTCATCGCTGCTCGCGGACCGCAGCAGCAACCGTCACGTGACGACCGACACGCTTCGGGACCACGATGCGACTGCCGGTTCCGGCCGCGAGCAGTGCCGCCGCTTCTGCCACCGGCGGGGCGAGCAGTCGTCGTGCAACCGGGCTCGGGCGGCTCGGCACGGCAACGGCCTCCAGGTCGGAGCAGTCGAAGCCGACCAACCTCGCGCCGAGTTGGACCAGTCGCTGGTCGTCCACCAGCCGCCGGGTCGTTCCCACCGCGGCCACCTCGTTCCATGTCCATCCGGCCTCGGCCAGCACGATGCTCAGGATCTCTTGGAGATCGGTGAGCCGAGCGGACGAGGAAATGCCCACGCCGAGGGCGAACATCTCAGGTCTCGGGGCCCCAGCAGACGAACACCGGGTTCTCGGCGCGCAGGCGTACGCCCAGGCCGCCCGTCGACACCCCCCGGCTGACCGACAGCTCGACCACGTTGCCGAGCATGGCCGCAGCGGCCACGGCCCGGTCGACGATGGCATACGTGGCGACCACGACGCCGGTGGGCCGCAATCGCCCGAGGACGGCGGCGAGGACCTCGGTCCCCCCACCCCCGACGAAGACGCGGTCGGGGGTGGGCAGTTCGACCAGCGCGTCCGGCGCCGCTCCCTCGGCCACGGTGACGTTGACGCGGTGGCGGGCGGCGTTGGAGCGGATCCTTGCCACCTGGGCCGGGTCGCGCTCGACGGCGAAGACGTCGAGGCCGGGGCGGAGCCGACCGCACTCGATCCCGACCGAGCCGCTGCCGGCCCCGACGTCCCACAGCACCCCGAAAGGTGGGAGATCGAGCTTCCCGAGCGCCACGGCGCGCACCTCGGCCTTGGTGATCATCCCGTCTCGGTGGTCGAACTCGGCCCCCGCCAGCCCCCACGCGAGGCTGGGCGTCTCTGGCCGGGCGGTCCGGCCGGTCAGGACCAGTACGGACATGGGGTCGAAGCTTCCCTTGGCGATGGCCGCCAGATCGGAGGCGGTCACGACCTCGCCTTCCTCCCCGAGGCAAGACGCGACCGCAGCGGTCATGGCGCGTCCTGCTGGCTCGCCCGCGGCAATCAGTGCCTCGGCGACGACCTGCGGCGGGTTGTCCGGAGAGGCGAGGACGGCGACCGACGGTTGCGGCGACGACCGCACCGCCGCCACGGCGTCGGCGAGCGGGCGGCCGTGGGCAGAGACGACGGACGCGTCGTCCCAGCTGAGACCCAGTCGGGCGAAAGCGAGGGAGACCGCGCTGGGTGCCGGGTGCACCCGAAGGAGATCGTTTCCCACCCGTGTGGCCAGCAGTCTGACGATGCCGAAAAAGCCGGGGTCGCCGGAGGCCAGGACGCTGACCGCCCGGCCGCCCCTCGAAGCGTCCTCGACGCGACCGAGGACCTCGTCGAGGGGGCCAGCGAGGACGACGGTGTCGGCCTCGGGTCGGCGCAGGGCCGCCGTCTGGGAGAGCTGGCGCGACGAGCCGACGACAACGTCGGCACTGGCCAGGGCCTCGACGGCTCCGGGACCGTAGGGATGGCCGCCGTGCACGCCGACCACGGCGATCGGTATCGGGTCGTGGCCGGGCGCCGCCGTGGCCGCGACAGTCATCGCGCCGGCCGGAAGGCGTGGCCGAAGGAAGCGGAGTACACGTGGCTGACCGCGGGGACGTCGACGTCGGCCAGGGCGTCCCCGACCAGGATCATCACGCTGGTGCGCTTCCCCAGCGCGGAGAGGTCGTCGGCCAGGCGGCCGAGGGTGGAACGGCGGACGATCTCGTCCGGCCAGCTCACCTTGTACCCGATGACGACGGGCGTCGCGGCGGTGTACGCCGAGCCTTCGCACAACAGCTCGTCTGCCAGCGCCTCGGGGTCGCCGGCCGACAGGTACAGCGCCATGGTGGCACCTCGGCGGGCCAGGGCAGCCACCGATTCGTGGTCGGGGACCGACGCCGCCGTCCGCCGGGCGAGACGCGAGAGCACCACGGTCTGCGCCACCCCGGGGACCGTCAGCTCCCGGCCCGCGGCGGCGGCGGTGGCGGACACCGAAGACACCCCGGGCACGATCTCGTAGGGCCGTCCGTTCGCCCGGCACCAGTCGATCTGCTCGGCGACGGCGCTGTAGAGGGTCGGATCACCGGAGTGGAGCCTGACGACGGCGGCCTCGGGGTGGGCGGCGAAGACCCCGACGATCTCGTCGAGCGTCATGCGCGACGAGTCGTAGAGGACGACCCCCGGCCGGCAACGGTCCACCAGGGACGCCGCCACCAGCGAGCCGGCCCACACGACCACGTCTGCTTGGGCGAGACGGTCCGCGCCGCGGATCGTGATCAGGTCTGGAGCCCCTGGCCCCGCACCGACGAAGGAGATCACGCGCCACACCCCCGCGCGGCCGGCGACCTGCGGGCCGGCACGATGGCGGTGGCCAGGTAGGAGCCGGGGCCGGTGGCCAGATCGGCGAGGGCCAGGCAACGCTCTCCGGGCTGTCCCAGCAGCTCGCCGGCCACCGCGGCGCCGAGCCGGCCACGGCGTGCCAGCGACGCGGCGACCGCCGGCAGCTCCCGCCCGCCCTTGTAGATGACCACGGTCGTGTCGTCATGGTCGAAGAGGGAGTCCAGTTCGGCGGGGTCGTCACCGAGGATCGCCACCGTGACCCGCTCGTCGCCCTGGGCGACGGTCGTCGACGTCGCCGCCGCCAGCTGCTGGAAGGGGAGGATGCCGGGTTCCGCCTCGACAACCGCCCCGGGCGCCAGCGCCTGCACGGCTTCGGCCAGCGCGGGGAACGACGAGTAGAGGTGCGGGTCGCCAAGCGTGGCGAAGGCGACCAGCTCACCCTGGTCGAGGAGCACCGTGATCCGCTCGGCGGCAGCGGCCAGGCTCCGGCGCCTGGCTTTGGCGTCAGGGCCGACGTGGAGCACTACCCGCTCGACGGCCACCCCCGGCGCCGCGGCGTGGACGACCGCCTCTGCCCTTCCGGTCGCGTCGTCCGAGATGGACCCGGCGAGCACGCGATCGGCGGCCAGGAGGATCCGGCGGGCCCGACCGGTGAGGAGCTCGGGATCACCGGGGCCGACGCCGACCCCCACGAGGCACGGTCCGCCAGGGATGGGGCGGCGGGACCGCCGCTCGCTGGTGGGGGCAGGGCCGGCGGAGCGGACGAAGGCCTCGAGCGCGAGGCGGATGGTGCCGGCCTCGGAGCGACCTGAGCGGGCCGCAGCGACCGAGAGCGCAGCTTTCAGGTCGTCGGAGAGGTAGACCGACGTCTTGCGCATCGTGGACCTCGACCGGCCGGCGCCCCTCCGGCCGGCCGTGCGCTCATCGGGTGCCACGGCCGGCGGCACCGGGCACGGCGAGCGGCGACCGAGCCGCCGTGGAGACGAACGCCTCGGCGAGGGTCGGGTCCGACGCCAGGTGGACATGCAGGTAGGAGGCGAGGAGGTGCGGAGCGGCGAACCCGCCGGTCGTCGTCCCGTGCCGGCCAGCGAGGACCAGAGCGTCGCCGCCCGGGTCGGTGGCCGAGTAGTGGAACTCGTGGCCCCGGACCTGGGTCCCCGCCGGCCCCAGTGGCGACGGGCCCGTCGTCGTCGCCGACCGGTAGGCGAGGACGCGCCCGCCGCCCATGGTCGCGTCGGCGTCCACCACCCCGGCCATGGCGGACCCGTCGAGCCTGCGGGTCAGCCACAACAGCCCTCCGCACTCGGCCCAGATCACGCCGCCCCGGCGGTGGTGGTCGGCTACGGACCGCAGCATCGGCTCGTTGGCGGCCAGGGCGTCCGCGTACACTTCGGGGAAGCCGCCGCCGGCGAGCACGGCGGACGTCTGTGCCGGCAGACCCTCGTCGACGCAGGGGTCGAAGGTGACCACCTCCGCCCCGGCGGCACCGAGCGCCTCGAGGTTGTCCGGGTACGAGAAGCTGAAGGCCGGGCCGGCGGCGACCGCCACAAGGGGCCGAGCATGATCGCCGACGACCTGTCTGGGCCGGGCCAGCGATGCCGTGGGAACGGAGGGAGCAGAACGAGCCAGGCGCATCAGCCCGTCGAGGTCGCAGCCCGCCGAGATGGACACGGCCAGGCGATCGAGTGCCTGGCGGACGCCGGAGGGATCCTCGGCGACCGGCTGCAACCCCAGGTGACGGCTGCGCCACCGCATGGCGTCATCACGTCGCAGGACCCCGTAGACGGGCACGCCGGCGTCGGCGAGTGCAGCGCGCAGCATCGCCTCGTGGTTGTCGCTGCCCACCAGGTTGAGGACCACCCCGGCGACGCGCACCTCGGGGTCCCAGGTGCGAAAGCCGTGGACGACAGCAGCGACCGATTGGCTCGTGGACGCGGCGTCGACGACGAGGACCACCGGGGCGTCGAGGCGCTTGGCCACCTCGGCCGTCGACGACGGGGTGCCGTCGGCGGCGCCGTCGAAGAGGCCCATGACCCCTTCGACCACCAGGACGTCGGCGCCCTCTGCGGCCCTGGCCGCCAGCGGGCCCATCAGCTCCGCACCGCACATCCACGGGTCGAGGTTGCGCCCCGGCCGGCCGGTCGCCACCGAGTGGTAGCCCGGGTCGATGAAGTCCGGCCCGACCTTGGCCGCCGCCACCCACCATCCCCGCTGCCGGAACGCCGCCATCAGGCCCGAAGCGACCGTGGTCTTGCCCGCCCCCGAGCGAGTGCCGGCCACGACCAGGCGCGGGCCGAGGGCCGTCAATACTCGATCCCCTTGCGGGCTCGGATGTCCTGGTCGAAGGCATGCTTCACCTTGACCATCTCGGTCACCGTGTCGGCCAGCGCCACGACCTCGGCCGGCGCGTTGCGCCCGGTGACGATGACGTTGGTCCGTTGCGGGCGCGAGGCGAGGACCGCTACCACGTCGGCGACCGGCACCCAGCCGTACTTCACGATGTAGGTCATCTCGTCGAGGATCACCATGTCGTAGTCGCCCGAGGCGATCATCTGGCTGGCTACCTGCCAGGCGTGGCGGCCCCTGGCCTCGGTGGCGTCGAGATCTTCCGACTCCCAGGTGAACCCGTCGCCGAGGGTGTGCCAGTCGATCCCGAGATGCGCAGCCAGCTTGCGCTCGCCGACCTGCCACTTGTCGCTCTTGACGAACTGGACGACACCCACCGTCCACCCCCGGGCCCAGGCCCGTCCCATCACCCCGAAGGCGGCCGAGCTCTTGCCCTTTCCGGGACCGGTGTTGACCAACAGGCGCGACGGCTGGGGCACCGGCGCGACACTAGCCGTCCCCCCCCGACGTAGGGTAGGTTGCCCTACGTCTTGGTAGGGTCCCCGGCGATGCTGCCCGAGAACAACGCCGCCCCTCCCTTCGGCGAGGGCGGCACCGGTGCCCCGGCCCCGTCTGGCCCGGTCCAGTCTGGTCCGGGACCCGCGCCGGCCTGCCCGAGCGTCGACAACGTGGTTGCGCGCGCCGATGGGGGCCTGACCCGCATCCGCGTGCCGGGCGGCCGGATCGGGGCCGCCGCGCTCCAGGCGGTGGCCGACGCGGCGCAGCGATGGGGCAGCGGGATCGTGGAGATCACCAGCCGGGCCAATCTGCAGCTGCGGGGGATCCGGCCAGGAGCGGCGGCCGCCCTTGGAGCAGCGCTGGTCGGCTCGGGGGTCAGTGGCGGCCCGTTCGCCGACCGTCGTCGCAACGTCCTGCTCGGTCCCCTGGGCGACCTGGACCCCGACGCGGTGGACCTCGGCCCGCTCCTCGCGCCGCTGCTCGCCGCCCTGGACGCGGAGTCTCGACTCGACGGGCTCGACGACAAGTTCGGCTTCGCCATCGACGGCGGCGGATCGTTCGGCCTTGCTGGCCGGCGAGCCGCGGTGGTCGCCGTCCCGACGTCGACGGGCGGTGTGATGGGCGTCTGTTGGGGGTGGGCAGCCGACGGAGAGGAAGGGTCGTCCGCCCGGCCGCGGCGCGTGGCACGAAGCGAGCTAGTCGACGCGCTGGTCGAGGCGGCTGTCGGGTCGCTGGGCCGGCCCCGGGCGAGTGCCACCGTGCCGGCAGCGAGCGCGGCAGCCGCCGTCCGGGTCGCCGGCCCCCTCGGGGCGGGAGCCGGATGGGTGGGGGCCATGCCGACGCTCGGCCGGGCCGACTCCAAGGCCATGACTGCCATGGCGGCCGCGGCGAGGCGCTACTCGGACGGTCTGCTGCGTCTCACCCCCTGGCGGGGTGTCGTGTTCCCGGCCGTCGCAGCCGACGAGCGCGCCGCCCTCCTCGACGACCTCAAGGCAGCCGGCCTCGTCGTCGACGCCTCCGACCCGGCGTCGACGGTCGTCGCCTGCGCCGGGTCGCACGGCTGCACCTCGGGGCTGACCGATGCCATCGGCGACGCCCACCGGGTCATCGCGGCGCGCCGCGAAAGCGGCGCCCCTCCCGCGGCGGTGCACGTGTCAGGCTGCGCCAAGTGCTGCGCCCACCACACCCCGCTGGCTGTCACCCTGGTCGGTTCGGGCCCCGATCGCTATGACGTCTACGCGGACGGCGACCTACGGGCACTGGCCGTTCGCAGCGCAGAGGCCGTGGCCGTGGCGGCGGGCTCATGACCGGACGCCGCTACGAGCGCAACGGCGCCGAGATCTACCGCCGGTCGTTCGAGACCATCCGGGCCGAGGCCGACCTCACGCAGGTCCCCGACGACCTCGAGAAGCTCGCGGTGCGGGTGGTCCACTCCTGCGGGATGGTCGACGTGGTCGCCGACCTTCGCTTCTCCGCCGGTGCCGGCCGTGCCGGGCGGGCGGCGCTCGCCGCTGGAGCGCCGATCCTGGCCGACGCCCACATGGTCGCCGACGGCGTGACCCGAAGCCGGCTGCAGGCGGGCAACGACGTCATCTGCACCCTGGGCGACCCCCGGGTCCCCGAGGTTGCCGCGGCGATGGCGACGACCCGCTCCGCCGCCGCCGTCGATCTGTGGCTGGAGCGCCTCGAAGGTTCGGTCGTCGCTGTCGGAAACGCCCCGACGGCCCTGTGGCGCCTGCTGGAGCTGCTCGACAGCGGCGCTCCACGCCCGGCGCTCATCCTGGGGTTCCCCGTCGGCTTCGTGGGCGCGGCCGAGTCCAAGCAGGCGCTCGTCGAGGCGGTCCACGGCGTCCCCTACGTGACGGCGCTCGGCCGCCGCGGCGGCAGCGCCATGGCCGCCGCCGCGGTCAACGCCCTGGCGACCGAGCGCGAATGACCGGGGATCGCGCGAACGGGCGGCTGTGGGGGGTGGGAGTCGGGCCCGGTGACCCCGAGCTCGTCACCGTGAAGGCGCAGCGGATCATCGCCGGCTCGGGAGCGGTGGCCTTCTTCGCCGCCGCCGGGCGGCCGAGCAACGCCCGGGCCGCGGCCGCCGACCACCTCCGGCCCGGCCAGCGCGAGTTGGCACTGCACTATCCCGTCACGACCGAGCTGGCGGCCGGAGCCGAATACGAACGCCTGTTGTCCGGCTTCTACGACGAGGCGGCGGACCGGATCGCCACGGTCCTCGACGAGGGCGTCGACGTGGCCGTGCTCTGCGAAGGCGACCCGCTCTTCTACGGGTCCTACATGTACCTCCACAACCGGCTGGCCGGTCGCTACCGAAGCGAGGTCGTGCCCGGCGTCCCGTCGATCCTGGCCGGCGCGGCCGTGCTGGGCGCCCCGCTCGTGTGCCGCAACGAGACGCTGTCCGTGCTGTCGGGCGTGCTGCCGGGCGAGGAGCTGCGGCGGCGGCTGGCGGCGGCCGAGGCGGCCGTCGTGATGAAGCTCGGTCGCAACCTCGAAAAGGTCCGCGCCTCGGTCGAGGCCGCCGGTCTGCTGGAGCGGGCCTGGTACGTCGAGCGGGCCACCATGCCCGAGCAGCGGATCCTGCCCCTGGCAGAAGCCGATCCGGCCGCCGCCCCCTACTTCTCCATCGTCGTCATCCCCAGCGCCGAGGCCCCGACCCGGTGAGCGCGACCACATGACCCTTCCCCGAGGCAGGCTCGCCATCGTCGGGCTCGGGCCTGGCGGCACGCCGTGGCGGACCCCGGCCGCCGACGCGCTGCTGACCGAGGCCACCGACCTGGTCGGCTACACCACCTATCTCGACATGGTCGAAGCTCGGCCGGCCGGCCAGGTCCGCCATCCGTCGGACAACCGAACGGAAGGCCAGCGGGCCGCCCACGCTCTGGAACTGGCAGCCGAGGGGCGATCGGTAGTGGTCGTGTCGTCAGGGGACCCCGGGGTGTTCGCTATGGCGGCCGCGGTGATGGAACAGCTCGACCGCCCCGACCGTCCCGCATCCTGGGAGAACGTCGACGTCATCGTCAGCCCCGGTGTCAGCGCCGCCCACGCTGCAGCGGCCCGGGCCGGTGCTCCGCTCGGCCACGACTTCGCCACCATCTCCCTGTCGGACAACCTCAAGCCCTGGTCGGTCATCGAGTCCCGGCTGGTGGCCGCCGCGACAGCGGACTTCGTGCTCGCCCTCTACAACCCGGCGTCGAGGCACCGACCCTCGCAGCTCGGACGGGCCCTCGCCGTCATCGGCGCCCACCGACGCCCCGACACCCCTGTGGTCGTCGCCCGCGACGTCGGCCGCCCAGCCGAGCGAGTCGACGTGGTCCCGCTCGCCGGCCTGGACCCTTCCGTCGTCGACATGCGGACGATCCTCATCGTCGGGTCCTCGCAGACGAGGATGGTGGACGTGCCCGGATGGGACCGACGCGGCGTCTACACCCCGCGGCGCTACCCCGAGGTGCCAGCGGACGGGTAGAGGTACCAGCGGACGTGAGAGAGCCCGAGCGATGCGCCCACCCACTCGAGCGCGTCGGCGACGGTGGAGGCCGACGGACCGTCCGGCGACGGCGGACGGTCGACGACCACGACGTCCACCCCCAGGTTCCGAGCCGCCTCGAGCTTGGCGACGGTGGCGTCCCCGCCGCTGTTCTTGGTCACGACGAGGTCGATCCGCTGACGCGCCATGAGCGCCGTCTCCGCGTCGACGCTGAACGGGCCCCGGTCGAGGATCACCTCCGCGGGGTGCAGAAGCAGCCGCTCGGGAGGGTCGATCGAGCGGACCAACCACCATCGTCGCCCGTCGGAGGCAGGAGCCAACGTATCGAGCTCGCTCCGACCGGTGGTCACGAACACCCGGCGGGACCCACCGCGGACGATCTCGGCGGCGGCCGCCGCCATCGTGGCCACGACCGTCCAGCGGTCGCCCGGCTGCGCCTGCCAGCCCGGCCGCTCGAGGCGTAGCCTCGCAACCCCGGCCCGGTTGCACGCCTCGTAGGCGTGCCAGCGCATCCGCGCCGCGAACGGGTGGGTGGCGTCGACCAGGGCCGAGATCCGCTCGGCCCGAAGGTAGGCAGCCAGCCCCTCGGCGCCACCGAACCCCCCGGAACGGAGCCGCCCGGCCAGCGGTGCGGGGTTCGCCGTCCGGCCCGCCAACGAAGTCACGACCACCAGGTCGTCGCGTGCAGCCAACGTCTTCGCCAGGCGGCTGGCCTCGGTCGTCCCCCCGAGCAGCAGTAGGCGAGGCGGGTCGGTCACGGTCGTCGCATGGATTGAGAGCCGCCGCGCCGGGCTGGTAGCGTCCGGGGCGGTTACAGGGAACACCGGTGAGAAGCCGGGGCTGTCCCGCAACTGTAACCGGGGAGCAGACCCCACCTAAGGTCACGGTCCAGCCGGACGGGAAGGCCGGGGCGAGCGTCGATCCGGGAGCCAGGAAACCTGTGCCGACGGAGATCTCGACGCGGGAGACGTCAAGGGTGAACCAGTGGCAGCCGTCACACCCCTCGGGCGCGGTCATGGTGTGCGGCACCACGTCCAATGCCGGCAAGAGCACGGTCACGGCCGGTCTGTGCCGTCACTACGCCCGGCGCGGGGCGCGGGTGGCGCCGTTCAAGGCACAGAACATGTCGAACAACTCGGCGGTCACGCGCGCCGGCCACGAGATCGCCCGAGCCCAGGCCTGGCAGGCCATGGCGGCCGGAGTCGACGCCGAGGTCGCCATGAACCCCGTGCTCCTAAAGCCCATGGGCGAGCGCCGCTGCCAGGTGGTGGTGATGGGCCGCCCGCTGGGCACGATGACGGCGGCCGACTACCACCGGCTGAAGCCGGCGCTGCTCGACGTGGTCCTGGGGGCACTGACCGACCTCCGCCGCCGCTGCGACGTGGTGATCCTCGAAGGAGCGGGCAGCCCGGCGGAGATCAACCTCCTCGACGCCGACATCGTCAACCTCCGCCTGGCCCACGACGCCGGGTTGCCGGCCATCGTCGTCGGCGACATCGACCTGGGCGGGGTGTTCGCCTCGCTGTTCGGGACCGTCGCCCTGCTGCCCGACGCCTACCGCCCGCTGGTCAAGGGCTTCGTGGTCAACAAGTTCCGCGGCGACCCGGCGCTTCTCTTCGACGGCACGGCCCAACTGCAGGAGCGTTGCGGCGTCCCGACCCTCGGGGTGCTGCCGTTCCTAGACGGCCCCGAGATCGACAGCGAGGACTCGCTCGCCCTCGACCGGCCCTTCGACGCTGCGCCGGAAGAAGGGGACGCCGGCGCCGACCCGGCCCAGGTCCGCGATGTCCTCGACGTGGCGGTGGTGCGCCTGCCCCGCATCGCCAACTTCACCGACATCGACCCGCTGCGCATGGAACCTGGGGTACGACTGCGCTGGGTCGACGACGCCCGCAGCGTCGGGCAGCCCGACCTGCTCGTCATCCCCGGCTCCAAGGCCACCGTCGCCGACCTGGCCTGGCTGCGCAGCCGCGGGCTGCACCGGGCCGTCGACGCCGTGCGCGGGGTCGTGCTGGGCATCTGCGCCGGCTACCAGATGCTCGGCCGGTCGATCGCCGACCCCGGCGGTGTCGAGTCCTCTGATCCTGCCGTGGACGGCCTCGGCCTGTTGGACGCCGTCACGACGTTCGGCACCGACAAGGTCACCCGGTGGCGCCACGGCCGACTGTTCGGCCGGCAGGCGGGCGGCTACCAGATCCACCACGGCGTCGTGCAGGCGTCGGGGCCGCCGCTGGTCGAGCTCGACGACGGGACCGGCGACGGCGCCGTCGGCGCCACCCCGGGCGGCGGCACGGTGTGGGGCACCTCGCTGCACGGCCTGCTCGAGTCGGACGGGGCGAGGGCAGCCCTCCTCGAGCAGGTGGCGGGCAAGACGGGGAAGCACATCGCCCACGGCGGATCCTTCGGGGCCGCCCGCCAGCGACGGATCGACCGGTTGGCCGACGCCGTCGCCGAGCACCTCGACATGGAGGCGCTGGACCGGATCCTCGCCGAAGGAGCTGCGAGGTGACCGTCCACGTCGAAGACGTGCTGGCGGCCGTCGGGGCGCGGGTGGACCACCTGCGCGCGTCGGTGGGCGAGCCACCGGTGGCAGAAGAGGGCTGGCGCCCCTGTGACGCCGTCACCGCGGCCGACCTGGAGGTAGCCATCGCCGGCGCCGGTGCCGGCGACCGCCAGGTGGCAGCGTCGCTGCTGGTCCAGTCCTACGCGCACCGGGTCGTCGCGGTCAGCCTGGCGGCCTTCGCCGTCGGCCTGCCCTGGCCGTCACCGGCCGCCGCCGCCACCTCGGTTCGCCTCGCCGGGGGGCGGGCGAGAGCGCTGTGCTTCCGGGCCGAGGCGCTGGGGGAAGCGGGCGACGTCCGGTCGCTGGTCGAGGCCGCGTTCAGCTCCCATCTCGTCCCGTTCGTCTCGACCGTGCGGGCACACCATCGTGTCGGAGAACGGCTGGTCTGG
This sequence comes from Acidimicrobiaceae bacterium, assembly GCA_027320105.1. Taxonomy (GTDB): domain Bacteria; phylum Actinomycetota; class Acidimicrobiia; order Acidimicrobiales; family Palsa-688; genus JAKAQB01. The sequence goes on along the minus strand of DAHVMA010000001.1, from coordinate 10,519 downwards.
GCCAATATCGCCGCCTCGTGCGCTGCCGCCTTCCGCGCCGTCGAGGGCTCAGCCCGCGACCGCGGCGACGCCGCAGAGCAGGCGGCGATCCGACGCCGCGCCGCCGAGCTTCTCGAGCACGTGCCGTGGCTCGAGGGCACCGGATGGTTCGACGCCGACAGCGGCGACTGGGGTTGGCAGCGGTCCGCCTGTTGCCTGTGGTACCGCACGTCGGGGGGGCGCACCTGCGAGGGCTGCAGCCTCCGGCGGCAGGGTCGGTCATGAGCGCGCCGGCCGAGGCGAAGCCAGGTCGGATCCACGTCATCGTCTCGACCGACACCGACCTGCTGGCGCTTCGCACCGCTGTCGAGAGCCTCCCGGTCGGCTTCCCGGCGGTCACCGCCGCCACGACCTGGGCACCGGACCCGATCGGCGACCTCCACGATGCCCGCTGCGTGCTGGTTCGCCTCCTCGGCGGCCGCCGGGCCTGGCCCGAAGGCTTCGACCGTCTGCGTGCCGAGTGCGCCGAGCGGGGGGTGGCGCTGCTGGCCTTCGCCGGCGAGGCGGTCCCCGACGCCGAGTTGACCGCCGCGTCGACCGTGCCGAGCGCCACGGTCACCGAGGCGTTCGCCTACCTGGTGCACGGAGGTCCGGCCAACCTCGAGAACCTGCTGCGCTTCGTGGCCGACACCGTCTGCTTCGACGGGTGGGGCTTCGAGGCGCCGAGCCCCATCGCCGAGCACGGTGTCTGGCGCGAACCGGACCTGGCGGGAACGGGTCCGGTGGTCGGCATCGTCTTCTACCGGGCCCATCTCGTCGCCGGCAACACGCAATTCGTCGACGATCTGTGCGCCGCGGTCAGCGCAGCGGGCGGGCGACCACTGGCGCTGTGGTGCTACACCCTGCGCGACCGGGCCGCCAGGCCGATCGTCGAGCTCCTCGCCCGCCAGGGGGCCCGAGCCCTCATCACGACGGTCCTCGCCGCCGGCGGCGCGGCCGCCGCCGCCGGTACGACCGGTGCCCGTGGGGGGCTCGACGGCGAAGGCTGGGACGTCTCGGAGCTGGCGGAGCTGGACATCCCGGTCGTCCAGGCCCCCTCCGCCGGACGTTCGAGCGAGGAGTGGGCGGCGTCCGACGCGGGGCTCGGCCCCTACGACGTCACCTCGGGAGTGGCCATCCCCGAGCTCGACGGGCGCATCATCGCCCCCGCCTTCGCCTTCAGCGAGGTCGTCGACGACGGCGACCAGCTCGGCACCAGCGTCCGGGCATACCGCAGCATCCCCGACCGCGCGGCGCGCGTCGCGCGTCTCGCCGTGCGCCTGGCCGGCCTGCACGCCAAGCCACCCGCCGAGCGCCGGGTGGCCATCGTCCTGTCCGCCTACCCGACGAGGCGGAGCCGGCTGGGCAACGCGGTCGGCCTGGACACCCCCGCCTCGGCGCTCGTGATCCTCGACGCGCTGGCGGCCGCCGGGTACCGGGTGACGGCCCGGCCCGAAGACGGCGACACCTTGATGGCCGCGCTGGCCGACGGCTTGACCTACGACGCCGACGACCTCACCGATGAGCAGCTCGCCATCGCCGTCGGTCGCCTGCCGGCCGGAGACTACGCCGGGTGGTTCGCCACGCTGCCCGACGCGGCCAGGGAGGAGCTCGAGTCGGTGTGGGGCCCACCCCCGGGCCGGCACCGGGTCCACGACGGCCAGCTCGTGTTCAGCGGCATGGAGCTCGGCAACGTGGTCATTGCCATCCAACCTCCCCGGGGCTACGGCGACGACCCGGTGGCCGTCTACCACTCGCCGTCGCTGCCCCCCGCCCACCACTACCTCGCCTTCTACCGCTGGCTGGATGAGGTGTGGGGTGCCGACGCCGTCGTCCACCTGGGCAAGCACGGCACCCTCGAGTGGCTGCCCGGCAAAGCCGTCGGCCTGTCGGCCGGGTGCTGGCCCGACGCCGCGCTCGGTGACGTGCCGCTGTTCTACCCCTTCGTGGTCAATGACCCCGGCGAGGGCACCCAGGCCAAGCGCCGCAGCCACGCGGTCGTCGTCGACCACCTGCTCCCGCCGATGACCAGAGCCGACACCTACGACGACCTCGCCCGGCTCGAACAGCTCTTCGACGAGTACGCCCAGCTGCAGTCGCTCGACCCGACCAAGCTCCCCGCTTTGCGCGAGCGGATCTGGGCGCTGTTGCGCGAAGCCAGCATCGACGAGGACCTCGGCCTGTCGGCGGTGTCGTTGGACGACGGGTTCGACGACGTCGTCCTCGCCGTCGACGGCTACCTGTGCACCTTGAAGGACGCGCAGATCCGTGGCGGGCTCCACGTCCTCGGTTCGGTGCCGGCCGACGACGCCCTCGTCGACCTGGTGCTGGCCATCACCCGCCTGCCCCAGGGACGTGTCGCGTCGCTGCGCCAGCAGGTCGCGTCGGGCCTCGGGCTCGACGGTGACGACCCGCTCCATCTCGATCGGATCGAGGAGGCGTGCCGTTCCCTTGTCGTCGCGGCCGCGTCCGAGGGCTGGGTGGCGCCCTCCGGCGCCTCGCCGACGATGGCATGGATCTGCGAGTGGCTGGTCCCCAACCTGCGCCGCGCCGGCGACGAGGTCGCCAATCTGCTGGCCGGTCTCGACGGCCGCTACGTGCCGGCCGGCCCGAGCGGCGCCCTCACCCGCGGCTGCGCCTACGTCCTGCCCACCGGCCGGAACTTCTACTCCGTCGACCCGAAGGCGCTGCCGACGGAGCTCGCCTTCGAGGTCGGGAAAAAGTTGGCCGACGCCGTCCTCGCCCGCCACCTCGACGAGGAGGGCTGCTATCCCCAGACCGTCGGCCTCGTCTTGTGGGGCACCGCCGCCATGCGCACCCAGGGAGACGACGTGGCCGAGGCCCTGGCGCTCCTCGGCGTGCGCCCGGTCTGGGAGGAGCGGTCGCGGCGCGTCGTCGGCCTCGAGCCGATCCCGATGGCGGAGCTGGGACGACCCCGCGTCGACGTCACCCTTCGAATCTCGGGGTTCTTCCGCGACGCCTTCCCGGCGCTGGTCGACCTCCTCGACGAAGCTGTTGAGCTGGTCGCCGGGCTCGACGAACCCGCCGCGCACAACTTCGTCCGGGCACATGGCGCCGAGGACCCCAGGGTCTACGGACCCGCCCCGGGTGCCTACGGCGTCGGCATCCTGTCGCTGCTCGAGGGCCGCGACTGGCGGTCCGACGACGACCTCGCCGCGGTGTACGTCGCCTGGTCGGGCTGGTCGTACACCAGGAGCGGGTTCGGGCGGCCCGCCGTCGAGGCCATGCGGCGGCGGTTCGCGGCCATCGACGTCGCCCTCAAGAACCAGGACAACCGCGAGCACGACATCTTCGACTCCGACGACTACCTGCAGGAGCACGGCGGCATGGTCGCCACCATCCGCTCCCTCACCGGCCGCGACCCCAAGGCGTGGTTCGGCGACTCGGCCAACCCGGCTCGGCCGCTCGTCCGCTCGCTGGCTGAGGAGGCCGCCAGGGTGGTGCGGACCCGGGTGATCAACCCCAAGTGGCTGCAGGCCATGCGCCGGCACGGCTACAAGGGTGCGTTCGAGATGGCCGCCACCGTCGACTACCTGTTCGGCTACGACGTCACGGCCCATGTCGCACAGCCATGGATGTACGACCGCGTGGCCCAGACCTACGTCGCAGACACCGAGAACCGGGCATTCTTCGAACAGTCCAACCCCTGGGCGCTCAGGTCCATCGTCGAACGGCTCCTCGAGGCCGAGGAGCGAGGCCGGTGGAAGCCCGACGACGAGACCGCCGACATGTTGCGGAGGGCGCTCCTCGAGGCCGACGGGTGGGAGGAGTCTCGATGACCTCGCACCTCCCGTTCTCGTCCGTCGTCGGCCAGGACGACGCCAAGCTGGCGCTGCTCTTGGCGGCCGTCGAGCCGCGTCTCGGGGGGGTGCTGCTGCGAGGGGACAAGGGCTCGGCCAAGACGACCCTCCCCCGGGGGTTGGCAGACCTGCTGCCCCCCGGTGCACCGTTCGTCGAGCTCCCCCTCGGTGCCGCCGAGGACCGGGTGATCGGTGCGCTCGACGTGGCCGCGCTCGTTGACTCCCGAGCGCACGCCTTCCGTCCGGGGCTGCTCGCCGCGGCCCACGGGGGGGTCCTCTACGTGGACGAGGTGAACCTCCTACCGGACCATCTGGTGGACGTCCTGCTCGACGTGGCCGTATCGGGCATGAACCGCGTCGAACGCGACGGGTTCTCCGAGACACACCCCGCACGGTTCGTGCTGGTCGGGTCGATGAACCCCGAGGAGGGGGAGCTGCGCCCCCAACTGCTCGACCGCTTCGGCCTGGCCGTCGAGGTCAGGGCACCACAGGACCCCGCCCTGCGGGCCGAGATCGTGCGCCGCCAGCTCGCCTTCGACGCCGCGGGGTCCCCCGACCCGTCACCCGACGAGCAGGTCCGCCGCTCCTTGACGTCCGCCCAGCCGGTGCCGTGCGACGACGCCGTCGTCGTGGCCGCGGCCGAGCTGGCGGTGGCGGTCGGTGCTCAGGGCCTGCGAGCCGATCTCGCGTTGTGCCGCGCCGCCGGCGCCTTGGCCGGGCTCGACGGCGAGCGCCGCGCCAGCGTCGCGCACCTGCGCCGGGTGGCTCCGCTCGTCCTCGGGCATCGCCGCCGACGCGACCCGTTCGAGGCGCCCGGCATCGCATCCGACGAGCTCGCCTCGGCGCTCGACCAGGTGCTCGGTGCCGAAGAGGCAGTCGACGCTTCGCCGACAGAGCAAGGCGCGCAGCGTGACACCGCGCCGCAGCAGGGCCCGGGACTGCCCGATGGTGCACCACCGGACGCAGATGGTGCAAGACCCGACGGCGCAGGAGCATCGGACGGCAAGGGCCAGCCGGGCGACCAGCACGCGCCGGCCCCCGGCCCGGCTGGCCCACCCGACGTCCAGGTCGACGCAGGACAGCTGAGGCTCCCGCGCCCTCCCCGCGCCGTGACGAGGGACCAGGGGGCAGCCGGAAACGGCACGACGGTCGCCGGTGGTGCCCGAGGCCGCCGCATCGGCCACGTGCCGCTCAGCGACCCCCGCCAGCGCGTCGACCCGGTCGCTACGGCGCTGTCCTACGCCACCCGGACCGCCGGTGAGGAACGTGGACCTGGCGAGCGTCTAGCGAAAGAGGATCTTCAGGCCACCGTGACGGCCGAGCCCCAGGCGACGCTGGTCATCGTCGCCGTCGACACCTCGGGCTCGATCGCCGGGCGCAGGCGGCTCGAAGCCGCCCGCGCCGCCGTCATGTCGCTCCTCGCCGACGTCTACCGGCGCCGTGACCGGGTGGCGATGGTGGCCTTCAGGGGCGAGTCGGCCGAGGTCGTCCTGCGTCCGACCGGGTCGGTCGAGGTGGCGCGGGCTCGCCTGGCAGAGCTGCAAACCGGCGGTAGGACGCCGCTGGCCGCCGGCCTGCAGGAGGTCACGTCGCTGGTGCGGGCGGCACGGCGACCTGGCGGGCCCCGACCGGCGGTCGTGCTCGTCACCGACGGACGAGCCACCGCAGGTGGTGCCGACCCGCTCGCCTCGGCCGACGCGATCGCGGCCGAGCTGGCGGCGACCGGAGTGGCATGCCTCGTCGTCGACGCCGAGACGGGACCAACCCGCCTCGGTCTGGCCCGGTCGCTGGCGGCGACCCTGTCCGCCGACTACGTGCTGCTCGAGGACATCGAGCGGCCGGCGGGGGGAGCGGCGCTCGCCGACACCATCCGGGCTCGGGTGCTGGCGCCGGGAGCGGAGGCCTGATGAGCACCCACCCCGACCCAAGGGTCACCCTGGTGCTCGGCGGCACCCGCTCGGGCAAGTCGACGGTCGCCGAGCGGCTCGCCGCGGACCTCGCCTCGAGGGGCGGTGGGACCGTGACCTACGTGGCGACGGCGTCGGTCACCGACGAAGAGATGGCCCGCCGGGTCGCCGCGCACCAGGCTCGCCGGCCGACGACATGGCGCACCGTCGAGCTGGCCTCGAGCGCCGAGCTGCCCGCAGTCCTGGCGCACCTGGACGGGAGCGTGCTGGTGGACAGCCTCGGCACCTGGGTGGCGTCGGCATCGGATCTCGACGTCGACGCACAGGCCCTGGTCCACGCCCTGAAGGTGCGCTCGGGGAGCACCGTGCTCGTCTCCGAGGAGGTCGGGTTGGCCGTGCACCCCGCCACCGCCGTCGGGAGAGCGTTCGTTGACGCCCTCGGGCACCTCAACCAGACGGTGGCGGCCATGGCCGAGCGCGTGCTCCTCGTCGTGGCCGGCCGCGCGCTGGAGCTGTAGTGCTCGCCGCCCTCGGGTTCCTCACCCGCTTCGGGCCCGCCCGGGCACCCAACCAGGCGACCTTGCGCTGGTTCCCCCTCGTCGGGGCGGCAGCCGGCGCCATCGTGGGGCTCGTCTGGTGGGCAGCCTCCAAGGGGTGGCACGGGCCGCTGGTGCCCGCCGCGCTGGCCGTCGTCACCGACCTGGTCCTGACCGGGATGCTGCACGTCGACGGGCTCGCCGACAGTGCCGACGGCCTCCTGCCCCACCTGAGCCGGGAACGCAGGCTCCAAGTCATGTCGGAGCCCGACGTCGGTGCCTTCGGGTTGGCGGCGACGGTGGCCGTGCTCCTCCTGCGCTTCGCGGCCTTCGGCGCCCTGCGCCCCGACATCGCGCTGGTGGTCGGCGTCTGGTGCGTGTCGCGCTCACTCATGGTGGCGGCCATGGTCGTGCTCCCCTACGCCAGACCGGCGGGAGGTCTGGCGACGGCGTTCCTCGGAGGAGGGGTCGCCGGCTCCGCGCTGGCTGCGTCGGCCGGGGCAGCGGCAGGCGCGTCGCTCGCCATCTGGGCTGGGGGGGCTCCTGCAGCCGCGGGCGTCGGAGCAGCGGTGGTGGCGGTGGCAGCCATTCTCTGGGTCGCCCGCCGACGTCTGGGAGGTTTCACCGGTGACGTCCTCGGAGCGGCCGTGGTCGTGTCCGAGACGGCAGCACTGCTCGTCGCTGGGGTCCGCTGGTGACCGGCTGGCGGCTACGGGCCGCGTCGGCTGCTGCGGCCGTGGCGGCGGACCACCTCGTCGGAGACCCGCCAGACCGGCTGCACCCAGTGGCGTGGTTCGGCCGGGCCATGACCCGACGCGAGCAACGGGGGTGGAGCGACCACCAGCTGAGCGGGGTTCGCCACCTGGGGGTGGGGGTCGCCGCCGCTGCTGTTCCGGTCGCGCTGCTTTGGGCCGGGGCCCGACGGACGGGCGGGGCCGCCGCCGACGGTGCCTTGTCCGTCGCGGTGGTGGCGGCGACGCTCGGCGCTCGCAGCCTCGACCGTCGCGCCGCCGAGGTCGGCGAGGCGCTCACCGCGGGGCGGATCGCAGAGGCACGGCGGCTGCTCCCGGCACTCGTCGGGCGCGACCCGGCCGGCCTCGACGAGGCGGAGATCGCCCGGGCAGTGGTCGAGTCGGTGGCCGAGAACACGGTGGACGCCATCGTCGCGCCGCTCTTGTGGGCAGCAGTGGGAGGACCGGTGGCGGCAGCGGCCTACCGCGCCGTGAACACGCTCGACGCCATGGTCGGCTACCGAAACGACCGCTACCGCCGCTTCGGCTGGGCGTCGGCGCGCGCCGACGACGTCGCCAACTTCGTGCCGGCACGGGTCGCGGCGGTGATCGTCGCGCTGTGCTCGCCGGGCAACGCCCCGGGCATCGGAAGGGCAGTGCGCCGACAGGCCCCCGGTCATCCCTCGCCCAACGCTGGGGTGATCGAAGCGGCGTTCGCCGCCGCGCTCGGTCTCCGCCTCGGCGGCACCAACCGTTACGGCGAGGTGGTCGAACAGCGGGTGGAGCTCGGCGAGGGACGTGCCGCCGCGCCAGGAGACATCGTCCGCGCCCGGCTGCTGTCCCGTCGGGTCACCGCCGTCGCTGCCGCCGGCCTGGTGTGCCCGTTCTTCTGCGAGCTGTGGCGTGACGCGAGGACCAACCGCCCCCCTCGAGGTGCCCGTTGACGAGCGCATCGCCCGATCGGCGAGCTCACGGCGGCAACGGCGCGCGCCTCGCCGAAGCGCTTGGGCTCGACCCGGCATCCGTGCTCGACCTGTCGGCCAGCCTGTGCCCCGTGGCGCCCGACCCCACGGCAACCGTGCAGCGCCACATCGGGGCCGTCGGCCGCTACCCCGACCCCGAGCGGGCCACCGCCGCCCTCGCCGAGGCCATGGCCGTGCAGCCCGAGCACCTCCTCCTCACCAACGGCGGGGCAGAGGCCATCGCGCTGACCGGAGCGGTGCTCGGCGGGACGGTCGAGGAGCCCGACTTCTCCCTGTACCCCCGCTCCGGTGGGCCGCTGTGGAGGTCCAACCCCAACAATCCGCTGGGGATGCTCGCCCCTGCGGGTGCGGTGGCCGGGGTGTGGGACGAGGCCTTCTGGCCCCTCGCCACCGGCACGTGGACCCGCGGCGACCACCGGCAGGGATCCGTCGTGGTCGGGTCGCTGACGAAGCTCCTCGCCTGCCCGGGACTGCGCCTCGGCTACGTGCTCTGCGCAGACGAGGTCCTGATGTGGCGGATCCGCCGGCGCCAGCCCGAATGGTCCGTCAACGGGCCGGCGGCGGACGCCCTTGCGGATCTGCTGCGCCCCGTCGACCTGCCCACGTGGTCGAGCCAGACCGCCGCGCTTCGAGAGCAGTTGGCCGATCTTCTGCGTTCCCACGGGCTCGCCGTGCGCGCCGGCCACGGCCCATGGGTCCTCGTCGACAGGTCTGGACCGCTGCGGGCGAAGCTCTTGACCGAGGGGATCGTCGTGCGGGACTGTGCCAGCTTCGGTCTCGGCGGCACCGTCCGCATCGCCGTCCCCCGGCCTGACCAGTTCGGGCAACTCGAACGCGCCCTGCGGCGCCACTGCGGGACCCATGGCGAACCTCGGGCAGGTACGCCCGACGCCGACACGAGGGGCGCGGCGCCATGACCGTGTACCTGGTCGGCGCCGGACCCGGTGACCCCGGCCTGCTCACCCTCAGGGGAGCAGAGTTGTTGCGCAGCGCCGACGTCGTCCTCTACGACCGACTGGTCACACCCGACATCCTGACTCTCGTTCGCGCTGACGCGCTGTGCATTGACGTCGGAAAGCGGCCAGGCACCGACACTCCCGGCGCCGATCGCCGACAGCACGAGATCGGCCGCCTGCTCGTCGAGCACGGCCGTAGCTCCGCCACCGTCGTCCGGCTCAAGGGCGGGGACCCCTTCGTGTTCGGGCGCGGCGGCGAGGAGATCGAGATCCTCGAGGAGGCCGGGATTCCCTGGCAGATCGTCCCCGGAGTGACCTCGGCGCTCGGCGTGGTCGGCGCAGCCGGCATCCCGGTGACCCATCGGGGCCTCGCCTCGTCCGTCACGATCGTCACCGGCCACACCCTCGATCGGGGCAGGGCCCCCAAGCCTGGGCACGAACCCAACTGGGAGGCGCTGGCCCGTACCGGAGGGACCCTCGTCATCCTCATGGGGATGGCCTCGCGCGCGGCCGTCGCCGCTGCCCTCGTCGGCGCCGGCCGTGCCGCGGACACCCCGGTCGCCGTCATCCAAGACGGCACCACCCCGGCGCAGCGCATGGTCCGCACCACGCTCGCCGGGCTCCCCGACGTCGACCTCGGCGCTCCCGCCGTCATCGTGGTCGGACCAGTCGTCGACGTCGCTCCCGGAGCACGCGAGACACCGCCGGGATGACCCACCGAGCGGACGCAGCCGGTCAGAGCCCGGCGCCACATGCACCCCTCGGCCGGCTCCGTGGGACGTTGTCGGGCGGGGATTGGGGCCGACTGACCCTCATGTTCGTGTCCATCCTGGCCGTCAACGCACTCGGATGGCTCATCTACCTTGCCGTGGTCCTGCCCCAGCACATCGACTACCGCGGCTACGGCGGCACCAGGGGCCTCGGCATCGGGCTCGGCGTGGCCGTCACCGCCTGGTCCTGGGCTTCCGGCACGCGTTCGACGCCGACCACATCTCGTGCATCGACAACACCACCCGCAAGCTCATGGCCGACGGCAAACGGCCCTTGGCCACGGGCTACGTGAACGGCCACGAATGGCTGAAGCGCCAGGCCGATCGTGACGGGCTCCGCTACTTCGCGCTCGCGAACGGCTTCGCCGCCTGCGACGAGCCCTCCCGCCTGCAAGCCATCGCCGACCGGCTCGGCCCGGACCACATCCAGGCCTTCTTCGAGCGCTGGATGAGGGTCATCCCCACGCCGCTCACGACCGCCGACCGCAAGGCCGGCTTTTGGTGGGAACTGTCCATGCGCCAGGTCGAGACCTCCACCACCCTCGTCTTCGACGACCCTCGCCGCGCGCGGGCCTTCTTCGAGGCCCTCGTCCAGGACAACGTGGGCATCGGGCGTCCCGGCGAGGTCGCCATGGTCTTCTCATGACCTCTCCGCCGCCCGACCAAGCACATCTATCGCCGGCGGGTCTTTGGCACTGGGACCGAGGTCCGCATGGACTTCAGCTACAAGCACTCCCGGGTCAAGCAATACCTCAAGGAAGGGAGAGCCCTTCGCGTCGAAACCGTCGTCAACGACC
>DAHVMA010000104.1:0-26588 GCA_027320105.1 Acidimicrobiaceae bacterium | reverse complement strand
GGCAACGGGGCCTCGGTTCCCGTCGTCGCCGCCGTCTCGCCGTCGGGCGGCAACGAGGCGGGCGGCACCGTCGTGCACGTGTACGGGAGCGGCTTCACCGCCCTCGGCCAGGTGCCGGCGGTCACGATCGGCGGGGTCGCCGCGACCGTCCTGTCCGCCACCGACACCGAGCTCTCAGCGGTCGTCCCGCCGTTCGCGCCGGCGACCGCGTGCGCCACTCACACCGACCCGAGCACCGACGTGTGCCAGGCGCAGGTCCAGGTGTCCAACGGCTACGGCCCGAGCAGCGAGTCAACGATCCTCCCCGAGCTCTCGGGCCCCCTGCCCCCGCCCGGCAGCCCGGCGCCGGCCGGCACCGAGACGGCAGCGGCGCCCACCGAGTTCGACTACCTCCCCACCCCCGCCGTCACCGGCTTCACCTTCCTCAGCCCAGGTCAGCGCTACGCCAGCCAGGAGGGCTTCTCGTTCCTCGAGCAGGCCTCCAACCTCGTCCAGGTCAGCGGCACCGGCCTCGGGACCCTCGGATTGCAGTGGTTCGACGTGGGACGGCCCGGGACGGCCGCCGTCGTCGACGCCCAGATCGTCTCCGACACCCCCACCCAGGTGGAGCTGGCCCTGCCGAGCATCCCGCTCAGGGCCGGGCAGGTCGACGACGAGCTGGCCGCCCAGACCCTCGCCAGCCCCAACCAGGGCAACCTCCGCTCCTGGATGGAGCCGAGCGCCGGCGTGCCGGTCACCTACGCCCCGGTCCCCACGCTGCGCTCCGTCACCACCCGGAGCGGCAAGCTCCTCGGCCCCGATTCCGGGGGGACGACGCTCACCGTGACGGGTAGGGCGTTGGAGGACGGACCGTTCGTGGCCTTCGCCAGCAGCACGGCCCCCACGACGGGCACGGACTACGGCGTCAGGCTCGACCCGAGCGCCCCGACCACGCGGCTGACCGTTGTCACGACCCCGCAGCTGGCAGGGTTGGACCACGTCGACGTGTGCACGGTCTCGGGCTGCGGCGGCGACCGGGAGTCCTGCGTGCCGGGGTTGTGCGTGGTGCAGCTCGGGATCGGCGGCGGGCCGGCGTTTGCGTTCTACCCCCCAGGCAAGCCGTCGGTGACCTCCATCTCTCCCCGGCGCGGGCCGGCGGGGACGATCGTGACGCTCACGGGCAGCAACCTGGCGTTGCCCGAGGAGGTCGTGTTGGGGGCGATCCACCTGCCGGCGGGACTGTTCGCCAACGGGTTCGACCCCAACACCGGCGTCACCGACACCAACGTCATCCAGGTGGTCATCCCCCCGTCCCTGCCGGTGGGGCGCCGGCTCGCCGTGCGGGTCGCCACCGCCGAGAGCGTGGCGACGCAGGCCCAGCCGCTCACGCCGCCCGTAAGCGGTGTGATGTTCACCAGGGTGGTGGTGCACCGCCGGCGGGGGCGGCGGTCCGTCAAGCCGTAGGCGGGCGGGTTGGGGCGTTCCCCTGCGCCTGCCCCTGCGCCTGGACCTGCCGCTTCGCCTGCGCCCGCCTCGGCGCCTAGACCCGCCTCGGCGCCTGCGCCCGCCTCGGCGCCTGCGCCACTGTGGTGCCGAGCCTCCTCCTCCGGTGGGCCAGTGCCGGCCGGGCACGTCAGTTCCGGCCGGCGTTGGCCGGACGTCGCTACGCTGCCCGATTCGCGGCACTGCACGATCATCCGGTCCCATCCGGTCCCATCCGGCCCCATCCGGTCCCATGCGGTACATCCGGTCGTCAACGGCCCAAGTCGTCAACGACCTCATGGGCATTCCGGGCGAGGGAGCGTCAACTGTGAGTGAAAAGTACACAGGCTGTGTAGTTTTCACTCACAGATCGGCACACGTGGGGGTCAGGGTGCGCCTCTCCCGCTCGACTTCATCCTGTGTCACGCCGTGGGCGGGATGTGGTCTTCTGACCCGAGCGAACCTCCCGCGGTGAAGCCCGACTGCTGACCCGTTCAGTCAGGCGTGACATCGCCGAACGAGCCGTGCCGGCCTGCTCCGGCCACGAAGCGCGCCGCACCCGCCTCGGTCTCGCCGGCCATGGGCAGTTGACCGTAGCCGTACTCCGACATCAGCGCGGCCGGCTCGTCGAGCCCCTCGGCGGCGAGAAGTGACGCCCGGTCACTGCGCAGGCACACCTGCGGGAAGCAAGCAAGCTGCCCGGCGAGCTGCTGCGCCGCCGCCAGTGCCTGCCCGGCTGGCACAACCCGGTTCGCCAGCCCGAAGGCCAGTGCTTCGTGGGCGTCGACGGGCCGGCCGGTGAGCACCAGATCCATCGCCCGGGACCGGCCGATCAGCCGTGGCAGGCGCACCGTGCCGCCGTCGACGAGGGGCACACCGAAACGCCGGCAGAACACACCGAATACGGCGGTCTCGTCGACCACCCGCAAGTCGCACCACAGAGCCAGCTCGAGCCCGCCGGCGACCGCATGGCCCGAGACGGCGGCGATGACCGGCTTGGACAGCCGCATCCGGCTCACCCCCATCGGTCCGTCGCCGTTCGGTTGCACGCGGTTGGCCCGCTCGGTCCCGATGGCGGTGAGGTCGGCGCCGGCGCAGAACACGCCGCCCTCGCCGTGCAGGACCGCCACCGCGGCGCCGCCGTCGGCATCGAAGGCGCGGAAGGCCTCGGCCAGGGCCGCCGCCGTTGCACCGTCGACGGCGTTGCGCCGTTCCGGCCGGCAGAGCACGACGGTGGTCACCGCTCCGGAGCGTTCCACCCGGACGGCGCCGGTCATCGCCGGCCTTCCCAAAGCGGGTCCCGCAGGGCCCGGCGCAACACCTTGCCAACAGCCGACAGCGGGAGGGCGTCGACGAAGTGCACATGCTTGGGCACCTTGTAGCCGGCCAGCCGGCTGCGGACGAGGCTGCGTAGCTCGGTCTCGGTGACACGCGCACCCGAGCGCAGCGTGACGAACGCGGTGACCGACTCGACCCAGGTGTCGTCCGGGGCACCGACCACGGCGGCCCCGGAGACCGCTGGATGGGTGAGCAGCACCTCCTCGACCTCGCCGGGATAGACGTTGTAGCCACCCGTGATGATCATGTCCGAGGTGCGGTCGACAAGTGTGATGTAGCCGCGATGGTCGAAGCGGCCGAGGTCTCGGGTACGCAACCAGCCATCGGCGGTCACCGTCTCGGCGGTCAGATCAGGGGCGTCGGCGTAGGCTCGCATCTGGAACGGTGCCCGCACTCGCAGCTCGCCGACCTCGTCCGGGGGCAGCGGGGTGCCGTCCTCGCTCGCCACGATCACCTCGGCGTCGACGGCGGGATGCCCGGCGGTGCCGAGCAGGGTGGGGTCGAGGTGGTCCGCCTGGTCGAGCACCGTGATGCAAAGCGGTGCCTCGCTCTGCCCGTAGTACTGGACGAGCTTCGGGCCCCATGAGTCGAGCACCTGCTCCACCAGCGGGCGCGGCATCGGGCTGGCCCCGTAGATGACACTGCGGAGGGTCGAGACGTCGGCGTGCTCGGCCGTGCCGGACTCGACCAGCATGCCGAGCATGGTCGGCACGAGGTTCATCTCGGTGACGCGGTAGCGGGCGGCCTGGTCGAGGTAGCTCCCCGGGTCGAAGCCGGCCAGCACGGCAGCACACCCGCCGCGCACCCAGTAGGGCAGCACGAACGTCCCGCTGGCGTGGACCAGGGAGGCCGCATGCAACATGACCGAGTCGCGCCCAGGTGAGACGAGGTTGGCCAGGATGTTCGCCGTGATCGCCGCGAAGCTGCCCTGGGTGTGCTCGACCGCTTTCAAGGTCCCGGTGGTCCCCGAGGTGTACAGCACCAGCAGCGGGTCGGCCGCCGTCACCGGCACCCGGGGATCTCGGGACGACGCGCGCTCCGTCTCGCTCAGCAGGTCGAGCGAGTCGACGGCCGCCGACGCGCCGGCGCCCACCCCGACCAGCCCCAGCCCGTCGACACGGTCAGCCAGCTCGCCGGCACGCTCGGCCAGCTCGGCACTGTGGACGAGAATCCGGGCTTCGGTCGCGCCCAGCATGCGTGCCTGCTCATCGAGCGACAGCCGAGCGTTGAGCGGGACCCGGGCCACCCCCGCCTTGACGCAGGCGAAGTCGATCGGTACCGACCACAGCCCGTTGTCGACGAGGAGCCCGATCCGCTCGCCGCGCTGCGCACCGAGGCCGACGAGGACGTTGGCCATCCGGTTGGACGCGGCATCCACCTCGGTGAAGGTCAGGGTCCGGTCCCCGAACCGTACAGCCGGGCGCCCGCCAAACCTGGCAGCACCTCGCCGGACCAGCTCCACCGCCAGCACTCGCCGTATCCTTGTCGCCCGATCGGCTGCGCGCCAACCTGCCCGGTCGTCCGCTCAGGTGGCCCACCCCGTGGCGCTCGAGGTCGCAGGTGGGAAGCTGCGGGTGGGGAAGCCACAGGCAACAGGTCGCAACCCTCGCGCTGTCCTGCCTCGTCGAGCAGCGCTGCGCCCCCCGCGACTGGACCACCTCGAACACAGCGGCTGGCGGACAGCAGCTCCATTCGCGCAACATGCTCGAGCTGAGCGAAGCACGCCGGCATCTTGGCCCGTCAAGGCGTAGACGGGCGGGTCGGGGCAGCCATGCCCGACCCGGCCGGCACAGCGACCTGGTCAGCGGTAGGGCGGCCGGCGTCGGTCAGCTCGGTCACCGCCGGCTTCGAGGTGCCCGAGGCGGCTCCGGCACGCCTGAGAAGGGGACCGATCGCCGCCAGCGCCAGCAGCTGCGCGAGGCCGGCGAGGACGAAGACGTCGCTGACGGTCATGAAGTGAGCGAGGATCCCGCCCGCCAGGGCGCCGAGGGGCATCAGGCCGAAGATGACCATCCTGAAGGTCATCCCGACCCGTCCGAGGAGCTTGCCCGGGATGACCCGCTGCCGCAGGGACAGGGACGCGACGTTGGCGATGGGGATCGCTACGTTCTCGGCGAGGAGGAAGACGACCGTCGCCCACATCGAGCGCTGCCAGCCGACGATGGCGTAGGAGGCTCCGGCGACCCCACCGACCAAGAGAACGATCGGGATCGCACCGAAGCGCGACGCCACCCTCGACGCGAGCAGCGACCCCACGACGTTCCCCACGGCCAGCGACGCCAGCAAGAGCCCGTAGCCCGTGGCGGAGACGTGGAGCACCTCCCGGGCGAACAGGACGAGGAGGCCCACGACCATGTAGCCGCAGAAGGAGAACGACCCTATGAGCGCCGCCAGCAGGCGCAGGACCCGGTGGCCCACGAACCAGCGGAGCCCGGTCCTCAGGTCTTCGAGCAGCCCCGTCCCGGCCGGCTCGACGGCACCGGCCGGCAAGGCTCGGGCGACCAGCAGTCCGGAGGCGAGGAACGAGACGGCGTCTGTCACGAACGGGAGCGCCCGGCCGAGGGTGAGGAGCAGGCCTCCCACTCCCTGACCGAGGAATTGCTCGCCGGCGAGGTCGACCCCCTCGAGGCGCCCGTTGGCACGGTCGAGCAGGCCGCCCGACACGATCGTCGGCAGGCTCGCGAACGCCGCCGCCTGGTAGAACTGGTCACCGGCACCGATGACGAGCACCGTTGCGTAGAGGCTGACCAGGCTGGCCGCGTGGGCCACGACGAGCAGCGAGAACGCGAGCAACGCTGCCAACCTCGCGCACTCGGCGCCGACGGCGAGCGCCCGGCGCGAGACCCGATCGGCAATGACCCCGGCGGGTAGGCCGACCACAAGGGCGGGAAGGCGACCGGCCACGGCAACCCCGGCGATCAGCACCGGATCATGCGTCCACCGCAGGGCAAGGAGCGGGAAGGCGACCAGCGCCACCCCGTTGCCTACCGCTGACAGTCCCGTGGCCGATAGGAGAGCGCAGAAGGAGCGCCCAAGCCCCCGCCGGGCATGGCGGGCACCGTGGGCGCGCCCACGCGATCGATGTTCAGGTCGCACCGGCGGCTACCGCCCTCCCACTCCGAGACGCTCCCCGGCTCTGGACCGGGGACACTACCCGACCGGGCAACAGCCCGAGGGGACCGGCACCGCCGATTACGGCGGCGTCAAACCGCTACTACCTCCAGCCTCCGCTACGCACGGACACTCCTTTCAGGCGAGGGTCAGATCCCGGTTCACCAGCCGGAGCCGGCGCCGAAGAGAGAACAACCGGAAGTCTGGCAGGCGCAAAACCGGAAGTCAACTGCGAAGTGCGAAGCCGGCCGGTCCCGTAGACCGGCTGGAAGCGCGCAACAGCGAAATACAGGATGCATCGCCGGCCGGCCGGCGGCGCCTCAAGTCCGGCCCCCGGCTGCCGAGATACAGGGCAGAGCTCTAGGCGACGAAGGGACCCGCCCGTTGGCCGCTGACCCGCTACCCGCCCCAGGCGCCCGACGCCGCCGGGTGGACCGAGGTGCGTGGGTCCTCTGCGCCGCCCTGGCCGCCGGAGCCGTACCGCTGTGGATCCTTGCCGTCAGCCGGCACGCGGGCGCTCCGGACGTCATCCCCCTGCCGGTCCTCGCCCTGACCCTCCTGGCCGCCTTGCGGCTCAAGGTGCCGCTGCGGTTCCGCGAGAACACCTTGGACGTGAGGCCTGACACGGTCGTGGTGGCGATCGGCATCGCCCTCGACCGACCGCTGGCCGTCCTGATCGCCGTCGTAGCGGCGACGGCGATCGACTCGGCGCTGAGCCGTCTGGCGCCCGTCAAGGCAGCATTCAACATCCTCAACCTCTCGACGGTGGCAGCGCTGGGAGAGGTGATCTTCGGAGCCATCGCCGTCCGGGGTGACGTCGCAACGGTCTCCCTCTGGCTGGCGCTGGCCACCGTCTGTTTGATCGTTGACGCGGTAACTGTCGGGCTGGTGCACGCCGCCATCGCGCTCAGCGGGGGGAGGGTCGGCCGCAAGCAACTGGCGGAGACGCTGCTCAGCCTCGGCCTCATCGTGCCCACCAACGCGGTCCTGTCGATCATGACCGTCTCGGCGATCCAGGTGAGCGTGTGGGGATACGGCCTCGTCGCCGCCCTGGTGCTCGGGGCCGTCTTCCTGCTGCGCCGGCAGCGTGACCTCGAGGTCAAGCACGACACCCTGGAGCTGCTGTACAACTTCACGGACCGCCTCGCCGGCCTGACCGAGGCCACCGACGTGGTGGCCACCGCCCTGCGGAGCGTCGAGGAGCTGCTCAACTGCCGGGACGCCGAGCTGGTGACCCGCCGGGGTGACAGCTTCGAGCGCATGGCGCTGCACCCCAACGGCGCCCTGGTCCACCAGGAGGACATCGAGCCGGGGATGATGGAGCACCAGGTGCTCGAGACGGGCGAGCCGCTCCTCGTGACGAGGGCCCAGCGCCACGGGGCGGTCGGCGAGGACCTCGCCAGGCGGGGTTGGCGCGACGCCGTACTCGTTCCTGTCCGGAGCGCCTCCCATGTCGAGGGCGTCCTGCTGGCCGCCGAGCGCCTCGGCGAGACCGCCACCTTCACTCCCGCCGACCAGCGCCTGCTAGAGACCCTCGCCGCCCACAGCAGCGTGGCCCTCCGGGGCAGCGAGCTGCTCGACCGCCTGCGCGGCGAGGTGAAGGCGCGCAGCTACGAGGCCCTCCACGACAGCCTGACCGGGCTCGGCAACCGCAACCTGTTCCACCGGCGCCTCGAGGCCGCCCTCGATCGCGCCGGGGCGAAGCCGGTGGCGGTGGCGATGTTCGACCTCGACAACTTCAAGGAGATCAACGACACCCTCGGGCACCACACCGGGGACGAGATCCTCCGGGAGGTCGCCGAGCGCATCTCCCGCTCCGTCGGCGACGCCGGCATGGCCTGCCGGATCGGGGGTGACGAGTTTGCCGTGATCATCCCCGACCCGGCCTCGGCGGAGGAGGCCTTCGCCATAGCGAGCCGGGCCCGCGAGTCGTTGGCGACGCCGCTACGTGCCGACGCCATGACGTTCTCCCTCCAGGCGGGGGTGGGCGTGGCCGTCGCCCCAGAGGACGGCGGCGACGCTGCGAGCCTGCTGCGCCGGGCGGACGTCGCGATGTACGCCGCCAAGGCGGACAAGACCGGCGTCGAGCGCTACGACCCCGCCCGGGACCCCAACACCACCCGCCGGCTGCGGCTCACGAGCGACCTGCGCACGGCGATCGACGACGGTGGCATCGAGCTGTGGTACCAGCCCAAGGCGGAGCTGGTGTCGGGGCGGGTGGTCGGCGTGGAGGCGCTGGCGCGCTGGACCCACGAGCGGTACGGGTTCATCCCGCCGGACGAGTTCGTGGCGCTCGCCGAGCAGACAGGGAGCATCGGACCTCTCACCCTGGCCGTGCTCTCCAAGGCCATGCTCCAGAAGAAGGTGTGGGACCGCATGGGCCTCCAGCTCGATGTGGCGGTCAACGTGTCGGCCCGCAACCTGCTCGACACCGAGCTGGTGGCCCGGCTGCGCCGGCTGCTCGACGTCCACGGCATCGACCCGGGCACGCTCGTCATCGAGCTCACCGAGTCCTCCGTGATGACCGACGCCGAACGCTCCGAGAAGGTCCTGAACGAGGTGGCGGCCCTCGGTGTACGGGTGGCGGTCGACGACTTCGGGACGGGGTACTCGTCGCTGTCGCGCCTCAGTTGCCTGCCTGTCTCGGAGATCAAGGTCGACAAGTCGTTCGTCACCAACATGCTCACGTCCAACACCGAGCCGATCGTCACGGCGACGATCGAGCTGGCCGCCAGCCTGGGCCAGACCGTGACGGCCGAGGGCGTCGAGGACCGGGCGACGTGGGAGCGGCTGCGGGAGCTCGGCTGCGACTTCGTGCAGGGCTACTTCCTCGCCCGCCCGATGCAGGCCGATGTCGCCACGGACTGGCTGGCCGACGCCGGCCAGCGCCGCACCATGCTCCGCCCCGCCCGAACCCGCCTCGCCTGAACCCTCCCCGCCCGAGCCCCCCGGCCTGGACCCCCGGGGCCCGGATCCCCCGGCCCGAGGCCCCTACCGGGACGTGAGGTCGATCACCAGCTTCGGATCGAGCGGCCGGTGCTCGCCTCCGACGGAGCGCAGCGCCGTCCCGATGGCCGAGAACTCGATGACATGGGTCCCCCACACCCCGCTGCGCTCGTCGATGCGGGCTCCCACCACCCCGTCGGCCGCTAGGGCAAGTGCCCGGTCCTGGAGGCGGGTCATCGCCAGCTCCCGGGCGTCGTAGAGCGCTTCGGTGTAGACGGTCATCTCCTGGTTGGTGCGGACCGACGAGGCCCACTGGCCAAAGGCCTGGTGGCCGACGTGGTACGCGCACACCCCGGTGACGATGCCGAGCGGCTGGTAGCCGGCCCGCTCGAGGAGGTGCACCTCCTGCCCGGTGAGTGCCGCCGAGAACGGCCGGCCCCCGGCGCCCCCCGACCCTCGCCGGCGCACACCGGTACCCGTCGCCACGAGGTGCACGAGGCGCCCACCGCGGGAGAGGTCGCCGACGTCGAGCGCCACTCCCACCACGCCGTCGGCCCCGGCGTGCGATGCCGACTCGGTGAGGCGGTCCAACGCCCGCTCCCGTGACGCCTCGAGCGCCCCGCTGAGCTGGCCGAGCTCGCCGTTGTCGCTGTAGCCGACGCCGAAGCCGGCGAAGGTGGCGACCTGCACCACCGAGGCACCGGTCAGCAGGTCGACCGGGTCGTAGCCGATCTGGTCGAGCAGGATGGCCTCGTCGACGGTCAGGCTCGTGACCGCCGGACGGCTGTCGCCATGGCTGGCGCGCAGGGCCTCCAGGGCGAGGTCGGCCGGATGACGACCGGCCGGCCCCGCACCCGCCGGCCCGCCACCGCCGGGTCCCGCACCCGCCGGCCCGCCACCGCCGGGCCCTGCACCCGCCGGCCCCCCGCGCGCTGCGCCGCTCACGGCCGGGACAGCCGCATCACCGGCAGCGGCAGCCGCTCCCAGTGGCCGACGGCGAAGCGCCTCACCACGGTGCCGGTCAGCACGGTCGTGCTCACCTCACCTTCTCCCTCGCCGGCGAGGGATACGGCAGCGAGCGTGCCGATGACCGCCCACCCGGAGGTGCGCGCCGCGCGCTGCAGACGTTCGGCGGCGAGGCGCCGGGACATCTCGACGGCGTCACCGAAGGGGCGCAGCTCCATCGCCGACCCGGCCCAGCGGGGGAGCTCGGCCATCACCGAGCCGGCCCCGACGGCGGCGGTGACGGGCACGATGCCCGCCCGCAGGAGCTTGAGCAGCGACTGGCCGTCGAGGTGCGAGGTAAACGGCCTGGGCAGCTCGCCGGCGCCCGCACGGCTCACGGCGGTACCGACCGCTGTGAACTCGATGGTCGACACGAGGCCCTCCAGGTACCGGAAGTTGAGCCGCACGGCGATGGCGCCGTGGGCGCCGAGCACTCGGATCTCCGCCTCCATGCGTTCGAGCGCCAACCGGGCGGCTTCCTCCACCCCCTGCTCGTAGGTGATGCGCTCCCAGGCGACGGCCGCCGGCCCGAAGCCGCCCATCCCCCCGTAGCCCCCAAGCCCCCCGTAGCCGCCAAGCCCCCCCATCCCGCCCAAGCCGCCGGGCGCCCCGGCCCGCGCCCCGCCCCCTCCGAGGTCGGACCAGGTGTAGTACTTCACCCACCCGGGGAACGAGAAGCGACCCCCCCAGGCGCCACCGCCCATCGACGCCCCACCCCCACCGCCCATCCACGGCCCTCCCACCCGTCCCGGCTGGCCGTAGCCCATCGGCTGGCCGTAGCCCATCGACTGGCCGTACACCATCGGCGAGTAGTTGGGCCCCAGCCGGTAGACGCTGCTGCCCATGACCAGGCCGCGAGGCGTGAAGCCCGCCTCCCGG
Source organism: Acidimicrobiaceae bacterium (assembly GCA_027320105.1). Classification (GTDB taxonomy): domain Bacteria; phylum Actinomycetota; class Acidimicrobiia; order Acidimicrobiales; family Palsa-688; genus JAKAQB01. The sequence goes on along the minus strand of DAHVMA010000104.1, from coordinate 15,848 downwards.
ACGGCGACGTGCTCGGCGACCGAGAGGGAGCTCGACCAGCCGGCGCCAGCGAGGGGAGCGCCCTCGGTGACCGGCATCAGGTGTCCATCGGCAGCATGAGCTCCGGGTGGCCGGGCCCGGTCGCGCCGGGCGCCGGGCGTACCGCTGTGCCGACGGCGAGGAACTCGATGACGTGGCTGCCCCAGAAGTGGCTCTTCTCCTCGAGGTGCACGCCGACGATGCCCTCGGCGCCGAGGCGGAGCGCCTCCTCCTGCATGCGCGTCATGGCCAGCTCGCGGGCGTCGTAGAGGCCCTGGGTGAAGTTCTCGAGCTCCTGGTTGGCCATGGACTGCATCGCCGCCGCCATCGGCCCCCGGTGGGCGACGTGGTAGACGCACGTGCCGAGCACCAGTCCGAGCGGCAGGTAGCCCGACTGCAGGAGGGTCCAGAAGTCCTGACCGGAGAGGTCGCTCGTGAACGGCTTGCCCTCGTCGGTCTTCCAGGCTCCTGGCGTGGCGCGCGACGAGACGGCTGTGCCGACGGCGATGAACTCCGCCGAGTGCTTGCCCCAGTCGTAGTAGTTGATGTCGAGGCGCACCCCGACGATGCCGTCGGCACCGAGCACGTCGGCCTCGGCCTCCATGCGGGCCATGGCGAGCTCCCGGGCCGTGTACATGGCCTGGGTGAGCCGCTCGAGCTCCATGCTCTGCGCCCAGTTCCGCCGCTGCAGGCCGATGTGGTAGATCGAGCTGCCGTAGACGAGGCCGCGGGGGTCGAAGCCCGCTTCCTTCACGAGCAGGAACTCGTTCACTGACAGGTCGCTCGTGAAGAACGGGCGCGCCTGCCCGCGGCCCTCCAGCTCCTGCAGCCGGCGCAGGGCGTCGGGCGGGACGTGCAACTGCTCGAGCTCGTCACTCATTCCAGCAACCTCCCGAGGGCCGCCCGGACGTCGCCGCTGCGGCCGGCCTCCGCCTTGACGAGCTCGACGAGCCGATCGAGCCAGTCCTCGGCGCTGATCTCGGTCGTGCGGAGGGTGATGCCGCGCACTGCATGCACTTCGCCGAAAGACGCCCCCGCCCGGCCTCTCGTCGCCTCCAAGCGTTTCCCGCCTGCATCGATCACGATCTTCGCCACGCGCTTGGATCGTCGGAAACCACTTTCCCGCTGCACCTGCACCCGCCGGCCGAGGATCCGCTCGAGCTTGTCGCCGAGGACGTCGAGAAGGTTGTCGACGTCGGCGGTGTCCGCCCGCAGCATCGCCGCTGCCACGTCCAGGTCCCAGGACCTCGCTGGCTCGAGCTGGCCTCCGGTGCTCATCCCGGCTCAGCGTACCGGTACCGTCTCGGCGTGACCGACAAGGAGCTGATGGCGTTCGCCATGACCGAGGCCCGCGCCGCCGGCCGGCGCGGCGACGTGCCCGTCGGGGCAGTGGTTGCCCGGGATGGTCGGCTGCTGGCCGCTGCCGGCAACGAGCGAGAGGCGTCCCGTGACCCGACCGCCCACGCCGAGGTCCTCGCCCTGCGCCGTGCCGCCGCCGTCCTCGGCACGTGGCGCCTCACGGGGTGCAGCGTCTTCGCCACGCTGGAGCCCTGCACGATGTGCGCCGGCGCGCTGGTCGCCGCCCGGGTCGAGCGCGTGTCGTTCGCCGCCTTCGACCCCAAGGCCGGCGCCTGCGGCTCGCTCTACAACCTCTGCGTCGACCCGAGGCTCAACCACGAGCTGGTCGTGGAGTCCGGGATCGCCGCCGGCGAGGCCGGGGCCTTGCTGAGCGACTGGTTCGCCACTCACTTGCGGGACAAGGCGGTGGGCGGCGCGGTCCTCGACGTGGGTATGATAATTCTATGAGGAAGCGCCGCGTTACTCTGAGCCTTGACGAAGATGTCGTCCAGGCATTGGAGGCGCTCGGCGGCCGGAGCTTGTCTTCTACCGCTAACGACGCGCTCCGTCAGGCGGTCGCCGTGGAGGCCCACCGCGCCGCGCTCGGCCGCTGGCTCGATGAGCTCGACGCCACCTATGGCTCGGCCACCCCCGAGGAGACCGAATCGATAGAGCGACTCGTCGACGACCTGACCCGGCCGGCGACTGGCTCTGAGGTGGCGTGACACTCTCGGTGGTGCTCGACGCCGCCGCGTTCGACGTCATCGACTCCGCCGAGGGAGCGGCACTACGCCAACTGCTGCGCAGCGTCCTCGCTCGTGGCGGTGACGTTCGCTGTGCGGCAGTCACCCTGGCCGAGGTCTGCCGAGGGCCAGCCCGGACTCGCCGGATCCAGGTCGCCGTCTCGCGCGACCGGGGTGGGCAGCGGGTCATGGTCATCCCGACCGACGAGCGACTTGCCCAGCTCGTAGGCAGCGTGCTGCACAGTGCGCGCCGGGCGAGTGACGCCATCGCGAACGCTCACGTGGTGGCAGTCTGCGCCCCGCTGGACGTCGCGTTGGTGGTGACGTCTGACCCCGACGACATCAGTGAGATGGCCGTGGCCCTCCCCGGCACGCGGATCGTCACCCGGCGTCCGGAAGCCATCTCCGCAACACCCTGAGAACGGGCCACAAGCCGCTCCACATGTTGACCGTCAACGCGTCACAGCAGCGTTCGTGGCACACCCGGAGATCTGAGCCTGCCTCCGGGGCAACAATGGGCCGATGGAGTTCTCCGAGGTCCTTCGCCGGCGCCGGATGGTCCGCGACTACCTGGACGGGCCGCTGCCGCCCGGCGCGGCCGACCGGGTCCTCGCCGCCGCCGTGCGCGCTCCGTCGGCCGGCTTCAGCCAGGGCTGGGGCTTCCTCGCCCTCGAGGACGCCGGCGACCGCGAGCGGTTCTGGGAGCACGTCCCCGACGCCCTACCGAGCATGCGCCGGGCGCCCCTGATTGTCGTGTGCTGCTCGCACAAGGCCGCCTACCTCGAGCGCTATGCCGAGCCCGACAAGGGCTGGACCAACCGCGACGAGGCCCGCTGGCCCGCGCCGTACTGGGACATCGACACGGGCATGGCTGCGCTCTTGATGCTCATGCAGGCGGTGGACCTGGGGCTCGGTGCCTGCTTCTTCGGCGTCCAGCCCGAGCACCACGACGGCCTGCGGGCGGCGTTCGGCATCCCGCCGGAGCTCCTGCCGATCGGCGCCGTCTCCGTGGGCCGGCGCGCCCCCGTATCCCCCGTCCGGGGGTCGGGCCGCCCGGAGCGCCGGCGGCCCGCCGGAGAGGTCATCCACCACGGTCGCTGGTAGCTCGGCGGAGGGCCGGCCGACCCTGCACCCCGCCGGCCGCCCCTGCACCCCGCCGGCCGCCCCCACTTTTCCCGTTCCGCGCGCACGGAGGGCAACCGCGCGCACCGGAGACGATATTGAGCGGCGGATGCGCGCAGTTCCCTCGGCTGCGCGCGGTTTCGCCGCTTCCCGGGTTGCGGGCGTCGTGCCGGGCAGGCGCCGGCTACTCCGGGGCCCTGAAACCCTGTTCAGGTTGACGTCCCGCTGCCGCCGACTGGCAACGGCAGCACGGTAGAAATGGTGGCTATGCCCGGCATCCGAGTCGCCTGTCGGCGCGCCCGCCAGGGCGCCGGCCCGGTGTCGCGCTGATGCTGCCCGATGGTTCCGGGACCCAGGGGGAGACGAGGCTCCGCTCCATCCTGGTGGTGATCGTGTGCCTGTTCGCCACGCTCCTCATCCGCTTGGTGTTCCTCCAGACGCAGCGTGCCGCGGCCACCCAGCAGCTGCAGTCCGTCTCCTATCTGACGGTCTACGTCCCCGCCCCCCGCGGCGAGATCCTCGACCGGCAGGGACGGGTGCTGGTCGGCAACAGGCAGATACCCGAGATCGAGGTTCAACGCCAGGACGCCAGCAACCCGGCGGTCGTCTCGATGCTCGCCGCTCTCCTCGGCCAGACGACCGCCGCGATGCGGGCCGCCATCAACAACAACCAGTACCTGGGCGTCGCCCCTGTCCCCGTGGCGCTGGCGACTCCCGCCGAGATGCTCTACATCGAGGAGCACCGGTCGCTGTTCCCTGGGGTGACGGCCGCGACCGTCTCGGTGCCGTACGCGACGAGGCTCGGTGTCTACGCCGGCAACATCGTGGGCTACGTCGGACAGATAACCGGGCCCGAGCTGGCCGCCTACACCCGGCAGTTCCCGGGCGCGCACTACCAGGCGGGGGACGTCGTCGGCCAGGCCGGCATCGAGGCCGAGTACCAGCAGTACCTCAACGGTCGGCCCGGCGTCGAGGTGTACGAGGTCGATGCCACGGGACAGGTCCTGCGGCTGGTGAAGTCCGTGCCGCCGGTGCCCGGCGACAACGTCGTGTTGACCATCAACGGCGCCATGCAGAGGGTTGCGGACCAGTCGCTGCTCCAGGGAGAGACGGTGGCGCGCACCCAGGTGGATCCCAACGGCACGGGCCACTACAAGGCGCCGGGCGGGGCGGCCGTCGTCGAGGACCCCAACAACGGGCAGGTCCTCACCCTCGCCAGCGAGCCGTACTTCAACCCCAATCTGTTCAACAACGGGATCACCCCAGCACAGCTGCAGGCGCTGAGCTCGATACCCAACAACGAGACGGACCTGGCGATCCAGGGCGCCTTCGCCCCCGGTTCGACCTTCAAGGTGGCCACCGCCACCGCCGGCCTCTACAACCACATCATCACCCCGACCTACATCTTCAACGACACCCGCGGCTACATGGTGGTCGCCGGCCACGTGTTCAAGGACGACGCGGGGATCGGGGCGGGCTACATCGACTTGGCGCAGGCGCTGACCGTGTCCAGCGACAACTACTTCAACACGATCGGCATGAAGCTCTGGTACCAGAGGGCCACGCTCGGCCCTCTCGCCTTCCAAAAGGCTGCGTACGGCTACGGGTTCGGCCTGCCGACGGGCATCAACCTGCCCGGCGGCAACACCAATGCCGGCCTCATCCCCACGCCGGCGCAACAGGTCGCCCTGAAGAGGGCGCAACCCAACAACCCCAACGCTCTCGGCTACTGGGTCGTCGGCGACAGCATCGAGATGGCCATCGGTCAGTTCCAAGTCGAGGTCAGCCCGCTGCAGCTGGCAGACGCCTACTCCACCTTCGCCAACGGCGGCACCCGTTACCGGCCCCAGATCGTGCTGCGCATCACGTCGTCCAGCGGCAAGCTGGTGAAGTCGTTCCCTCCCGTGGTCGTCGGCCACAGCGAGCCTCTCAGCCCGGCTGACCGCCAGGCGATGATCCAGGGCTACCTGGGTGTGACCCACAACCCCCTGGGCACGGGGTACCCCGTCTTCGCGCACACAGCGCTCGCCGGGGAGCAGATCGCGGGTAAGACCGGCACGGCGCAAAACTCCTGCACCGGGTGCCAGCCCACCTCGGTCTTCCAGGGCTTCGCCCCTGCCAATGCCCCCAGGTACGAGGTCGACGCCTTCGTGGAGGAGGCCGGCTACGGGGAGTCGATCGCCGCGCCGGTCGTGCGGCGCATCTACGACTACATCTACCACAAGCCGCTCATGCCGATCGCCTACCAGCCGGCGGGCGTCCCGTGAGCCCCTCGAGGACCAGGCGGGCGTCGCGGCGTCGGGGACTCCGGCCGCTCCAGCGCCGAAGGCTCTTCGTGATCCTGGTCCTCATGGCCCTCGCCACGACGGCGATCGACGTGAAGCTCCTCGACATCCAGGCGGTGCGCTCGGCGAGCTACGTGCGGATGGCGGCCAACCAGGACGTCGCCTCGGTGACGCTCCCGGCGTTGCGCGGGTCGATCCTGGCGTCCAACGGAGCCGAGCTAGCCCTGTCGGAGCTGCGCTCCCTCGTGTTCGCCGATCCGACCGAGATCACCAACGCCTCCGCCGAGGCACGACGCCTCGCCAGGGTGCTCGGCCGCCCCGCCTCGGCGATCCGTTCGGAGTTGACGGCGAAGACCACCTATGTGGTCCTGGCCGCTGGCCTCTCCGAGCAGGCGGGGAAGCGGGTGGCTTCGCTGGGTCTGGCCGGCATCGGCGTGCAGCACCAAGCCGTCCGCTTCCACCCGGCCGGGGGCCTCGCCGCGCCGATCGTCGGCGGTGTCAACTCGGCGGGCCTGGGCTACTCCGGCCTCGAGTACGCCTACAACGGCATGCTCGCCGGCCGCCAGGGTCGTCTCATCGCACGGGTCGACCCCCAGGGCCAGCCCGTACCCGGCGGCGTGCTCGTGAACCAACCGGCGCTCAACGGCTCCGACCTGCTCACGACGATCAACGAGCCGCTGCAGTACCAGGCGGAGCAGGCGCTGCGGGCCGCTGTCGTGCGCACGCACGCGACGTCGGGCGTCGCCATGGTGATGGATCGGCGCACCGGCGCTCTGCTCGCCGTGGCAGACATCGCCAGGGCGCCCGGGGGCGCCGCCGAGTCCCCCACGGCGGCGGCGTTCACCTCCGTGTACGAGCCGGGATCGGTGATGAAGGTGGTGACGGTGGCCGGGGCCCTCGCCGACGGGCTGATCCAGCCGGGCACGGTCCTCACGATCCCACCCGCCCTGCCCGTCGCCGGCACGCTGATCCGCGATGCGGAGCAGCACCCCACCGAGCAGCTGAGCATCACGGGGATCCTGGCGCAGTCGTCCAACATCGGCGCGGCGGAGATCGCCGGGATGCTCGGCCCGCAGCGGCTCTACGCCGAGGAGGCGAAGTTCGGCTTCACGCGGCCAACGGCCGTCGCCTTCCCGGGCCAGTCGGCCGGGCTCGTGCCAACGCCCTCCCACTTCACCGGCACGACGCTGGCAACGATGGCGTTCGGTGAAGCCCAGGCAGACACGCCGGTGCAGGTGCTGGCTGCCTACAACACCATCGCCAACGGTGGTGTCTACGTCCCTCCCCGGCTCGTCACCGCCACGATCGGTCCTCATGGCCACGAGCACCTGCTGCCAGCGACCCCTCCGCACCGGGTGGTGCCGCGGTGGGTCGCGTCGGCGATGACGCCGATGTTCGAGCAGGTCGTCTCCAGCGGCACGGGACCCAATGCTTCACTCGCCGGCTACGCCGTCGCCGGCAAGACCGGCACGTCCAACGTCGTCAAACCCGGTGGCGGGTACTCCCCGTCGGTGACCAACTCGACGTTCGTCGGCTACTACCCCGCCCAGCACCCGAGCCTCACGGAGATCGTCGTCGTCGACGGGAGCACCCTGTACGGCGCCCAGGCCGCCGCACCGACGTTCTCGACGATCGCGCGTGATGCAGTGCTCGATCTCCGGGTTCCGTCGGCCGGGCCGCAGCCGCCCCCCGAGGACACAGCCGTGCCCACCATCGCCGGCCGGGTCGAAACAGCGTTGCTCGGCCTGTAGGCGGGACTGCGACATCAGGGCCTGGCGGCGCTCGGCAGGCCGAGCCCGGAACCGCCCGAGCTGCACCGATCGGTCGTGGTCAACGTCGACGGGGAGTCCTCCCGGATGCGCTCGCACCGGGCCAGGGCGGAAGCGGCCCGCAAGGCTGGCCGGCAAGTGACCCTCACTGTCCCATCTGCGCCGGCACCCACCACGGGAGCGATCCGCGACACTCGGTAGCGACCGCCCTACGGGGCCTGCTCAGGTAACCAGTTTGACGGGAAGTCCGAGGTCGGTAGCGTTGCGAGCAAGCGGCCCGTCCAGGCTGGCATCGACGACGACACTCACCTGCGCCCGCCGAGCGCGGCGCGGGCGTCAGCCACGAGCGCGACGGCGTCGGCTGGCCGGCCCTGTCGGGAGCGTCGAACCAGCCGGTCGATGGCGGAGCGCGCATCGGGACGGGCTGACGACCCCTCGGTGAGGCCGGCATGGACAAGCATCCGCGCCAGAGTGCCCGGCTGGATGCGTAGCTGGGCGGCCTGGCGAGCCAACGCCGCGTGGTCATCGTCGTCAAGGCGGACAGTGATGGCCGTGGTCATGACCCTCATGGTGGCCGATGAGATGCAAGACGATGCATTTCGCCTCCCCACCGCTCCGGGCAGTCGGCGCCCTGCTTGGCGGGGCGACCCTGTCGCGTTGAGGCACGTCGAGGAGTCGCCACCACGTCCGTCGACGAGACTCAGTGTCGCTCAGTGATCAGGAACGGTGGAGGCGGTATCCGGTTCCCCGCACCGTCTCGATCGTCGAGCGCCCAAGCGGGGCGTCGAGCTTGCGCCGCAGCCGGGCGACGTAGACCTCGACGATGTTGGGGTCCCCGGCAAACGCGGACCCCCAGAGCTGCTCGAGGATCTCCGCCTTGGACAGCACGCTGCCCCTCCGCCGGGCGAGCAGCTCGGCGAGCATGAGCTCCCGCCGGGTCAGGGCCACCTCCACCCCGGCGCAAGAGCACCGACCGCTGGAAAGGTCCACGGTGAGGTCGCCGGCAACGACCTCAGTGGCCGTGGCGACGGTCTGGCGACGCAGCAGGGCGCGCAGGCGGGCGACCAGCACGACGAATGCGAACGGCTTGTTGAGCCAGTCGTCGGCACCGCTGTCGAGCGCCTCTGCCTCGTCGAGGTCGCCGTCCTTGGCGGTGAGCACCAGGATCGGCGTCCAGATGCCCTCCTCCCGCAGCGTCGTGCAGATCCGGTACCCGTTGACCTCGGGGAGCATGATGTCGCAGACCAGCACGTCCCAGCCGCCGCTGCGCGCCCGAGCCAGTCCGTCCTGGCCGTCGAAAGCCGTCTGCGGGGCGAAGCCCTCCGCCCGCAGCCCCTTCTCCAGGCTGGCGGCGAGCGGCCGCTCGTCCTCCACGATCAGCACCCGCGGGCGCCCGCCGCCTCCGGGGTCCCGCAGGTTCGCCACCATCGGCTCGACCGTGCCACATGCCACGAGCCGTCACAAGCCAATGCCTCAGGTATCGGGACCGGGATCGGGTCGTCCAGCCAGGAGCTCGGAGAGCAGCGCCCGGACCCGGTCGTCGATCTCGTCGACGATGGCGCGCACCTCGTCGACAGGTAGGCCGGCCGGGTCCCGGAGGTCCCAGTCGAGGTAGCGCTTGCCGGGGTGGTAGGGGCAGGCGTCCCCGCAGCCCATGGTGACCACGACGTCGGCGGCGCTGGCGTCGGCGCCGGTGAGCGGCTTGGGAAGCTCGCCGGAGGTGCCCAAGCCGCGCTCGCCGAGCACGGCGACGACGGCAGGGTTGAGCTCGTCGGCGGGCTCCGAACCGGCGGAGCGGACGTCGACCCGGCCGGCGGCGTAGTGGTCGAGGAGCAGCTTGGCGGCGAGGCTGCGGCCGGCGTTGTGGGTGCAGAGGAACAGCACGGCGGGGCGCCTCCCGGTCATGGTGCCGCCAGCTGCGGGGCGTCGGGGTGCCCCGCCGGGTAGAAGTGGCGGCGCGCCCACAACGACACGTACACGAGCGACACCAGCACCGGGACCTCGATGAGGGGGCCGACGACGCCGGCGAGGGCTTCGCCGCTGGTGACACCGAAGACGCCGATGCAAACGGCGATGGCCAGCTCGAAGTTGTTGCCCGCCGCTGTGAACGCCAGGGTGGCGGTGCGCTCGTAGCCGAGGCGGAGGCGCCGGCCGAGCAGGAACGCCCCCGACCACATGACGGCGAAGTAACCGAGGAGGGGCAGGGCGATGCGGGCCACTTCACCGGGACGGGTGGTGATGGTGTGGCCCTGGAGGGCGAAGAGGATCACGACCGTGTACAGCAGCCCGTAGAGGGCGAACGGCCCGAGGCGGGGCAGGAGGACCTGTTCGTACCAGACGCGCCCCCTGGTGCGCTCACCGATGGTGCGGGTCAGGAACCCGGCGACCAGCGGCACGCCGAGGAAGATGGCCACCGTCTCGGCGATCCGCCCGATCGACAGGTGGAGCCCGACGGTGGACAGGCCCAGCCACCCGGGCAGGACCTCCAGGTAGAACCAGCCCAGCACCGCGAACATCAGGATCTGGAACAGCGAGTTGAGAGCGACCAGCACGGCGGCGGCCTCCCGGTCCCCGCATGCCAGGTCGTTCCAGATCAGGACCATGGCGATGCAGCGGGCCAGCCCGACGATGACCAGCCCGGTGCGGTAGGCGGGGAGGTCGGGCAGCAGCAGCCACGCCAGGGCGAACATCACCGCCGGACCGACCACCCAGTTGAGCACCAGCGAGGACACGAGCAGCCGCCGGTCCCGGGTGACCGAGCCGACCTGGCCGTAGCGGACCTTGGCCAGCACGGGGTACATCATCACCAGCAGCCCGACGAAGATCGGTAGCGACGTCCCCGAGGTCACCTGGACCGAGTCCAAGGCCCGGTTCAGGTGGGGGATGCCCCTGCCCAGGCCGAGACCGAGGCCCATCGCCGCGAGGATCCACACCGGCAGGAACCGGTCGACCACCGACAGCCGGCCGATCACCCGCCCCTCTGCCCGCCCGTTGGATCCGTCTGGCACGTCGTTCGATCCCCTCTCGCGGCCGTGCCCGGCACTCAGCAGCACGAGCTGCCCATTTCCACGCCCGCAGCCGGTGGGGCGCTCGGCGCAGCCGGACGGCTCCCCTCATGCAGCGGAGCGCAGTTGCAGACGGCGGACATTTCGGCGTCAGCCAGCACCGCGTAGAACTCCCACGGCTCCCCGCCGGGACCGGTCACCCACACCTTGTCCTGCAGTGCGTAGCAGCAGGTGGTCCGCTCCAAGACGGCCGTCGCCAGCCCCCCGCCGGCCAGCCTGGCCTGCGCCGCCGCCACCTCCTCGGTGCTCGCCACCTCCACCCCGAGGTGGTTCAAGCTGCCCGGGATCCGGTTGGCGTCCTCGATCAGCACCAGTTTCAGCGGAGGGTCGACCACGGCGAAGTTGGCGTAGCCGGGCCGGACCTTGGCCGGGCCGGTCCCGAAAAGCCTCGCGTAGAAGCCGATCGCCTCGTCGAGATCAGACACGTTCAACGCCAGCTGGACACGGGACATCGCGAGCCACCTCCTGTATCATCCACCATCGTTGATGTGTCGATGATGGTCGATGCAACGACACTTGTCAATGGGAGGATCGTGGCCGCCAAGCATGCCGCCGTTGTCGAGCACACCGCCGAGCACGCCGACGCCGCCTGCCCGTCCGTCCTCGCCGCCCCCCTCGACACCCGCTCCGCCGGGCAGCTCGCCCGAGGCTTCGGGGCTCTCGGCGACCCCGTCCGGCTCCGGCTCCTCTCCATGCTCGCCGCCGCCCCTGCCGGCGAGATCTGCGTCTGCGAGCTCGTCGCCCCCATCGGCAAGAGCCAAGGTACCGTCTCGCACCACCTGAGGATCCTCTCCGAGGCCGGCCTCGTCCACGGCGACCGGCGCGGCAAGTGGGTCTGGTACTCCCTCGACCGCGCCCGCTTCGCCCAGCTCCGCTCCGCCCTCGACACCCAGCCCTGAGGCCCCCACCCCTCTCGGACCGTGAGCCTCGCCGTCGCCATCCGTGCCCTCAGATCAGGAACCGTCGCTGCGAGGAGCGGCGCGACGAGTTGCGACGGGTGCTGGTCCGGGGGCCGATCCGGCTGCCCGGTCCCGCTACGCCGCTTTGAAGCGGTCACTCGCTGGTCGGGAATGGCCGGACATGAACCTGTACGCCGACGCCAAAGGCCCCCTGATACGCGAGCTGCTCGGGGAGACCCCCGGCGTGAGTTGACTACCCGTCTGTTCCGGCCCGGCGCCGCTCACCGGTAAGGGTAGGGTTGCGCGCGATGAGCGAGAGGGAGCGCCGGTGGTTCGCCGTTGCGCCCGCTGAAGGCGAGGTCGACGGCATCGACCTAGCCCGGCTGGATCCAGCCGACGAGCAAGAGCGCCGCCTGCTGATCGAGGCCGAGCACCCGGAGCTTCGTCGGGCTCTCGGGGATGGCCGACACGAGATCCGCGTCGGCCATGACGTCATCAACCCGAGGCTGCACATCGCCATGCACGAGATCGTGGCGAACCAGCTGTGGGCCGACGACCCGCCTGAGGTGTGGGCGACTGCGCAGCGGCTTGTCGGCGCCGGCTATGAGCGCCACGAGGTGTTGCACATGCTCGCATCGGTGGTCTCCGGCGAGGTGTTCGAGATCATCCGCCACGACCAGGCTCACGACATCGACCGGGTTCGGAAGGCCCTCGCCGCCCTCCCCGGCGAGTGGGAACAGCGTCGCGCTGACCTGCCAGCCGAGCGGCATCGCAACCGCGCCGAGCGCCGGGCAGCCGGGCGACGCCGAGGGTGACGACGACCCGGCGGCGCTGGGCAGCGTGACAACCGTCGGGGTCCGAGCGCGTCGGAGGGGTCCAGTTCTCGGTGACCGTGCCGTCAGGTCTGCCCCGACAAGCCGCAGGTAGAGCACCGGGAGGGATCCGAGAGCGGCCGCCTCGGGCGATCTCAGTGGTGCCGGACAGGGGAAGCCGCCGCCGGCGTGGACGATCTGGGCACGCGCTCTGCGCTCTGCACACGCAGTCGTACCGGAGTTCGGCTCCGATCTAGTACGGTAAGATGGTACCAGTCAAAGGAGAGCCTCACGTGGCGATCAGTGCTAGCGAGGCGCGCTCGCGCCTGTTCCCTCTCATCCAGCAGGTCAATGACGACCATGTCCCGGTGCGCATCAACTCCAAGGGTGGCGACGCCGTGCTCATGTCGGCCGAGGACTTCGACTCCTGGCAGGAGACGATCTACTTGTTGCGGTCTCCCGCCAACGCCCGCCGACTCATGGAAGCCGTCGGGCGGGACAAGTCCGGCCGAGACACCGTCGTCAAGACCTTGGAGGAGCTCCAGGCTCTGGCCGGCGAGTAGTGCGAAGCATCCACTTCGACCCCGATGCGTGGGACGACTTCTTGTACTGGCTCGGTGCCGACCGGAAGATGGCGACGAGGATCGCACGCCTGATCGGAGACATCCAGCGCGATCCGTTCACCGGCATCGGCAAGCCGGAGCCACTCAAGGGCGACCTGTCGGGGTACTGGTCCCGCCGCATCGACGACGAGCACCGTCTCGTCTACCGGGCTGACGGCGCAGAAGTCAAGATCCTCAAGGCGCGCTATCACTACAGCCAGTAAGCGGGCGGGGGACTGTCCCGCCGAGCAGGTGACGACGTGGCGGCAGCCAACTGAGCTCCCGGTGTGCCGATCTCCTCGACGACTTGTCGGCGTGCCGCCGTGGTCCTGGCGGCGTGAACTGTGCTTCGTTCGGTCCGGTCCTACCAACGATCAGCTAGCGGATCATCAAGCTTCTCGTACGTACCCGTTGCGTTCCACGTGTCGAGGGCGGCATGCGGAGACCCCTTGAAGCGGACCAAGGACATTACCTCGTGTGCCGGCCGAGCACCGTCAGTGAGGTGCCCAGTCGGACACTCATCGGGCGTCGAGGGAAGGGCGAGATACGGATGAGCCACGCGACTCCCGAACAAGATGAGATTGTCGGTGCCGGGCAGCGCTGCCGACGGCACCGTGAAGCCTCCAACGCCGGCGTCTCGTAGACGCCTGGCCAGCGCTTGCGTGGGCACATAGTCATCGCCGACGAGCTCTTCGGGCGTGATTCCGTAATCCGTGACACAGTTATCGAAGGTGATGTCGGCGAGCGGCGCTCCAGTGTCGACGAGAACCGCCCAAAGATTCACCAGGATCGTGTCGGCGAGGTCGAAGGTGTGGCCCCGAAGCTGATGACGCAGCAGTTCGGCCGTCGGTCCGAGCGGGTGCAATGCCAGGTACTGCGTCGGCTCGTCCTCGTAAGCGCGATTGAATCGGCCCGCACGGGCACTTGGAATCACCCACCACGGCGAGTCGTAGGCCGCATGGCGATAGGCAACGACCGTCACGGCGCGCTGCGGGCGCCCCTGGCGGCCTCTGAGAGCTCAGGGAAATTGATCGGGTCAGCGAGCAGTTCGAGCGGCGTGGCGTCCATTCCAGGGCCCTTGTACTCGAACCACGCAGGAACGCCTTGAGCTGTGTAGACGTGGCGAAGCTGGTTGACGAGTTGGGCAACCATCCGTATTCGCGCCTCTTCGTGGCCCGAGGGAACTGCCCCATCACGTGCTAGCCAACGCTGCAGTTGACGCGTCGATATACCGAGCAGGCGAGCCACCTCGGGCTGGGGCAGTCGAAGCATCGCCACTAGGGATCCGAGAACCTCTTGCACCGGCGTCCCTTCGCTCGCCCAGTGCCCGTCGACGATGTCGCGCAGTGCGTGCCGCACCTGCTCGAGCGCCACGCGGAGGTCTCGCCGCTGCTCCATCACGTTGTCGTGGCGGAGTGCCTTCATCGATCGCAGTGCCCCGGCGAACAGTGCCGTCGAGAGGTACGGGTCCACCCCGAGGCTGAGCGGCGCCTGAGCGTGGAGGATCGTGTCGAGCCGGTCAACGAGCTCCGAGACCTCAGGCGGCACGCCACCTTCAGACTGCCGCAACAAGCGGGTCGCCCGGTTGACAGCCCCTAGAAGCTGGGGAAGTTCTGTCGTGGCCATGTCGTCATGGTAGCGCCATATTCACACGGAGGCGGGCCTCGTTCGACCGCCTCCCGAGACGATCGGAGGCCACCCACCCAGCTCACGTCGGTCGCTCCGGCGTCGGCGGAGGTCTCCCGGCGCTGCGTTGACAAGGCAAGAAGCGCCATTCGGCGCTCTCGGGAGGCAGGTGGTGGGCGTCCTCCTGTCGCGTCGTTCTGGTTCTCCGGTGGCAGCAGTGCGAAGGACCTGGTCTCAGCTCGGTCGTGGGCCGCCGCCCCACGGTCTGCAGGCAGCGATGCCCTCGCCCACCTCGACTCCTGGCGTGGGAGTTGGTCCGGGCGGCGCCACCGGCTTGCGTGCCACGAAGACCATCTCCCGCCCCGGCCGGTCGGGCGCGTCCCGGACCTCGTCGACGACCAAGCCGACCGAGGCCAACGACGCGGTCAGCTCGGCCCGCTCCCGGAACCGCAGCATCGAGTGCGAGGTCAGCACCGCCCCGTCGGAACAGAACACGAAGCTGGTCTGGAACGACACACACGGCCATACCACCTCGGTCAGCTCGACCCAGGTCTCCACCAACCCGACATCGGGCACGTCCACCCGCCGGCGGGTCGCCGACTCGGTCCACTCCTCCCAGGCCCGCCGGGCAGGATCCCGGGTCTCGAACACCAGCCGACCCCCGGGGCAGAGCACATCGCGGACCGCCTCGAGGGCCGCCTGCCACTCGTCGTCGTCGACGAACACCTGGGCGACATTGCCGGTCATCGTGACCAGATCCGCCCGCACACCCGGCACGGACCCAGCGTCACCACACACCCAGCGGACCGCCTGCGCGCCAGGCTTGCGCCGGGCAACCTGCAAGGATGCCTCGGCCGGGTCAACGCCAGTCACCTCGAGTCCTCGCCCGGCGAGCAGGCAGGCGAACGTGCCGGTACCGCACCCCAGATCCAGCACCCTCCTCGCCCCGAGCTCCTCCACCGTCGCCACATAGACGTCCAGGTCACCTCGATCCGGGTCAAGCGGGTCGTAAAGCTCAGCAAGCCTCGCAACAGCAAACAGGTCGTCCACCACCCTCACAGCCTGCCCCGCCCAAGCCGACCCCTCCAGCGAGCACCCCCACAAACGGTGTTCCCGAGGTGCCGATCTGGGTGGTGAGAAGGCGGCCGCGGCTGATGTTATGGGCAGGCGATCTGGTGGGTTGCTCACCGAGGGGCGTCCCCTGCCAGGTGGAGGGGGGCGAGCCCGGCGGCCGCAGCCCAGCCGAGGGCTTTGAACTTGCCGGCGAGGCCGCCCGGCAGTGAGCGGGGGTCGCCGGTCGGATCTTCGGGGGAGGAGTGCCCCCATCGCCTCCGCCGCCCGACGGTCCTGGGCCTCGAACGCGCGGGCGTAGATCCGCAGCGTGGTCGAGGCGTCGGCGTGGCCGAGGCGGTTGGCGACGGTGCGCACGTCGGTGCTGATGGGTGTACCACTACTCATGGGACCGACCCCCGGGGATCGCTAGCGGCGCTTGTCCTGTGAGGACTGATGTGAGACGGCGACCCTGGGGGGAGGCTCCCGGGCCCTGACGCCCGCAACGGTGTCGTCCCA
>DAHVMA010000076.1:0-35517 GCA_027320105.1 Acidimicrobiaceae bacterium | reverse complement strand
GAACGCCACGGCGAGACGATCGGGGTCGTCACCGGCGTGCAGGGCATCTCCTGGCAGGAGGTCACCATCGCCGGTCAGTCCAACCACGCCGGCACCACCCCGCTCGCCTACCGCCACGACGCCGGTCTCGCCGCCGCCCGCGTCGCCGTGTACGCCCGCCAGCTCGCCGCCGGCATGGGAGGTGACCAGGTGGCGACGGTGGGCAAGCTCGACCTCTCCCCCGACCTCGTCAACGTGGTCCCCGGGCGGGCAACCCTCACCGTCGACCTCCGCAACACCGACGAGGCGCGCCTGCGGGAAGCCGAGCGGCTGCTCGGTGCCGAGCTGGACCGCATCGCCCTGGACGAGGGCGTGCGGGTCAGCCACCGCCACCTGGCCCGCTTCGAACCGGTCGAGTTCGACCCCCGCGTCGTCGAGGCGGTGGAGTCGACGGCGAGGTCCCTCGGCTACAGCGTGCGGCGCATGCCATCCGGCGCCGGCCACGACGCCCAGATGCTCGCCCGGGTCTGCCCGGCGGGCATGATCTTCGTCCCGAGCGTCGGCGGGGTGAGCCACAACCCGGCCGAGCTCACGACGCCCGAGCACATCGAGGCGGGGGCCAACGTCTTGCTCCACGTCGTGGCGCGCCTCGCCGGGGAGGCCCTGTCATGAGCGTCGTGAGCCGCCCTGGCGTGAGCGGAGACCGGCGCCTGGTCGTGGCAGCCGCCCAGCTCGGGCCGATAGCCCGCGACGAGGCCCGCGAGGACGTCGTCGAGCGGTTGCTGGGGCTGCTTCGCAACGCCGCCAGGCGCGGCGCGCAGCTCGTGGTCTTCCCGGAGCTCGCCCTCACCACCTTCTTCCCCCGCTGGTGGGTCGAGCCCCTGGAGGCTGCGGACCACTGGTTCGAGACCGAGATGCCGGGGCCGGCGACCAAGGCGCTGTTCGACGAGGCCGCTGCCCTCGGCGTCGGGTTCTGCCTCGGCTACGCCGAGCTGACACCCGACGGCCACCGCTACAACACGGCCGTGCTCGTCGAGCGGGACGGCTCGGTCGTCGCCCGCTTCCGCAAGGTCCACATCCCCGGCCACGAGGCCAACGAGCCGTGGCGCCCGTTCCAGCACCTCGAGCGGTACTACTTCGAAGCAGGCCCCGACGGATTCGGGGTGTGGGACGCCTTCGGGGCCCGGGTCGGCATGATGATCTGCAACGACCGCCGCTGGCCCGAGTCGTACCGGGTGATGGGCCTGCAGGGCGTCGAGCTCATCCTCTGCGGCTACAACACGCCGATCCACTACGTCCCCGACCCGAGCCAGGACGTCCTCGCCGGCTTCCACAACCAGCTCGTGATGCAGGCCGGCGCCTACCAGAACGGGACCTGGGTCGTCGGCGTCGCCAAGGGCGGCATGGAGGAGGGCGTCGACTCGCTCGCCCAGAGCAGCATCATCGCCCCCTCCGGCCAGGTCGTCGCCCAGGCGGTGACCACCGGCGACGAGCTCGTAGTAGCCGAGTGCGACCTCGACTGGACGGCCCGCTACAAGCGGACGCTGTTCGACTTCGCCCGCTACCGCCGCCCGGAGGTCTACGGGCTGATGACGGAGGTGAACCCGTGACGACGCTCAGGGTCAACGGCCGGGAGGTGCACGTCAGCGACGACCATCCCCATCTCCTCGCCGCCCTCCGCGAGGAGCTCGACGTCACCTCGCCCAAGGACGGGTGCTCGCCGTCGGGCCAGTGCGGTTGCTGCACGGTGCTGATCGACGGCAAGGTCCAGGTGTCCTGCCAGTACCCGCTGGCCAAGGCTGAGGGCCGGGAGGTGGTGACCCTCGAGGGCCTCCCCGAGGACGAGCGGCAACGCTGGGCCCGCGCGTTCGCGGCCTGCGGGGGGCTGCAGTGCGGCTTTTGCACACCCGGCATCGTCATGCGGGCGAAGGCCCAGGTGGACAAGAAGGGGGCGGCGCTCAGCCGGGAGGACATGGCCCGCCACCTCGGGGCTCACCTCTGCCGCTGCACCGGGTACGTGAAGATCCTCGACGCCATCGAGGCGGTGGCCCGCGGCACCGAGCCGGAGCGGGGATCGTCGGCGGGCGGGGTGGGGGCCTCGGGCCCCAAGTACGAGGCCGAGCGCCTCGCCCTCGGCGACCGCGGCTACGTCGACGACCTCCGGGTGCCCGGGATGGCGCACGCCGCCCTGCGCTTCACCGACCACGCCCGCGCCGACGTGGTGCGCATCGACACCGCAGCGGCCTCCGCGGCCGCCGGTGTGCTGGCCGTCTACACCGCCGCCGACATCCCCGGCGACCTGCGGGTCGGGATCATCGAAAAGGACTGGCCGGTGATGATCCCCGAGGGGGGCCGCACCTCCTACGCCGGCGACGTGCTCGCCGTGGTGGTCGCCGAGACCCGCCGGCAGGCGAGGGCGGCCGCCGAGGCGGTGGCTGCCGAGTACCGCCGCCTGCCACCCGTCGTCGACCCGGCCACCGCCGTCGACTCCGACGACATCGCCGTGTGGGGCACCGACTCCAACGTGCTGTCGGTCTCGGAGTACACCCGTGGTGACGTCGAGGCCGCCCTGGCCTCGAGCGCCCACGTGCTGCACGAGGTCTTCGAGACCCAGAGAGTCGAGCACGCCTTCCTCGAGCCGGAGTCGTCCCTGGCGGTGCCCCGCGACGACGGCGGCCTGCACGTGTACTCCGGTGGGCAGGGCATCTGGGACGACCGCGACCAGATCGCCGCCTGCCTCGGCCTCGACCGGGAGCAGGTGAGCGTCGAGCTGGTGACCAACGGCGGGGCTTTTGGCGGGAAGGAGGACCTGTCCAACCAGGCGCACGCCGCCCTGGCCGCCTGGCTGCTCCGCCGGCCGGTGAAGTGCACGCTGAGCCGGGAGGAGAGCTTCCGCATGCACGCAAAGCGCCACCCCATCCGCATGGAGTACTGGGCCGGCTGTGACGGCGACGGCCACCTGACGGCGGTGCGGGCCCGCATGCTCGGTGACTCGGGCGCGTACGCGAGCGTCGGGATGAAGGTGCTCGAGCGGGCCGCCGGCCACGCCACCGGCCCCTACCGGGTGCCTGCCGTCGACGTGCGCTCCGTCGCCGTACGCACCAACAACCCGGTGTGCGGCGCCTTCCGTGGCTTCGGGGCCAACCAGGCGCAGTTCGCCATGGAGGGGGTGATGGACCGTCTCGCCGAGCGGGTGGGGATCACCGGCTGGGAGATGCGCAAGCGGAACGTGATCCACCCCGGCGACGTGTGGGGCCCGGGGCAGGTGATGGACGACGGCTGCGCCGGCGCCGAGCGTTGCCTCGACGCCCTCGCCGGCCGCTACGAGGCGGCACGCGCCGAGGGCAGGGCGGTGGGCATCGGCCTGGGGCTCAAGAACTCAGGGCTCGGCAACGGCTACAACGAGGTCGCCCGGGCGGTGGTGCGCTTCGAGGGGGACGGCACCGTCGTGGTCCGCCACGGCTGGACGGAGATGGGCCAGGGTGTCCACACCGTGGCGCGCCAGGTGGCCGTCGAGGAGCTGGGCGTCGACCCGGCGAGGGTGCGCGTCGTGGTCGACACCAGCCGCGAGCTCGGCGACGGCCAGACGACCGGCAGCCGCGGCACCCTCATGGGGGCCGGAGCCGTCCGCAACGCCTGCCTCGCCGCCCGAGAGGACGGCTGCCGGGTCGGTGTCGACTACCTGGCCGAGTACCGCGTCGAGTGGACCCAGCAGATCGGGGAGGTGGAGAACCCGACGATCCACTCCGCCTTCGGCTACGCCGCCCAGCTCGTGGTCGTCGACCCCGGCACACTCGCCGTCGAGCGCGTCGTTGCCGCCCACGACGTGGGGAGGGCCGTCAATCCCATGTTGTGCGCCGGCCAGGTCGAGGGGTCGGTCCACATGGGGCTCGGGTACGCCCTGAGCGAGGACTTCCCCGCCGACGGGGAGGCCTTTCCCCTGAAGCGCACCCTGCGCTCCCTCGGGATCCTCCGCCCCAAGGACGTGCCGCCGATCGAGGTGGTGCTGGTCGAGGTGCCCCAGCCCCGCGCGCCCTACGGCATCAAGGGTGTCGGCGAGATCGGCCTCGTGCCGACTGCCGGGGCGGTCGCCGCCGCGCTGCACGCCGCCGACGGCCGCTGGCGCAGCCGCCTCCCCATGTCCGGGAGGTCCGCAGAGGAGGACACCGAGTGACCCGCGTCGCCTTGTACCTGCAGGACGCCCACACGATCCGCGACGGGATGGACTTCGCCGCCTACGCCGAACGTCGCGGCTTCGACGCCGTCTGGCAGGCGGAGAGCCGCCTCGTGCGGGAGGCCACCGTCCCCCTCGCCGCCTACGCCGCTGTCACGGAGCGGATCAAGGTCGGCTCAGGCGTCTCCGACATCTGGTCCCGAAACCCGGCCCGCCTCGCGGCCACGTTCTCGACGCTCGACGACCTCGCACCCGGCCGCGTGACCCTCGGCCTCGGCGCCTGGTGGGACCCGCTCGCCACCAAGGTCGGCATCCGCCGGAGCCGACCGCTCACGGTCATGCGCGAGGTGGTCACCGCCGTGCGGGCGCTGCTAGCCAACGAGACCGTCACCATGCACGGCGAGTGGGTCCACCTCGACGGCGTCGAGCTCGACTACGTCTACCAGGAGCGCCGCCCCAAGACGGTCCCCATCTACATCGGCGCCACAGGCATGAAAATGATGGAGCTGGCCGGCGAGATCGCCGACGGGGTGGTGCTCAACTACCTGGTCTCCCCCGACTACAACGAGCGCGCCCTCGAGCACCTGAGCGCCGGCGTGGAGCGTGGGGGGCGACGCCTCGACGACCTGGACCGGCCCCAGCTTGTCGTCTGCTCCGTGCACGACGACGAGAAGGCCGCGCTCGACGCCGCCCGGCTCATGGTCACCCAGTACCTGGGTCAGCAACCGCACATCATGGCCGCGTCCGGCGTCCCCTCGTCACTGCTCGACGCCGTCGGCGAGGTTCTCACCTGGCCGGCCACCCATGAGCAGGTGGCGGAGGCGGCCAGGCTCGTGCCCGACGAGATCGTCCGGATGCTCACGGCGTCGGGCACGCCCGACCAGGCGCGCGCCCGCGTGGGCGACTACATGGACCATGGCTGCACCTGCCCGATCCTCTACCCCCTCGGCGACGTGCGGGCGATGATCGACGCCTTCGCCGGCTGGGAGCACCTGCCGGGTGGTCGGAACTGAGAGGATGACGGCCCATGGGATCCCTTGACCTCGTGGAGGACGTCGATGACCACGCCACCTACGACCGCGCCGTCCTGCGCTTCCGGGAGCGCCGGATCGCCCTGCCGACCTTCGCCGAGCTGGCCGATCCGACGCTCGTGCCGGACGCGGTCCGGGCCCGCCTGGCGACGGTCGGCCCCGACGAGGCCCACCCGCTCAACCTGTTCCGGGTGCACTGGTACAACGCCGCCGACCGCAAGGCCACGACCGACGTCCCCGACCACCTGGTGCTCCCCCCGGAGCTGACCGGCACGCCCGCCTGCATCGTCGTCGCCCTCGCCGACCGGTTCCCGATGATCGGCGCCCACAAGGTCCTCGCCAGCTACGGGTGCCTGGCGCCGCGCATCGTGACGGGCCGCTTCGACCCGACCTATCACCGCGCGGTGTGGCCGTCGACGGGCAACTACTGCCGCGGCGGCGTCGCCATCTCCCGGCTGATGGGCTGCCGGGGCGTGGCCGTGCTGCCCGAGGGGATGAGCGCCGAGCGCTTCGAGTGGTTGGAGTCGTGGGTCGAGGACCCCGCTGACATCATCCGGACACCCGGCACGGAGAGCAACGTCAAGGAGATCTACGACGAGTGCAACCGGCTGGCCGGCGACGACACCAACGTGATCTTGAACCAGTTCTCCGAGATCGGCAACCACCTGGTGCACTACCACGTCACCGGCCGGGCGCTTCACGCCGTGGCGGTGGCGGTGGGTGCGCACCGGGACGGGCCGCTCACGCTGCGGGCGTTCGTCTCAGCGACCGGGTCCGCCGGGACCATCGCCGCCGGCGAGTACCTGAAGGAGCGCCACGGCTCGCAGATCGTGGCCGTCGAGGCGCTCGAGTGCCCGACCATGCTCTACAACGGCTTTGGCGAGCACAACATCCAGGGCATCGGCGACAAGCACATCCCGCTGATCCACAACGTGATGGAGACCGACGTGGTGGCCGCCATCTCCGATCGCGCCACCGACCGGCTCAACGTGGCATTCAACACCGACGCCGGCCGCCGCTACCTGGTCGACCGGCGGGGAGTGGGCTCGACCCTGGTTGCCAGCCTGTCGTCGCTGGGCCTGTCGAGCATCGCCAACGTCCTGGCGGCGATCAAGCTCGCCAAGCACCGCGGCCTGACCGAGAGCGACGCCGTCATCACCGTGGCCACCGACGGCGCCAGGATGTACCGCAGCGAGCGTGACCGGGTTCTCGCAGCCGACTTCGCCGGCGGCTTCGACGAGCTGGCCGCTGCCGAGGTGTTCGGCGAGGACCTGTTCGGCGTCGCCACGGACCACCTCCGTGAGCTCGACACCGGCGAGCGCGAGCGGATCTTCAACCTCGGCTACTTCACCTGGGTGGAGCAGCAGGGCGTCCCCCTCGGCGAGTTCGTGCAGCGCAAGTCCCAGTCGTTCTGGCAGCGGGCGCACGCCGCCATGCCCGCGCTCGACGAGCGGATCCGGGAGTTCAACGAGCGCACCGGGGTGGCGACGGGGTGACGGCGCTGCCGAGCGCGCTGGTGTGCGCCGGCTGCGGCGCCTCCCCCGACGCCGGCGACCCGTACCCGTTCCGCTGCCCAGGCCGGGGCGATGACGACGTCGACCACGTCCTCACCCGGGTCCTGGACCTCGCCGGCGCCGGGGGCGTCGCCGCGCAGCTCGCCGGAGCCTCCCTGGACGACGAGCCACGGCCCTTCGTGCGCTACCGGTCCCTGCTCCACAGTGCCTGGCGGGCCGCGCTGGCCGGCATCGACGACGACCGGTTCGTCGCGCTGGTCGACGACCTCGACCGGCGGGTCGAAGCCGTCGACGGCCGCGGCTTTCGCTCGACCCCGCTGCGTCGCGACGACGCCATCTCCGACGCCCTGGGCTTCTCGCAGCGCGGCGGCGTGTGGGTGAAGGACGAGACCGTCAACGTCGCGGGCTCCCACAAGGGCCGCCACCTCTTCGGGGTGCTCCTTCACCTGGCCGTGTCCCGCTTGGCCGCCACGGGCTCGACCCGTCCCGACAGCTGCCCGCTCGCCATCGCCTCGTGCGGCAACGCCGCCCTGGCGGCGGCCACGCTGGCGGCCGCCGCGGAGTGGCCCCTGCGGGTGTTCGTCCCCGCCGACGCCGACGAGTGGGTCGTGGGGCAGCTTCACCGCCTCGGCGCGACCGTGGTCGTCTGCGAGCGCCGGCCCGGGGTCCCCGGCGACCCGACGGTCGAGCGCCTCATGGGGGAGCTCGAGGATGGTGGCCTTCCGTTCACCTGCCAGGGCAACCTCAACGGGCTGGCCATCGAGGGGGGCGAGACCCTCGGCTGGGAGCTCGCCGAGCAGCTGGCCCTGCTCGACCCACCGGCCGGCCACCTCCTCGTGCAGGTCGGCGGTGGGGCGCTCGCCAGCAGCTGCGCGCAGGGCCTGGCCGAGGCCCGGGCCCTCGGCCTGCTGCGCTCGCTGCCGCGGCTCGACACCGTCCAGACCACAGGCGCCCACCCGCTCGAGCGCGCCTTCTACGCCGTGCGCGCCGACCTGCCGGCGTGCGCCGGCCCAAGCGACGTCGACCGGGCCGTCGCCGCGGCCGCCCGGCACCGGTCCGGCTACATGTGGGCCTGGGAGACCGAGCCCCGCAGCGTAGCCACCGGGATCCTCGACGACGAGACCTACGACTGGGCCGCCGTTGTCGCTGCGATGCTGCGCACCGGCGGGCTGCCGGTGGTCGTCGGCGACGACCGCCTCGTCGAGGCACACGTCCTCGGCCGGCACGCCGGCTACGACGTCAGCCCGACGGGGACCGCCGGCCTCGCCGGCCTGCTCGACCTCCGGGGCGCCGGCACGGTCGGCAGCGACGAGCGCGTGGCGGTGCTGTTCACCGGATCGTCACGGCCTTCGGGCCCCGCGAGCCCGGCGCGGTGACGGCCGTGAGCCCGTCGCCCCGGTGGTCGACCAGGAGCTTTGTCGCATTGGGGCCTTGCGTGGTGAAGGGGCGTCGCGGTAGGATTGACCCCGGGTTCGGTGTGGGTTAGGCAAGGGTTAGACTAGGGTTAGGTTGGAAAGCGTGCCACCGCCAGGCAATGGCGGTGGTCAGGCGCGCAGTTGGAAGGTCGCGCAGTGGGAAGGTCGCGCAGTGGGAAGGTGGTGGTGCGTGATGTGCCCGCGCTGCGGTGTCGTGGTGGACCAGGTGTGGCGCTGGTGCCCCGACTGCGGGGGCGCCCTGGCGCCGGTGGACCTTGCCGGGGGCGGTCCCGGCAGCCCGCCCACCTACGTCGTGGACTGGACCATCGCCACTGAGGAGCCGGTGGCTGTCGGCGCCCTCGTCGCCTGAGCCGTCCCCGAGACCAGTGCGGCGGGACCCCGCTTGACCAGCTGGGCGGCGATGATGGTGCGCTGGATCTCGCTCGTGCCCTCCCAGATGCGCTCGACACGAAGCTCGCGGAAGAACCGCTCGGCGACGTTCTCGCGCATGTAGCCGCGCCCGCCGAAGATCTGCACCGCCCGGTCCGCAACCCTCCCCGCCATCTCCGAGCAGGCGAGCTTCACCATCGACGCCTGGGCGTGCTGCACCTTCACGTCCCGGCCCTCGTCGACGCCGCGCGCCGCTTCGTAGAGCATGCTCCGAGCGGCGAACAGCTCGGTGGCGCAGTCGGCGAGCATGGCCCCGACCAGCTGGTAATCGGCTATGGGGCGTCCACCGACGATGCGGCTGCAGGCGAAGGCCGTGGCCGCGGCGAGGAGCCGGTCGGCGGCGCCGACGCAGCGGGCGGCGACCATGAACCGCTCGAAGCGGAACCAGGCGTAGGAGTACGACATGCCGTCGCCTTCTCCACCCACGAGGTTGGCGGCGGGCACGCGGACGCCCTCGAAGGCGACGACCGGGTGGTGATGATCCAGGGTGTGCGAGTAGGAGGGGGTGCGGACCACCGACACGCCGTCGCTCGGTAGATCGACGACGACGAGGGCGTGGCGCCCGGCCCCCGGCCCGTCGGTGAGGACTCCCTCGAAGAAGGCGTAGTCGGCGTGGTTGTAGCTGGTCACGTGCCACTTGACCCCGTCGAGGACGTACCCGTCGCCGTCGCGACCGACGGTGGCCGTCAGGTCGGTCACGTCCGAGCCGGCGCCCTCCTCGGTGATGGCGTAGCACTCCGAGCGCTCGCCGGCGACCGTCGGGCGCAGCCAGCGCTCCACCTGGTAGGGCGTGGCCACCTCGACCCACCACTGCGGCGGCGTGCTGGCGACCCACATGAGCCCGTTGGTGACCCTGCCGACCTGCTCTTGGACGAGCACCTGCTGCAGCATGGTCGCCCCGCCCCCGCCGAGCTCGGCGGGCATGTTGGTCGCCCGCAGGCCCAGCTCGTCGCAGCGGGCCCGGAACCGGGCGGCGACGTCGTCGGGGAGCCGCCCTTCGTTGGCCTCGGCGTGCTCCTCCCAGGGGATGAGCTC
This sequence comes from Acidimicrobiaceae bacterium, assembly GCA_027320105.1. GTDB lineage: Bacteria > Actinomycetota > Acidimicrobiia > Acidimicrobiales > Palsa-688 > JAKAQB01. The sequence goes on along the minus strand of DAHVMA010000076.1, from coordinate 25,919 downwards.
GTCGCCGAGCGTGCGCGCCCGGGCTTGCAGGTCCAGGTCCTCCCGGGACAGGCCGTACACGTTCCCTCCCGTCGTAGTTGACTGATCGTTCAATCTAGGGGAAAGGCGTCCTGCTCACCGGCTCTCGCCCGTGTCACGACGAGGACGTCGAGGGCGAGCGGTCCTCCCCGCCCGCAACGCAGCGGGTTCACCTCGACGGCTTCCAGCCTGCCGGCGAGCTCGTGGGCGAGCGTCGCGAAGGCCGCCACCGCCTCGGCGACGGCGCCGACGTCCACCGCCGGCCGACCGCGGAACCCGTCGAGCAGCGGGCGGACCGCGAGGCCGTCGATGAGCTCGGCGGCGACCGCAGCGTCGACCGGCGGCAGCGCGACCCTTCGGTCACCTCGTAGCTCGACGTCCACCCCCCCGGCACCGACGACGAGCATGGGGCCGAGGAGAGGGTCGCGCACCATCCCGAGCGCCAGCTCCACGCCCGGCGGGGCCAGCGCCATCACCACCGCCCGAGGACCGAGGGCACCGCTCATCGTCTGGTAGGCGCGCCGGAGGCCGCCGGCGTCGGCGATGCCGACCACCACCCCGCCGACGTCGGACTTGTGGGCGATGCCCGGCTGGTCGGTCTTCAGGACCACGGGGTAGCCGACGGCCTCGGCGGCGGCCAGCGCCCCGGCAAGGTCCGACACAGCCACCGTGGCAGGGCTGGCGATGCCGTAGTCGCCGAGCAGTGCGAATCCCTGGGCCGTGCCCACACCGCCGGGGTCCGACAGGGCCGCCAGTCCCCGGGCCTGCCGGGCGGCGTCGGGCGCCGGAGGCTCGGTGTGCAGGCGCCGCCGCCGCCCCTCCAACGAGAGGAGGTGACCGAGGGCGCGCAGGCCGCTCTCCGTGCCCTCGAGCACGGGAACACCGGCAGCGCGCAAGGAGCGGGCGGTCGGGAGGTGGATGGCGCTCGGTAGGTTGGAGAGCACGGCGAGCGGCGAGGAGGTGCGGGCGAAGGCCGCAAGAGCGGCGTCCTCGTAGGAGTCCTCGCGCCCCACCTCGGGCACCAGGTCGACGGTGAGCACGGTGGCCGACGTGTCGGGGTCGTCGGCGAGGGCAAGGATGCTCTCGGTGAACACGGCGGTGGCGTCGGCGCCCGTGCCCCACACATCGAGTGGGTTGTCCGGCTGGAGGCCCTCGTCGAGGACGGCGGCGAGGCGCTCCCGGGTCGAGGGCCCGATGGCCGCCAGGCGGATACCCACCCGGCCGGCGACGTCGACCAGGAGGGCACGCTCGGCGCCCGAGTCGTGCACGGAGGCCAGCCGCCCGGGGCCTCCGTCGGCCCGGGCAGCGGGGCGCCGCCCGGCGCAGAGCAGCTCCAAGGTGTCGGTCATCTCCGACATGTCGCTCACCCGGATGGCGCCGGTGGCCTCGCAGAGGGCTTCCCACGTGGCATCGTCGCCAGCCAGCGCCCCACTGTGGGCCTCGACCATCGCCCGCCCTCCGGGGGAGGCGCCGACGGGAAGGACGACGGCGGGGATGCCGTCCCGGGCGGCGCCGGCGAGCAGCGACCGCAGCCGGGGCGCGTCCCGCAACGTCTCGAGAAAGAGGGCGAGCACACCGGTCCGACCGCTCGACAGCGCGTACTCGACATAGTCGGCGGTGCTGGTCACCAGCTCCTGGCCCGATGAGACCGCCAGGCTCCACCCGATGCGGCGCTCAGCGCGCAGCAACGCCGAGTACGCCGAGCCGGAGTGGGTGACGAGGGCGACCGGCCCGGCAGGCAGCGGGTCCGGCTCCAGGTAGCCGACGGCGCGCAGGCCGGCGACGGGGTTGACGAAGCCCATGCATGCCGGTCCGCACACCGCCATCCCCGCGCCCGCCGCCGTGGCGGCGAGACGCTCCCGCAAGCCGGGGGCGAAGGCGCTGGCGAAGATCACCGCCCCGCGGTCACCGCGCGCCGCGGCGATGGCCAGCTGCTCGTCGAGGCTGGCGTCGCCGACGGCGAGGGCCACCAGGTCGACGGGGCCGGGCACGGCATCGAGGCTCGGCAGGCACGGCCGGCCGCCGATCTTGTCGTAGCGGGGGTTGACCAGGTGCAGCTCCGGTCGGCAGGGGCTGGCGTCCAGGCCGGCCAGCAGCCGGGACCCGAGGCTGTGGGGCCGTGCGCTGGCGCCGACGACAGCCACCGAGCGGGCCTCGAGCATGCTGCGAAGAGTCGCGGCCCGCCGGCTGCTCGTGGGGGCCGGCGGCTCGTGGGTCGGGCGGTCCAATGCGTGCTCTCCGTGAATCCGGTGCCACCGCAGCACTGACTGACTGTTCAGAATGGGGAAGACGCTAGCGTCGGGGGCAAGCTCGTCGGCAACCCCGGCGCGCCAGCCCCACGACCGGGAAGGATGGCGCCGATGTCCTCCACCGCCGCCGGTGCCGCAACAGACGAGCTCGACCCCCGCCGCACCCAGATCCTGCGCGCCGCTCTCGAGGTCATCGCGGAGCGCGGCTACAGCGAGACCCGCATCGCCGACGTCGCCGAGCGAGTGGGCGTGAGCCCGGCCCTCGTCATGTACTACTTCAAGACCAAGGATCGGCTCCTCGCCGAGGCGATCCGCCACGCCGAGGATCTCTGGTACGTGGACGGCACCCGCCTCATGGAGGCGATACCGACGGCCAGCGGGCGCCTGGAGGCCCTAGTGCGCATCACGTGCCTCTCCGACGAGGAGGTCGGCCTGTCCTCCGAGTCGTGGGCCTTGTGGATCGACCTGTGGTGCCAGGCGCTGCGCCGCCCGGCCGTCGCCGCCGTCCGGGAGGAGTTCGACGCCCACTGGCGCGAGACGATCCGGGCGGTGGTGCGTCACGGCCAGGCTGCCGGTGAGTTCGAGCCGGTGGATGCCGACGAGGTCGCCGTCGCGCTCTCCGCCCTGCTCGACGGCCTGTCGGTCCAGCTCGCCCTGCGCGACCCGGCCGTCACCGAGGAGCGGGCCTTCGAGACGGCGATGCGGTTCGCCTCCCGGCTGCTCGGCTTCGCCTGGGAACCCCCGCAGCGGGTGCGCCGGCGCCGGGCGTAGCACGAGGCGTACCGGCCATGGCATGCGGGTCGAGGGCGAGCAGCGATCAGCCTGCGAGCCCTCCGGCGCCTTGCGCGCACGGCGCCGGGATGGTTGACTCCGCACGGAGACTGACTGACTGACTGTTCAACCGAAGGCCGGGCGGTCTCCTCGCCTAGCAACGGGAGGGAGAACGATGAGGCACCGAGGAGCTGGCCAGAGCGTTGATCCCGGGCGGGCACTGCCCGAGCCGCCACCAGCTGCCGACCACGGCGGCGGGCGCCGCTGCCGGCGCAGCTTCGGGGTGCTGGCCCTCGTTGCGGTCGGGGCGCTCCTGCTTGCGGCGTGCGGATCGGGCACCACCTCCCCGTCTGCCACCAAGACCACCAAGCCGGTCGTGAAGGGCGCGCCGATCAAGGGCGGCGTGGCCAGCTACTCCCTTGCTGTCGGCAACGACTTCACGTGGATGCTGCCCCTCGAGAACCAGGCCAACTACGAACCCTGGGACTTCAACGTCGAGGACGGGATGTGGCGGCCGCTCTACTTCGCCGGGGGGCCGACGACCGGGATCGACTACGGGTTGTCGATCGGCCAGAAGCCGGTGTACTCCCACGGCAACACCCAGGTGACCGTCACGCTCAACAAGGGCTGGACCTGGTCCAATGGGGCCCCGGTGACGAGCGCCGCCGTGCGCTTGTTCTTCCAGCTGGAGGCGGCCGGGGCCAAGGCGGGCAAGTACGCCCCCTACCTGCCCGGCGAGATGCCCGACGACATCGCGAGCGTGAGCTACCCCAGCGCCTACCAGTTCGTGATCCACCTGAAGCGGGCGTACAACCCCGCCTGGTTCACCGGCAACCAGCTCAGCTGGGTCATCCCGCTACCCCAGGCGTGGGACAAGACCTGCGCGACCTGTGCAGTCGGCAACAACGCCTCGACGCCTGCCGGAGCCCTCGCGGTCTTCAACTTCCTCTACAAGGCCTCCGAGTCGGTGTCGACGTACAGCACCAACCCGCTGTGGAGGGTCGTCGACGGTCCCTGGGTCATCAAGTCGTACAACCCGACCACCTACCACGCGGTCTTCTCGGCCAACCCTCACTACACCGGTCCGGGCAAGCCCCACCTGGCCGGCTACCAGATCTACAGCTTCTCGTCCAACACCGCCGAGCTCGACGCCCTGCGCTCGGGGCAGGTGGACTTCGGCTACATCCCCTTCAGTGACGTCGGCCAGATCTCGCACTTCAAGTCGAGCGGCTACAACGTCATGGCCTGGCCCAACTTCTACAACGAGGCCATGGAGCTCGGCTACACCGGCCCGTGGAGGGCGCTGGTCAGCCAGCTCTACATCCGCCAGGCCCTCCAGCACCTCGTCAACGAGCCGCTCTACGTGAAGCAGGCCCTCCACGGCTACGGGCTCGTCAACTACGGGCTCGCCCCCGACTACCCCGGCTCCAACCTCGTGGCCCCGGCGCTGCGCTCCGACCCATACCCATACAGCGTCTCGGCCGCCGCCAAGCTGCTGGCCGCTCACGGCTGGGTGAAGGGCCCGGGTGGCATCGACGTGTGCGGGCGCCCCGGCAGCGCGCCCAACGAGTGCGGACCGGGTATCCCCAAGGGCAAGCCTCTCAGCATCCTGTTCATGTACGCGACGGGCAGCCCGAGCTTCCTCGCCCAGGTGGAGGCGTTTGCCACCTCCGCCAAGCAGGCTGGGATCGCCATCCCCCTCGACGGCCAGACCGAGACCACCATGTTCTCGATCGCCGGCACCTGCCCGCCGGGGCCGTGCAAGTGGGGCATAGCCGGCTACAGCGGCTACATGTGGGACTTCGGCCAGTACACCGTCATCCCGAGTGGCGGCCAGCAGTTTGGCAAGGGCAACTACTGGGGCGGCGGCTACAACAACCCGACGGCACAGAGGCTCATCGCCGCTGACCACGCGACCCCCGGCCTCGCGCCGCTCTACGCCGCTCAGACCTACATCTCCCGGGACGTGGCGTCCCTGTGGTGGCCGGTGACCGACTTCCAGATCCTCGCCGCCAAGAACAACCTGGGCGGCTGGTACCCCCTCAGTCCGTACGCCAACTACCAGGTGTCCCGGTGGTACTTCGTGAAGTGACCTGACCGGCGGTCATGGCAGGGCCGCGCCCGGACACCCCCCGCCAGATGACCGTGAGCACGCCGAGGCCGAGCGCGACTGCGCCGGACGACAGGAGGAACGGCAGGCCCGGCGCGACGCCGAAGAGCGCTCCCGAGACCGTCGCTGCGACGGCGATGGCGGCGGTCTGCGCGGTCGCGGCGGCCCCCTGTGCTCGGCCGATGTCACGGGAAGGGACCGAGTGGGCGAGCTGGGCGGACTGGGCCGGCCAGCCTGCTGCGGTGATCACGGCCTCTGCGCCCCCGAGCCCGATCAGCCAGGCGACCGAGTGGACGAAGGGGTAGGCGGCCGCGAAACCACCTGTTCCGGCCAGCGCCACGACCACGAGGTGGCGCCGGTCGAGACGGTCGACGAGCCATCCCGCTGGCAGCGACACGACCGCGAACGGCAGGGCGAACAGGGTCCAGGAGAGCCCGATCTCCCATGGGGTCGCGCCGCGAAGGACGAGGAGCAGGCTCCAGCAGACCTCGTACATGCCGGTGATGATCCCGACGGCAACGAAGGCGACGACGACCCCGAGGACCGAGCGGTTCCTCCAAAGAGGCAGTCGAGGCTGGTCGGGGGTTGCCTCGGCCCTCCGGCCGCCTGGCACGAAGGCGGCGATCGGGGCCGCCGCTGCCAGGACGGCACCGGCCGCGCCGAGGAAGAGCCATCGCATGCCGCCGAGGCCGGCGAGCCCGCCCAACAACGGACCGATCGCCATGCCGACTGTCTGCATCCCGTAGAGGGCGCCGAAGGCACGGCCCTGGGCCCTTCTCGGGACCACTTCTCCGATGGTGGCGGCGTTGGCGACGTCGACGACGCCGGTTCCGACCCCCTGGACGGCGCGGAAGGCGAGTGTCGCGAGCGGCGCTGAGAAGAAGAAGAAGAGCACGGTTGCGACGGCATAGGTGACGAGGCCGGCGACCTGGATCGTCCGGCGCCCGATCCGGTCCGAGAGCCGCCCGAGCGGGTACTGGACGGCGACGGCCGCCAGGAAGAACGCCCCCATCGTGAGCCCGACGAGGGGCACCGAGGACCCGTGGCGGCGGAGGTAGACCGGCAGCAGCGGCAGGATGGCGCTCGCACCTCCCCACTCGGCAAAGGCCGAGAGGGACAGCGCGACGACGAGTCGCCGGGCGGCCCGCCTGTCGCCGCAGCCGCCGGGCCCCCGAGCGGCGCTTCCCTCGGCGGAGCTTGCGGCGGCACCTGGCCGGCGGACCTCGGTTGCATCGAAGGCCGTCATCCTTGCGCCCCCTTCCCCCGCCCCGGTCCCGCGTCGATCGAGTCCTCCAGCAACCTGGCCAGTGCCTCGCCGACCCGCTTGCGGAGCTCGCCGTGGACCGGAGCGACGCCGAAGAGGTCGCTCAGCCAGATGCCGTCGGCCGCGAGGCGCAGGAGGGTGGCGATCGCCGGGTCGAGGCCGTCGCGCTCGATCCGTGCCTGCCAGTGGTCGAAGCGCTCCCGGAGCGGTGCGAGCAGGCGGGGGTCCGAGGCCATGCCAGCAAGAAGGGCGCCGCTCAGGCTCCGGTCCCGCACGTCGTCGGGCTCGTCAGGCACGTCGGGCTCGTCGGGCTCGTCGGTGGGCTCGAGCGTCGCTACGACGTAGGCCCGGGTGAAGTCCCCCGGCTGGTCTCCGAGGGCACCGTGGTGCTCCAGATCCTCGTCGAAGCTCTCGACGAAGCGGGCCAGCATCGCCGAGACGAGGGCGTCCCGGCTCGGGAAGTGGTAGAGCACGCCCCCCTTGCTCAGCCCTGCCTCGTTGGCGGCCGCCTCGATCGTGAGCTTGGAAACCCCGTCGCGGATGACGAGATCCTCTGCAGCGCGGATGATGCGCTCTTTGGTCCCAGACTGTGAATGCGAAGGGGTGGCGGCCACAGCCTTACTGTACCGTCTGGACGGTACAGTAGGAGGCCAGCAGGGACCGTGACCTCAACTGTCCACCAGGAACCGAGCTCAACAGCTTCAGCGGAGCACGACGCTGCACTGCGGAGCAGACGCTGTCACTGCGAGCTTGCCCACCGCGCCCACCGAGAGTGGTCGCCAAGCTGCCGGCCTGATGGACCTTTGGAAGGTTGTTGTCGTCCAGCGACAACGGGCTTCCAAAGTTCGCAGCGAGGGACCACTTCCCGCCGCTCCCCGTGGTGTTGGCGGAAGCAATAGGAGTGCAAATGGTCCTGTTCGGCGAAAGTCCCGGACAACGGGGCTCACATGGGGAATGCCGGCCACGGCGGGCGGGGCAAGCGACGGCGAACTGCAGGACAGGAAGACCCGAACAGGAAGACCCGGTGCTTCAGCTAGCGTTAGCGAGGAACACCGGTGCGTACAAGGCGCCCGCTGGAGCTCCCCGGGCGGAGCGCGTCAGCCGGCGACACGCCGGCTCGCTCGTGCTACGCCGGCACTGGGCGCGCCTCCCCGCGCCATCGGCGCATGCTTGCGCGCACGGTCAGCCGGCCAGTGGGAGACGAACAAGCAGAGTCGGGTGGCGGGGGGGCTGTGCGGCCTCACTCCTTCCCGCTCACCCGCTGGCTCACTTGCTCACGTAGTACCACCGGGAGGGCATGGGGTCGACGTAGGCCTGCAGTGGTGTCCAACCCTTCAGCTTGTTGCTCACGAGGAGCAGCTCCTGTGCCGGGACCGGCCACCACAGCGAGGCCACCTGCTGGGAGATGTAGTTCTCGTCCCGGAAGATCGGGGCGGAGCCGGTCCCGTCGTGAGCAAGGTTCATGAGGTTCTGGGCGGTCGGTGAGCTCCAACCGCCACCCCAGTAGTTGCCCTTGCCGAACTGCTCGGTGCCAACGGGCACGATGTTGTTCTCGCCGTAGTCCCACATGAAGTCGGCATAGCCCGCCATCCCCCACTTGCACGGTCCCGGCGGGCACACGCCCGCGATCGAGTACATGGATGTGGTCGTCTGGCCGTCCAGGCTGATCTGGACCCCGACACTCTTCGCTGTCGAGGCGAACGCCTCGACCTGGGCGAGGAAGCTCGGCGAGCCGGTGGAGTACATGAACAGCAGGCTGAGCGGCTCGCCCCTCGATATGCCCGCCCCGCACTCGTTGCTCGCGCTGCCTGGGCGCTCGCAGACGTCGACGCCCGAGGAGCCCTTCACCCAGCCGTGCGCGGCGAGGAGCTTCTCGGCCGCGCTGACCGAGTACGGGTAGAGCGGGTGAGTGATGGCTGGCGACACGTAGCTGCTGCCCGGGTAGACCGGCACCATCCCCCACTCGTAGAGGCCGTAGCCATGCATCGCGTACTTGATGTAGAGCGACTCGTCCACGAGGTGCTGCAGGGCTTGGCGCACGTAGAGCTGGCTCACGATCGGGCCCCACTGCTTGCTCGTGTAGCCGAACTCGATGTCCTGGTTGTAGAAGGAGTACCAGGGCTTGAAGGAGAATCCTTGGGCTTCGTACGTCTTCGCGATGCTGGCGTCACTGTGCGGGAGCCATCCATAGGTCACGACCCCTGAGCGGACTGCGTCCAGCTCGGCGGTGTCGGAGTTGAAGCTGTACACCCCATACGAGCTCAGGTGGGGCATGCCCGGACCGGTGTACTTGTTGTTCCGGGCCATGACCGTGTGGTAGGTCGCCGAGTTGAACGAGGAGATGACCCATGGCCCGTCGACGACCTTCCAGATAGGGTTCGTCGCGTAGGTGGCGAGCTTCTCGGACTGCCCGTAGAGGAAGTTGTAGACCTTCTCCGCCCCCGACATCGTCGCAGCGTTGTTGCCCACGGTGCAGGTGGCGCACGTCTTGTCCCACGCCTGGCGCGGCACGGGGTAGACGTAGGTGAGCTGGTTGTTTGTGAACCACACGGGGTTGTAGGAGTGGATGAGCTGGATGGTGAACTTGTACGGGCTGTTGTAGGCAATGCTCTTGATGTCGTTGGGGATCTCACCCGGTGCGTGCGGGGCGTACTTCCCGAGCTGCACGCCGGCCGCCTCGAGCTGGAACCAGAACTGCACGTCGGCCGTGGTGACCGGCGTGCCGTCGGGCCACTTGTAGTCCCGGCGGAGGGTGACGGTGACCGTCGAGTCATGGTTGGAGTACACCGGCGGGTAGGCGAGCGAGATCCCGTAGTCGACCCCAGGGTTGGCGGGCCCGCCCGGGAAATAGAGGGGCCGCCACATCCCGTTGGTGATGTTGGCCTCGTACGGCTCGAAGTTCGCCTGGTTGACGAACGGGCCGAGCATCCAGCTGAACTCGTCTCCGGCTGCGGGCATCGCGTAGCTGGCGGTACCGCCGTTCAGCGGCTTGCCCCCCGACGTCGTGCTGGTGGGGTGCGACACCGCGCCGCAAGCGGAGAGCACGAGCGCGAGGACGCACACGAGGACCGGACCGCCAACGCGCCTCCCCCGGCCCGGCGCCCGGCCGCCGGTCGGCGTCTCGGTCCGCGCCCCCCGATGCCCCTCGTTCCAACCCTCTCGCGGGTGCCTCATCGGTTTCCCCTCCTCATCCCATTCGTTGCCGAGGAAGCCGCCGGCCCAATGGTTGAACGGTTAGTCAGCGTCGTGAAGTAAACCATGCCGGTGCCGGGCGTGCAAGGCACCGGTGGAGGTCCCCGGCGGCGCGCGTCAGCCGCCGACGGCGCCCGCGAACCGCTCGAAGTTGTCGAGGAACCGCTCGACGTCGGCTTCCTCGTGCTGCACCGACACCAGCCACTGCTCCGTCTTGCCCCACGGCGGGAGGAAGACCCCTCCGTTGTGCTGGAACAGCCAGTGGGCATGGTTGTAGCGGCCGTCGACGTCGAGAAAGTCGCGGTAGTTGCGAACCAGGTGGGCGGAGAACGTCACGCACCCCTTCGCCCCGACGATCACCGGGTGAGCGACGAGGCCGTGGGCGGCGATCGACTCCCCCAAACCTTCCTCGACGCGGCGGTGGAGCAGCGCGATGCGCTCGTAGGCCGCGGGGGTCGCCACGCTCTCCATGACCGCACGCGTCGCCGCCATCGTAAGCGGGTTGCCGTTGAAGGTGCCGACCATCTCGTAGCCTCCGGAGGCGACGAAACCCATCACCTCGTCCGTGCCGCCGACGGCGCCGCAGCAGAGGCCGCCGCCGATCGACTTGGCCAGGGTGACCAGATCTGGCTGCACGCCGGAGGCAGCCGTCATCCCGCCGGGGCCGACTGTCAGGCCCGTCTTCACCTCGTCGAAGCTGAGCAGCGCCCCGTGGCCGTGCAACAGCTCCTTCAGGCCGGCGAGGTAGCCCTCGTCCGGGGGGATGATGCCGGCGTTCATCATCACCGGCTCGATGATCATGCCGGCGACCTGGCCGGCGTGCGCCTCGAGAGCGCGCTCGACGCTCCCGAGGTCATTGAAGTTCACGATGACCGTCAGCTCCCGGATGGCGGCCGGGATGCCGGTGCTCGCCGCCACCGCGTTGGGTTGTAGGGCCGGGCCGACGTCTCCGGCGTCGGGCGCGACCGACACCTGGACCGAGTCGTGGTGGCCGTGGTAGCAACCCTCGACCTTGAGGATGAGGTCGCGGCCGGTGAACGCCCGCATCAGGTGCACGGCGTCCATCGTCGCCTCGGTCCCCGAGTTGCAGAACCGCCACAGCGGCAGGCCCCACCGCCCCGCCAGGTGCTCCGATACTGCGATGGCGTCGTCGGTGGGCTGGGCGAAGTGGGTGCCGCGGGCGACCTGGCGTTGCACCGCCTCGACCACTGCCGGGTGGGCGTGGCCCGCCAAGCCCGCCCCGTAGCCGCCGTGCATGTCCACGTACTCGCCGCCGTCGACGTCGTAGATCTTCGAGCCGGCACCGTGGCTCAACCACACGGGCTGGGGTCGGGTTATCTGCCAGCTGGAGGTGACCCCGCCGGCCAGGTGGGCCAGGGCCCGCACCGCCCTCTGGGCGGAGCCCGGTTGGCGACGCACGAAGATGCGCTCCTGCTCGGCGACGACCTCCTCGAGCCGCTGGTCGATCTCGGACGTGGTCGTCGCCATGGTTGCCTCCACAGAAGCTGCCTGAACGATCAGTCAACCTAGCGCATGGAACTGGCTATGGCTATCGGGGCGAGAGCGGGCTATCGGGTGCGGGGGAAGCCCAGGTCCACCGCCGACGTCGCCGGGTCGGGCCACCGGGCCGTGACGACCTTGCCGCGGGTGTAGAAGCTCACGCTCTCCGGGCCGTAGATGTGGGTGTCACCGAACAGCGACGCCTTCCATCCTCCGAATGAGTAGTAGGCGACAGGTACGGGGATCGGCACGTTGATCCCGACCATGCCGACCTCGACATCGAACTGGAACCCCCGTGCCGCGCCCCCGTCCCTCGTGAAGACGGCGACGCCGTTGGCGTAAGGGTTGGCGTTCACAAGCTCGATCGCCTCCGGGTAGGTCTCCGCCCGGACGACGGAGAGGACCGGGCCGAAGATCTCGTCGGTGTACACGCTCATCCCCGGGGTCACTCCGTCGATGAGCGTCGGGCCGAGGAAGAACCCGCCGGGCGGCAGGTCAGCGCGCCGGCCGTCCACGACGACGGTCGCGCCCGCCCCGGCGCCCGCCTCGATGTACCCGGCGACACGGTTGCGGTGCTCGGCAGTGACGAGAGGACCCATCTCCGTGTCGGGGTCCGCCCCGTCCCCGACACGGATCTTCGGGATCCTGGCGGCGACGGCGTCGACGAGCCGGTCGCCGATGTCGCCGACGGTGACGACCACTGAGACCGCCATGCAGCGCTCCCCCGCCGAGCCGTACCCGGCGGAGACGGCGGCGTCGGCGGCGAGGTCGACGTCGGCGTCGGGGAGCACCACCATGTGGTTCTTCGCTCCCCCGAGCGCTTGGACCCGCTTGCCAGCGGCGCTGCCGCGCTCGTAGACGGCGCGGGCGATCGGCGTGGAGCCCACGAAGCTCACGGCGGCGACGGCCGGGTGGGCGATCAGGGCGTCGACCGCCTCACGATCGCCCTGCACCACGCTGAGCACACCGTCGGGCAGGCCCGCGTCCTGCCACAGCTCGGCTAGGCGCAGCGAGGCGGAAGGGTCCTTCTCGCTCGGCTTGAGCACGAAGGCGTTGCCGCAGGCGATGGCGCTGGCACACATCCACAGCGGCACCATCGCCGGGAAGTTGAACGGCGTGATGCCCGCCACCACCCCCAGCGGCTGGCGGATCGACCAGACGTCGACGCCGGCCGACGCCTGCTCGCTGTAGCCGCCCTTCAACAGCTGCGGGACGGCCGTGGCGAACTCGACGTTCTCCAGGCCGCGGGCAACCTCGCCGGCTGCGTCGGAGAGCACCTTGCCGTGCTCGGAGGTGACGATCCGCGCCAGGTCCTCCGCTCCATCGGCCAGGAGCTCCCTGAAGCGGAAGAGCACGGCGCTGCGACGGGAGAGGGACGCCCGCCGCCACTCCCGTGCCGCCTCCCGGGCGCTCGTAACTGCCCGGTCGACCTCTGCTGCGGATGCGAACCCCACCTCAGCGGTCTGCACGCCGGTGGCGGGGTTGAAGACGGGACCGGTCCGCCCCGAGCTCGAGGCCACCCGCCTCCCGTCGATCCAATGGTCGATGCGCGTCGTCATGACCCCACCGTACTGCCGCTAGCTTCGGGCTCCCATGGCCACGTCACACCGAGCGGTCACGGACCGGCTCCGGCCGCCGACGGCGGCAGAACGAGCCGGCGCCCTCGCTGCGGTGACCCACCATCTCCCGCCCACGCCGCTCCGGGCGACGGAGGTGCCGACCCCCGGCGGGCCGACGCCGGCGTTGCTCAAGCTCGAGATCGCCCAGCCGACCGGTGCCTTCAAGGTCCGCGGTGCTCTGGCCGCACTGACGAGCCTGCCTGATGAGGCCCACGCCGTGAGCGCCAGCGCCGGCAACCACGCCCTGGGCATGGCCTGGGCCGCAAACCGGCTCGGCCGGCCGGTCACCGTCGTAACCGCCGCGACGGCCTCGCAGAGCAAGCTCGCCGCCCTGCGCCGCTGGGAAGCCGTCCCTCGGAGCCGCGTCACGCTCCGGACGGAAGGTGCCACCTACGAGCAGGCCGAGGCGGCGGCCCGCCGTCTCGTGGAGATGGACCTTGCCGCCGCCACGTACGTCTCGAGCTACAGCGACTGGGCGGTCATCGCCGGCCAGTCCTCCCTCGGTGCCGAGCTCGGGGACCAGCTCCCCGAAGACGGCGGCCCGCTCACCGTCGTCACCCCCCTCGGGGGCGGCGGACTGGCGTCGGGGTTGTGCCTTTGGGCGGAGGGCCGGCCCGACGTCACCGTCGTCGCTGTCGAGGCGGTGGCCTCCCCGGCTGTCGGCGCGGCGGTCGAAGCCGGCGCGATCGTCACGGTGGACGTCGCAGCGACCATCGCCGACGGCCTGTCGGGAAACCTGGAAGAGGGGTCGCCGACCCCGGCCGTCATCGGCGGGGCGGTGGCCGCCGGCCGGGCGCGCATCGAGCGGGTGACCGAGGACGAGATCCGCTCGGCGATGCGCTGGCTGTTCGCCGCGGAGGGCCTGGTGGTCGAAGGGGCCGGCGCCGCAGGACTGGCCGCCGTGCTGGCAGGCCGTGCTGGCCGGGCCGCCGTGCTGGCAGGCCGTGCTGGCCGGGCCGCCGTGCTGGCAGGCCGTGCTGGCCGGGCCGCCGTGCTGGCAGGCCGTGCGCAGCGCAGGGGAAGGCTCGTCGTGCTGCTCACCGGGCGCAACGTTGCGCCCGGGACCTATGCGGCCGTGCTCGCGGAGCGCGACTAGGATCATCGCCCGCACGAGGGCCAGCGTCGTCTCTTCGTGCACCCGAGGCCGCAGCGACCCCGGAGGACACATGGCCCTCACCCCAACAACCGGCGGGCTCTACGAGCCCGGCTTCGAGCACGACGCGTGCGGCGTCGCGTTCGTGGTCGACATGGCCGGCCGTGCCAGCCACCGCATCATCGAGCTCGGTCTCACGAGCCTCTGCCATTTGGAGCACCGCGGGGCGTCGGGTGCCGAGGCGGACACCGGCGACGGTGCCGGGATACTCCTCCAGGTTCCCGACCGGCTGTACCAGGACGTCGCCGGCGTGCAACTGCCCGTTGCCGGGGCCTACGGGACCGGGATCGCATTCCTCCCCCCCGATCCCGGCGCCGAGAGAGCCGCCCGTGAGGCCCTGGAGGGCCTGGCGGCGGAAGAGGCGCTGAGCGTCCTCGCATGGCGCGACGTCCCCGTCGACCCATCCCAGCTCGGCGCCGCCGCCCGCTCCGCGATGCCCGCGCTGCGCCAGCCGTTCGTAGCGTCGATGGAGGCAGCCTCGGGGCTCGCTCTGGAACGCCGGCTCTGGTTCCTCCGCAAGCGCGCCGAGCACGACCTCGGGGTCTACTTCCCCTCCCTGTCGTGCCGCACCGTGGTGTACAAGGGCATGCTGACCGCGCCACAGGTCCAGGGGTTCTTCGCCGATCTGACCGACCCGAGGGCCGAGACGGCCCTGTCGCTGGTCCACTCCCGCTTCTCGACCAACACCTTCCCGAGCTGGCCGCTCGCGCACCCGTACCGGTACGTGGCCCACAACGGGGAGATCAACACGCTGCGCGGGAACCGCAACTGGATGCGCGCCCGCGAGGCCCTCCTCGGGTCGCACCACCTGCCCGGGGACCTGGCCCGCGCCTTTCCCATCGTCTCCGAGGGTGCCAGTGACTCGGCCAGCTTCGACGAGGTGCTCGAGTTGCTCCACCTCGCCGGGCGGTCCCTTCCCCACGCCGTGCTGACGATGATCCCCGAGGCGTGGGAGAACGACTCCCTCATGGACCCGGCGCGGCGTGCCTTCTACCAGTACCACGCCGCCCTCATGGAGCCGTGGGACGGCCCGGCGTCGATCGCCTTCACCGACGGCACCGTCATCGGCGCCGTCCTGGACCGCAACGGGTTGCGGCCGTCGCGCTACTGGGTGACAGACGACGGCCTGGTCGTCATGGCGTCGGAGGTTGGGGTGCTCGACATCCCCCCGGAGCGGGTCGTGACGCGGGGCCGCCTGCAGCCGGGGCGGATGTTGCTCGTGGACACCGCGGCCGGGCGGATCGTCGGCGACGACGAGATCAAAGCGGAGCTGGCAGCCGAGCATCCCTACGGCGAATGGCTCGCCGCCGAGCAGATCCACTTCGACGACCTGCCGCCGCGCTTCACCTTGACCCCACAGCATGCGTCCGTCGTGACGCACCAGCGCCTCTTCGGGTGGACCGACGAGGACCTGAAGATCATCGTCGGCCCCATGGCGCGCTCCGGGGCGGAGCCGGTCGGGTCGATGGGGACCGATACGCCCGTCGCCGTGCTGTCCGCCCGCCCGCGGTTGCTCTACGACTACTTCCAGCAGCTGTTCGCTCAGGTCACCAACCCCCCGTTGGACGCCATCCGGGAGGAGTTGGTCACCTCCCTCGCCGGCACGGTGGGACCAGAGGGCAACCTCCTCGACCCGCAGCCCGCCAGCTGCAACCAGATCGTGCTCCCCCACCCCGTGCTCACCAACGAGGAGCTGGCCAAGCTGCTGTACGTCAACGAGGACGGGACCCGACCGGGATGGGCGACCTTCGCGATCGACGGGCTGTTCGAGACCCGCGGCCAGGGAACGCCAGGCGACCGCCTGGCCGCCGCCGTGGACGGAGTGTGCGAGCGCGTGAGCGCAGCGATCGCCGGGGGCGCCAAGATCATCGCGCTCTCCGACCGGCACACCTCGCCCGAGCTGGCGCCCATCCCGGCCCTCCTGCTCACAGGTGCCGTCCACCAGCACCTCGTGCGGACCAGGGCCCGCACCAAGGTGGGGTTGGTCGTCGAGACGGGCGAGGCCCGCGAGGTCCACCACCTGGCACTGCTCATCGGCTATGGGGCGGCCGCGGTGAACCCATACCTCGCCTTCGAGTCCATCGACGACCTCCTCCGCGACGGGCTGCTCGGCGGCGTCACGCCCCTGCGTGCCGCCAGGAACTACGTGAAGGCGTGCGACAAGGGTGTGCTCAAGATCATGTCGAAGATGGGGATCTCCACCGTCGCCTCCTACACCGGCGCCCAGGTGTTCGAGGCCGTCGGGCTGTCCCGGCGCCTCGTCGATCGCTACTTCACCGGGACGGTGAGCCGCATCGACGGGATCGGCCTGGAGGAGGTCGCCGCCGAGGTGCTTGCCCGGCACGCCTCGGCCTGGCCGGACCGTCCGAGCGAGCTCGCCCACCGGGACCTGCCTGTCGGTGGCGAGTACCAGTGGCGGCGGGAGGGCGAGCACCACCTGTTCAACCCGACGACGGTCCAGCGGCTACAGCACGCGACCCGCGCCGGCCGCTACGACATCTTCAAGGCCTACAGCCGCGCCGTCGACGACCAGGCGAGCCGGCTCGCCACGCTGCGGGGCCTGTTCCGGCTGCGGGACGCGGACGAGACCGGCAGGACCCCCGTGCCGCTCGAGGAGGTGGAGCCGGCATCCGACATCGTGAAGCGGTTCTCGACGGGAGCGATGTCGTACGGCTCCATCTCGGCCGAGGCCCACGAGACCCTCGCCATCGCCATGAACCGCCTCGGCGCCCGCTCCAACACCGGCGAGGGGGGCGAGGACCCTTCCCGCTACGCGCCCGACCCCAACGGGGACCTGCGGAGGAGTGCGATCAAGCAGGTGGCGTCTGGCCGGTTTGGGGTGACCAGCGAGTACCTCGTCAACGCCGACGACCTGCAGATCAAGATGGCGCAGGGCGCCAAGCCGGGCGAAGGCGGCCAGCTGCCCGGTCACAAGGTGTACCCGTGGATAGCGAAGACCCGGCACTCCACGCCGGGTGTCGGCTTGATCTCTCCCCCGCCGCACCACGACATCTACTCGATCGAGGACCTGGCCCAGCTGGTCTTCGACCTGAAGAACGCCAACGACCGCGCCCGCGTGCACGTGAAGCTCGTGTCCGAGGTCGGCGTCGGCACGGTCGCTGCCGGCGTCGCCAAGGCGCACGCCGACGTGGTGCTCGTCTCCGGCCACGACGGCGGGACGGGGGCCTCCCCGCTCAGCTCCCTGAAGCACGCCGGCACGCCCTGGGAGCTCGGCCTGGCCGAGACACAACAGACGCTGCTCGCCAACGGCCTGCGGGACCGGATCGTCGTCCAGGTCGACGGCCAGATGAAGACCGGGCGGGACGTGGTCGTGGCCGCCCTGCTCGGAGCGGAGGAGTACGGCTTTGCCACCGCCCCGCTGGTCGTGAGCGGGTGCGTCATGATGCGCGTCTGCCATCTCGACACCTGTCCGGTGGGCATAGCGACCCAGAACCCGGAGCTGCGCAAGAGGTTCAGCGGGCGGCCGGAGTTCGTCGTCAACTTCTTCCAGTACGTGGCCGAGGAGGTGCGCGAGCTCCTGGCTGTGCTCGGCTTCCGACACCTCGACGAGATCATCGGCCACCCCGAGCTACTGGACACGTCGCCGGCGGTCACCCACTGGAAGGCATCGGGTCTCGACCTGCGCCCCCTCCTGGCCGGGCCGGATCCCGATGACCGGCGGCCGCGTCGATGCCTGCGAGGACAGGACCACGGGCTCGAGCGTGTGCTCGACCGGCGCCTCATCGAGGCCTGTCGCCCCGCCCTGGAGGACGCCCAGGCCGTGCGGGCCGAGCTCGCGATACGCAACGTCGACCGCACCACCGGCACGCTCCTCGGTGCTGAGGTCACGCGCCGTTACGGGGCCATCGGCTTGCCGCCCGACACGATCGACCTGACGTTCTCCGGGTCCGCCGGCCAATCATTCGGGGCCTTTCTCCCCCCAGGCATCACCCTCACGCTCTACGGCGACGCCAACGACTACGTCGCCAAAGGTCTCTCCGGGGGCAGGGTGGTCCTTCGCCCGGCGACCTCCCAGCCCGCTGGCTTCGCGGCCGAGGAGCAGGTGATCGCCGGCAACGTGATCCTCTATGGCGCCACCGGCGGCGAGGCGTTCCTGTCCGGGCGGGTCGGCGAGCGCTTCGCCGTGCGGAACTCCGGCGCGCTCGCCGTGGTGGAAGGCGTCGGCGACCACGGCTGCGAGTACATGACAGGCGGGCGCGTCGTGGTGCTCGGACCTACTGGCCGCAACTTCGGCGCCGGCATGTCAGGTGGCGTGGCGTTCGTGTGGGACCCCGACGGCCGACTGCCGGCCCGCGCCAACCCCGAGATGGTCGCTCTGGAGCAACCCGACCACGACGACGCCGACTGGTTGCACGACCGCCTGGTCCTGCACCGCCGGCTCACGGGCAGCGCCGTCGCCGGCCGGCTGCTCGCGGCTTGGCCGGAGACCGTCGGGCAGTTCGTCCGGGTGATGCCGACCGACTTCCGCCGGGCCCTCGACGCTGCCCGCGCCGCCGAGCGCGAGGGGCGACCGGTCGAGGAGGCGATCATGGGGGCCGCCCGTGGCTGACCCCCGCGGCTTCATGAAGCACGCCCGCGAGACGGCGCCCCGGCGCCCGGTGCCCGTGCGCCTGCGGGACTGGAGGGAGGTCTACGACCCGCTGCCCGCCGAGCGCCTCGCCCTCCAGGCCTCCCGCTGCATGGATTGCGGCGTCCCCTTCTGCAACGACGGCTGCCCCCTCGGGAACCTCATCCCCGACTGGAACGACCTCGTGCACCGCGACCAATGGCGGGCAGCGATCGAGCGCCTCCACGCCACGAACAACTTCCCCGACTTCACTGGCCGGCTCTGCCCGGCGCCGTGCGAGGCGGCCTGCGTGCTCGGCATCGACGCCGAGCCCGTCGCCATCAAGCAGGTGGAGATAGCCCTCATCGACCGGGCCTGGGACCAAGGGTGGGTCACCCCCGTGCCCTCGGGCACCCGGACCGGCCGGAGGGTGGGGATCGTAGGGTCCGGCCCGGCCGGACTGGCCGCCGCCCAGCAGTTGGCACGCGCCGGCCATGACGTGGTCATCTGGGAGCGCGCCGACCGCCCGGGCGGCCTGCTGCGCTACGGGATCCCAGAGTTCAAGATGGAGAAGCGGGTGCTGGACCGCCGCCTCGACCAGCTGCGCTCCGAGGGCGTCGAGCTCCGCTGCGGTGTGGACGTGGGGCGCGACCTGTCCGTCGGCACACTCCGCTCCGCGCACGACGCCGTGATCCTCGCCACCGGCGCGACCGTGCCGCGGGAGCTCACCGTCCCCGGTCGCCACCTGCGCGGCATCCACCAGGCAATGGACTACCTGCCTCTCGCCAACCGAGTGCAGGAGGGGGACCTCCCCGAGTCGCCGCTCTGCGCCGCCGGCAAGCGGGTCGTGATCATCGGCGGCGGCGACACCGGAGCCGACTGCCTGGGCACGGCCCACCGCCAGGGCGCCGCATCTGTGCACCAACTCGAGATCCTCCCCCGGCCGCCCGACGAGCGCCACCCCTCGACGCCCTGGCCGATGTGGCCCCTCTTGTTCCGCACCTCGCCTGCCCACGAGGAGGGCGGTGAGCGGCTGTTCGCCATCGAGACGGAGCTCTTCGCCGACGACGGCACCGGCGCCGTGGCCGGCCTGCGTGCACGCCGGGTGCGATGGGCTGGCAGCGACGAGCCGGCGCCCGGCTTGGAACCGGTGCGCCGCTTCGAACCGGTGCCGGGCAGCGAGCTCTTCCTCGCCTGCGACCTGGTCCTGCTCGCGATGGGCTTCAGCGGCCCGGAGCCGGCGCTGCCCATCGCGCTCGGCGCCACCCTCGGCCCCCGCGGCACCGTCGACCGCAGCGGCTTTGCCAGCAGCGCGCCGGGCGTCTGGGTGTGCGGCGACGCCGGCCGCGGCCAGAGCCTCGTCGTCTGGGCGATCGCCGAGGGGCGCTCGTGCGCCGCAGCGGTCGACCGGTCCCTCGCCGGCCGGACGATGCTGCCTTCCCCCCTCCCCGCCTGAACCCGCCGGCCGCAACTCGCGCCACGGATCGGCGGATGGGGCTGCCGGCGGCGGTACGGTGGCGGGGTGGGACGCCACCCAGATGACGCCGAGGGCAGTTCTGGGCTCGGCCCGTCCGGCTGCGACGGGAGCGCCGCCGAGCGGCGGCGAGCGGAGATCGCGTCGCAGTTCCCCGACGAGACAGAGCTCCCGGAGGCCGACGAAGAGGCCCTCACCACGGGCCTGCCCCGGCGTGTCGAGTCGTGGCGGAGGCGGAGCGCAACGGGGGCCATCCTGACGGGGTTTGCCTTCGGCCTGCGGGAGGTGCTCGAGGCCGAGCGCAACGAGCCGGCCGTCGTCTTGCAGACCTCCGGGGCGCCGCCTCGCGACCTGCCGGTCGAGGCGGACCTCGAGGACCCCTTGCCCAAGCACAATGTGGTGCGCGTCCGCCCATGGCTGATCGAGGATGCCAACGGGGAAGGTGGCGGCGCCGGCGGCGGCGCCGGCGGCGGGGGTGGCGGCGGCGCCGAGGGATCGGCCCGGCCAGCCACGACCATTCCCTCCCGGGAGCGGCGCCGCCGCTCGGGGCGCAAGGAGCGGTGATGGCCCGCCTGCCGTTCGGCCGGCGCACGGGCGGCGCCAGCGTGGCTGGCGGAGGCCTCGCCGGCGAGCAGCAGGGGCCCGCCGGTGAGGCACGGGACTCGGGTCTGGCGCACCCGCCCAGCCCGCCGTCGCGCATGCGGGGACGCGAGCCGCTCTACGGGTACGCCACCGCCGCCGTCATCGCCGCCGGCGCCGTGCTCAACCTCGTCGTCACCAAGGGCAAGGGCGCCCCCGCTCATCCCCTCCTGTGGCCCTCCTACGTCGCGGTGGTGCTCGCCGCCGGCCTGACGGTGAGCATCCGGTGGCGCAACCGTCTGGTCTCACCGTTCGTCGCCATCTTCGGCGGCATGTTCGACACGCTCGGTCGCGGCCCCAACTCGCTGTCGATCGCCCACTACATCGTGATCTTCGGCGCCTTCGGCTTTGCCATGGCGCTCACGATGCGGCAACGCCGGGACCAGAAGGCCCTCGGTCTCCTTCCCGGCCGCGGCCGACGGGGAGCGGCGACGGCCACCGGGGGGGCCGGCCGGAGGGGCGCGGCCGCCAGCACCGCCGGGCGGAAGGGCGCGGCTGCGGAGGACGCCCAGAAGAAGCCGTCCGCCAACCGGCGCTACACCCCCCCGAAGTACGCCACCAAGGCCACGTCGGGGCGGGGGCGGGCGCGCCGCTGAGCCGGCGCCGCTGAGCGGGCGGCTGAGCCGGCGCCGTCGAACGCGACGGCGAGCAGCGGTGCACCTGATGGAACGAGCCCCGTAGGGGGCCAAAGTGGACCGGAGAACTGGCGCGCTGAGGTCGAACTCGGAGGCGCTGAGAGGGTAACCGCGCGCAGGCAAGCGAACTGCGCGCAGGGAGGACCGCATACCGTCGCCCATGCGCGCAGTTGAGGTCGGTGCGCGCGGTTTGGCCTCCCCGCCGGCCGCCGGCCGCCGCACCCCACCCCGCCGCACGCCCCACCGCACGCCCCGCCGGCCGTCGGGCCCCCACCCCACCCCCGGCCGGCAAAAACCCCTCACCCCTCACCCCTCACCCCTCACCCCTCGTCGGTGCGCAGCGCCGACGCGAGGAGCTCGAGCAGGTCTCGCCGCCGGCGTACGAGGATCCGCGCCGTCGGCTCCACGCCGAGGGCCCGGAGCACCTCCACCTCGGTCGCCGCTCCGAGGACAGCCGAGTACGCCGTCAGCAGGAGCAGCTGGCTGTCCTGGCGGTGCATGTGGCCGGCGGCGACCTCCCGGTCGAAGAACGCGGTCGCCGTCTCGACGAACGGCTCGAGCCGCTGCCGCAAGCGCGTCGCGGCCGGCGCCCCGAGGCGGCTGACCTCACGGAGCAACCCGGGCAGCTCAGGCCGGCGGCCGGCCAGGCGGAACACGGATCTCACCACCGCCTCCACCCGGTCCCAGCCGGGCCCGACGCCGTCCAGGCCCGTGTCGACGGCCGCCATCAGCTCGGCCCCGGCCTCGTCGATCACCGCGTCGAGGAGTTGTTCCTTGGAGGAGTAGTGGTACAGGATCGTCTGCTTGCGGATGCCGAGCTCCGCTGCTAGCGCGTCGAGGGAGGTCGCTTCGTAGCCGGCGGTGCCGAAGGCGTGGAGCGCGGCGTCGAGGACCCGCTCGGCGGTGTTCGCTTCCGGCACTGACCAAATGGTAGACAGGTTGGATGCTGCGTGAGTCGCTGGCCGGGCGGCGGGTTGGCGTGACCGGCGCGACCGGCTTCCTCGGCACGGCGCTCGTAGAGCGGCTGCTGCGTGCCGTCCCGGGCTGCGAGGTGGCCGTCGTGGTCCGGCCCGGCCGGCGTGGCGCCGCCGACCGCGTGCGGCGCGAGGTGCTGCGGAACAACTGCTTCGACCGGCTCCGCAGCGAGCTCGGCGACGACTTCGAGGGCGAGGTGGGGCGCCGGCTCCACGTGGTGGCGGGCGACGTCGGAGTGGACGGGCTGGCCCTCGACCCTGCCGGCGAGGAGGTGCTGGCCGGTTGCGCGACGGTCATCCACTCGGCGGCGACGGTCAGCTTCGACTCGCCGCTGGACGCCGCCGTCGAGGTGAACCTGCTCGGCCCATCGCGTGTGGCGACCACCTTGGGGCGGCTCAACCCCACCGCCCACCTCGTGGCCGTGTCCACGGCCTACGTGGCCGGCGCTCGGCGGGGGCCGGCCCCGGAGCGCATCCTCCCCGAGACTCCCTGGGCGACGGAGGTGGCATGGCGCCCGGAGGTGGACGCCGCCCGGCGCGCCCGTGCCCAGGTCGACGACGAGAGCCGGAGCCCCCGGCTGCTGGCCCGCTTCCACCGCGAGGCGCGCGCCGAGCTCGGCGCGGCGGGGACGCCGCTGCTCGCGGCCCGGTCCGAACGCGCCCGCCAGCAATGGGTCGACGCCCGCATGGTCGAGCTGGGCAAGGCGCGCGCCCAGGGGCTCGGGTGGCCGGACGCGTACGCTTACAGCAAGGCCCTCGGGGAGAGGGCGCTTCTCGACAGCCGCGGCGAGGTGCGTGTCTCGATCGTGCGCCCGTCGATCATCGAGTCCGCCCTGTCCGAACCGGTGCCAGGATGGATCCGCGGCTTCCGCATGGCCGATCCGGTGATCATCGGCTACGCGCGCGGCCTGCTCCGGGAGTTCCCGGGGCTGCCGGAGGGGATAATCGACGTGATCCCGGTGGATCTCGTCGTGGCCGCCGTGCTGGCGGTGGCGGCTCGCGGGCCGCAGCCCGACGGTCGGCCCGAGGTGATCCACGCCGCCTCGGGGGCGCGCAACCCTCTGCGGTACCGCCAGCTCGTCGACTTGGTGCGCGAGTGGTTCACGGAGCATCCCCTGGCGGACGCCCACGACCAGCCGATCGCCGTGCCGGAGTGGTCGTTTCCGGGGCGGCGCACCGTGCAGCGGCAGTTGCGCCGTGCTACGAGGACGCTGGGAGCCGCGGAGCGGGTGCTGCAGTCGCTGCCGCTGCGGGGCGGTCGGGCCGACCTCGCCGCCCGCCTGGAGGAACGGCGCGACGAGGCTCAGCGGGCCTCGAGCTACGTGGAGCTGTACGGCGCCTACACCGAGACGGAGGCGGTCTTCGAGGTGGAGCGCCTCCTGGCGCTGCACCGCAGCCTGGCGCCCGAGGATCAGAGCGACTTCGGCATGGATCCGGCCGTCATCGACTGGCGCCGGTTCTGCCGTGACATCTACCTCCCCTCGGTCGTCGCCCACGCCCGCGTGCGTCAGGCACCTCTGGGGGACGGCGGTCGGCGTCGCCCGGCCAAGGGGGCGACCGGGATGACCCGTGAGGAGCGCGGCCGGAGGGCGATCCTGTCGCGGGACCGCCAGCTCGCCGTGTTCGACCTGGAGAACACGCTCATCGCCTCCAACGTCGTCGACTCGTACTCGTGGCTCGCGACCCGACACCAGGGTGACGGCGCCCGCCTCGGCTTCGTGCTCAGGACCCTGCGGGAGGCGCCGGGGATGCTCGCCGCCGACAGGGTCGACCGGGGTGACTTCCTGCGGGCGTTCTACCGTCGCTACGAGGGGGCGCCCGTCGGCCGGCTGCGGGAGGACGGATGGGAGCTGTGGAACGACCTGCTGCTCACCAAGTCGTTCCCAGACGGCCTTCGACGGGTGCGTGAGCACAGGGCGGCAGGGCACCGGACGTTGCTCATCACCGGGGCGCTCGATGTCGTCGTGGAGCCGCTAAGGCCCCTCTTCGACGAGATCGTCTGCGCACGACTCGGAGAAAGAGCCGGCCGCTGCACCGGGGAGCTCGTCGATGCCCCACCGACCGGTGAGGCGAGGGCCCTGCTCATGGCGGCCTACGCGTCTCAACACGGTCTCGACCTCGGGCAGGCGGTGGCCTACGCCGACTCGGCCAGCGACCTGCCGATGCTCGAGGCCGCCGGTCACCCGGTGGCGGTGAACCCGGAGACGAAGCTGGCGGCGATAGCCCGCCGGCGGGGATGGCACGTCGAGCACTGGCCCCGTGCCGCCGGTGGGCCCCGGCCCCTGCTCCCGCTCGGGCCCCGGGTGCGGCCGTGAAGGCGCTCTGCGTCGAGCGCTCCGTCGCCCGCTTCGCGGTGGCACGGGTGGCGTCGGGGTGGCGGGCCGGTGGCGGCGCCCAGGTCGGCCCGCTCCGCCTCGTGGACCTCGACCCCCCGGAGCTGCCCGGCCCGGGCTGGCGTCGCCTGCGCCCGCTGCTTGCCGGCATCTGCGGCAGCGACCTGTCGACGGTGGACGGGCGGTCGTCGCGGTGGTTCGAGCCCGTCGTGAGCTTCCCGTTCGTGCCCGGCCACGAGGTGGTGGCGCGCGACGACGGCGGGCGGCGGGTCGTGGTCCAGCCGGTGCTCGGCTGCGTCGCCCGCGGCATCGATCCCCCGTGCGCCGCCTGCTCCCGGGGGGCGAACAACCGCTGCGCCCACCTAGCCGGCGGTCACCTGCGACCCGGGCTGCAGACGGGCTACTGCGCCGACACCGGCGGCGGCTGGTCCGAAGGCTTCGTCGCTCACGAGAGCCAGCTGCACCCCGTGCCCGACGGGTGGAGTGACGAGGCCGCTGTGATGGTCGAGCCCATGGCGTGCGCCGTGCACGGCGCCCTGGCCGGCCCGCCCGGCGACGACCTCACCGCCGTGGTGATCGGGGCCGGGACCCTTGGGCTGGGCGTGGTGGCCGCTCTCGCAGCGCACCGCCCTGACGCCTCGACTGTGATCGTGGCGGGCAAGCACCCGGTGCAGCGGGACCTGGCCGGTCGGCTGGGCGCAACCGTCGTCGTCGCTCCCGGCGAGATGCGCCGGGCCGTCCGCCGCCGCACCGGCTCGTGGATCCTAGACAGCGGGCAGCTGACCGGTGGGGCCGAGCTCGTCATCGACTGCGTCGGCACGCCACGCTCGCTGGCCGACGCCGTCGCCGTCGCCGCGCCGGGTGGCACCGTCGTGCTCGTCGGGATGGCCGGCCACGTGGGCGTCGACCTCACCGGGCTGTGGCAGCGGGAAGTCCGGCTCCAGGGCGCGTACGCCTACGGCCCGGAGCCGTCCGCCGGCGGCCGCCACAGCTTCGATCTCGCCTTCGACCTCGTGCAATCGGCTCATTTGGACCGCCTGGTGAGCGCCCGGTACCCGATCGGGCGGTTCGCCGAGGCCATCGCCCACGCCGCGGACGCCGGCCGGCGCGGGGCGGTGAAGGTGGTCTTCGACCTGCGGCGACCGCACCGCTAGAGGGAAGGAACGTCACCATGCCCCGTCCCGGCTTCGTGCTCGACGTCGACCGCTCCACCCCGCCGATCCTCACCTTCCACGGCGACGGGTTCCGACTCGAGCGGCTGCCCGCCGACCGGTCCCGAGTGATCTACGCCCCGGAGCCGCTGCCGGGGCTGGAGGACCCCGACGAAGCCATACGCCAGGCGCTCGCCCACCCCCTCGACGCCGAGCCGCCCGCCGCGCTGCTGCGCCCCGGGATGCGCCTCACCATCGCCTTCGACGACG
>DAHVMA010000029.1:0-34705 GCA_027320105.1 Acidimicrobiaceae bacterium | reverse complement strand
GGTGACGACCCCGATCGTCTCGCCGTGGCGTTCCAGCACCGGCCCCTGCTCGATGTGCAGCTCCACGTAGGCGTGCGGCGGCTGCCCGGGGCAGGGCAGCGGGCCGAGGTAGCCGATGCGTGCCAGCTCGTCGCCGAGGCGGGCTCCGTCGATGCCGACGATGTCGTAGGCCTCCTCGACGGGAAGACCGCCGGCGTACACCAGGCTGCCGAGCATGTCGGGAGCGAAGCGGGACCCCTCCTCGTCTGTGAACAACGCCACCGCCAACGGCCGGCGGGGGACGACGCCGGCCGCGCTGAGCGTCTCGACGACCTCGAGGCCGGCGAGCACACCGAGGTTGCCGTCGTAGATGCCGCCGGTGGCGACGGTGTCGACGTGCGACCCGCACATGACCGGCGGCCCGGCCTCCAGGCCGGGATGGGTGGCCACGACGTTGCCGATCTCGTCCACGGCGACCTGCATGCCGAGGTCGCGCATCCACGTCGTCACGAGATCCCGGCCGCCGCGATCAGCGTCTGTGAGGGCCAGCCGCGCACAGCCACCGTCGCCGGTCGACCCGACCTCCCCCAGCTCCCGGAGGCGGCGCGCCAGGCGGTCGGCGTCGACGCGCAGCTCGCCGACCTGCGATCCCCTGGTCACTGCTCCAACCTGCCGCTCGCTTGACGTTTTGTCAAGACGCCGGGCGGGATGTGTGGACGGTTCATACAACGGCCCGTACCATCTCCGGGCGTGGCCCGCGTGCGGGTGGACTTCACAGTCGAGCCGTTCGTGGAGGGGCGCCTCGGCCCCCACGTCGAGGCCGCCCTCCACGTCCTGCGGGAGGCGGGCCACGCGCCGGACGTCGGGCCTTTTGGCAATGCGGTGGAGGGCGACGCCGCCCGGTTGCTGCCGGCCGTCGCCCGGGCCCTGGCGGCATCGTTCGACGCGGGCGCATCGGGCGTCAGCCTGGCGGCGCGGGCGGTGCCCGGAGCGGTGAAGGCCGACGCCGAGCAGTTCCTGGCGGCCGTGCGGCCCGTGGCCCACGCCCTCGGGGCGCGGGTCGTGGAGGCGGGGCGCATGTCGCCGGCGGCAGTCCCGCTCGTCTGGCGGGGCGAGGTCGTCGGCGGGCTGGAGCGGCCCGAGCCCGGGGACCTCCGCAACGGCCTGACGGCGCTGGTGGCCCAGATCGAAGGTGAGCTGGGCGGCTCCCTGGCCGACCTCGACCGGGTGGGCAAGCAGCGGGCCGTCCGACTGCTCGACGAGCGCGGCGCGTTCGCTGTCCGCAACGCCGTCGAGGAGGTGGCCGACGCCATGGGCGTCAGCCGGGTCACGGTGTACAACTACCTCAATGCCACCCGCTCGGTCGGCTGAGGTCTCGTCCCGCTCAGAGCCGGGAGAACAGGCGTTGCGCCGCCTCGGCCGCTCTGGCCCTCACCTCCTCGGCGTCCACGCGTGTCGGCCGCCCGTCGGCGAGGACCTGCTGGTCGCCTACCCAGGCGTCGCGGGCCCGGATCCCCGGGGTGAACGCCGCCGACCAGGGGTCGTCGACGCGCCCGTAGCTCCAGCGCACCCGGTCGTCGCGCGCCTCGGGCACCAGGCCCCACCCGGCTTCTACCCAGGCCCAGGCGTCGGCCGGCGTGGCGAGGACGTCGTCCTCGCGGGCCCTCACGTAGGCGACCCGCATCTCGTCGAGCATGTCGGCGCCGATGCCGTCGGTCCCGAGGACGACCTTGCCGGGCCAGGAGCGGGGGCGGGCGTAGCCGACGGCGTTGTTCATGTTGGAACGCGGGTTGTGGGCGAGGGTCCCCGGCAGCGGCCGGTCCAGGTGCACGGCGTGGACGAGCAGCCAGTTGTCGCGGGCGAGGTGCTCAAGGCGCGCCCCGGCGGCGGCGTCGACGGTGCCCTCGGCCACGTGGATGTGCACGCCGACGCCATGGCGGTCGGCGAGGTCGGCGGCCTCCTCGAGGGTGGCGTCGGAGCAGGTGAACGCGGCGTGGACGCCGACCATCCCCCGGCCCCCGGCGGTGAGGAACCGGTCGTTCTCCGCCAGACCGCGCCGGGCGCCGTCGGGCCCGTGGCGGTCGGTCACGCCGTAGGCGAGGACCGACCGGACCCCGACCTCTGCGCACGCCCCCGCTATCACGTCGAGGCTGCCCTCGATTGCCGAGGGGCTCTCGTGGTGGTCGACGATGGCGGTGGTGCCGCACTCGAGGGCCTCGAGGGCCCCGAGCATCGCCGACCACCTGATCGTGTCCAGGTCCAAGGCGACGTCGAGGCGCCACCAGACCTGCTCCAGGATCTGCAGGAAGTTCGTCGGGATCGCCGGGGGTGCCGGCATCCCCCGGGCGAGAGCGGAGTAGAGGTGGTGGTGACCGCAGACGAGCCCCGGAGTGGTGTCCCCCATGCCGCTACCGTGGCCGACGGTGACCGTGTTGTCAACGGCGGCGACCCAGCTAGGGTGCGCCGGTGACCGACTGGGTGATCGAGGGTGGGGCGGTGGCGACCGTCGACGGCGACGGTCACGAGCACGTCCCGGGGCACGTGGTGGTGGCCGGCGGCCGTGTCGCCGCTGTGGGCCCGGGCGGGGCCCGGCCCGACGCCGTCCCCCCCGGTGCCCGGCGGCTCGACGCCTCCGGGTGCCTCGTCACCCCCGGGCTGGTCAACACCCACCACCACTTCTCGCAGTGGGCGACGCGGGGCATGGCCGCCGACGCCACCCTCTTCGGCTGGCTGCAGGCCCTCTACCCCGTCTGGGCCCTCGTCGACGAGGACGTCCAGCACGCCGCCGCCCTCGGCTCGCTGACCGCCCTGGCCTCCAGCGGGTGCACCACGACGATGGACCACACCTACGTGTTCCCGGCCGGCTCGGGGGACCTGCTGGCCGCCGAGATCGAGGCCGCCCGGACGGTCGGGGTCCGGTTCCACCCGTCCCGGGGGTCGATGGACCTGGGGCGGTCCCGCGGGGGCCTGCCGCCCGACGAGGTGGTGGAGGACACCGACGCCGCCCTCGCCGCCACCGAGGAGGCCGTAGACCGCTGGCACGACCCGCGACCGGCGTCGATGCTGCGGATGACCGTGGCACCCTGCTCGCCGTTCTCGGTCAGCGGGGAGCTGATGCGAGCGGCGGCGGACCTGGCCCGCCGGAAGGGTGTGAGGCTCCACACCCACCTGGCTGAGACGACCGACGAGGACGCCTACTGCGCCGAGCACTTCGGGTGCACGCCTGCGGAGTACGTGGACTCCCTCGGCTGGCTCGCCGGCGACGTGTGGGTGGCGCACGGCGTCCACTTGGACGCCGCCGCCCGCTCCCGCCTCGGCCGGGCCGGCACCGGGGTCGCCCACTGCCCGAGCTCCAACGGGCGCCTCGGCGCCGGGGTCGCGCCGGTGCCCCAGCTGCTGGCGGCCGGGGTGCCCGTCGGGTTGGGCGTCGACGGCAGCGCGTCCAACGAGTCGGGCCAGCTCGGCCCGGAGATCCGGGCCGCCCTCCTCACCGCCCGCGCCGCGCAGGGGCCGCAGGCGCTGACCACGCGCCAGGCGCTGGAACTGGCGACGATGGGCGGTGCCCGGTGCCTGGGGCGGGCCGACGAGATCGGCTCCCTCGAGGTCGGCAAGCTCGCCGACCTGGCCGTCTGGCGGCTCGACACGGCGGCGCACGCCGGCATCGCCGACCCCGTCGCCGGTCTCACCCTCGCCTCGCTGCCGCCGCTGGCCCTGCTCCTCGTCGGCGGCCGCCCCCTCGTCGAGGAGGCGGAGCCGACCACGGTCGAGCCGGCGGATGTCGCCCGGCGGGTCGCTGCCGCCTGCCGGCGGCTCGCCGGCCGCTGGGAGCGGCGCCGGTAGCTACCGGGACTCGGCGAGCAGGTTGCTCTGCCCCTGCTCCTGGCGGATGCTGCGGGCCGACAGCGCCCAGTACAGGAGCCCGCCGACGAGGGTGCCGATCAGCCAGCTCAGGTCGCTCCCACCGGTGGCCCGCGAGATGGGGCTGTTGTAGGCCGGGACGTAGAACTGGGCGTCGACCCACATCATGGCGGCGGCCATGCCGACGAACAGGGAGACCAGCGCCCGCCAGTTGACACCACCGTTGCGCCAGTACACGCCCCCACGGTCCGCGACGAGCGCGGCCCGGTCGTAGCGCCCCCGCCGCAGGTACCAGTCCACGACGAGGATGCCGAACCACGGGCCGACCCACACGACGATGTAGTCGAGGAAGCCGGAGAGGTCGGCGTAGAAGGTGCCCTTGAAGACGACCAGCGCTGTGATCGCGCCTGCGACGACGGTGTCGATCACCACGGCGCCGACCCGGCGGACCGGGATGCCCATGGCCTGGAGGGTCACGCCGGAGGAGTACAGGTCCAAGCTGTTGATGGCGAACAGCTGGGGGAGGGCCAGCAGCAGGAACGGCCAGAAGAACCAGCTGGCGAACGACGAGGGCACGGCGGTCACCTGGGTGATGTGGGGGCTCACCACGAAGGCGGCGGCGCCGAGCAACTCGAGCAGGATCGACGGGATGGCGGCGCCGAGGGTGGCCGCCCAGAAGGTCTGGGCCGCCGGCGTCGAGCGCGGCAGGTACCGGGAGTAGTCGTTGCCGTTCTCCGTCCAGCCGAGGCCGCCCGCCGAGACGATCAGCACCAGCGCTGTGGTCCAGATCGCCCACGTGGCGTGCTGGTGGAAGTGGGCCAGGTTGACCTTGGGGATCACGAGGACCGCCATGACGACGAAGACCACTATGAACACGTACGACAGGTTCTTCAGCACCCGGGTGATGGTGGCGTGGCCGAGGAAGGGGACGACGAACTGCAAGGCGACGGCGCCGAGGATGAAGACCACCTTGAGGCCGGTCCCCACGCCGGCGCCGCCGCGGTGGAACATCGCCTCGACGACGGCAACGATGATGTACAGGCCCTCGACCTCGAAGCCGACCTGGGTCAGCCAGTTGAACAGCGACGGGACCCGGTTGGCGTTGCGGCCAAACGGCGCCCGGCTGATCGCGAAGGCGGTCGTGCCCGCTTCGGGGCCCTGGAGGCTTGCCAGGCCCAGCAGGGCGTAGGCGAGGTTGCCGATCAGGATGGCGAGCACCGCCTGGGTGAACGACAGCCCGAAGTACACGATGAGCGCCCCGTAGACGAGGAACTCGACGTTCCATATCGCCCCCGCCCACAGCCAGAACAGGTTCCGGGGCCGCATGGGCCGCTGGTCGTCGGGGACGAGATCGATTCCCCGCTGCTCCACCTTGAAGGCCTCGTAGGTGGCGTCCACCCCGCTGTCGGTCACTCCCGACCTCCTGTCCCAGGGCCCCCGGCCGTGGTGGACGGAGTGTACGGAACGGGTTTACAGTCCGTCAAGCATCCTGGCACCGGGCGGGCAGGGCGCCCAGGGAAGCGGTCCCTACGACACGACGAGAGCGGGGGTTGGCCATGGTTCACGACTTCATCGCCGGGTTGCCGAAGTGCGAGCTGCACGTGCACCTCGAAGGGACACTCGAGCAGGGGCACTGCGGCGCCCTGGCGGCCCGCCACGGGCTGCGCCCCCCGGCGGACCGCCCTGCCTCCTACGACGGCTTGGCAGACTTCCTGGCTGACTACTACGCCGCCGTCGACTGCCTGCAGACCGAGGACGACTTCCGGGAGCTCACCTCCGCCTACCTCGCCACCGCCCGCCGGCAGGGCGTCACCCACACGGAGATGTTCTTCGACCCGCAGGCCCACACGTCGCGCGGCGTGGCGTTGGAGGCCGTCGTCACCGGCATCCACCGAGCCCAGGAGGAGTGCACGGCCGGCGGCGGGCCCAGCTCCTCGCTGATCCTCTGCTTCTTGCGCGACGCCGGCGCGGAGTCGGCCGCCGAGACGCTCGCCGCGTCGCTGCCGTTCCGGGACTGGATCGTCGGCGTCGGGCTCGACTCCGACGAGCGGGGACATCCACCGGCGGAGTTCGCCGAGGTGTTCTCGTCGGCGCGGGCGGCGGGCTACCGCCTGACGATGCACTGCGACCCGCTCCAGCCCGACGCCCTCCTCCACCTCTGGCAGTGCCTGGACCTGATCGGCGTCGAGCGCATCGACCACGGCGTCGACTGCCTGCGCGACGACCGGCTCGTCGCCGAGCTGGCCCGCCGCCGCTTGGGCCTGACGGTCTGCCCGCTGTCGAACCTCAGGCTGTACGGCGACCTGATGGGCGACGCCGTGGCCGAGATGCTCGAGCGGGGCCTGCTCGTCACCGTCAACTCCGACGACCCCGCCTACTTCGGTGGTTACGCGGCGGACAACTACGAGGCGCTGGCCGATGCCGGCCTCTCCCGTGAGCATCTGGCCCGCATCGCCAGGCACGGGTTCGAGGCGGCGTGGCTCCCGCCGGAGCGGCGGGCCTCCCACCTGGAGGCGGTCGACGACTACGTGGCGGCGTAGGCCGCCACGCCCGCCCGCAAGGCGGCGCGGGTGGCGGCGGACGCGAAGCTGGCGTCGATGGCCCGGGAAACGGCGGCGAGGGCACCGGCGGGGCCCCAGCCGAGGTGGCGCGTCGCCAGCGCCAGCTCGCCTGTGAGGGTGACACCGAGGGTGGCCGGGTCGTCGGTGTTGATGGTGACCGCCACCCCGGCGTCGACCAGCCGCCGGATCGGGTGGGACTCGAGGTCGGGACAGACGAGGGCCAGGTTGGAGCTGAGGCACACGTCCAGCGTCACGCCTTGGTCGGCGACCCGCCGCAGCACCCGGTCGTCCTCCACGATGCGGATGCCGTGGTCCACCCGGCTCACGCCGAGGTCGTCCAGGGCGGATACGACCCCCTCCGGCCCCGACGACTCGCCGGCGTGCGCCACCCTGCCGAGCCCGAGCGCTCCCGCCAACCCGAAGGCGGGAGCGAAGCGGCGGCCCGTCGGACCGGTCCCGGCCTCGTTGCCGTCGATCGACAGGCCCACCAACCTCCCCGGAGCGTGGTGCTCGAGCTCCCGGACGACCTCCACGGCCTCCTCCTCGGTCTGGCTCCGCAGCAGCGACACGAGCAGCCAGCAGTCGGCGTGGCCTTCGGCGGCGGCACGGCCGAAGCCGGCCGAGACGGCCTCGAGCAGGATCGGGCGGGGCAGGCCACTCCAGTGCGTCGGGTTGACGATCACCTCGGCGTAGGCGACGCCGTCGGCGGCGAGGGCCAGAGCGAAGTCATGGGCCTGGGCCTCCGCCTGCTCGGGGCTGCGGACGAGCCCGCACCACCAGTCGAGGCGGGCGAGCAGCGCTGGCAGCGAGTCCACGGCGAGGAGCCGGTCGGGCACCTCGGGCAGGGGCTCGCCGGCGGCACGAGCCAGCTCGACTATGCGCCCGGCGGTGAAGCTGCCCTCCAGGTGCACGTGCAGCTCCACCTTCGGCAGCACGCGAAGGGACGCCTCGAGGTTCTGCACCCTGCGCACCCTAGGCGCGGGCTCTTTGACAGATCGTCAAACGTGGGCGAAGATCGGCTCCGATGCGAGTGGCCCTCCCGGCGTCGCTCGACCAGGCGGTGGAAGCCCTGGCCGAGATGCCCGACGCACAGCTCCTCGCCGGCGGCACTGACTTCTGCGTCGAGGTCAACTTCGGGCACCGCCGGCCGGCAGCGGTCGTCGCCCTCCGGCGGGTCGAGGAGTTGCGGGGCTGGCACGCCGACGACCGCGAGGTCCGGATCGGCGCCGGGGTGACCTACACCACCATGGCCGACGAGCTCGCAGGCGTGCTCCCGGCGCTGGCGGCGGCGGCCAGGACGGTCGGCTCGCCGCAGATCCGCAACGCCGGCACGCTCGGCGGCAACGTGGCCACGGCGAGCCCGGCAGGAGACACCCTGCCGTTGCTTGCCGCCCTCGACGCGCGCATCGCCCTGCGGGGTCCCTCCGGTGAGCGGGAGGTGCCACTCGACGAGCTGATCACCGGGGTGAAGGCCACGGGCATCGCAGCGGACGAGGTGGTCGTCGCCGCCACGGTCCGGCGGGTGCGCGGCCCGCAGGCGTTCCTCAAGGTGGGAACGCGCAACGCCATGGTGATCGCCATCGCCTCGGCAGCAGTCGTCCTCGACCCGCAGCTCGAGGAGGTCCGCTGCGCCCTCGGATCGGTCGGCCGCCGCCCCCTACGGGCGCGCCGGGCCGAGGAGGTCGTCGCCGAGGCCGTGGACTGGGATCGCCTGGAGGCGCCGGACGCGGCCGTGCGGCGCTTCGCCGAGCTGGCAGCGGAGGCGGCGGAGCCGATCACCGATCACCGCGGCACCGCCGAGTACCGCCGCCAGGCCGTGCGCGTCATCGCCGAACGGGGGTTGCGGAGGTGTCTTCGACGTGTCGCGTGAGGCACCGTGGGACCCGGTCGGCGACTACATGCTGACCGTCAACGGGACGGCCCGCACGGTGAGCGGCAGCTGGCTCGGCGAGAGCCTGCTGTACGTGCTGCGGGAGCGTCTCGGCCTGCCCGGGGCCAAGAACGCCTGCGAGCAGGGCGAGTGCGGATCGTGCTCGGTGCTGCTCGACGGGCTCGTCGTCTGCGCGTGCTGCGTGCTGGCCGTCGACGCCGCCGGCAGCGAGGTCGTCACCGTGGAGGGCCTCACCGCGTCGGGGGAGGCCGCCGACATCCAGACTGCGCTGGTGGGAGCAGGCGGCGTGCAGTGCGGCTTCTGCACCCCCGGGTTCGTCGTCGCGCTCCACGACCTCCTGCGACGGCGACCCGACGCCGGCGAGCTCGAGGTCCGGGAGGCCCTGTCGGGCAACCTGTGCCGCTGCACCGGCTACGGCCGCATCCTCGAGGCCGTGCGGGCCATACAGGCGGGACGGACCGGTGCCCACCGCTAGCACCGCGACCCGTCGGGCCGCCGGGGTGGGGGCCAGCGTCCCCCGGCCCGACGGGATCCCGAAGACCAGGGGGGATTTCGGCTTCTCCTCCGACCTCTGGATGGACGGGATGCTCTGGGGCCGCACCCTCCGCAGCCCGCACGTGGCGGCTCGCATCGTTTCGCTCGACGTGGCACCAGCCCTCGCCATCCCCGGCGTGTGGGCCGCGCTGACCGCCGCCGACGTGCCCGGGCGGCCGACGTTCGGGCTGGAGGTGCCGGACCAGCCGGTCTTCGCCGGCGACGTCGTGCGCTACCACGGCGAGCCCGTGGCCGCTGTCGCCGCCGACCACCCCGAGACCGCCAGGGCCGCCCTCGCCGCCATCCGCGTCGACTACCAGCCTCTCGAACCCGTCGTCGACGCCGGGAAGGCCCTCGACTCCCGACCGGTGCACCCCGACGGCAACCTCTTCCGGCACCTGTCCATCCGCCGGGGCGACCCCACCGCCACCGGTGAGGTCGTCGTGGAGGGCGACTACGAGGTCGGCATGCAGGACCAGGCCTTCCTCGGCCCGGAGTCGGGCCTGGCCGTCCCCGACGGCGAAGGCGGCGTCGACCTCTACGTCGCCACCCAGTGGCTGCACGTTGACCGCGACCAGGTCGCCGCCAGCCTCGGCTTGCCTCCCGAGCGGGTGCGCCTGCAGCTGGCCGGCGTGGGCGGGGCGTTCGGCGGCCGGGAGGACGTCAGCCTGCAGATCCACCTCTGCCTGCTCGCCTTGCGCACCGGGCGGCCGGTGAAGATGGTCTACAGCCGGGACGAGTCCTTCTTCGGCCACGTGCACCGCCATCCCGCCCGCATGTGGTACCGCCACCACGCCACCGCCGACGGCGACCTCGTCAAGGTCGAGGCCCGGATCCTCCTCGACGGCGGGGCCTACCTGTCGTCCAGCAACGCCGTCATCTCCAACGCTGCCTGCTTCGCGCCCGGTCCGTACCGGGTGCCCAACGCCGTGATCGACGGCTACGCGGTCCGGACCAACAACCCGCCCTGCGGCGCCATGCGCGGCTTCGGCTCGGTCCAGGTCTGCTACGGGCACGAGGCGCAGATGGACCGGCTGGCGGCCGCCATCGGCATGGACCCCGTCGAGCTGCGGCTGCGCAACGCCCTGCGGCGGTTCGACTCGCTCGTCACCGGACAGGTGCTCACAGGGGCAGTGCCCGTCAAAGAGGTGATCCGGGCGGCGGCAGCCCTGCCGCTGCCACCGGAGCGCCGACCAGAGGACCCCACGATGTCGCGCCCCGGTGGAGCCGGCCTCACCGCCGGGCACGACGACGTCCGCCGCGGCACCGGGTTCGCCGTGAGCATCAAGAACGTCGCCTACTCGGAGGGCTTCGACGACTTCGCCTCCGCCCGCCTCCGGCTCGAGCCCGGCGCCGGCGGGCATCCTGTCGCCACCGTGCTCGTGGCGACAGCCGAGGTGGGTCAGGGGTTCGTCACCCTCGCCCAGCAGGTCGTGCGGGAGGAGCTCGGCATCGACCGGGTGGTCCTCGGCGGGGCGGGCACGGCGGATGTGGGCTCCGCCGGCTCCTCCAGTGCCTCGCGCCAGACCTGGATGAGCGGCGGTGCGCTGCAGCTGGCCTGCTCGGCAGTGAGAGCCGAGCTCGACCGCCGGGCCGGCCGGCTCCTCGGGCGGCCCTGGGAGCCCGGCGAGCTCGGCGCGCTGCTCGCCGAGGGAGCGATCGACATCGAGGAGGAGTACCACCACCGCCCCACGCAGGCACTCGACGCCGACGGCCAGGGCGACGCGCACCTGTCCCTGATGTTCGCCGCCCACCGCGCGGTGGTCGACGTCGATCCGGGGCTCGGCCTCGTGCGGGTCGTCCACGTGGCGACGGGCCAGGACGTCGGCCGGGCGCTCAACCCGCTGCAGGTGACGGGCCAGATCGAGGGCGGCATCGCCCAGGGCGTCGGGCTGGCCGTGATGGAGGAGATCGTGCTGTCGGAGGGACGTGTGCGCAACCCTTCGTTCACCGACTACCTGATCCCGACCACGCTCGACATGCCTGCGGTCGCCGCCACGCTCATCGAGGAGCCCGAGCCTGGCGCCCCCTACGGCGCCAAGGGGGTGGGGGAGCCCCCGGCGATCTCGTCGGGCCCCGCCGTGCTCGCCGCCATCCGCGACGCCACCGGCCTGCCGCTGCGCCGCGTTCCGGTGCGACCGCAGGACATCGCCGTGGCGGGGGCGTGGCCGGGCGCTTGACAGGCGGCGTTCCGGACGTCCTGGGCAGTTTGCACGGGCCCCAAAGTGGGGCAGACATGGGTGTCCGGGTGCGCACCCGGCGCGGACAGCCTGCCGTCCATTCAGATCAAGACCAGAGCAGCCGCTGGAGCTCCGCGACTGTCAGGTTCGTGTCCGCAAGGAGGCATCAGGCTACGTCGACGATGAGGGTCAGTTCGTCGGGGGCACCGAGCTCGGCCACCAAGCCGGTGAGGGCTTCGCGCAGGTCGGCAACCGCCTCCTCGGCGGTGGCGCCTTCTCCGTTAGCCCCCACGCCCGGGCGGAGCTGGGCGTGAGCGCACCACACACCGTCCTCGTCCTGTTCGACGGTGTAGGGCACGTGGACCGCCCGCGTCATCGCACCTCGGTCCCTTCGACCGACAACGACCACATGGTAGTGCCGGTCCACTCGAGCTATCGCACACCGCCCGCAGCCGCGGCGCCAACGACCTCCGACCTCTCCCCGGGGCCGCGCGACGCCGGCAGTCACACCGCACGGCCTTCGCCGCCGACGCACCCACTTGGCCATTGACACCCAATCTCCCGGTGCGCACCCCGAGCCTCGACGATCCCCGAGGCGTCCCCGCCGGCGTCCACGGTAGTGCGGTACCGGTACCGGTAGTGGTGGTGGTGGTGGCCGTGGACGAGCAGGGGCGGGCGTGTTGCTCTCCGGGCTCGCTCGACGAGCCGGCGATCCGGGCGGTGACGCTTTGATCTGTTCCACCGGCCGTTACCCTCAGGGACCGTGAGGGGTTTGCGACGCCCGAGGCTTCGTTGGCCGCAGCGAGAGCAGTCGGCGCCGCCCCAACCGTCGCCCAGCCGTCCCCCCACTGTGGCGATGCCCTCGTGGGTGTCGAAGGGGGATGTCACCAGTTTTCGGCGATGCCCCTATGCTTGGTGGCTGCTCGTTACCCGCCAGCTATCCACTGACGACGCGATGACGCCGTGGCAGGCGGAACTGGTCGCAGCGGGCGTCGAGTTTGAAGCTCGCGTCGTGGCGGGTGCCGTGCCGGTCAGCATCCCACCCGGCGGCGAACGGGAGTTCTTTCGGGGCGATCAGACCCTCTTCACCGCCCGCTTGTTCCGCAACGAGGTGCTGCGGCTGCGGGGTCGGCATGCCGGACGAGTTGCACCGGGCTCGCCAGCGCCTCGCCCGCCGGCTCGGCTCGATCGAGCCGGCCCCAACCTGGACCAGTGTCCGGGTCCCGCCACACCCGCCTGACGAGTCCCTCCGCCGGCCTGCACCGCACCCAGCCCTAACCGGCCTTGCCCCGTTCTCGTCGCGGCGTCGCTACGACGACCACGGAGCTGCTCACCCAGCCGGGGCACTCCCCGGCTGCCATCACCACGAGCCTGGGGCGGCGCCCGGGCTCGTCTGTCCGGCACTCAGGTCGTTGGCACTACGACCACCACCCCGGCATGCGGTCGCGAGGGAGGAGCTCGGCGACTACGAGGTGTTGCGGTGTGCGAGTTGGCGCTCACCAACCCAATCCCGTCCTCTGCTCAGGTGGCGTGCCGGGCCACGTACTCGTCGAGGGCGTCCCGACTCACCTCAGACAGGCGCCGACCCTGCGCAGCCGCGATGGACTCGAGAGTGGTCCGGGTGCGCGCAGTGACTCGCACCCGGACTTGGATCGAAGGGCCTTCACCGGGAGCGCCGCCGACACGTGGCCTACCGCCGAGCCGGCGGCGCAATTCTGCCCGGTCGCCGACGACCCTTGCTCGCCCAGATTCGACGTCGGCTGCAAGCTTCTCGGCGTATTCGTCGGTCGCCGCCTTGGCCGCCTCTCGCCACGTCCATGCCGCCTCGGCCGCCATCTCTTCTGCTGTCGCGCCCATGAGCTCGGCGACCTCCTGATCGCTCATGGCGTCGATCTCGGCAATGGTCATCGGTGCCAGGCGTTCGACAAGGCGCTCGTGGCCGGCAGCCGTGCTCGGTGAATCGGTCATCGCAGGTACCTCGCGGCGTTGACGGGTCGCAGGGACATGGCATGGAACACGACAAGCTCACCACCCTCGGTCGATCGAGCAACAAGCTCGAGCATCTGCCCCGAAGCGTCGGCGCCGACGAGGAAGAGCCCGTCGTCGACTTCGACCAGCCGGACGGCATTGTTCACAGCATGGCGTATCGCGTCGTCGCTGATGCCGTGACGGCGTGCGGACCGGGTGATCCTCATCCATGTTGCGTACCACATTACCAGAGCGGGCGGAGCCAGGACCCGAAGTTGGGCTCGTGACGACCCCATGCCGAGCCTCTGCGCCCGGCACGCCCGCCGGCGTGCGCACTCGTCTGTCATCCACGACCCTGCGCCGGTGTCCGACCCAGAGACTCGATCGCAGCGAACCCGAGCCACGCAGCACCCCCGCAGCCGCAGCGCCCACGGCATCCGGCCTTTCCCCGAGCAGCGCTGAGCCCGGACCCGGCGCACCTCGTCCAGGTCGAGCGGCACCACCTCGGGCGGCTCGGCGGAAGGCGCGCGCACCTGGCGCAGCGGGGAGCGGCCGAGCACGCCTTGGCGCTCCGCCGCGGCGAAGCAGGCGGCGACGGTGCGGTGCAGGTGGGCGACGCCGCCTGCGGTCAGGCCGGAGTCGTGCGCGGCGGCGTACAGCGCCTCGATGTCGACGGGGCGCACCTGGTCCATGCGCCGGTCGCCGAGGGCTGCGACGAGCCGGGCAAGGTCTGGCCGGTACCAGCGCAGGGTGCTCGGCCGCACCTTGCGCTGCTGGCCGCCGGCCCAGGCCTCGGCCCAGTCGCGCACCAGCGAGCGCCGGTCGTAGCGCTGGCCGGCGTCGCGCTGGGCCTCGAGCTCGGCGACCTTGCGGGCGGCCTCCACCTTGGTCTGGGCCCGCACGTGCCGCCGCCGGCGCCGGCCGGTGGCCGGGTCGGTGCCCATGCTCACCCAGCCCTCCCAGCCGCCCGCAGCGCTGCGGCGGACGCTGGAGCGCCCGTCGGGGCCCTTCGAGGTCATCTCAGCCAGCCCGGTCGATTGCCGCCGCCAGCAGTGCGTCGACCGAGGCGGCGGTCACCCGGCGGTGCCGCCCGAGGTGGACGCTGTTGAGTGCTCCGGCGGGAGCGCTCGCAGGGCGGTGACATTCGGGGTCATGCCACCCATGAGGGCGGCATTCGGGGCGGCGGACATGCCCCTGGTGTGTGGCGAGCCGCCGACCCGTCCACCGCAAGGCCGCAGGTGGCTACCACTTGGCTACCACCCACCCCTCCCGGCCCCTCTGCCGAAGCCCCCACACCCCTTCTGGACTGGGCTTTCGGGCGCCCTCTAACTGCCCAGGACATCCGGCCTGGCGCTTGACAGGCGGCGGCTGATAAGGGTGAATGGTGCCGGCGACCAGGGAGGGGACCAGTGACCGTGCTCAACGAGGACTTCCTCAGGCGGGTCCCGAAGGCGGAGCTGCACTGCCACTTCGAGGGCACGGTGCGGCCGGCGACGTTCAAGGACCTGGCGGACAAGCACGGCGTCGAGCTGCCGACCGACGACCCGGCTCTGCTCTACGACTACAACACGATCATCGAGTTCCTCTCGATCTTCGGCATGGTCTCGTCGACGATCATCGACCGTGACGACTTCGCCCGGGCCGCGTACGAGTCGCTCGAGGACGGCGTGGTGCTGGGCAACCTCAGGTACCGGGAGATGTTCTTCAACCCCACCCTGCACACCCGCCGTGGCGTCCCGATCTCGACAGTGCTCGCCGGCCTCGCCGACGGCATCGAGGCGGCCGAGCGGGACTTGCACGTCCGCTGCCGGCTCATCGCCGACGTCTACCGCCAGGATCCCCCGGACGCCGCCCGCCAGATGGTGGAGGAGCTGCTCGACGCCCGCGACCACGCCCGTGGCCACCTCATCGGCCTCGGCATGGACGGAGCCGAGGCGGACGACCCTCCCGAGAAGTTCGTCGAGGCGTTCCACCTCGCCGGTCGGGGCGGGCTGCGCCTGACCAGCCACGCGAGCGAGGACGCCCCGCCCCGCAACATCGTGACCTGCCTGGACCTCCTCGGCTGCGAGCGCATCGACCACGGCTACCACATCCTCGAGGACCCTGCGATCCTCGCCCGTTGCCGCGACGACGGCATCTACTTCACCTGCTGCCCGACGTCGACGGCTGTGGTCTACGGCTGGCCCGACCTCTCCCGCCACCCCATCAAGGACATGGTCGCCGGGGGGCTGCGCTGCATGCTCAACTCCGACGACCCGACCATGTTCCACACCGACCTCGGCCGGGAGTACGTCGTGGCCTGCCAGGCCCTCGGCTACGACGCGGCAAAGGTCCGGCAGCTGTGCCTCACCGGCGTGGAGGCGACCTGGCTCGACGACGTCGACAAGGCCGTGATGCGCGAGGAGTTCAACGCCGAGATCGACGCCCTGCAGGCCTCCCTCGCCGACTAGGTACTACCCGTGGGCCCCGCGCTCGACGTAAACGAAGCTCATTGACAATATCCGTCAACACCTATATCATCCGCCACCGGAACCGGGGTACGACGTCGTACGCCACGACCACAACAGTTCGAGCGGGGAGGGCTTGTGTCGGACATTCGTACTTCCGTGGCAGCGCAACGCCAGGCATCTGGTCGGCACCCGGTCGACCAGGTCCTGCCGGTCCCACGCCTCGTCTCACTCGGCTTGCAGCACGTGCTCGTCATGTATGCCGGCTGCGTGGCCGTCCCATTGATCGTAGGCGGTGCGCTGAAGCTCTCGACCTCAACCATCGGCCTTCTCGTGAACGCCGACTTGTTCACCGCAGGCATCGCCACCCTCATCCAGAGCGTCGGCATTGGAAAGTTCTTCGGCGTGCGCCTCCCCGTTGTGGCAGGCGCCACATTCGTGGCCGTCACTCCCATGATCCTCGTCGGGAGCCACTACGGTCTCCCCGCCATGTACGGGTCGCTCATCGTCGCCGGCGTGGTCGGTGTGGCGCTAGCCCGGCCCTTCTCGATGGTCCTGCGGTTCTTTCCGCCCCTGGTGACCGGCACGGTGATCACGATTATCGGCCTGTCCTTGATCTCGGCTGCGACTGGCCTGATCGCCGGTGAGGATCCGACGGCGCCATCGTACGCGGCACCTCGTGATCTCGGCGTGGCGGCATTGGTGTTGTTGTTCATCGTATTGGTGACTCGGTTCGGTCGCGGCCTCGTCGCACAGCTTGCAGTGCTCGGTGGGATGGTGCTCGGCACCCTGGTGGCAATCCCATTGGGAATGACCAATTTCTCGACGGTGGGCAAAGCAGGAATCGTTGGCATGAGCCAGCCGCTGCGCTTCGGGGCGCCGACGTTCGAAGCATCAGCTATAATCTCAATGATCATCGTAATGCTGGTCACCTTTACTGAGTCCACCGCCGACATGCTGGCTGTTGGCGAGATGGTGGACCGGAAGCTCAGTCCCACCGACATTGCTCGCGGCCTCGCCACCGACGGGCTCTCAGCTGTCTTCGCCGGGTTCTTCAACTCCTTCCCCGACACAGCCTTTGCCCAGAATGTAGGCTTGGTCGGGTTGACCAAGGTCCGTAGTCGCTACGTCGTCACTACTGCTGGGGTGTTCTTGGTCTTGCTCGGGCTCTTGCCCAAAGTCGGTCAGGTCGTGGCCAGCCTGCCCGGCCCCGTCGTCGGGGGCGCGGCGTTGGCAATGTTTGCCATGGTGTCGGCAGTCGGGATCCGGACGCTGGCCCGCGTCGACTTCCGAGCCAGCCACAACCTGCTGATCGTCGCGGTGTCCCTCGGGGTCGGCATGATGCCCGTGGTGTCCCCAAACATCTACGAGCATTTTCCGAGCAACTTCCAGGTGATATTTGGGAGCTCGATCACATCCACGGTGATCGTCGTGCTGGCTCTCAACCTGCTCTTCAACGAGTTCAAGTGGGTGAGGAAGGGCCTCGACCTGCCGACGACAACCGCGGCAACAGGCGCCCTCGACGCTGTGGAGCCCATCGCCGGCGACGGGGCCCGAGGCAGCGAGGATGGAGATAACCTGGCGCCCGCGTGAGGGGGCGCCAGGTGGCTGGTGTGAATCGACAGTCTGCAGGCACTGCGGATACGTGATGGTCGGCCATGGGAGCTCCTACCTTTCGGGGGAAGTAGCCAGCCACGGGGATCGAACCCCGGAGGGATAGTGCCAGCGCCGACGAAGCCGAGCACGGAGTCGTGGGGCGTCACGGCCAGCCGGAGCGCCGGCGCTGCCGGCTCAGCTGGGAAATGGCCCGCAAAGGCAGCCCCAAGGCGTCGGGCAGCTCGGTCCGGAACTGCTCGTCATCGCTTGCCCGCTCACGGTGGCATCGTACGCCGCGCCCTCGCCATCGAGTGTCGATACGACCGTCAGGCTTCCTCCTGCCCATCAGGAAGACCCTTCGAGGATGGCCGCCTGGAACGGCCC
Source organism: Acidimicrobiaceae bacterium (assembly GCA_027320105.1). Taxonomy (GTDB): domain Bacteria; phylum Actinomycetota; class Acidimicrobiia; order Acidimicrobiales; family Palsa-688; genus JAKAQB01. The sequence goes on along the minus strand of DAHVMA010000029.1, from coordinate 17,307 downwards.
GGGGACTCCCGCCGGGGAGACCGCGTAGGCCTCCCCGGCGGCGAAGCAGAGGTGTTCGGTGGCGCAGGCCAGTGCCAGGAGGTTCATGACCCGTGCAGGCGAGCTCTGGAAAGCCGCCGACGTGCTCCACTGGCCCCCTGACTCGTGCAGGACCAGCCAGGTCTTGCGACTCGGGGACGGCAACCCTTGGGAGGAGCCCTGACGGACGCCGTTGGCCCTTGCCACGTAAGAGAGGTCAAATGCCCAGCAGTCGGAGAAGCTCGGGCAGGTCAGAGTCGCAGGGATGGTGTCAGTGCCGGCCCCGCCGGAAGCGGGGACAACAACCGGGGTGGTCCATGCCCTGCCGTCGAACCTGGAGGCAATAGTCTCTGCTGTTCCTGCCGTGGTTACCTGCACGCCGAGGCCCCAGCACCGGGTAGGAGAGGCACAGGAGACCCGGTAAATTACTTGCGGGAGAGGGGAGGGCACCCAACTGTTCCCCCTCAGGTGGTAGAGGATCGTCCGTTGTGGCCACCCCGCCGCCGGGGACGTCGTCGGGTGGGAGATCGCCCCCAGCAGGATGCAGGAGCGCAGAGGCAGGCACTGGACCTCCAGCCCTGGGAACGGGCTACTGTTGACTGTGCCAGGTTGTGGCATGGGAGTGCTGGGAAGGCCAGGGACAGCCAGCTGGCTCCATGCACTGCCGTCCCAGCGCTCCACGAACGTGATCATCCTCGGGGTGCCGGGGATCGCCCGACTTCCGGCGGCGAAGCACAGGTCAGCGCGCAGGCAGGCGACCGAGTCGAGAGTGTTCAACCAGGGTTCGCCGTCGTCCTGGAAGCGGTCCGCCGGCGAAGGTACCGTGACCACCGACCAGCTCTTCCCGTCGAAGTGCAAGGCCAACAGTTTGGCGAGCGCATCTGAAGTGGATTGCCCAACAGCCCAGCAGTCATCGGGCTTCAGGCATTCCACACTGAGCAGTGCGTCTCGCGTGGTCACAACGGGCGACGCAAGCAGGGCCCACGCGCCGTCACTGAGATGGAGCACCAAGGTGTGGCCATAGGCGTCGCTCGTCGGAGTCTGCTCGCCGACCGCCCAGCAGTCATCCGCGGCAGGGCACGCGGCACCCAACAGCACATAGCGCATACCCACGGGTGTGGCGAACGGGTAGCTGGTCCAGTTCAGGTTGGTGCCCCCCGAGGAGGTTGCACCCTTCAACGGAAGAAGTGAGGATGCCGACGGCCGGCTGGACTGGCTACGAGACGGTGCTGGCGAGCTGCAGGATGCGGTCAGGGCGACGAGCGCCGACGCCACGCAGCAAAGTCGAGCCTTTCTCCTCGCGCCCCGGGCCACGGCCACCAATCCTAGAGAGCTGGAGGGACACTCATCAGCAAACCGTCTCAGGCCTTGCCTACCTCCTCGCCCACCGGGCCTACGTCGGCGTGGTCGAGTGGGACGGCGTCGAGTACCCCGCCAGCCACGAACCACTCGTCGATCGGGCCACCTTCGAGCGGGTCCAAGAACTGCTCGCCGCCCGGGCCATGCGCGGCACCCGCGAGCGCCGCCATCGCCGCTACCTGATGGGCCTCCTCGCCTGCGGGCTGTGGGACTGACGCCTGTGCACCCAGTACGCCAACGGCACCTACACCTACTTCTACTGCAACCCTCTCGGCCAAGGCCAGGAGGACCGCCGCAACGGCATCGGCTGCCAGGGGCGCTACGTCACCGCCGACCAGCTCGAAGCCGAGGTCGAGGACCTCTACGGCCGCATCGAGGTACCGGACGACTGGGCCGACTACGCCAGGTAATTGACATGCGGACGCTTACCGGGCAGGTCACGGGAGGGGGCCGGGGGAAGGGCCTGCCCCCCCGCTAATGTGACCACCAAGCTTCGAGGGGAGGTTTGGACGCAATGAGCAGTGGAGGCTTCCCGTGGATAGCTCGCCGCCGGCTCGGCGCGGCGTTCGCAGGCGTCGCGCTCCTCCTCGGAGGGGTCTTACCGGCGGCCGGCGCGGCGTCCCCGGACGCTCGCGCGCCGACGACGCCCTCGACAGCCGGCGACGGCCTGATCGCCTTCCGGGACAACCAGGGGATCGGGGTGATCGACCCGCAGAACGGGCAGGTGCACCTGCTGCTCGCCGTGCCGAGCGCCTGCACGGTGTCGCCGCTGGTCCCTGGCATCACCCTCGCGGGGCCGGTGTGGGGCTCGGGGCCCTCCGGGTCGCCCGAGCTGTACTTCTGGGTGACGGACAACCAGGCCAGAGCGACGGCGGGCTGCAGCCTTCCATTGCCGCCGAGCCTGCTCGCCCAGGCGGCGCTGTTGGTCCGGGCCGATCCGTTCACCGGAACGTTGCGGGTCGTCGCCCTAGCTCCAGGCGGACAGCCGTGCCAACCGGGGTCCGATCTCGTCGCCGTGCCGAGCGCGCTGGGGTTCACCAACGGCGGCTGCGACGAGACGAGCGTCGAGGCACTCGCCCTGCCCCTGCGCGCCGGCGAGCAACCCGCCCAGTACGGCCCGGCGGTCGGGCCGCCCTCGCAGTTCTGCAGCAGCTGCGCGATCGACGACAACGTTCTCGGCTCCGGCCCAGGGGGGACCGTGCTGTTCGAGGAACGGGGCACGCAGACCGCCGCCCCCCCGCCGGCCTTGTTCTGGCTGCTCGAGCCGGCCACCCATGCCATAAAGCCCCTCTCGCCCCTCCCCCCGGCGAGCACCCGCGACGCGCTGGTTGCCGCCGCGAGCTCCCCTTCGGGGACCGAGGAGGCCTTTTCCGCCGGCGCTTCGGGCGCCGGTGTGCTCGATATGACAACGGGGGCGTGGTCCTCCGCGCCCCTGCCGGCCTGCGCCGGGACGTGTCGCGGGGCGCAGTCGGTGGCGTTCTCCCCCTCGGGTGGGCAACTGGCCATCGCCGCGGACGGCGAGGTCGTGATCGACACCGTCGCCGGTGGGTCACCGAAGGTCATGCTCGCCCGTCGCGGGGTGGACCAGGTCGCCTGGTCCGGGCCGCTCAGCTCGGCGATGCTGCCGAGCGTGCCGGCGGAGCCGCTGGGCCAAGCACTGAGCGCGATGTGGGCGCCGTTTGTCGCCTCCGGTTCCGGGGCCAGCATGGTCTGGCAGGTCGGTCCGGACCTGCCCGCCGGCGAGCCCGACCTGCTCGTCTCGTTGCCGGGGACACCGAGCGCGCTGCTGATGGTGTCCGACAAGGTTGCCCTCGCTGCCGGGAGCGACGGCGCGATGTGGCGCAGCACCGACGGCGGGCACGCGTGGAAGGTCGTCACCTCCCACTGCGGGCAGCTGCAGATGGTGACCACGAACTTCCCCCCCTGTGACATAGAGCGAATGGCGGCGCTGCCCGGCGGCGTGGTCCTCGCCGGCGGCCCTCTAGGGCTGTGGCGCTCTCACGACGAGGGCCTCCACTGGCAGCGCCATACCTTCCCTGGCGAGGTGATCCAGAGCGGCCCATGGGCGGTCGGCTCGACGGCGCTAGTGCTCGTCGAGCCCGCCGGGCCCTCCGGCGCGCCGGTCGCGGGCGCCGCCAGCCTGAGCCTGCTCACCTCGAGCGACGGCGGGACCAGCTGGCACGAGTTGCTGGCCGTGCCTCGTCGCGACCCCGCCCGCGGCGCATCGGCAGCTGTCTTCGACGATCTGTTCGTCCTCGGTCGAGGACGTTTCGCCGAGCTGTACAAGGTGGGGGACTGCTCACTGGCCGCCGACCTGAGGTTGAGCGACGATGGCGGGCACCAGTGGCGCTCGTTGAGGGTGGGTCCGCTGCTGTCGCCCAGCGCCCTCGCCGCAGCTGGGACGGCGCGCATGTTGCTCGCGAGCGCTTTTTGCGGCTCGGCAGCGCCCGACTACGGGCAGGGTATCTTCACCTCTCCCCTGGGCGCCGGCTCCTGGGCGGCCGTGAGCCTTCCCGCCGGTTACACCGAGCTCGGCGGCCCGGCACCCAACCGCTTCCCCGCCTCGTCGACGGTCCAGGCCTTCTCGATCGCCGCCTTGTCAGCTCCCACGCCTGGCGAGGCGTTCGCCCTCGGGTCCCAGGTGACCACCGAAACCAACAGCTCGGGAGTCGTCCCCTCGCTGCCCCAGGACTACGGTCAGGAGCTCATCTTCGAGAGCAACGACGGCGGTTTGACCTGGTCGGACCTACCCGCCCCGGGGGCCGATCCCTTGAGCATGCTCAGCTGCGCTGATGGCACCCACTGCCTCGCGGCTGGCCCTTCTTCCGATCAGCTCGTGCTGCTCACGCCCCCGACGGCGGCGAGCCACGCAGCGGCGCTCTTGTCGCCGGGCAGCCAAGCACGTCGCCTCGTCGCGGGGGAGATGCCCCACTCGGCACGAGCCGCCACGACGATCCCGCCGCGCTGGAGATCATCGCCGCGACCGCTCCCTATCCTGGAGGGACAGTGAACCTCAGACACCGTTTCGAGGCGAGGCGGCCAGCGGATCCGGCGAGGAACCCACGCCAGCGCACCGTGCCGGGGATGCTCGTGGTGGCGCTGGCCGTGGCGGGTGTCGCCGTATCGACGAGCGCCAGGGCGCGGCCGGCGACGGCCAGCGGCGTCACCCCCGGCGATCCGAGGACGACCTGTACATCGGGATGGCAAGTCCAGCGACGTAGCGGCACGCCAGGCGCGCTGGTCGCCGTTGCCGCGGCCGGAGCCGGCGACGCGTGGGCGGTCGGCTCTGTCGGGTTCGGTGTTCCGACCCGCACCTTGGCGATGCGCTGGGACGGGGCTGACTGGACGGTTGTGGCGAGCCCGAACCCGAGCTCCATGCTCGACGTCCTGAACGGCGTTGCGGTGCTCTCGGCCCGAGACGCCTGGGCGGTCGGCGGTGCCGGCGCCATGTCGGGGATAACCCTCTCCTCCCTGATCGAACACTGGAACGGGACCGGCTGGACCGTCGTCCGGGCTCGAGGACCGCAGGAGCTCGAGGCGGTCGTGGCGCTGTCCCCCTCGGACATCTGGGCGGTCGGCAACTCCAACGTGACTTCGGCGGCCGGCCCGGCGACAACCTCCTCCATGCACTGGACGGGCACGAGATGGGTATCGGTGCCGACCGTTGACCCAGGCGCCTTCAACGCCCTCTCGACTCTCGCACGGATCCCGAGGACCGATCAGCTGTGGGCAGGCGGCTCCACCACCGCGAGGTCGGGCGGCACTGGACCAGCGGGGATCAACCCGACGCCGCTGATCGAGCGCTGGACGGGGACTCGGTGGACTGTCGTGGCGACTCCGGACATTCACGGGCAGGTCCTCGGGATCGCCGCCACCGGCCCCGCAGACGCCTGGGCGGTTGGTGAGAAGGACGGCGCCGGAGGCCGGATCGTGCCGCTCGTGCTGCACTGGAACGGCCAGCGATGGGCGCAACTCCCCCTACCTTCGCCGAAGGCGGGCCTGACCGCCGTGGTAGCGCCATCGGTCGACGACGTATGGGCGGTCGGCAACGGTACGATCCTCCACTTCGACGGGACATCGTGGAGGACCTCGCCTTGGCCGAGCCCCAGCGGAGCGACCCTCGACGGGATAGGCCAGGCCAGGGGGAGCGTCTGGGCAGTGGGCTGGTGGGACGCGGCCCAGCCCAGACCGCTCGTGGTCGCGAGCTGTAGCTGACCCCTCCCACGCCGCTCCCGCCGCGTCGGCCAAGCGTGCTCGGCGGCAGAGGGCGTGGACGAGCAGCGCGGCGTACGGGCAGAAGCGGAGCACGTCGATGCGGACGTCGCTTTTCAGGGTGAGCGGGGCGGCCTCGATCACGCCTTTGAAGGTGGGGTGGCCTCGCTCACGACGCGGCTGGGCCCTGTACATCCCAAGCAGCTCGGCGGGTGGGTCCTCGTTGGTGACGAACGGAAAGCACCCGTCTGAGGCTGCGTCGTAGGCGACCGCTTGACAGAGCTCGACGGTCGACGGTCACCGACAGCCGGTGGTGCTCGATGCGCCGGTAGCGGGTGTGGCGCCCCGGGTCCCCTGCGTTCCTGGCGGTGGGTGACCTCGATCGTAGCTGCGGACCTGGGCCACCAGGCCGGGGAGGCCCGCTCGCTCGAGCGGCTCGCCGAGCTCGAGGCGCTGGCCGGCGCAGATGGCCGCCGAGCGGGCCAGGCGGGACGCCGCGCAAGCCCGGCAAGCAAACGCCAAGCTGGCCCGGCGGCGCCGCTAGGCCGAACAGCACGCGGCCCGCCAGGCCAAGGCGGAGCAGACGGAACGGCGCCGCCAGCTCGACCGGCTCGACCGGCTCGCACGGCGGGTCCGCACCGACATCGTCGCCCGGCTGGTGCAGGCCGGCTGCCTGACCCGCCGGGTCGAGCAGCCCCAGGTGGAACGGCACGGGTTCTGGGCCCGGGTGGAGGGCAAGGTCGGCCAGGTCGAGGTCCGCAGCTCGGTCCGCTACCTCGACGCCACCGGCCGCAACCGCTCCCCGGGCGTGCTGACAACGCGGGGCAACCCGGAGGTCGGTGAGGTGATCGCCATCCGCCGAGCCCAGCTGCTCGCCGGGAACCGCCCAGCGCTACCGGCGGCCGCTCCGCTGGCGCTGCCGCCAGGGTCGCCCCTTCCACCCTCCTGTCCAGTTCCAGAGGCGAGACGTGTCCAACGTTGTTGACATCAAGCGGGGTCGGTCGTACCGCGCCGGGGTGCGAGCCCAGGAGCTCCGGCGCATCCTCCGGCATGCCGGCTGCGTCGAGGTCCGCCAGAGCGGTTCGCACATCGTGCGCTGCGGTACCTGCCAGACCGTCGTCCCCGTCCACGGGGGTGACCCGCCGGCCGGCACGATGCGCTCGATCGAGCGGGACCTCGAGGCGTGCTTGGGAGAGCGATGGCTGAAGCGATGAACGACACTGGATCCCGTGAGCTGACCGCCGTGTATGAGCGTGACCGCGACGGCTATTGGCTGGCCGACGAGCCGCGGGTGCACAGCTACGGGCGCACCCCGACCAAGACCCGCGCCCACATCGTCGACGCCGCCGCCTTGTGGTATGAGGTCGACCCCAACCGCCTGGTCGTCGTCGAGGACGTGCGCACCCCCCCGCTGGCGCGCACCACGGTCGAGGCGGCCCGCACCGCCCGCAGCCACGCCCAGCACGGCGCGCGAGAAGCCGACACCGCCACCCGGGCGGTGGCGGCCGCCCTGGTCGATGACGCCGGTCTGTCGGTACGCGACGCCGCCGAGCTGCTCGGCGTCAGCCACCAACGCGTCCACCATGCCTTGCATCTCACTTCGTGCAACAGGATCCGCGGATCTTCAGGCATCGTTTGAGAGGGTTGCTGGTGCTCATCTTGGAGGACCAGAGCCATGTCTTCGATCAGGAAGCCGAAGCGGTTCCTTACAGCAGAGCAGAAGTACGACCTGTGGGTGCGGATGCTCACCGGGCAGGTCACCCAGGCCCAAGCAGCAGCCGAGGCGGGGGTGGATCGCACGGTGATCGCCCGCCTGCGCAAGGTGGCCCGCGACGGGGCTGTCTCCGCCTTGCAGGCGTCTCGGCCGGGACAGGCCAAGGTGTCAGCGGCCGAGGCGTCGCAGCTGGCCAAGCTGCAGGCCGAGGTAGACCGTCTGGGGGCGGTGGTGATCGACCAGGCGGTGGAGTTGGCGGTCATGCGGGGAAAATCGAGTTGGGGTTGAGCGGCCCGATCCCAGCACGAGTGGATGCGGCCGCCAAGACCCGGCTGCTCGAGTTGATCGATGAGGCCACAGCTGGGGGCTGGTCGATTGCCCGGGCTTGCTCAGTGCTTCAGCTGGACCGGGTCCGCGCCTACCGCTGGGCGGCCCGGCGGGCCGAGGGCACCCTCGACGACCGGGCGCCGGGTGGTAACCCTGTCCATGGGCTTCTCTGCGACGAGGAGGCTGCGATTGTCGAGTTGTTCAATACCTGGGGGCCGGTCGACCTGTCGCACCGCAAGCTCGCCCACAGAGGCTCCTACATCGGCCGGGTATGGGTATCACCGTCCACCGTTGACCGGGTTCTGGCCCGCCACGGTCTGCGCCTGCGAGGCGGGAAACGACCGGCGAAGACCGAGAAGAAGCCGTGGCCGGAGTGGACCGAGTGGCGACCCAACCAGCTGTGGTGCTGGGACATGAGCCAGTTCGAACGCTGCGTGGCGGCCAAGTACGCGTACGCCATCGTGGACCTGGTCTCCCGCAAGTGGATCGCCACCATCCTCGCCTCCGAGGCCACCGGCGTGCAGGTACGGGTCCTGTTCACCAAAGCCCTCGATGCCGAAGGACTGCTCAGCGACCAGCTCGCCGCCCGCCTCGCCGATCTCGACGACCAGGCCGCCGCTGACGACGACCTGGCCGTGCCGCTGCTGTTGGCGATCTCCGACAACGGCACCGAGATGAAATGCCGCGACACCCGGCGGTTCATGGCCGTGTGCTCCCTCGCCCAGCACTTCGGTCGGCCGTCCACCCCGACCGACCAGGCATGGATAGAAACCCTGTGGGGCCACATCAAGTACGAACATCCCCACCTGACCGCCATCACCGACCCGGCCACCCTCGCCGCCGAGCTAGAACGGGTCCGGCTGCAATCCCGGTAGGGACCGCCCTTGCGGGCGGCCCCCCGGACAGATCCCAGCGTGCGGGATTAGCGCACTGGGCTCCTGCCTTGGGTCGTGGCAGCGAAGCGCACGCTCGGGTGGGGGTGCACGATGCGGGCAGGGGGTAGCCATCGAGCAGCGATGCCGCTGTAGCGCTTCCAGGTCATGCGATGACGCTGGCTGCGACGCCGGAGCGCCTGACGCCAGAGCCATCTCACCTGGTCACGAAACGCCGACACCGAGTCGATGTTGCCGGGCACGGCGTAGTAGTTGAAGTGACCTCTCAACACATTCGCCAGCCAGCGCCCCTGCTCGGGGATGGGCCAGTGACGACGACGTCGAAGCTCGGCGTTCACCTGCTTCAACTTCGCCCTCATCCTTTTCTTGATGGTGATGCGCCGGAGCCAGAAGCGTCCGTCCTTCGTCTTCCCACACACGTGGGTGAAGCCGAGGTAGTCGAACGTCTCGGGCTTTCCAAGGCCCCGCTCCTTACGGTCCTGCGCCGCAAAGCGCCCGAACTCGATCAGACGGGTCTTGTCCGGGTGCAGCTCCAAGTTGAACTTCGCAAACCGCTCTCGAAGGTCTCTGAGGAACTGCTTTGCATCACCGAGGTGCTGGAACCCGACGACGAAGTCATCGGCAAACCTGGTGACGATCATGTCGCCCCGGGCGTGCCGGCGCCTCCACTGCCGGACCCACCGGTCGAAGACGTAATGCGAGTAGACGTTGGCAAGCAACGGAGATGCCGAGGCACCCTGGGGCGCTCCGGTCTCGCTCGCCATCCACTCCCCGTCCTCGATCACCCCTGTGTTGATCCACTTGCGGATCAGTCGCAGGACCCTTTTATCCGCAATGCGATGCTCGAGAAACTTCTCGAGCCAGCAGTGATCAAGCTGGCCAAAGAAGTCGCTGATGTCAGCGTCGAGTATCCAGTTCACCTTCCTCTCGGTGATCCCGACGGCGAGCGCATCCAGCGCATCATGCGGGCTGCGCCCTGGCCGGAACCCGTAGGAGAAACCGAGAAAGTCCTCCTCGTACACGGCGTTCAACACCTCGACCACCGCCCGTTGGAGGATCTTGTCCTCCAAGGTGGCGACGCCGAGCGAGCGTTGGCGCCCGTCCGGCTTCGGGATGTACACCCTGCGAGAGGGACTCGCCCGGTAAGCACCGCTGTGCACACGGCGGAGGAGGTCTTCGAGGTTCTCTCGAAGGTTCTCGCCGTAGGCGTCCCACGTCACCTGATCGACCCCAGGGGCAGCCTTAGGGTTGATGGCCGCATAGGCAGCCCACAGGCGATGAAGGTCGACGTGGTGCAGCAGTGCGGTGAACCGTGCTTCCTTTTCCTTTCGTGCTACTTCACGCACACGCTCGAGCCCGCTTGGCACGCCTTGTCCGGCACTGCGTCCGGGACGTGTCGGGTCGCCCGTGTTCCCCTTGGCCGTGCCCCTTCCCTCCACCACCTCCGCAACCGGTCGCCCGGCGTTGTTCGGCAGCTTCGTCGGTACTATGGGCACGTCTGACTTCCCACGCTCGTGCATCTCAGGCTTGCGGCCTCGGCCTTCCCTGAGCGGCCCGCTGGGTGATCAACCCGGACGGGCGAGCGTGGGACCTCCCGGTTCTCGCGCATGGAGGTTCCGCACATGCCATGGTTCTCTGACCGCGCGGGGTCCACCAGCAGCTCGCGATGGCGCTCCTGGCGGTGTTGCCTTCCGCTTACGTAGACAGCGTCGGCACCCCGGATTCCGTGATTACGCGGCTCAATAGCCTGGCCTGCACGTGCCCCTGTCAACGCTTCGCCGACGCCCTTGCGGACGCCAACGCATGACTCGGGGTCACCGTGGTTCGCTACTCCTTCGGTGTAGAGCTCTTGCATCTCCTCCTCCATGCCGGTTTATCCCGGCGCTCCTACAACTCGGTCCGGCTCCATGAGGCGATCGGCTATGTCACTCCCGACGACGAGCACCACGGCCGAGGCGACGCCATCCGCGCCGCCCGGGCCGCCGGCCTCGAGCGTGCCGATGCCCGCCGGCGGTTCTGGCACCGCACGAACCGGGGCCAGCCGTGACCCACCCCTTGCGTTACGATGGCGTTACGATGCTCTGTCCGGTCTGCGCCAGTGCCTTCGCCGCCTCCGGGCGTCGCCGCTATTGCTCTGATGCCTGCAAGCAGAGAGCCTGGCGGGACCAGCGCGCCGAGCCTCGTCCATCAGGCCGGGTGGCGCCCGCCGAAACCGTCTACGCCTGCCCCAGCTGCGACACCCGCTACCTCGGCCAACGCCGCTGCCCCGACTGCAACCTCTTCACCACGAGCCTGGGCCCCGGAGCACCCTGTCCACACTGTGACGAGCCCATCGCGCTGATCGACGTCATCCCTGACTACCAGCCCAACCCCAAGCGGCCACGATGACCCACTTGACGTCCGCTGCCATCAACACCAATACCGTAAGCAACCATCCGCCAGCGACCCCCCGATGCGGTCTGAACAAAACCAGGATCTGTTGCAAAGAGTCAGGTACGGGTCACCCAGCGCACAGATGCGGGGCCGAGAACACGTCAAGTTGGCAGGATCGACCCCACGCGGTCACCCCGCCCGCCGCCACAGGACCGTCGTCATCGAACCACACCGGCAGGGCCAACTCGTCGCTCGGTAGCGGCCGGGACCACCACCACTGCACGTCTGCGGCCTCCCAGCCGTCACCGGGCCCGGCCAGCCGGGCCCGCTGCAACACGGTCGTCGTTGCTGCGAGCCGGTCGAGACCGCTGAGCACCTCGTGTCGGACAGGCACAGTGGCGACCGTAGGCCGTGGCCGGTCCCCGGTCTACCGATTACCGAAAGCCTCCGCCTGCCCACTCGGCCCCGGACGTGGGCGGCCCCGGAGCAGCCGCAGAACTGGACGATCGGCGCTCCTGGGCGAGCCCACGGCGCTGGCGTCAGGCCACGCGGATTTGGCGATCCGCGTGGGAAGATGACTGCGGCCTACCGGTCGCTCGAGCGCAGAACGGCGGGCGTCGCCCGGCAGGGTCAAGGTTGGAGGCGGGCAGCGATCCATTCAGCCATGGCTGCCTCGTCGGCCTCTCTGGCGGCGGCGGCGAAGATCCGTTGGACGGCGTCTTCGACGCGGGCGTGCAGGTCGTGGCCGTTGAGGGCGCAGAACATCGTCAGGCAGGACCAGGCGAGCCGCTTGTTGCCGTCGGGCAGCGGGTGGTTGCGGACGATCCGGACTGCAAGGACTGCCGCCTTGTCGACGAAGGCGGGGTAAAGCTCATGGCCGGCGAAGGATGCCTGCGGAGCGTGCAGGGCCGAGTCGAGCAGCCCGACCCCGCTGCCTTTGACGAGCACAGCGGCGGGGATGCCGGTGACGACCTCGGCGATGACGAGCGCTTCGCCGAGGCTGAGGTATCTCACTGGGCCAGGCGGTCCAGGATCTCCCGGTCGCGCTCGGTGAGGGCCCGCAGGTGCGCCACGAAGTCGGTGTCGGCCTTGACGCGCTCGATCTCCGCACTGAGGGCGTCGACAACGACGGCGTTGACGCTCACGCCCCGGCCGCGTGCCACCGCTTCCACCTCGCCGGCCAGTTGCTCGGGCAGCCGCACGGTCGTCGCCTTGCGCGTCATGACGTCATGCTATCGCAAGTGCTCCCCCCGCAGAACGATTCATCACGGGCCCGGGGCCCTCGACCGCATGCCGCCCGTAGTCGGCGATCGGCTCGACCGGGAACGCTGTTGAAGGGCTCACCTTGCGGCACAGATGGGCTCCTCGGTCGGGAGCCGGTCGACCCGAAGGTAGTGCGCCGGCTTGTACGGTCTGGGGGATGATCGGTGAGCACGGTCGTCTTGCTCCGGGGGTCGATGCTTGGCTTGCCGGTTCGGGGCTGGTCCGTGATTTTGTCCGCCAAGAGCTAGTCCGCCGCCAGCTCGCTGACCACCTTCCGGGAGAGGGACAGCGACTGGGGATCCTCGATGCCGGCTGTGGCCAGGGCACCCAGGCCATCGCCCTTGCCCGCCTGGGCCACGAGGTGGTCGGCCTCGACGTCTCCGACCGGCTGCTGGGCGAGGCACGCCGGGCGACAGCAGACGAGTTGCCCGAGGTCCGTGATCGTCTCAGCTTCGTCGCCGGTGACGTGTTGGCTCTCGGCGACGAGCACGCCGACGGCTACGACGTGGTGTGCTGTCACGGGGTCGCCATGTACCTGCCGGCGCTCGAGGAGGGCTTCCATGACGACGTCGTGCGGGCCCTGGAGCGCAGGATCGCCGAGCGCCTCGACGCCTTCGAGTCGATGGGCCTGGTCGGCGCCGACTAGTTCGTGTCTGCGATCGGTCCGGCGTTCGAGGTGTTCGCCGGCTACCAGCGCATCACCCGGCTCTCGGGCGAGGAGGTGGACGTCGCAGACCTCATGGTCCTCGCCCGCCAGACGGTCGCCCAGCACGCCATGCGCCAGCCACTCGGCAGCGACACTGTCGCTGCTTTGGACTCCGAGGCGCTGTTCTACCTGACGTGGCGGTGGGCCTACCTCACGGCGCCCGTGCCCGCCGATGAGGCCTACAAGCTCGAGCGGGCCTGCGACGTGGACCTCGGCCATTCGGCGCGCCCTGGAGGACTGGCGGTGCGATCGGGGGCGACTTTCTCCCTACTCGGACCGCAAGAGCGCAAGGGGATCAAGATCGGAGCATCACCGTCGCTGGTCGACGTCCTCCACGTCTCCTGCCAGCTGTGGGACGCCGGGCGGAGCGAAGAGCTCGAGGAGCCGCTCGGCCTCACCGGCAACCGCGACACCCTCTCCGAGGCGGCCGCCAGGTCGTCGGCCACCATCGAAACCCTTACGCTGTTCGGGACATGAGGACCCTCGTCGACGGCTCACCCCCCCGCCAGGCCGCCCCCTCCTTGGAGGAGCTGCGCTCCCGGCGCAGCGAGGTGCTCGAGGTCTGCGCCCGCAACGGGGCATCCAACGTTTGGGTGTTCGGCTCCGTCGCCCGCGGCGAGCAGGACGACCAGAGCGACGTCGACCTGGTGGCCGACATCGAGGAGGACCGCAGCCTGTTCGACCTCGCCGGTCTCGTGGTCGAGCTAGAGGATCTGCTCGGCTGCCCGGTCAACGTGGTCGAGCACAAGTCGCTGCGAGACAGCCGCTTTGGCCAAAACGTTCGCCGTGACATGGTGCCGCTGTGAGGGGCAGGGAGGGCGACCGGGCCGCTGTGGCGGACATGCAGCGCTACGCGGCCGACGCGTTGGCTCACACCGCTCGCGGGCGTGGTTCGATGGACGACCAGGTTCTTCTCCGCGCCGTGCTGTGGGAGCTCGCAATCATTGGAGAGGCCGCCAACCGGACTTCGAAAGTGCTACGAGACGCCCATCCAGAAGTTCGCTGGGCCCAGATCGTCGCCCAGCGAAACATTCTCGTTCACGCTTACGACGAGGTCAACGTCGATCGGCTCTGGGACGCGGTGGACGCCCTTCCACAACTTCAGAGCCATCTGGGAGCCATCCTCGAAGAGTTGGGAGAGCCGTGAGCGTCGGACCGTGGCGGGAGGTCGCCGAGCCGCGCTCCGATATCGCGGATGGGAGCTTCGACGAGTCGCTCTTCGCCGCCGACCAGGCCTGGTCGACCGGGGGCGGGGGCCGGCCGACTACCTCGACCCGGTCACCTTCTGCGAGAAGACCTACCTGACGGACAACCTGGAGTCGTTCCTCGCCGAGATCGCCGCCCGGCTGGAAAGCTACATGGGCGCAGCAGCCGTGCACCGGCTGCAAACCGAGTTCGGCGGAGGCAAGACCCACACCCTGCTGGCCGCCTACCACCTGTTCCGCGACCCGGCACGGGTGGCAGGGACGGACCTCGTGACCAACCTGGCGCGACGCACAGGGCGCACCACGTTGCCGCAGGCCACAGTGGGATCGGCGGCCGGGCGCCGGAGGGGGTCCGTCGCCGTGACCAGCGGACCGGACCCAGAATAACGCCGAGACCGGTGAGCAGGCAGGCAGCCGGGGATGCCGAACCGGCACGGATCGCGCACGAAAATCGGCGAGAGGAACGGGAGGGCCAGCCTGCCCGGGGTCCGGGTCATCTCAGGAACCCCGTAGCGTGTCTGAGTCGAACCCGGTGAAGTTGCTCGGTTCCATCCCCGGAGCGCCACATGGCTGATCGAAACATCGTCCTGCCCGACCCCCGGCTCCTCGTACGCATCGAAGAGGAGTTCTGGACCGACGACGGCACCGTCCCGCCCGACGCGTCCGCTGTCATGCGTGGTGCGCCGATCAACGCTGAGAAGTTCTTCGCCCACGCCCTGCGCCAGGCGCGCGAGTACAGCCTCCGGGGCACCAACATGGCGTCGCTCAGCGTCGACTTGGTGCTACCGGGCTGGCCCCTCGACAAGATCCTGGCCGGGCAGCTCGCCATTTATACCCGGTATGCGACCTGCGCGGTCGCCGACCTTCGCCAAGCCGGCTTCGAGCTGCTCGCCACGGGCCGACGGCCCCACGCTGACGTGGTGCTCCCATCCCTCAGTATCGTGGAGGCCGAGCGGCTGCAGCGAACTGCTCACCAGTCACGAGGACCGCAACCCGTACAAGCAGAGGAGGTGAGCATGGCCATCGAACTGGACATCCCCTGCGACGTCCAGGGCCGAGACCAAGACGGGCACCTGTGGGCCTTTCTTGACGAGGCCACCCACCCTGACGAGATGGCCAAAGGCCACCTCGTGGTCACCGGTGACGAGACAGACCCCGTCGTTGCCCGCGTCGTCGACCTGCTCGACCGGCCCGGCGGCGTGAAGGTCGTCATGGAACTCGTCGGTGACGCCGGCGAACTGCTCGAAGCGCTGATCCGGGCCCGAGTCGTCGCCGCCTGACTGCGTCCCTCGACGAGCAGGTCGTGGAGGCTCTCGGGGTAGACGACTTCGAGAGAAGACTGGAGTTCGGCCAGTGACCACCACCGGAAGCCCGAGACGACACGCCGTTCCACGTCGGTCCACCCGTCGATGCTGACCGCCTCGGAGGGGACGCGCACGAGGTAGTAGTCCTCCCTCTGGTTGTAGCAGCGACCTTCGAAGTCGAAGCATGCCCGGCGACGGGCCACCACTGGCCCCAGATCCGCACCGAGAGCGAGCCCCGCTTCTTCGAACGCTTCACGGCGGGCCGCCGCCGCCGTGGACTCACCTGCCTCGCAGCCACCCCCGATCGAGAACCACCACTCACCGGCATCCGGTCGCGCTGGGTCACCGCCTTTCAGCAGGAGCACCCGTCCTGCCGTCGACACTGGCAGCACGCGACCGGACCGCCGCTCGACCACCCGCTCGGCCACGTCCCCATGACCGCCCGGTCACCGTCGGCCCGCGCCACCGACAGATCCGTCCGCCGCCTCGCTGATCGTCAACAGGAAGGGGGCGGCCTGGATGGCCCGAGCGGATCCTCGCCTTGTACTCGGCGCTGAAGAGCTCCGCCGAGGACGCTCGCCGCCGGTCATGAGCCGGCCCGCCTCGGCCTGGCGGGCACTGCTCTCTTGCTTCGCCCCTTCGTTCAGCGCGCCCAGCTTCGTGCTGTTCTCCGACCTCGTCTCTGCCTGGGTGCTCACCACCGCCCGACGCAGCATCGTCTCGATGGTCGGCGTGATGGACCCGGCGCTTCGCTCCGCCCACGACGCCTAGCACCGGCTCGTTCGCGCCGGCGCCTGGTCGCTCTCGGCGCTGTTCGAGACCCTCGTCGGCATCGTCGTCGCCCAGGCGATGCGCGACCGGACCGGGCGGCTCGTGTGCTACCTCGACGACACGCTGTTCCACCACCCGGGCCGGAGCGTCGAGGGTGCGGCCTCGTGGCGCGACGCGCTGCGCTCGACGCGCTCGAAGGTCGTCTACGCACGCGGGCTCAACCTCGTCGTGCTCGCCGTTCGTGTTCGCGCACCGTGGGGCGGGATGGAGATCTCGATCCCGGTCGACATGCGCCTGCATCGCAAGAACGGCACGACGATGCCCGAGCTGGCGGCCGAGATGATGGCCGAGCTCGCGACCTGGCTGCCAGAGGAGTCCTTCGTGCTCTGCGTGGACGGCGCCTATGCCACCATGGCCGGCCATGGTCTCCCACACTGCGCCGTCGTCTCCCGGATGCGCCAGGATGCGGCGCTGTTCGACCCGCCACCGCCACCGACCGGCAAGCGTGGTCGGCCGAGGAAGAAAGGCAGGCGCCTTGCGACGCCGCCGAAGCTCGCCGCAGGCGCCAGGACCTGGCAAGAGGTCGAGCTCGACTGGCGAGGCGAGAAGAAGACGCGGCTCGCATGGACCAAGGACGTGCTGTGGTACCGGGTCTGCCCCGACGCGCTCGTTCGCCTGGTCGTCGTTCGCGACCCAGACGGGATCGAGCACGACGACCACTTCTTCACCACCGACCTCGAGATGGCGCCGGCCGAGGTGGTGGAGATCTACGCCGGCCGGTGGTCGATCGAGGTGTGCTACCGCCAGGTGGAGCAGGACCTCGGCGGCCAGCAACCCCAGAGCTGGAGGGACAAGGGACCCGAGCGAGCCGCCGGCCTGTCGTTCTTCCTCTACGGGGCGATCTGGACCTGGTACATCACCGTGAGCGGACAGCGCCCGAGCTTCTCGGTGACGCCCTGGTGCCCGAAGAAGGCCCTCCCCTCCTTCGCCGATGCCCTCGCCGAGCTCCGCCGCGTGCTGTGACGAGAGCGAATTTCTGCATCCTCTGGGGCATCTCCGCTGACCGAGCAAACCGTCACTCCATTGATCGAGGCCCTTGCCGTGGCTGCGTAGTGGCCCGCGGGCGTCTCCGGCCAGCCTCGCAATGTGCGAAAGCCGACTC
>DAHVMA010000016.1:0-26582 GCA_027320105.1 Acidimicrobiaceae bacterium | reverse complement strand
CGGGCCAGCCCCGCGCGCCACGCCGATCGACACGGCCATCACGTCGACGCCACCGCCCGCCGCCCAACACCTACGGCCACCTCAACTGCTCCCACGGCGGCCCACACCCTCATGGCGACCCCAAAGACCTGAACGGTTACGGTCCGACGGGGTGTTACTGGTTGGCTTCGACAGCGAGGTAGAAGAGATCCTGGACCGGCGCAGAATAAGCAAAGGAGCACGAGAAGGTGCCGTACCCGTTACCCGCGTTACCGACGCCATTCGTCGTCCATGAGCTCGTGGGACTGCAGGAGTTGCCCTGACCCCACTGGGCGTTTCCCCCGCCGTTGAGCGGGTAGGCATCCACGTTGCCGGGCTTCTCGTTGGCCGGCGCCGAGCTGGCCCAGGACGTGAGCCTGAACGACACGCCCGTGGCGTTGCCCGTATTGTTGTTCACGGCGTAGCTGATGTTGCTCACGGTGTAGCCCGATACGGCCCCGGCGCCCTCGCCGGCGCTGCTCGGCGCGACGCTGTTGCTCGCCATGAAAGCGGAGCCACTGGCGACGACGACCGCCGCGCCCCCCCAGAGGAGGAGCTTGCGGGGTAGCTTCAACATGATTCGAGTTCCTTTCTCGAGTCGGCCCGCCGGTCTGGAGCGTTCGAGGACCGGGCCGGCGGGCACTTGTCAACCCTCCATTGGGTGGCTGGGCCACACGGGTGGGACAGCCACCACCTCTTGTAACCATCCCCACACGGGCGGGCATCGTCAGAATTGAGGATTGGGCGGGCCGGCCGACCCGGAGATGTCAGCAGCCCGGTCAAATCAGCTCAACCCGGCAGCCACCCGTTCGACAAGAGAGGACCTCTCCATGGACAGGACCAAGGCCATGCGCCGGGCCGTCAGGGAGGCGGAGGCGAGCGGGGCGCACGAAGCGCTGGGGGGCATCGCCACCTTCTCCGGTCCGGGCTCCGAGGCCGCCGGCGGGTAGCCGCCGCGGCGCACCCGTGTCGGTACGCTGCCGGACGTGGCGGAGACGACCGGAGGCCTGCGGCCCGTCAGCGAGGACAACGCCGCCGCAGCCGAGCGGCTCGGGTCCACCGCCCTGGCGCTCGAGGTCGTCGGCGTCGCGGCCGAGGCGCCGGCACTGCGGCGGATCACCGTCGGCGATCCCCGCCTGCGGGACGTCGAGTGGCACCCCGGCCAGGATCTGACGCTGTCGATCCCTAGCGGGGGCCGACCCGTCCGGCGGCGCTACACCATCCGCCGCCTCGACCGCGACGCCGCCACCGCTGACCTCCAGGCGCTCCTCCACGGCGACGGCCCAGGGGCGCGCTGGGCTGCAACGGTCTCCGCCGGCGACCACCTCGAGGCTGTCGGGCCCCGCGGCAAGATCTGGGCGGACCCGGCCGCCGGGTGGCACCTCTTCGTCGGCGACGAGACGTTCCTACCGGCCACCTTCGCCATGGTCGAGTCACTGCCATCGGGAACCCCGGCGGTCGTGGTGCTGGAGGTCGGCGACGACATCGGCGAGCAGCCGCTGGATACCGCTGCGGCTGTGACCGGGCCATTGTGGGTGCGCCGCGGCCAGGTCGGCGGCTCCGGGGACGGCGCCCAGCTGGCCCAGGCCGTGGCCGGCATGGAGCTGCCGGCCGGGTCCGGCCATGCCTACGCCGGCGGGGAGCACCGTGCCGTGGCAGCCGTGCGCGCCGCCCTCATCGGGCGCGGGCTGCCTCCGGAAGCCATCTCCGCCAAGGCATACTGGCGGCGGGACAAGCCCAACCAGTACCACGGGGAGCCGGAGCGGGACTGACGGGCGGTCAGCCCCCGGGGCGCCCCGGACAGCAGGCCCCGGCGGTCTTCGACAGCCCCCGGCAGTCTTTGGGGCAACCCGCGCCAACCCGGCCCTCGCACGGCGCCGCCAGCCCGTACCGTAACGTCCCTTTGATGCCCTGAACGGGAGATGACGAATATCGTCCGTATATCAGGCGTTTTTCGTTGTTTTCGTCCCGCAGCCATTGTCGGGGTCTTCATGCGTTGTTACGTTGTTCGCCGGTGGAAAAGTCCCAACCGCAGGGCTCGAGGGCCACCAGGCACGCCTACCGCGGGCCGGACCGGCGGTTGCGGATCGCCGCCCTCGGTTCCATGCGCGCCAGGAGGCTCCTCCCGTCCTCCGCATTGTTCGTCGGGTTCACGATGGGGCCCACGACGTTCATGCTCCTCATGGGTGGGGGTGTCAGCGCCGCCACAGCCACCGAGCACATGCTGGGCGCGCTCTTGGGAGTGGGAGCAGGCCTTGCCAGCCTCATCTGCTGGCGAGCGCAGGGCCGTGCCTTCGATGCCTGGATGGGGTGCATGCTCGTCTCGGCAGGTGTCCTGCTCATCGGCGCCGGCGGCATCCCGGCGCTGTCGTTGAGCCAGCTCGGCGCGGCGCGGCCGTGGGACCTGCTGGCCCTTGCCGTAACCGCAACCTTCTTCGCCGACAAGGCGGCCACCGCTCCGGAGGTGGACGCCGGCATCATGCCGCTGCGCGCCCTCGGGGTCGTCACCGTGGTTGCCATGCTGGCAAGCGGAGCGGTAAGCACCATGGCCGCCCATGAGCTCCTGCCGGCAGCGGCGACCTCGCCGGCACTGGGACGAGGGGTCCTCGGCGCTGCCAGCGCGCTGTGGGCCATCGCCACATTGTCAGCCGTCGCAAAGCACCGCCAGGGCCGAGCCGTGCCGACCTGGTCGATCATGGTGGTTGCCCTGCTCGGCGTCGGCACCGTGCTGCGTGCCGTGGTCCTCGCGCCGCAGGGGTGGGACGGCCTCGCCATCACGATCCTACCGACCACCGCGTTTGCCCTCGCCCTCGTGGCCACCACCTCCGAGCTCGACAAGGTGCTCCGACACCAGGACCGGCGGGCCCTGACCATGCACGTCGACCTCGACCGGTTGGCAACCGAGCTCGACGACGAGCGGCGCGACCTCGAAGAACGCCTCCACGACCTGCGCAACGCCGTGAGCGCCCTTCGCAGCGCCGACCACACCCTCCGCCACTATGCCGCACGCCTCGATCCGAAGTCGAGACGCTCGCTCGGTGATGCCATGAGTGCCGAGCTCAGCCGGCTCCAAGCCCTGATCGAGCCGGGGCGCCCTGCGCGCCTCGTGGACTTCGACGTCGCCCGCGCGCTGGCGCCCGTGCTCACCGCCGAGCGCAACCTCGGCGCCGTCATCGACGTGCAGGTTGCCACCGCCAGCGCGCATGGCGACCCGATGGCACTCGCCCAGGTCGTGCAGAACCTCCTCGTCAACGCCCGCCGCTACGCCCCCGGATGCCGGGTGACCCTCACCGCCAATGCGAGCGCCGGTCGAGTCCAGTTGCAGGTCGCCGACACCGGGCCGGGCATTCCTCGGCACGAGCGGACGCGGGTGTTCCTCCGCGGGACCCGGGGAAGCACCGCTGCCGGCACCGCCGGCGACGGCCTGGGGCTGCACGTCGCCGCCCGGCTTCTTGCGACGTTCGGCGGCAGCATCCAACTCGTCGACGGTCCGACGTCAGGGGCGTGCTTCCTGATCGAGCTGCCCGCGTCCGACAGGAACGGGCAGCCGCCAGAGACGGTGCCCCCTGGGCTCGGTGGACTCCTCGAGCTGCCCGCATAGCCGGGGGACCGAGCAGCCAGCCATCGCCCACCTCGGAATCCCTCAGCACAGCGGAGAGCGACCGCTGGCCGGCTGCCCGAGCCGCTTGCCAAACCGCCTGCTACTGCCGAATCAGCGACATCGCCTTGTTACGGTACCGGTTGGCCGAGGCTCGGACCGGCGAGTTGACCCGATGCCCTGCCGGCCCCTTCGCTCGTCTCAGAGCTTCAAAGGTCCTGAGTCGTCGGTGGAGCGCCGGGCTCCAGGTCGGCCGACTCCAGGGCCACCGGCACCGTCCCCTCACCGCCGTTGCCCGCTGCCCGCAGGCGGCGAGAGCGGCGAGAGCGGCGAAGGGACCAGCCGCACACCCCGAAGGCGGCGCCGGCCACGACCAGGAGAACCTGGCGGCCAATGGGGGAGTGGATCCAGACGGCCGCGTAACCGACGTAGGGCAAGACGTAGCGCCCCTCGTAGGCGACCGGCCCGTCGATCCTCGCCGTCCAGGGGTCGGCGATCGGGTTGGCGTCGCCCTTGGTCCGCACCAGGGTCTGGCTGCCCCGGTGCTCGATCCACACAATGCGATGGATGTAGGTGATGCCTGGATTGCCGGGCGGATGGAGCACGGCGACGTCACCCACCCGGAGGCTCGAAGTGGGCACTCGCTGCGTGATGAGCACTCCGCCGATCGGGAAGTCGGGCCGCATGCTGCCTGACAGGACTGGCCGGACCTGCCACTCCCCGGTTGCGACTGCGCCGACCGCCACGCCGCAGGCGGCGAGCGCCACGACTGTCATCGCGGTGACCAGGACCCGAGCCGCCCGAGCCCGGCCGCCGAGCTTCTCGGCATGCCGTCGGCGCAAGCGACGGGGCAGGCGTCCGACCCGGTGCCGGCCGGCGGCCGTCCAGGGGACGGGTAGTGCAGTCATGGGGTGCCTCTACCTCCTGCCCCCGCACGGGTCATCCCCGCCCGGTGGGCATCTCGTCGGGGTCCGGGCCGCCCGGCGCCCGGGTCGGTGCCGGGCCACCGGGAGCGGCGGCGCGGCGACCTCCTGGGGCCTGCCGGCTGGCGACCCCCGGGTGTCGGGCCCGGGGGTCGCTGCCGGCGTGCCTTGTGGCTACGTCGAGTCCGCTAGGGGGTGTTGACCCCGTTGAAGCTCAGCGACGGGGATGCCGACGCGGTCTCCAGGGAGTTCTGGCTCGCCGTCGTGTTGGTGAAGCTGAACACGACCTGGTACGAGGCGGACAGCTCGTTGGTGCTGAAGCCGGCGCTGCTCGCCTGGCTGTAGCTGTACATGTGCGGGTTGGGCTGCACGAAGCTCGGGCCGAAGCTGTAGTCCAGCTTGAAGGTGTGGGAGGCTGCCGCAGATACGGGGACACCTGCGCATCCCCCGCAGGTCGTCTCCTCGCCCTGGGTGTGCACGTCGGTCCAGGTGCCCCCGATGTCCTCCTGGAGGGCGACGGTCATGTCCTTCTCCAGCGCCTGGGCCGTGCTCGTCGTGTCCGGCGTGTAGGTGACCGTGTTGAGCTGCCCCTGCAGGGTGCCGACGTCGTAGATCGTCACCGGCTCGGTATAGGTGTCGCCCGGGTTGATGTTGCCGAGAGTGAACGAGAGGGTGTTGCCGTTGAAGTCGGGGGCGGTTGGCTCGGACCCGGCCGTGGACCCGAGGTTCGGCTGGCCGATCGAGTTGGCGTCGCCGATCAGCGGCCCTGACACCGTCGGGGTCCCCGCTGTGCCCGCGAGTTGGAAGGTGCCGGCGGTGATCGACTGATTGGCGGTGACCGAGCTGGTGAAGCTGGCGAAGCTGCCGGGCCCGACCAGGGCCAGTCCGAGCGCGCCGACGCCGAGGGCGCCGGCCCAGAATGGGAGTCTTGCTCGCATGGTGATGTGTCCTTGGAGTCCTCGAGCCGCCGATGCGCTGGGTGGGGGCCGGTGGCGGCGGGACGTTGCACCCACCCACCGTGGGCATTCTCCAGGGTCCGAACCGGCGTCCTCATCATCAAAATTGGGTAAATGGAGGTCCCAATCTTGGTTGCCGTGGCACCGGTGCCCCACATCACCGACGGCGTCAACCACAGCTTCGCCGTGGCGGTGGGCAGATCACTTACCCTACTGACAGGCTGGCACGCGCCACCCACAAGCCAGCCGCCGACGACCGTTCGGTCTCCAACTGGATCCGCCGGGCAGTCGAGGACGAACTCGCTCGAGACGGGAGGTGACCAAGGCCCGGTCACCGATCGGCGAGCGCGACGCGCTTGGCTTGACATGACCCTCCATCCGCACCAGGCTCGAGGAAGGTCCCATTTGACGACAGCCTGTCTCCGGTTCCCGGTCCCGGCTCAGGCGTGTCGGCGCCGCCGATCAGCCGGGCGATCTACGGCATGCCGATGTTCGCCACGCTCCTGGTCGCCGACATCGACGTCACGACCTCGTGGTACGTCGAGGGCCTCGGCTTCATCAGCCTCTTCGCCATCCCCGGGCCACGCGGGCCGGCGCTCGTGCACCTGCGCCGCTGGCAGTTCCAGGACCTGCTGGTGCGCCCGGCAAGCGCGCCGGTCGACGCCGGCGCCGGGTGCTCCTTGAGTTTCGCCGCAGCCTACGACGAGATCGACGACCTAGCGGCACAGGCACGGGCGCACGGTGGCGGGCATGTCGACGGGCCGGCCGACACCAGGTGGAACACACGCGATCTGACCACGATCGACCCCGACGGCCATGTGGTCATCTTCACCGCTGCGCGCCCGTCCGACCAAGGGGACCCCGGATTCAGCGAGCAGATGCGCCGCTGGAACGAGGAGCAGGGGCTGGCGCCGAGCTGACACTCGAGCATCCGGACCACCTGAGGGCATCGGCAGGCCGGCCGTATCAGGCAACGTACGTGCGCACCGCAGCAGGATCGGCATGAGAGACGGCCGCGGCCGCCACGACGGCGGGCTCGGGGAGTACGATGATTTCGACCGTGATCCACCCGAATGCGCGGTGAGGGGATTGGAGACAGTGCCCTGGCGTGAGGAACCCTCCACTGCGCCCTCGATCAGAGAGCCTCCCGGGGAGCACAGCCGTCACGTCGTAGCACTCGTCGAGGATCACGCCCTGCTCTCGGCTGCGCTGTCGGCAACCTTGGCCGCCGAGGGCTTCGAAGTGCTCGTTCCCGCCGCCGCCACCCTCGGCGAGATGCGCGAGGAGTTGTGCGGCGCCGGACCCGACGTGGCGCTCCTCGACCTCGACCTCGGCCCCCTCGGCAATGGCGCCAAGCTGGTCAGGCCGCTGACGTCCTCCGGATCGCGCGTCATCATCGTGTCGGCAACGTCGAATGAATGGGCCATCGGCTGCTGCTTCGAAGCTGGAGCTGTCGGGTGGGTACCGAAGACGGTGGGCGTCGAGGAGCTGATCGCCGCCGTACGGAAGGCTCTCGACGGTGTCCCTCTGGTCCCACCCCAGACCCGCGCCCGGTTGCTCGAGGCGTGGAGGCGGCGGCGAACCGAGCGAGTCGTGGCGCTGGCACCCTTCCAGCAGCTGAGCCACCGGGAGCAGGAGGTGCTCGCCATGCTCATCGACGGCTTCGGCGCCGAACGGGTGGCGGCAACGTCGTACGTGTCCGTCACAACCGTACGGAGCCAGATTCATTCCATCCTCGGCAAGCTCGGCGTCAACAGCCAACTGGAAGCCGTTGCCATGGCCAGGCATGCCGGCTGGCAACCTCCTGGGGATCGGCCCCGGGGCCACCCGTCGCTCAGCTGACCGGACGTTCTTCCGGCTGGGCGCCCGGGCGAAGGGGCGGCGCGAGGGCCTCGACGGTCGGCTCGTCGCACCCCCCGTCAGTGAAGGGGTCCCGCTCCACGAGCACCGGGCCGCCGATCAGCTCCTCCTGCGGAGCGAGACCGGCGACACCACGAGCGGGACGATGCGGGGCACCCTCGCCAACGTGGAGGCGGCGGCGCCTGAGCTCGTGAAGAGCAGCACGTCATAGAGGGAGCCGAGGGTGACGTGGCCCTGGAGGCCCGCCACCACGCGCGTGGGCGCCCACGACATGACGCTCGTGGACACGACCGGCCCCGAGGTCGTGGCGCTGTAGCCGATGAGCGAGACCGTCCCGGGTGAGGCGCCGAGGTTGCGCCCGGCGACGAGTAGCCTTGCGTACGGCGTCGGTGGTCGCACGACCGGGCTGAAGGCGAAGCTGGCGCTCGAGATCGTGGGCACCTCGGCCGGCGAGGTGACCGAGGCCGGTGCGATCTCCCACGTCCCGTAGGTGCACTGGGAGCCCTGGAGACCGTTGTGGAGGAAGTACTGCCCGTCGTAGAGGAACACGTTGACGGTGGAGCCGTTCAGACAGGTATAGGGGGAGCGGGCCACGTTGACGTGCAAGGTGGCCCGGCCCACGCGGGTCGCACCGAGGTCCTCGAGGGTGAGGTTGACGAGGTGGATGAGGCCGTAGGTCCGCCCGACGGTGAGCCCGGTGGTGCTCGAGGCGGTCACGGTCGCCGTGTAGGCCCACGCTGGCAGCGGGAGACCCGGGCGGCGGGCGAGGATGGTTCCCCCCGCGCCGACGGCGAGGCAGAGCAGCGACGGGTTGGGGGTCGCCGGGCACGTGACCGCGAGCAGGTCGGCGCTCGTGGACGAGGTCTCCTTCACCCAGGTCCTGCCCCCGTCGTCGGTGCGCAGGATCGTGCCCCTGTCACCGACGGCCCATGCGTGCCCGTTGGCGGGCGCTCCCCGCAGGACCGACACGCCCCGAAGAGGCGGCATGTTCCCCTCGGGCGGGGAGGTCGCCGGCGCCCAGGTCGTGCCGCTGTCGAAGGTCAGGTAGATGCGGCTGGCGGCGAGGGTGTCGTCGGTGCCAACGGTGATGCAGTGGCTGTGGCCGGCGATCGACGGCGGGCCGCACGAGATCGAGGTGAAGTAGCCGGCGCCGAGGGAGACCTGGTTGGTCCACGACGGGCCCCGGTAGTCGAACTGGGCGTAGATGTTGCCGCCGCCGCCCACGGCGAAGTGCTCGTCGGCGTTGCCGAGGGCAACGCCGCGCAGGCAAGCGTTGGGGGGTCCTCCGGGGCCGCAGGTCGAACCGGGCGGACCGAGGATGGTGATCAGCTGCCAGGGGCTCGTCGGGTTGGCGAAGGTGAGCTCGGCGGCCACGGCCGTGCCGACGGCCCAGCAGCGGCTGGCCGACTGGCAGGCGACGGCGGAGAAAGGCTCGGTGGTCGAGGGGCTGGTGGGCGACTCGACGATCCAAGGCAGGCCGTTCTTCTCGAACAGGATCGTGCCCTGGTCGCCGACGGCGTAGCAGATCACGGGCACCCTCACGCCAGGCCCTGTCAGCGGCACGCAGGCCACGCCGTGGAGGTCCACGGTCGACGGGGAGGTCTCCGTCGACCACGTGAGGCCGCCGTTCGCCGAAAAGACAATCGTCCCGTGGTCGCCGACGGCGTAGCAGTAGCCCGTCCACACCCCGCTCGGGGACCTGCCCGGCACGCAGGAGACGGCGTTCAAGCTCTCGGTGGTGCCCGACGGCTCCTGCACCCACAGGCCCGGAGGAGGCGGTGGCGGCGGGGGGGACAGGACGGCGAGGGTGGTCGCGGCCGCGCCGGCTCGGGTGAGCAGCAGCACGTCGTAGGGGCCGGTCGGCAGGGCGACGGGCACGGCCACGCTCACCCGGTACGACGACCACGCGACGGCGCCCGTGGCGTAGACCGGGCCCGAGACGGTGGCGCCGTAGTGGATGAGCACGACGGCTCCCGGCGAGGCTCCGAAGCCCCTGCCCGACAGGACGAGCCTTCCCCCGATCTCGGTCGCACCGGTGATCGCAGGAACCTGGAGCGGCGAGGTGACCGAGGCTGGCGCGATCTCCCACGTGCCGTACGTGCACTGGTTGCCCTCGAGGCCGTTGTGGAGGAAGAGCTCACCGTGGAAGGCGAAGATGTTGACGGTCGACCCGTTGAGGCACGAGTACGGGGACGGCGTCGCGACGACGTGGAAGGTGGCCTGGCCCACGACGCGGGCGTCGATGTCCTCCATCGTGATGTTGTCGAGGTGGATGAGGTCGACCTCTTCGCCGACGTGGAGTGCCGCCACGCTCGACGACGTGATCGTTGCCGTGTAGGGCCAGACTGGCAGCGGCGTCGCACCGGCCGTGGGGAGCTGCCCTCCTGTCACCACGAGGGAGCCGGCGACAAGGAGGGCGGCGGCGAAGAGCCAGAAGCGAGGTCGCCAGCGCCGCTTCTGTTCACGGGTGGTCGTGGTAGTCATCGCCCCCCTGATGTCTCGTGCACAGACCACCGCTTCCCCACTCGGCGGATGGCGGATTGGTCAACTGCTCGCGCGCAAAGTGCAGAGCATTCGATACCCTAGCACAGCGGGCAAGACGGATGCAACCCGGTTGCCGGGCATCCCGCGGTCGGCATCCCGTTGCACGGATGGCCCGTAGGACGCGACCTCGGTGCATTGACGACACCTCGGTGCGTTCAGGGCAGATTCCGGCCCTGAACGCACCGACCTCCAGAGAACCAACCGAGTGTCCCGCCGCCGGCTGACACCGGCTGGCGCCGACTGGCGCCGGCTGGCACCAGCTGGCACCAGCTAGCACCAGCTAGCACCAGCTGGCAGGTGTTACCCGGCGGACTCCTGCCCGCTGTCGCCGAAGGCGTCCGGCAGGTCGGGCACCACGCCGAACACGCCACCGTACCCATCGCCCTCCGCCCCCACGAAGCCCCCGCCGCCCCCGCCGCCCTCGAAGCCCTCGCCGCCGTCCCCGCCGATCGACGCGAGCCACGCAGCGAGGTCCTCGCCGCCCGGCTCGTCCTCCGACGACCAGTACGGCATCCGCTCCGCCTCGGGAGCGTCGATGACCAGATCCCGGTAGCGCAGCATCCCGGTCCCCGCAGGGATCAGCTTGCCGATGATGATGTTCTCCTTCAGGCCGAAGAGCTGGTCGCTCTTGCCCTCGATGGCCGCCTCGGTCAGCACCCGGGTCGTCTCCTGGAAGGAGGCCGCCGACAGCCAGCTGTCGGTGGCGAGAGACGCCTTGGTGATGCCCATCAGCTCGCTGCGGCCCTCCGCCGGCCGCCGGCCCTCCTGGACCAGCTGGCGGTTGACCTCGGCGTAGATGCGGGCGTCGACACGCTCACCGGGCAGGAACGGCGACTCGCCCTGCTCGGCGACGAGCACCCGGCGCAGCATCTGGCGGACGATGAGCTCGATGTGCTTGTCGTGGATCGACACACCCTGGTCCCGGTAGACCTGCTGCACCTCGTTGACGAGGTACTGCTGGGTCTCGCGGATGCCCTTGATCTCGAGCAGCTGCTTGGGGTCCTTGGGCCCGTCGACGATGGCGTCGCCGGCGTTGACCTCGCCGCCTTCGCGGATGCCGTCGGCGAGCTTGGCGCGGAGGTTGACGTCGTAGATCTCCTCCGTGCCGTCGTCGCCGACGACGGTGATGCGCCGGCCGTTGTCCTCGTCGGCGATGCGGACGACCCCGGAGGTCCGGGACAGCACCGCCGCGCCCTTGGGGGTGCGGGCCTCGAACAGCTCGACGACGCGGGGCAGGCCGTGGGTGATGTCCTCGCCGGCGATGCCGCCCTGGTGGAAGGTCCGCATGGTTAGCTGGGTGCCGGGCTCGCCGATCGACTGGGCGGCGATGACGCCAACCGCCTCGCCGAGCTCGATGTCCCGGTTGGTGGCGAGCGACCGCCCGTAGCAGGCAGCGCACACGCCGTGCTCCGCTTCGCAGGTGAGCACCGAGCGGCAGAGGACCTCGTCGAGCGCCGGGTCGTCGCGGAGGGCGACCATCACCTCGGGGCTGATGCGTGTGCCGGCGGGCAGCACGGTGCCGTCCGCCAGCCTGACCTCCCGGGCCAGCACCCGGCTGTCGAGCCTCGTCTCCAGGTAGGTGCGGGCCCGCTCGTCGTCGCGGTGGACGTAGCGGACCCACACCCCTCGGCCGGTGCCGCAGTCCTCCTCGCGGATGATGAGCTCCTGGGCGACGTCGACGAGCCGGCGGGTCAGGTAACCGGAGTCGGCGGTGCGCAAGGCGGTGTCGGCGAGGCCCTTGCGGGCGCCGTGGGTGGAGATGAAGTACTCGAGGACCGACAGCCCCTCCCGGAAGGAGGAGATGATCGGCCGGGGGATCATCTCGCCCCGGGGGTTGGACACCAGGCCCTTCATGCCGGCGATCTGGCGGACCTGCTGTGGGTTACCCCGGGCGCCGGAGTCGACCATCATGTCGAGGGGGTTGAAGGGGATGGCTCGCAGCGCCTCTTCCATGGCCCGTCCCACCTCGGAGTTGGCCGAGGTCCAGATCTCGATCTCCTTCTGGCGCCGCTCGTCGTCTGTGATGATGCCCCGCTTGAACTGGGTCTCGGCCTTCTGGGCCTCCTGCTCGTAGCGGTTGATGATCGCTGCCTTGGACGACGGGGTACGCACGTCGTCGATGGAGATGGTGAGGCCCGACTGCGACGCGTACCGGAAGCAGAGGTTCTTCACCCGGTCCAGGCTCTCGGCCACCACCGCGCGTGGGTAGCGGTCGGCAAGGACCTCGACGATGGAGCCGATGCTGCGGTTGCGCTTGCCGACGATGTCGTTGACGAAGGGGAAGTCCTCCGGGAGGGCGGTGTTGAAGATGATCCGCCCGGGGGTGGTCTCCACCGTCTCGGCCTGCTCGGCGTCGGCAACGGGGTCGGTGCCCTTGGGGTCGGCGGCGACGACGACAGGACGCCGCCACTGGATGCGGGAGTGCAGGTCCAAGTCACCGGCCTCGTAGGCGCGCTCCACCTCCCACAGGTGGCGGAACACACGCCCCTCGCCCTTGCCGCCGTCTTTCACGAGGGTCAGGTAGTAGGCGCCGAACACCATGTCCTGGCTCGGCACGGTCACCGGGCGGCCGTCGGCGGGCTTCAGGATGTTGTGGGCCGACAGCATGAGGATCCGGGCCTCGGCCTGGGCCTCCGCCGACAGCGGCAGGTGGACGGCCATCTGGTCGCCGTCGAAGTCGGCGTTGAAGGCGGTGCAGACCAGAGGGTGGATCTGGATCGCCTTGCCCTCGACGAGGATCGGCTCGAAGGCCTGGATGCCGAGGCGGTGCAGGGTGGGGGCCCGGTTGAGGAACACCGGGTGCTCCTTGATGACCTCCTCCAGCACGTCCCATACCTGCGAGCGGCGCCGCTCGACCATGCGCTTGGCCGACTTGATGTTCTGCGCGAGCTCCAGGTCGACGAGGCGCTTCATGACGAACGGCTTGAACAGCTCGAGCGCCATCTGCTTGGGCAGGCCGCACTGGTGCAGCTTGAGGGTCGGGCCGACCACGATCACCGAACGGCCGGAGTAGTCGACGCGCTTGCCGAGCAGGTTCTGGCGGAACCGGCCCTGCTTGCCCTTCAGCATGTCAGAGAGGCTCTTGAGAGGCCGGTTGCCGGGGCCGGTCACGGGGCGCCCGCGCCGGCCGTTGTCGAACAGGGCGTCGACGGCCTCTTGGAGCATCCGCTTCTCGTTGTTGACGATGATCTCGGGGGCGCCGAGGTCGAGGAGCCGCTTGAGGCGGTTGTTGCGGTTGATGACCCGCCGGTACAGGTCGTTGAGGTCCGAGGTGGCGAAGCGACCGCCGTCGAGCTGGACCATGGGGCGCAGCTCCGGTGGGATGACCGGGACGGCGTCGAGGATCATCGCCCGAGGGTCGTTGACGCGCTTGGCGTGCTCGTCCCGGCGGTTGAACGCCGAAACGATCTTCAGGCGCTTGATCGCCTTCTGCTTCCGCTGCACCGAAAGGGGACGCCGTCCGTCGGTCGGGTCGATCGCGTCCCGGAGCTTGATCTCCTCGGCGTCGAAGTCGATCTCGCCGATGAGCTGGGCAATGGCCTCGGCCCCCATGCCGCCGCGGAAGTAGTCGCCGTAGCGGTCCTTCAGCTCACGCCAGAGCAGCTCGTCCTCGATGATCTTGCGGCCGTGGAGGCTGCGGAGCTCGTCGAAGGCCCGCTTCACGAGGTCGAGCTCGCTGTCGGCCCGCTCGCGGATGGCGGCGAGCTCCTTGTCGACCTGGCGCTGCCGGGCCTTGATCTCCGAGTCCTTGGCGCCGTCGGACTCGAGCTGGGCCAGCTCGTCCTCCAGCGCCTTGAAGCGCCGGTCGAGGTCGAGGTCGCGGCCGCGCTCGATCTCCGCCAGCTCCTCGGCCAGCTCGGCCTCGAGGCTGGGCAGGTCGTTGTGGCGCTTGTCCTCGTCCACGAAGGTGACGAGGTTGGCGGCGAAGTAGATGACCTTCTCCAGCTGCTTGGCCTTCAGCTCCTCCCGGGCCTCGGTGCCCATGAGGAGGTAGGCCAGCCATGAGCGGGTGCCCCGCAAGTACCAGATGTGGACCACGGGGGCGGCCAGCTCGATGTGGCCCATCCGCTCGCGCCGGACCTTGGAGCGGGTGACCTCCACGCCGCAGCGCTCGCAGACGATGCCGCGGAAGCGGACCCGCTTGTACTTGCCGCAGTAGCACTCCCAGTCCTTGGTGGGACCGAAGATCTTCTCGCAGAACAGCCCGTCCTTCTCCGGGCGCAGGGTGCGGTAGTTGATGGTCTCCGGCTTCTTGACCTCGCCGTTGGACCACGTGCGGATCGAGTCGGCGGTGGCCAGACCGATGCGCAGCTGCTCGAAATTGTTGACGTCCAGCAACTCAGAAACCCCTCTCGCTGGCGCGGCGTGCGTCTTCTTCGTCGGAGCCTCGCTCCGGGCGGCTGATGTCTATGCCGAGCTCCTCGGCGGTGCGGAACACGTCCTCGTCGAGCTCGCGCATCTCGATCTCCTCGCCGGTGTTGGAGAGGACCTCCACGTTCAAGCAGAGGCTCTGCATCTCCTTGATCAGCACCTTGAAGGATTCGGGGATCCCCGGCTCGGGGATGTTCTCACCCTTGACGATCGCCTCGTAGACCTTCACGCGGCCGAGGACGTCGTCGGACTTGATGGTGAGCAGCTCCTGCAGGGCGTAGGCGGCGCCGTAGGCCTCCAGGGCCCACACCTCCATCTCGCCGAAGCGCTGCCCACCGAACTGGGCCTTCCCACCGAGCGGCTGCTGGGTGATCATCGAGTACGGGCCTGTCGACCGGGCGTGGATCTTGTCGTCCACCAGGTGGGCCAGCTTCAGGATGTACACGTAGCCGACGCTGATGGGGTTGTCGTAGGCCTGGCCGGTCCGCCCGTTGTAGAGGGTGGCCTTGCCGTCGGTGCCGATGAGCCGGCCGTGGTCGCCGTAGTCGGTCTCGGGCGCCTCCGGGTGCAGGGTCTCGAAGATCCGCTGCATCGTGGGGTGCCGGCCGGCCTCGCCCTCCTCGTCCCAGTGGGCGCCGTCGAAGACCGGGGTGGCTATGTGCACCGACGGCTCGGCGACCGGGCGGGTCTTGCGCTCGGTGCCCCGCTTGGGGACCTTGGCGAGCGGGTTGCCGTCCCAGCCCCAGCGGGCCGCCCAGCCGAGATGGCTCTCGAGCACCTGGCCGACGTTCATCCGCGAGGGGACGCCGAGAGGGTTGAGGATGATGTCGACGGGCGTGCCGTCGGCGAGGAACGGCATGTCCTCGACCGGAAGGATCTTGGAGATCACGCCCTTGTTGCCGTGGCGGCCGGCGAGCTTGTCGCCCTCGGAGATCTTCCGCTTCTGGGCCACGTAGACCCGCACCAGCTGGTTGACGCCGGGCGGCAGCGCGTGGGCGTCGTCGCGGGAGAACACCCGGACGTCGATCACCTTGCCGGACTCCCCGTGCGGCACCTTGAGGGAGGTGTCGCGCACCTCGCGGGCCTTCTCGCCGAAGATCGCCCGCAGCAGGCGCTCCTCGGGGGTCAGCTCGGTCTCTCCCTTGGGGGTGACCTTGCCGACGAGGACGTCGCCGGGCCCGACCTCCGCACCGATGCGGATGATGCCCCGCTCGTCGAGGTCCTTCAGGATGTCCTCGGACAGGTTAGGGATGTCCCGGGTGATCTCCTCGGCGCCGAGCTTGGTGTCGCGGGCGTCGACCTCGTGCTCCTCGATGTGGATGGAGGTGAGGACATCGTCCTTGACGAGGCGCTCGGAGAGGATGATGGCGTCCTCGTAGTTGTAGCCCTCCCATGGCATGAAGGCGACGAGCAGGTTCTTGCCGAGGCCGAGCTCGCCCTGCTCGGTCGACGGGCCGTCGGCGAGGACGTCGCCCTTCACGACCTTGTCGCCCTCCTCCACCACGGTGCGCTGGTTGAGGCACGTGTTCTGGTTGGAGCGTCGGAACTTCGACAGCCTGTACACCTTGCGCCCGAGGGTGGCGCCGTTCCAGTCCTTCTGGTTGGGCTCGTAGTCGACGGTGACGTGCTCGCCGGCGACCTCGACAACGACACCCTTTCCCTCGGCGAGCAGCACGTCGCCGGCGTCGCGCGCCGCTCGGGCTTCGACTCCGGTTCCGATGAAAGGTGCCTCTGGGCGTACCAGCGGTACGGCCTGCTTCTGCATGTTGGCGCCCATGAGGGCCCGGTTGGCGTCGTCGTGCTCAATGAAGGGGATGAGCGCCGTGGAGATCGAGACGATCTGCTTGGGGGAGACGTCCATGAGGTCCACCTCGGCGGGCGGCACGAAGTCGACCTCGGTGGAGCTGCCGTAGCTGGTTCCGCCGGCACCGACCCGCACGCCGGGGCCCTGGGGGGCGCGGCGCACCAGGACGCGGTCATCGAGGAGCGTGCCGTCGTGGCCGAGCCTGGCGTTGGCCTGGGCGATGACGTACTCCTCCTCCTCGTCGGCGGCGAGGTAGAGGATCTCGTCGGTCACCTTGCCGTCGACGACCCGGCGGTAGGGGGTCTCGATGAAGCCGTAGCTGTTGATCCGCCCGTAGCTGGCGAGATGGCCGATCAGGCCGATGTTGGGGCCCTCGGGGGTCTCGATCGGGCACATGCGGCCGTAGTGGCTGGAGTGCACGTCACGGACCTCGAAGCCGGCCCGCTCCCGGGAGAGGCCGCCGGGGCCCATGGCCGACAGTCGCCGCTTGTGGGTGAGACCCGACAGCGGGTTGGTCTGGTCCATGAACTGCGACAGCTGGCTGGTCCCGAAGAACTCCTTGATCGCCGCCACGACCGGGCGGATGTTGATCAGGGTCTGCGGCGTGATGGCCTCGACGTCCTGGGTGGTCATGCGCTCGCGCACGACCCGCTCCATGCGGGAGAGCCCGACGCGGACCTGGTTTTGGATCAGCTCGCCGACGGAGCGGATGCGCCGGTTGGCGAAGTGGTCCTGGTCGTCGAGCCGGTAGCCCGACTCGCCCTGGGCAAGGTGGAGCAGGTAGCTGCAGGCGGCGAGGATCTCGGAGCGGGAGAGGACGCCCTGGCCCTCCTCGGGGCGCTCGAGCTCGACGCCGAACAGCTCCTCGGCCTTGCCGATCTCCGGGCCGAGCTTGCGGTCGAGCTTGTAGCGGCCGACCCGGGTCAGGTCGTAGCGCTTGGGGTTGAAGAAGGCGTTCTCGAAATAGACGCGGGCCGACTCCGGCGACG
This sequence comes from Acidimicrobiaceae bacterium, assembly GCA_027320105.1. GTDB lineage: Bacteria > Actinomycetota > Acidimicrobiia > Acidimicrobiales > Palsa-688 > JAKAQB01. The sequence goes on along the minus strand of DAHVMA010000016.1, from coordinate 9,519 downwards.
GCGGCTCGCCGGGACGGGCACGCTTGTAGATCTCGAGGAGGGCCTCCTCCTGGGTGGCGGCGAGCTCCCGCTCCTTGTCCCACTGACCCTCGAGGAAGTCGAAGTGGCGGACGAAGCGCTCGAGGAAGCCATCGTCGGTGAACCCCAGGGCACGCAGCAGCACGAACAACGACAGGCGCCGTTTGCGGGCCACGCGCGAGCCGGCGGTGATGTCCTTGCCCGGCTTGGCCTCGACGTCGAACTCGATCCACTCGCCCCGGTAGGGGTGGATGGTGCCGGTGACCACCGACTTCATGTCACGGCCGGGCTGGAAGATCACGCCCGGGGAACGCACCAGCTGGGACACGACGACGCGCTCGGTCCCGTTGATGATGAAGGTGCCCCTGTCCGTCATCATGGGGAAGTCCCCCATGAACACGGTCTGCTCCTTGATCTCCCCGGTGTTGGCGTTCTGGAACTGGGCGCGCACGAAGATGGGCGCCGCGTAGGTCATGTCCTTCTCCTTGCACTCCTCCACCAAGAACTTCGGCGGCGGGCGCAGGTCCTGGTCCTCGGGGTCGAAGTCGAGGATGAGCTTCAGGGAGCCGGAGAAGTCCTCGATCGGGCTGATGTCACGGAAGGTGTCAGCAAGCCCCTTCTCGAGGAACCACCTGAAAGAGTCGCGCTGGATGGAGATCAGATCCGGGAGCGGCTGGACCTCGTCCAAGTTGGCGAACGAGAAGCGCTCCCGGGAGGGGGTACGTGCCGGCAAGGCCTACTCCTGAGGCAGAGGGGGGTCGTAGGGCCGTGAGAGCGCGCGAAAGCCCCTGAAGCGCTTCAGGGGCTACCGAACAGGCGACCACGGCAACCGAACACCTTACAGCGCGCGCTTGCCTACTGCAAGGGTCTTTGCGGTCGGGTTGGTCCCCTTCAGGGTAAGGCACGAGCAGTCGGTGGTCAAGAGCGCCCGTAGAGAGTGAGCCCGGGGAGAGTGAGAGTGTGCGCGTGCTGATCCTCACCATCGCTTGTGCTGTGGCCGGCCTTTGTGTGGGCTCGTTCCTCAATGTGGTCATCTACCGGGTGCCGCGCAGGTTGTCGGTGGTCCGCCCGGCGCCGGCGTGCCCGGGTTGTGGAACGCCGATCGCCGCCTACGACAACCTCCCCGTGCTGTCGTGGCTCCTCCTGCAGGGACGTTGCCGCTCGTGCGACGAGCCGATCTCGGTGCGCTACCCCCTTGTGGAGTTGGCCACGGCGGGGCTGTTCGCCCTCCTGGCCGTGCGCTTCGGTGCCAGCTGGACGCTGCCCGCCGAGTTGGTGTTCGCCGCCGGCCTGCTCGCGCTGGCGCTCATCGACGGCGAGCACCTCATCCTCCCCCGCTCCGTCGTGTACGCATCCGCCGCGCTCGTCGCCGCCGACCTGCTGGCTGCCACCATCGCCACCCGGTCGTGGGGTCGGCTGCTCACCGCCCTCGCCTGCAGCGCAGGAAGCTTCCTCGCCTTCTTCCTCGTGAACTTCCTCCGCCCCGCCTGGCTGGGGTTCGGCGACGTCCGCCTGTCCTTCCTGCTCGGAATGGCGCTCGGCTGGCTGAGCCCGTGGTGCCTGCTCATCGGGTTCATGGCAGCCAACCTCGCCGGGGCGTCAGTAGGGATCGCCCTGATCCTGGCCGGCAAGGCGAAGATGTCCAGCCGACTGCCCTACGGGGTCTTCCTCGCCACCGGTGCAGTCGTTGCGATCTTCGCTGGCGACGCGATCATCACCGGCTACCGCCACGCGATGCAGGGACTCCACTGACCCCGCTCAGCCAGCGGCGAGTTGAGCCCTTTCCTCCATGCCCAGGCCGGCGATCCGGCACCAGAACTCCATCTCCCGTCGCGCGACGCGCGGCAGGCCGTCCACGATGCGCGTGTCGACGACCCCCCGATGGACGGCTGCAACGAAGTCGCGCTCGCTCACACCAGCGGCGATGGCCATGGCCGCCGCGTCCCCGAGCGTCATCAGATCGTCCTGGCTGCCCACACCGTCGTGGATCGGCACCGATCGGGAGAAGCTGAGCCTGTCAGCGGGGATACGGCGTGGTACGGGTCGAGCGAAGCGCGCAAGGGCTACCATTCCCCGACGTGATCGCCTTCGTCGGGTCCCGCCGACCAGACCGGCGCCGCCAGCAGCGGACGTGCACCCGGTCACCAAGCTGACGCTCGGGGAGGAACCCGACGCCGGGCGATCGGCGCCCATGGTCCTCGCCGAGAACCCGGAGGCCATGACCGGCCGGGGCTTGTCGACGGTGGCGTCGGTCTCGCGATCGTGGGGCGTCGATGCGCGCGGCGGCAAGGTCGTCTGGGCCGAGCTGGGCGCCACGCCGGCCGACGACCGCTGCCTCCTCCTGCTGCGACGGGCGTAGGGCCCGGGCAGCCGTGTTCGTCACCAACCACGTCCTGGCCGGAAGCCTGCTCGGCGGTCCGCTGCGCCGGCGACCCGTCACCGCCTTCGCCGCCGGGTTCGCCTCCCACCTGCTGCTCGACGCCTGCCCCCACTGGGGCACCGGTGAGTCACAGCTGTCCGAGGAGCTCCTGCGGGTCGCCCGCCGCGACGGGCTCAGCGCCCTCAGCGCTCTCACCGGGGCCGTCGCCACCGCCCCCGCCGGCACCCGGGTGGCGACGCTGGCCGCGACCGTCGGCGCCGCCCTGCCGGACATGGACAAGCCCTGCCTGGTGTTCTTCGGGTTCGCGCCGTGGCCGGCGTGGTTCGACCGGTTCCACCGGTGGATCCAGCGCGAGTCGCCCGACCGCCTTGGCCACGAGGTGGGCCTCGCCGTCGCGCTCGCCGGCGTCGTTGGAGCAACCCGCTGGCGCGGCGCTCGGGGCGGGCGCCCCACGGCGCTCCCCGCCCGGTGAACGGCGCGTGGCGGCGGCGACGCCTTTCTCCCCTCCTGCCCCGACCATGTTGGGGATCGCGCCGCACCGAGTGGTGCCAGAGGAGACTGACATGCGCCACACCCCGAGCGACGTGACCGGCCAGCCCGCCCCCCGCTGGCGCCCGACGAGAAGGGACCGCCGCCGGGCGGACAACCGCCGGCGACCCGCCGCCAGCCGGCCGGCGGCGTCGGCCATCCTCAGCCTGGCGAACCGCCTCGCCCGGTAGCGCTGCTATCGCTGATATCGCCCTGCTCGGAAGCGGCTGGAGGGCCGTTCCGCGCGCTGGGATCACGACCGCGCGCACACGGAGCGCCATCCCGCCGTCCCTGCGCGCGGTTCGCCGCAGGGCGCGCGGAAAGCGAGACCTGTTGCCGGCGGCAGGAGACCTCCAGGGGTACCTCGAGCCCCGTCGCAGCCGGGCGGCGGATTCCGGAGGACCGGCGGCTGCACGGTTCGAGCCTTCTCTCGCACCTTCGTCCCATCCGGGGGACGGTGGTCCTCACCATGGCCAAAGGCTGCCTGGCCGCGGTTCGGGAGGCCCACCTCGACCGGGCCGGCGTGCTCGTCGCAGCACTCGCCGCCGCCCCATGGACGTGGGTGCCGTTGGGTGTCGCCTTCGTGCTGGCCGTCGTCCGCCGTCGCCGCCTCGCCGCCGTTCTCGCCGCCGTCGTGCTCGGGCGGACAGCGGCGGAAGCTGGGGATGCCCCACCGCTGTCACGGGGGTGGTGGTGGGGCGAAGCAGAGGCACTCGGCGACGAGGCGCTCCTGGCCATCCGACGGGCTGTTCTCCACGGTCACGCCGCGGCGGCCCGGTGTGCGCACGACCATGGTCGACGAGCCTCCGTTGTCGAAGAACTCCCCATCGGCCATGCCCTGCGTCTGCAGCCAGCCCGCCATCATGGCGTATCCGACACCGATGCCGATGTGGGGCTGGCCGCCGTCGAAGACGGCGAAGACCGCCTCGGTGCCGTCGGTGCTGGTGCCGACGACGGTAGCCGCCTCCCCGGGCAGGGACGAGCGGGCGATCTCGGGATTGACGACACCGCCCTGGAGGAGGATGAAGCCGCCCCCGACGGCGGACTCGAGGCGGTTGTCGGGACGGACGCCGTCGTGGATCGCCACGAGCTGCCCGCGGTGCAAGTGGCGGACGAAGCTCCTGGCCGAGCCTTCCCCGACGAGCGCCGAGTAGCCCGCCGGCAGCGGCGGGAGCTCCAGGCGCCGGCGGAGCACGGCCGTCACGACGTACCCATACGGACCCGTCTGCCTCATCTCGGCCACCGGCGCCGGCCCCGCCATCGGGCTCGGGTAGGGGCTCCACCGGTCGGTCATGAAGACCAGCTCCCGGTGCTGCACGGCGGTGTCGCACTGGGACAGCGGTCCCGGCCCGACGAGGACGTTGACCGCCGAGAGCCGTTGAGGCGGGGCTCCGGCAGCCTGGACCGTCCCCCAGAACTGCTCTCGCCCGATCGCCATGCGCCCGTCGGTGGCCACCTCGAGCACGCCGCAGTCGTCGGGGAGCCCACCGAGGACCACGGCGCCTCTCTCGACGAGCAGGTGGGTGGGCTGTCCCTGCCCGAGGGGCAGCGGGAAGCGCCCGACGCCGTTGTAATAGTCGCCGTTGGTGCCGGCGAAGGCGTGGATGCGTCGGGCGATCCCGCTCACGGCTTCGCCGTCGGAGGACAGGAAGCCGTTGGCGAGTGCTGGAGTGAAGTCGCGCCCGGCGACCTGGGTGTCGACGTAGAGCACGCTGGCGCGCTCGGGGCCCTTCGCCGTCCGGTAGCGGGTCTGGACGAACGTGATGCCCGGCGCCACCTGGAAGTCGGCGGTGACCTGCTCGCTCACGACCCGAGGCCAAGACGGTGGCGTCAACGGATGGCTGGAACGACGAGCGGCCGCGGCCGCCGGCACCGCCAACGCCGCAACCAGGGCCCATGCAGCCCCTACGGTGAGCAGTCGGAGGCGCACGGGTCGGAGGCCCGGTCGCTCGGATGTGTTGCCCGTCCGCCCGCTCGGCACCGCCCTCCCCGTCCGCCCGTCTCCGGCCCACAGCGTAGTAGCACGCGCCCAACGTGAGACGACGTGGGATCAGCTCGGTCTCAGGGCACGTGCGGGATGCTCGCGTAGTTGGACACCGAGGGGTACTTGCGGCCGGCGGGAGCCTCGCCGAAGACCCGCAGGATGTTGAGGGTCGCGTCGGTCACGACCCTGTTGACCTCAGGGCAGGTCCGGTCGCAGACCGGCGCGAGGAAACCGACCCAGTCGATCGTGCCGGTGTCGATGACGCCAGCGCCGCTGCCATGCCACGTGTAGTAGGTGAAGTCGGCCTGGTGGGGAACGCCGTTGCAGGTGACCGGGGAGGCGGCGACGATCTGAACGTTGGGAGGGCTCGGCTGGTTGGGCGAGTAGTGGTCGTACTCGGGGCCGACGACGTTGGGGAGTTGGGTGCCAGCGGCGAGGTGGAGCCCACCCCAGATCCACGCTGTCGGGTCGGTCACGACCATGTTCGCCCGCACCGGGTTGCACTGCCACTCCTCACCGAGGATAGTGCTCTCCGGGTCGTTGAGCGGTGGGTCCCGCCACGCCCATGGCGTGACGAGGCTGTTGTTCTTGCCGTACAGGGGATCTTCCAGGGCGTTCTTGTAGTCGACCTCGAGGCGGTCGGGCCCGAGCGGCGACGACTCGAAACGGATGGGCCGGTAGATGGCGTTGGCGCCCATGAAGAACAGGTTGACGCCGTGGGCGCGTGCGGCCACGACGGCGTTGCGCTGGGTCCGCGACCAGTACTCGTCGTGACCGAGGGAGACGAACGCCTGATGGTTGAGCAGCAAGCTCGGGCGTTCATTGACGTTGACGTCGGTGGTGTAGCTGACATCGAGACCACGGCTCTCGGCGAGGGCGACGAGCTTCAACTCGAGGCCGATGAAGTCCGAGGCGCCGTAGTTGGACGCGTAGGGCCGGTCGAACGAGACGATGCGCGACCTGTTGGCGAGGGTGGACGACCCGGGGGTGGCGGGCCCCTGGTAGAGGTCGTAGCCGCCGTAGAGGTTGTAGGCCTGCCACGTGGTGACGTCGTTTTGGATCAGGTAGGCGGAGTGGCTGGCGTCGTTGCGGATCGTGAGCGGGATGTAGGACTGGTAGCCGCTGGCGGCAGTGAGCTTGAAGAGATAGTCGCCCTGCGGCCAGCCGGCGACGGTCGTCTGCACGTGCAGTGGGTCGGTCCAGTGGCATTCGACGGTGTTGGTGGGCGCGAGCACCGGGCAGGTGGGCTGGGCGCGCCCGGGCACGGGGCCCGACACCCAGATCTGGCGTCCCTCGGCCCCCCCGTACCACCCCATCCGGTAGGCGATGACGCTGTAGGTCGCTGACGTCGTCGACACGTACAGGTCGACGGCGCCCCCTTCATTGATGCTGACGGTGTTCGAGTACCCGGCGATCTGCCCGCCGCTGGCCGGGCGGGTGAGGTGCCACGCGCCGGTGCCCTTCTTCTGGTTCTCCTTGATCACCCACGCCGCGGTGACACCGTACGGCCCCACGGACGTGCCGGCGGCCGGCGCCTTGGCGTGCTTGCCCACGTGGGCGCCCGGGCCCAGGCCGGCGGAGGCAGGCGACGAGCCAGGGTGTCGCCGCCCGGCGCCGCCCCCGCCGAGCCCCCCGGCAAGGCCGACAGCGAGCGCGACCACCAGCCCGACGACCGCGACGAGGAGGCCAAGCGCCCGCAGCTGTCGGGCACGCCGGGCGCGGCGCCGGCGGCGGGCGGCGAGGTGGCGTCCGGGAGGGGGGGTCACAGGTTGGTCACGACGATCACGTCGGCGAGGGGGCCGAGGGAGCGACTCCGGTGCCGGGCACCCCGGCCCCATCCGGTGCGGGCCAGTGCCTCGGCGAAGTAGCCGGTGTCGAACCCGAGCTCCAGCCATCCGTAAGCCCGGGTGGACCACAGTGACAGGCCGTCCAGCCGAAGGCCCCACGGGTAGGCGAGACGGGCCACCGGCTCGGCGGCGAAGGCCAGGCGGCCGCCGGTGGTGACGATGCGGCGCAGCCGGCAGAGCATCTCCAGGTGGTCGGCACAGTGGTGGAAGGACTCGAAGAAGAGGGCTACGTCGTACGGCTCGCCCTCACGTTCGAAGCCCAGCATGTCGGACTCCACGACCCGGAGGGTGGTGAGGCCGGCTGCCCGGCGCCGGAGTATCTCGGCCAGACCGCGGCCCACCTCGACGGCGGTGACCTCGGCACCGAGCATCGCGATCGGCAACGTCAGGTTGCCCCACCCGGCTCCGAACTCGACCACCCGCTGCCCGGGTCGGGGGTCGAGCCGGCGCAGGACGAAGCTGGTAGCGGCGAGCTGGGCGGCCACCTGACGGGCCGAGCCGGTGCTGTAGGGGTAGGGGCTCAGGGTGTGGACGGAGAGCTCGACATCCGTCTCCTCGTGGGTCACCGTGTAGCCGTCCCGGCGGGACACCCGCCGGTAGAGGTCCCACTGTGCCTCGGCATACGCCGGCGAGAAGGGGTCAGCAGGCATCGGCGGTGCTTCCATCCGGAACGACGCGAGATACCCGCGCGCGCGGTCGTCGCTCTCCCCGAACAGCTCGGCCGCCCGGGCGAGGCGCCGGTCGAGGTCGGCCTCGTCGCGTACCAGCTCGACCCGCCGGCGGGTGTCGTGCACCCGCTGACGGATGCTGTCGGGGAGGACGCCGACGAGCTCCAGCCCGACGGTCCGCAGCGGCAGTGCCGGACGGAGCACCCGGCCAGCCTAGGGGCGGCCGGGTCACCGATCAGCGCGCGCCGGTGGCCCTGCTCGAGGGATCAGGCTCAAGGGATCAGGCTCAACGACCCGGTGACCATGCCGCCCACCGAGAGCAGCTCGATCCAGGTCACACCGGGCGCGAGGCGGATCGTGCGGCCGTCGGCGGCGGTAAGGCGGGCGGGCCGCAGGTTCGACGACCGGGACCACGTGCCGGTGATCGCCCGGCCCCGCGTGAGAACGGTGAGGGGACCGCTGCCGATCGTGATGCTGTTGACCCCCTGGGCGCCGTTGGTGTCCTCGACGACGCCAGGGAAGGTGTGGACGTCCTCGATCACCACGTTGGCGGCCTTCTCCGGCACGCCGTCGGCCGTCCGGTCGATGCTGCCGTTCACCCAGCGGATCCACAGCCGGCGGATCGGGTTCCATTGCCACTGCACGCCGAAGAAGCTCGAGAACTGAACGGTCGCCCGGCTCACGGCCCGGCTGCCGGGTACGAGTGCCCCGTACCGGAAGATCGGCTTGGGCGGCGTCCGGGACGATCCCATGTCAGCCCAGAGCGCCGCCGTCGACGTGTAGAGGTTCTCCGGGGCGTAGCGCGACGAGATCCGGTAGAAGGCTCCCGGCACGATGTTGAAGTTCAAGTTGACCAGCGGGGAGGCGGTGACGAGCTGCTCCTCGACGGTCACCCCGCCGGCGTACGCGAACCCGGCCCGGCCGAACTGCGGGAGGATCTGGTCGTCGGTCCACCGCGTCGAGCGCACCGGGCCGACCGGGGCGGCCTGCTGGCACTGGAAGACGGCAATGAGCCGGGTCATCGCCCCTTCGATCGGTTCCTCGATGACGATGTCCGCCCGGTCGAGCCCGCTCTGCGGCCAGGCTCCAGGGTCGTTGCCGATCTTGATGGCCAGGGCAGCACGGTGGGGCACGACGCCGCCGGGCGCCGGGAGGTCGGTGAGCGGGCAGGCGGCCCGGTGGTGGACGGTCGTCGTCGCCGACGTTCCCGGCGTCGTCGCAGTGGTTCGGGACCGCGTGGAGCCTGCCGACGTATGCGCCGAATGGTGGGAGCCGCAGGCGGCAAGCAGGGCGGCGCAGGTCAATCCTGCAACCGCGGCCCCGAGCTTTCCGCCGCCCAGTGGGTGGAGCCGTGACACCCGAAGAGGTTGGCACCTTAGAGCGCGCAGATGGTGGCAATGCGCTCGGGGCGCCGGCTGGCCGGCCGATCCCGACCCCACGCCCTCCCCAGTAGGGATGCCGGGGTGCAGGTGCCGGGCTACGTGCGCACCATGCGAAGGTGCCCCTCGTGGAAGCTGGCCGGGCCGTGCGCCCGGCACCACTGCTCGATCTCCTCCCGGCTGACCCAAGGCCGCCCATCGCGGTCGAAGACGTCCACCACGCCCCGCTCGGCCATGTCGGCGAACAGGTCGTCGGGGAGGCCGGCCCGCAACGCCAGTGTCGCCGCCTCCTCCAGCCCGATCAGGTCTCGCGGTCGCGCCATGCACGCATGATCGGCAGAGTCCGCGGCGGCGTGAACAGTTGTTTCAGCCCCAGCCCCAAGCCGTCCTCAGACGCCCTCGCCGTCAGACGCCCCCGCTGTCGCCCGCCAGCTCATGAAGTAGGGACACTACCACTCATAGTGCCCATCGTGAAGCCTCTGGGGGTATCGCACCACTACCTGTGGTTTCTGAGCCCATCCGCTTGCCGTTCGCCGGCGAACTTTGGAAGCGCATTGTCGCTGAGCACCCATCCGCTTCCAAACTTCGCCGCTACTCCCCCTCGCCGACCACTCTGTGTGGCGGGAGGGGTTGCATCGGACCGACCGGCCGGCCGCGAGCGCACGACCGGCCGGCCCGCCACAACACCCGCCGGCCCGCCACAACACCCGCCGGC
>DAHVMA010000012.1:0-2146 GCA_027320105.1 Acidimicrobiaceae bacterium | reverse complement strand
GTCGTCGTGGAAGCGGCGCAGGGCGGCGTTCACCTCGCGCTCGGGGTATCGGATCCCTGGCTCGAACTCCAGCGCGAGCCGCTCGAGCACGACCAGACGCTTCGACCGGCGCGCCGGGATCTCGCGGAGGCGCCCGCCCCGAAAGTAGTTGCGCAGGACCCCCTCCTCGTCCTCGAAGACCGCCCCGAGCGCGAGGCCGGGGTCGCGGGGCGGCCCGACCTCGCGTGCAGCCCCCCGCAGGGCCTCCGGGACCAGGCGGTACGTGCGGCCGGCGCCGGGGCCGTCGGCCGCGACGATCCCGGCCCCGGTCAGGCGTCCGAGGCGCCGGCCGACCTGCTGGGCGCTCGCGCCGAGGGCGGCGGCCAGTTCCTCCAGGCGCTTCGGTCCCGTGGCGAGCAGGCCGGCGACGGCAAGGCGGGCCGGGTCGGCAAGCGCGCGGAGGATCTCCTCCGGCGTCCCGAACTCCCCCGGGTCGGGGCTCGTGCCGGGGCCGGGACTAGGCGCAATACCGTTTACTTAAGATCACCGGCATGTTATTCTGCGCAGCGTGCCTCGTGCGGGATGGGTGAAGCCGGAGACCGACCAGCGGCTGTCGGACCACATCTCGATCGGCGTGCTGAGCCGGGTGTTCCCACCCGAGTTGGTGGATCGGGTGGTGGCCGAGGCGGGCCGCACCGAGATCCGTCGTCGCCTGTTGCCCGCGCGGGTGGTCGTGTACTACGTGCTGGCCCTGGCGTTGTTCTCCCAGGCCTCCTACGAAGAGGTCATGCGCAACCTGGTCGAGGGGCTGTCGTGGACCTCGGGATGGGCCCGAGCCTGGAACGTGCCCACCAAGGCCGCGCTGTTCAAGGCCCGGGCTCGCCTCGGCCCCGAGCCCGTGGAGGCCCTGTTCGACGCGGTGGCTCACCCGCTGGCGACCCCGGCCACCAAGGGAGCGTGGTACCGGGGCTGGCGGCTCATGAGCATCGACGGGACCTGCGTGGACGTCGCCGACACCCCGGCCAACGACCGAGCGTTCGGCCGGCCCGGCTCGGGACGGGGCTCGGGGCAGGGAGCCTTCCCTCAGGTGCGCCTGGTCGGGGTGGCCGAGTGCGGCACCCACGCCCTGGTCGAGGTCGCGGTGGGGCCGTGCCGCACGGCCGAGCAGCGCCTGGCCGCGAGGGTGGTCGGCTCCCTGGGTCCGGGGACCCTGTGCCTGGCCGACCGGGGCTTCTACAGCTTCGCCCTGTGGCAGGAGGCCCGTGCCACCGGAGCCGAGCTGTTGTGGCGGACGAGGTCCAACCACAAGCTCCCCGTCGAGGAACGCCTGGAGGACGGCTCCTTCCTGTCGAGGCTGCATGGGACCTCGGGCTCCACCCGCCAGGGCGACGCCGTCCCGGTGCGGGTGATCGAATACCACCTGGAGGACCCGGGCCGACCAGGGGAAACGCGCTACCGGCTGCTCACCACGATCTTGGACCCCGCCGCCGCGCCCGCCGCCGAGCTCGCCGCCCGCTACGCCGAGCGCTGGGAGTTCGAGACCATGCTCGACGAGCTGAAGACCCACCAGCGCGGCCCCCGGCTGGTGCTGCGGTCCAAGGGCCCCGACGGGGTCCGCCAGGAACTCTTCGGCTACCTGTGCGTGCACTACGCCATCCGCTGGCTGATGCACGCCGTGGCATTGGATGCCGACACCGACCCGGACCGGCTGAGCTTCACCCGCAGCCTCCGGGTGGCGCGGCGCACCACGGCCAGCCACCCGGGCTTTTCCCCCTGATGTCCTCGTCGCCGCCCATGAGAAGGCCCGCGAGGAGATCCTTCACGAGGTGCTCCCGCCCCGCCGGCGGCGGACCAACCCCCACGTGGTCAGGCGCAAGATGTCGAACTTCGGGGTGAAGCGATCCGAGCACCGAACCTGGCCCCAGCCGACCCGAACCCCCGCCGAGGCCGTGCGGGTTCACTCCGCCGAGGTCACCGAGCCGTGAGCGCCACCGACGGGGCGAGCCGACCGGCGGCCTGGGCGGTGCTGGAGCGAGCCCTCACTGAGCCCCGCCCGGTCCGGGCCCGACAACTGCTCGTCCACCTCCAACGGGATCGACCTGCTCGAGGTCGAGGCGGAGGAACAGGTCCACCCGATCCCCCAAGAACCTAAGTAAACGGTATTGCG
>DAHVMA010000009.1:0-9846 GCA_027320105.1 Acidimicrobiaceae bacterium | reverse complement strand
GACGAGAGGCGTCACGTGGCGAATCGGAACCGTGCCCTTGGACTTGCCCCCGGACCATCGGCTCGGGCTGCCGCCTGAGTCCTCGAGCGACCTGCGAGGAATCGCTGGCTGACTGGGGGTTGACAAACGGTGTCTCACGGGGTGTCCACCTCCGGGGTCCACGGGCCGTCGGGGTTCACCCACAGCCGGTTCCGGGGACCCGGACGCGACAGGTCGCCCCCCGGCCAGGCCGCATCGCCCTCCCACAGCATGGCCTGCCGTCCGTCGGGGCTCGTGGCCATGCGGGTCCTGAACTCCCCGGGTGGCCGCGCCACGGCATCGGCGAGGGCGGAGGCGACATCCGACCAGCGGCCGAGCTGCCAGACCGTCATCCACGTCGGCGGCGCCAGCCCGATCTCGCCCGCGTCGCGGGCGGCGAGGGCGGCACCGGGCTCCAGCCACCGGTGGGCGTGCACCTCGGCTCGGTCGACGACGACGGCGGTCTCCGTCGTCACCGGGGCGAGGAAGAACCAGGTGGAGAAGCGCCGCGGGATCTCGGGCGCAGGTACCCACCACGAGTGCACGAGCAGGGACTCGGGATCGAGCACCAGGCCCGCCTCCTCGGCGGCCTCCCGGAGGGCAGCGCGTCGGGCGATGGCCACCTCGGCCGCTCTTTCCCCCACTTCATCGGTGGGGAGGGACACCGGCACCGCCCCGTCCCCCGCCTCCACCCGGCCGCCGGGGAAAACCCACAGGCCCCCGAAAACCTCCCCCGGGCGCCGGCGCAGGAACAGGATCTCGAGGCCGCCGCCGCCGTCCCTGAGGGGCACGACCGTCGCCGCCGGCACGGCAGGCTCGGGGCCGCCCGGCCCCGGCGCCCCCACGAGCCACTCGTCGGGGTCTGAGGTCATCTGGAGATCTTGCCATCCTCAGCCGCTGCCCCGCCCCTCGGGAACTACATGGCCGCAACTCGTCGCACCCATCTGGTTTGCTTGACCCATGCGCGTGGCAGCCATCGGGGACGCCCACCTGGGAAGGGCCTACTACCCGTATACGACCGACAAGGGAATCAACCAGCGGGAGCGGGACTTCGAGCTGTCCTTCGAGGCGGCCGTGGCGCTGGCGATCGACCAGCGGCCCGACATCGTGTGCTGGCTGGGCGACATCTTCGACCATCCCCGCCCGACGTACCGCTCCTACCGGGTGGCGCAGAGGGCACTGGCCGAGCTGCGCGAGCACGGGATCACCGTCGTGGCGATCAGCGGCAACCACGACACCCCCCGGCTGCCTGGGACGGGAAGCCCCTACACGACCCTGGCCGACAGCTTCCCCGAGGTCCACTTCGCAGCCCGCCTGCAATACGAGCGGTTCGAGCTGCCCGGGCTCGTCGTGCACGCCGTGCCACAGATGCTCAGCGTCGACGCCGCGCTGGCAGCCCTCGACGAGGCGGCCGGCGCCCGCAGCGCCGAGCGGACCAACCTGCTGCTCACCCATCCCCGCCTGACCCAGTTGCAGCCCAAGCACGCGGACATCAACGAGATCGAGGTGGACAAGGGCCGGCTGCAGTCGGACCTCGTGCTGCTCGGCCACTACCACGGCTTCGCCAGGGTCGACGAGGCCATGTGGTACGCGGGTTCGACGGACACCTTCCAGTTCTCCGACGAGCCGGAGCGGGCGAAGGGCATCGTCGTGCTCGACACCGACACCGGGGCATGCGAGCACGTGCCGCTCCAAGGGACCCGCCCGCTGGTGACCCTAGAGGCGGTCTACGCCCTCGGGCTGTCGCCGTCGGAGCTGGCCGAGCGGGTCCTCGAGCGGGCGGCGACGGCCCCGGCCGGATCGGTCGCCCGGCTCTTCCTCGAAGGGGTGGACCCCCAGGCGTACCGCCTGCTCGACCTGCAGGCGGTGCGCGATGCCGCGTCGGCCGCCCTGCACCTCAAGCTCGAGCCGCAGTTCGCGTCGGTCGCGCTGCACGCCGCCCTGCCGACCGTCGACACCATCGGGGGCCAGTGGGACGGCTACCTCGACGGCCAGGACCTGACCGGCCTCGACCGCGACCGGGTGCGGTCGCTCGGGCACGAGTACCTCGAGGCTGCGGTCGAGGCAGCTGGCTGATGCTCCTGACGCGCCTGTTCCTGCGCAACTACCGCGTCTACGAGGGTGAGCTGGAGCTGGCCCTGCCCCCGGGGCTGGTCGGCATCTACGGAGCCAACGGCGCCGGCAAGTCAACGCTGCTCGAGGCCATCAGCTGGACCCTCTTCGGCCGGGCCCGGACGGGCAACAAGGAGGTGCGCTCCGCCGGGGTGAACGCCGACTGCGTCGCCGAGCTCGAGTTGGAGCACGAGGGGCACCTCTACGTCGTCCGCCGGCGCCTCACCGGTCTCAACTGCACCGTCAGGGCGGAGGCGTCGTGCGACGGCTTCGGCATCGCCGAGGGGGTGGTCGACACACGCCGGTATGTCCAGTCGATCCTCGGGATGGACGACGCCGCCTTCCGCGCATCGGTGTTCGCCGAGCAGAAGCAGATCGCCGCCTTCTCCGGGCGTCGACCCGAGGAGCGCCGGGAGCTGGTCCTGCGCCTGCTCGGGATCACCCCGCTGGACCGCGCCAGGGACACGGCCCGCAAGGACGCCCGGGAAGTGGAGGGGCAGTTGACCCAGCTGCGCGGGATGCTCCCGGACCTCGACGACCTGGTGCTGGCGGCCGCCGACGCCGAGGCCGCCGCCAGCGCCCTCGACGCCGAGGCCAGCGGCGAGCGGGCCGCCGCCGATGTGCTCACCAGCCGGGAGGTGGAGGTGCGGGCGGCGTGGGAGGCGCTCGACCGCACGCGCCAGGCCTACGACGGGCTCGTCGTGGAGGGCCGGGCGGCGCGCGAGGCGCTCGACCGGGAGGTGGAGCGCGTCGAGGCGCTCGCCAAGGAGCTGCAGGAGCTCGCCGGAGCGGCCGGCGAGCTGGCGGCGGCCGAGGCGGCCGCCGACGGGTTGGCCGAGGACCGAGCCCGCCTCGCGGGGCTGCGGGCGGCGCTCGACGCCCTGCACCGCTTCGAGCAGGCGTCCGCCGCGCTCGGGTCCGAGCCACCGCTGCCGGATGCGCTCGCCGCCGAGGCAACAGGAGCGGCCGCCCGGGCCCAGGCGCTGGCCGAGGAGCGGGCCGGGGCCGAGGCCCTGCTGAGGGCGGCCGCGGCGGAGCGCGACGGGGCGTGCCAACGCCTCGAGCGGTCTGGCTCACTGTCGGAGGAGGCGGACTGCCCGCTGTGCGGCCAGGCGCTCGGGGAGACGTTCTCCGCCGTGCAGGCCCACCGGCGGGAGGAGCTGGACGCCGCCGAGCAGCGGGTGGTCGACCTCACTGCCCTCTGCGCCGAGCTACGCGACGGCGCCGGCCGGGCCGACGCTGACGCCGGCGCCGCCGCCCGTGCCCATCGGGAGGCCGCCGAGCGCCGGCACCGCTGGGAGCTGGCCCGTGCGGGCCAGATCGAGGCGGAGCGCTCCTGGACGGCAGCCGCGGCCGCGCTGGGACCTGCGGAGCAGTGGATGACCGCCGCCGAGCTGGCGGCGCTCGCCGGAGCGCTGGCCACTGTGGTGTGCAACAAGGAGGAGGCTGCTCGGGCGGTCGACCGCATGAGGGGTCGCCTGGAGCGCAGGCCACAGGTCGACAACGAGCTGGTCGTGGCGAGGGGCCGGCTCGAGGCGTCCCGCTCGTCAGTGGAAGCGCTCCGGGAGCGGGTGCGCCAGCTCGCGTTCGACCAGGCGGCCCTCGACGACGCCGCAGAGGGCATGGTCAGCGCCGCCGAGCACAGGCGCGCCGCCGACGAGCGGGCGCGGGCGGCCGAGCTGCGGGCCGCCGCCGCCCGCTCCGCCGCCGAGGGAGAGGCCAGGAGGCTGGCCGACGGGCGGGCGCAGCACGCCCGGCTGTCGGAGCTGCACACGGAGTGCCGCCACCGGGCCCGCGTGGCGGAGCTCCTCTCGGAGTTCCGCAACACCGTGGTGGCCACCGTTGGCCCCCGGCTGGCGGCGCAGGCAGCCGAGCTGTTCGGGGAGCTGACCGATCGCGAGTACGACGAGCTCACCGTCGACCCGGACAGCTACGAGCTGCAGATCACCGACCACGGGGTCACCTACGGCCTCGACCGGTTCTCCGGATCGGAGGTCGACCTGGCCAACCTGGCGCTGCGGGTGGCGATCTCCGAGCACGTCCGCTTCCAGTCGGGAGGCACCGTGGGGCTGCTGGTGCTCGACGAGGTGTTCGGGCCCCTCGACGAGCATCGCAAGACCCGGATGCTGCAGGCGCTCGAGTCGCTGCGGGGACGGTTCCGTCAGGTGCTGGTCGTCACCCACGACCCCGCGATCAAAGAGCAGCTCCCCAACGCCATCGAGGTGGTGAAGCTGCCCGGCCGGCGCGCCACCGCCGGCCTCATCGGTTGAACGTCGGGCCGGCCTGAGCCGGGAGCTGCGGCGTCCCTGGGGCTCGGCGCCGGGGCGGATCAGTGCCCGGGAGGCAGCGCCTGGGCGGCGCTGAGCGCCTCCCACACCAGCGTGATCGGGTGGACGGTGGGTACCCCGGCGGCGGCCAGGTGCATCGAGCAGCCGGGGTTGGCGCTGGCCACCACGTCGGCACCGGCGCGCTCGATGGCGCGGACCTTGCGGTCCCGTATGAGTCCGGCCAGCTCGCGCTGCAGCATCGAGTAGGCGCCACCGGCGCCGCAGCAGAGGCCCTCGTCATCGAGCTCGACCAGCTCGGCGACGTAGGGTCGCAGCACGACACGGGTCGCCAGGTGCACCCGCTGCACGTGGCGCAGGTGGCACGGGTCCTGCACGGCGACCCTCCGCTCGAGGGGTGGGACGGGCGGGAGCCGGTCGAGGCGATCCGCCAACCACTCCTGCAGATCGAACACCCGGGAGGAGAACACCTCGGCCTCCGAGGTGCCCAGCAGGCGCCCGTAGTCCTTCAGGGCGGCGCCGCAGCCGGCGGAGTCCACCAGGATCGGTGCGTCGCCGGGGAGCGCTGCCATGACCCGCCGCGCCAGGTCGGCGGTGGCGCCGCCCAGCCCGGCGTGCTGGTGCAAGGCACCACAGCAGGGGGCGGCATCGCCCGTCGGGCGGACCCCGTAGCCGCCGGCGTGCAGCACGTGCTGGGCGGCGACGTGCACATCCCGCTGCCAGGCGTCCATGACGCAGCCCGTGAACAGCCAAACGTCGCTTCCCGACGCCTGCAGCCGGCGCCGGCGCAGCGGCAGGCGGGGTAGGCCGAGGCGGCCCGGGACGAGCCCTGCCCGCTGGGCGAGGGCGACCGCCGACGAACCGGCGCGCAGGAGACGGGGATGGTCCAGTTGGGCGAGGCCGGCGCGCTGCCACCACGGCGTCATGCGCCCGGCGGCAGCCAAGGTGTCCCGGGTCTGCTCCATGAGCTCCCCGAAGGGCACGCCGCTCGGGCACGCGGTCTCACAGCCCCGGCACAGCACGCAGGTGTCGAAGGCGTCGAGGACCTCGCCGGTGACGGGCGCCCCCTCCTCCTGCACGGCCCGCATCAGAGCGATCCTGCCGCGCGGCGAGCGGCTCTCGTCCCCCGTCACCCGCCACGTCGGGCAGTGAGGGAGGCACAGCCCGCACTGCACGCACGAGTGCAACCCCGCGCCGAGACCCAGGTCCGTGGCGACGGGTGCCGGTCCGGCGCGAATCGAGCCGGCGCGGGTCGGGGCGGCGGGTTCCGTCACAGGAGTCACCGGCGTCCCGGTTCACGGCCGGGGGCCAGCCGGCCGGCGGGGTCGAATGCGTCCCGGAGGCGGCGGCGGAGGTCGCTGAGCGCCGCTGTCGACGGGCAGACCGGGGGTGGCTGGTTGGCGTAGACCACGCCCAGGCCCACCGAAGCGACGTGACCGCCCGTCGACTCCCGGTCGAGGTGCCGCAGCTCCGCCGGCGGCAGGGACCACCGCTGCGGTGGCAGCGGCGGCGGCCCGTCGACCTCGCGCCACGTGCCGAGCCGCCGTAGGAACTGAGATTCCGCGTCGATGTCGGCCGGGTGCCCTTCCAGGCAGACCCACGTCGCTGCGCCGTCGGTGAGCACCGCCGCCGGGTCGTACAGCGCGTCCCGCACGGCGAAGGCGTCGACCTCATCGGCCCGCAGCCATACCGCCGCCGCCGGCAACGGCTGCGTGCGGAGGACGGCCTCGGCCAAGAGCCCCAGGGTTCCCAGCGAGCCGACGAGCAACCGGGGCAGGTCGTAGCCGCTCACGTTCTTCACCGTGGGGCCGCCGCCGGTGACGACCCGACCGTCGGCGGAGACGTAGCGGACCTGGAGCACGGCGTCGCGCAACAGGCCCCGGCCGAGGGCGCAGAGGTGCGCCTCCCCGACCGCGAGGGCCCCGCCGACCGTGCCGCCCCTCTCGGGAAGGGCGCTGCGCTGGCGGGCGCCGGCCAGCAACTCGTGCAGGTCGACGACGGGGGTGCCCGCACGCACGCGGACGGTCATCTCCTCCGGGCGGTGCTCGACCACGCCGGTGGGCGCCCGCACGAGCCGCGTGCCGGAGGCGAGCGCCCCGCCGGCGTCCCAGCGGGTGCGGTGTCCCTCGGCGGCGACCGGGCCCTCCGCCCCGACGTCCCGGGCGAAGCCGACCAGGACGGGGTCGAGCGGTGCCCGATCGGCGGCGACGGGCGGCGCCGGGGTCGCGCTCAGACCCACACCCCCTCGGGGACGGCCTCGAGCGCCCGGATGTCGGCACAGCTGTGCCCGGCAGGCAGGACCTTGCCCGGGTTCGCCCGGCAGGCGGGGTCGAACGCCCGGCGAAGCCGGTTCTGGTGGTCGAGATCATCGGGGCCGAACATCAGGGGCATGTACTCACGCTTCTCCACTCCGATGCCGTGCTCGCCGGACAGCACCCCGCCGGCGGCGAGCGACGCCGCCACTATCTCGGCGCCCGCGGCCAGCACCCGGTCCATCACGCCCGGTTCCTGACGGTCGAACAGCAGCAGCGGGTGCAGGTTGCCGTCACCGGCGTGGAACACGTTGACAACCAGCAGGTCGTGGCGCGCCGCGACCGCGTACACCTCCTCCAGCACCTCCGCAAGCCGGCCGCGGGGCACGACCGTGTCATGCAGGTAGTAGTTGGGCCGTATCCGCGCGACGGCGCCAAAAGCCGTCTTGCGACCCTTCCACAGCGCCGCCCGCTCCTCCTCGCTCGCGGCTCGCCTCACGCTGGCCCCATGCTGCACCCCGATGGCCGCGACTTGCTCGGCGGCGGCCTCCACCCCCGCCGGCAACCCGTCCACCTCCGCCAGCAGCACCGCCGCTGCATCCGTCGGGTACCCAGCGTGCACGTAGCGCTCGACCACCTCTGTGATCCGCCGGTCCATGACCTCGAGGGCGGCCGGGACGATGCCGGCGGCGATGACAGCGCCGACCGTGTCGGCGGCGGCGTGCATCGACGGGAACGCCAACAGGAGGGTCTTGACCGACGGCGGGTTGCGCGTGAGGCGCACCGCGATCCTGGTGGCGATGCCGAGGGTGCCCTCTCCACCGATGAACGCACCCCGCAGGTCGTGGCCAGCCGGCTCCGATTCCAAGCCGCCGAGGCGGACCAGTTCACCGTCGGGAAGCACCACATCGAGGGCGAGGACGTGGCTGCTCGTCACCCCGTAGGCCAGGCAGTGCGGGCCGCCGGAGTTGTTCGCCACATTGCCCCCGACGGTGCACGCCTGCTGGCTCGAGGGGTCGGGCGCGAAGTGGAAGCCCATCGGGCGGAGGTGGCGGGACAGGTCGAGATTGACGACCCCCGGCTCCACCCAGGCGATCCGGTTGTCGACGTCCACCTCGAGGATGCGGTTCATGCGGGTGAGGGCGACGACCACCGGGGCGCCGAGCGGCACGGCGCCGCCGGCGAGGCCGGTGCCGGCGCCGCGTGGCACCACCGCACGGCCGTGCTGCACGGCGGCGCGCACCACGGCCTGCACCTGCTGGGTGGTCCTCGGGAAGCAGACCGGGCCGCTGCGCCCGCGCTCGTAGACCGAGGCGTCGTGGGACAACAGAGCCCGTTCGGCGGCGCCGTAGCGCACGCCCTCCTCACCGAGGACGGCGACCAGATCGGCGACCAACGCGGCGTCCGAGGGCGACGGCACCGGCGGGCGCCCGTCGTCGGGTCCCTCCCGCCGCCCCGCCCGCCGGGCCAGCGCTGCCACTCCCGAGCGCAACGTCACCCCGTAGACGCTACGGCCCGGGCGGGCGTCGTGCCACGGCGGCCAAGCGACCGACACCGCGAAGGCCAGGCGACGGACGCCACAGCGGCCACGCGACCGCCGCTGTGCCGGCCGGGCGGACGCCGCTGTGGCATGCCGGGCGGACGCCGCTGTGGCATGCCGCCCGCTAGTCTGATCCCGGACGGTGAGCCGGCTGGGTGGCCGCGGCCGGGCACGACCCGGTCGAGGAAGGTCGGGGCTCCGCAGGGCAGGGTGCTGGCCAACAGCCAGTCGAGGTGACTCGCAGGAACGTGCCACAGAGAACAGACCGCCGATGGACGGCACCACCGTCACAGGCAAGGGTGAAACGGTGCGGTAAGAGCGCACCAGCGCCCGGGGCGACCCGGGTGGCTCGGTAAACCCCACCCGGAGCAAGGTCGAGCAGGGGACGGCTGGCCCGGCCGATGTCCCCAGGTAGACCGCACAGATGGATGGCCACCGACCCGGACCCCGGAAACGGACCGGTGAACAGAACCCCGCCTACAGGTCGGCTCACCGTCTCCACCGCCTGAACAGCGGTCTTGCCCTCTACTGTCGACGGCCCTCGGGGTCGGGGACCGTGGAGGACCGGCTCTGGCGAGCATCGAAAAGCTCTGCGCGACCGCTGTCAGCACTCGTGGCAGTCCGTAGCTACTTCGAGAGCTGCGCAGATCGCCCGCAGACGCTCGCCACCCAACCGGCCGAGCCGCTCAACCAACACGGCAATCGACACGCTCTCGACCGAGTCCAGATTGACCGCGCAACGCCGAGGCACAGGGTCCTCGCCCGGTTCCAGCACCACCTCGCTGGCCAGCCCCCGGACCGTGGTCGTGCACGGCCCGATCAGCGTTCGACGCAACCGCCCGATGGCGGCATCGCGAGAGAGGACCACAACCGGTCTGCGTCCGGTGTCGGGCAACTCGCACCACCACAGCTCCCCGCGTGCCGGAAGCGGGCTCACGATGCGGCCGCTGCCTCCCGAAAGGCCGCCAGGTCGCCCCACTCGTCGGCGTCGTGGAGTGGGCGGGCGTCGTACGCGGAGTAGGAGGCGTCGATCTCAGCCGCACGGCGTCGGGCCAGCAGGGCGGCCAGGGCCTCATCGAGCAAGGCGGCATCGGGGATGCCCGCACGCGCCTCGCGGGCGCTGGCCAGAAGCTGCTCGTCGACTGTCGTGCTCACGCGAACCCGCGCCATGCCACAACTATGCCACATGCATGCCATAGGGATCCGACAGTGCCTGCCTCGCCGACGCGGCGCGGATTCGCCGCCGGCCGGTCCGTCGACGTGGGGTGAGCCCCGGCGGCTCCGCTTCGAGCAGTTAGCACCAAATGCGGGGGTCACGAAGTCGCACGTGCCAGGTGACTCGCGCGCAGCCAGGCCAACTGCGCGCACCCGAGACGCCATGTCGTCGTGGTTGCGCGCAGAACGAGCAGCTGCGCGCGGTTGGCCTCTGAAGCGCGGTTGGCCTCTGAAGCGCCTGGACCAGCCGGCCGCCACGCCTCCCGCAGCCCAGCCCCACGCTGTAGCTGCCCGCTCAGAGCATCGCGTGCGGCAACAGCACCGATGACGGATGGTCCGGGTCGTGGTGGATCTCGTGGTCGGCAGGAACGATGGCGGTCGCTTCGGCGAGCCGCTCGCCCCCGCCCAGGTTGCGGGCGTAGAG
>DAHVMA010000106.1:0-25624 GCA_027320105.1 Acidimicrobiaceae bacterium | reverse complement strand
ACCACCAGGAACACCGCCAGGGCAATGATGTCCCGGGGGTCGGCGATGGTGAAGGTGTGTATGGGAGGGCTGAAGTACCAGTTGAGCAGGAGGAATCCTGCGACTCCGGCCAGCAGCCCGGGCGCGACGCCACCGACCGCGGCGGCGGCCACCACCGGCAGCAGGTAGATCAGCGAGATGGTGCCGAGCGCCAGGTCACCGCGCGTCGAGGCGAGGACCACCGTGATCAACGGCAGCGTGAGGGCCGCGATGAGAAGCCCGCTCCATCGCCGCCGCCGGCTCATAGAAGCGACCCTCCCCGAGAAGGCATGGAGGCGCGGCCCAGGGCGCCGCTCGGGGGTCGGGCGTCGCCCCTCCGGCTGGTCCGGGGCAGAGGCGGGTGGGGAGATGACGTGGACGTCGAGGGTCTCGCCGGACCCGGCGATCACTGCGTTCACCACAGATCCGCCGCTCAGGCGGGCCCAGCGGGAGCGGTGGCTCCCGCCGAGGACGACCTGGGTGGCATTCTCGGCGCGGGCCGCCAGCAGGATCGCCTCAGCCACGTCGGAGGCGACGACCTCACGGTAGGAGCCGCCGAGGTCGGCGATGAGGGCGCGCTGCTCGTCCAGGTGTGAGACTGGCCGGGTGCGCAGGCCGTCGTCGGAGACCACGTGCACGGCGATCAGCTCTCCCTGGGCGCGGCGCGCCATGCGAGCAGCACGGCGTATCAGGTGCTCCCCGCTCGGGGCCCCGGTGAGGGCGACGAGGACCCGCTCCCGGGTCTCCCACGGTCCCTCTATGCCGTGCCGCTCCCGGTAGCCCTGCAGCTGTTCCTCCACGCTGTCGGCCACCCACAGCAGGGCCAGCTCCCGGAGGGCGACCAGGTTGCCGTAGCGGAAGTAGTTGGCCAGGGCGATGTCCACACGCTCGGCGGGGTAGACGTGACCGTGGGCCATGCGCCGGCGGAGGGCCTCTGGCGTCATGTCGATGAGTTCCACCTGCTCCGCCGCCCGGACGAAGGCGTCGGGGACGGTCTCGCGTTGCTGCACTCCGGTGATGGCGGCGACCACGTCGTTGAGCGACTCGATGTGCTGGATGTTGAGCGTCGACACCACGGTGATGCCCGCGTCGAGCAGCACCTTCACGTCCTGCCACCGCTTGGGCCGGGCGCTGCCCACGGCGTTGGTGTGCGCCAGTTCGTCGACGAGGGCGACCGCCGGGCGCCGGCGCAGGATGGCGTCGACGTCCATCTCCTCCTGGGGCTGGCCCCGGTGGTACGACAGCCGGCGCGGGAGGACCTCGAGGCTCCCTAGCTGCGCAGCGGTCGCCGGCCGCCCGTGGGTCTCCACGTAGCCGACCACCACGTCGGTGCCGCGCTCCTTCCGGCGGCAACCCTCGTTCAGCATGGCGAATGTCTTTCCGACGCCGGGTGCGGCGCCGAGGTAAACGCGAAGCGACCCTCGAGCCACGCTCGCCAGCGTATCGGTACCCTCCCGGGTGGCCGTAAACAGGACCGTAATAGACGGTCCCTCTTCGTGAACAGGGCATGAAACGGGCGTCGGCTGCCGCTCGGGTGGCGGTACAACCATCCGAGTGCTGCCCGGGCCGGCCGCATCGGCGGTCCGAGCGAGCGCGAGGAGGAACGAGCGGCGTGATGAGCAGCTCCCTTGCATCCCACATGTGTGCAACGCCCGAGGACCCAGACGGGCGGGGCGCTCCGACCCCGCTGCCGTCCCCGGGAGGCTTCGTCCCACGCGTGAGATCGTCGGACGGGGACCGGTGGGGGCCGGTGCTGGCCGCCGGGCGCCTGCCACTCCGCCGCCCGGTCCGGGTGCAGGGCCGGGTGACCTCGACCGCGTCGGTGGCTCATCCCGACGGCCGGTCGTGGGAGGCTGTCGTGGCCGACCAGAGCGGTGAGGTCGTGATCGTCTTCCTCGGACGGAGCGAGGTTCCCGGAATCGTGCCCGGGACAGTGCTGGAGGCGTGTGGCACCGCCCGGTCCCTCGCCGGCCGCATCGAGATCCTCAATCCTCTCTACGAGCTCATATCCGCCCCTACCAGTAGGAGCGACACTTGACCTGGCAAGGAATCCTGCAGATCTTCGCCCTTCTGGCCGTCGCCACCGTCATCGGCAAGTTCCTCGGCGGCTACATGTACAACGCTCTGGAAGGTGGCCGGACCTTCGCTGATCGGGTGCTCGTGCCCTGCGAGCGGGCGGTATACCGCGTCTGCGGCATCGACCCGACCGTGGAGATGCGCTGGACTCGCTACGTCTTCACGCTCCTGGCCGTGAACGCCGTCGGCTTCGTGGTGCTCATGATCCTCCTGGCGCTCCAGCCGGTGCTGCCGTTCAACCCGGCGCACATGCCCAAGGTCCCGTTCTGGGTGAACCTCAACACCGCCATCAGCTTCGTGTCCAACACCAACTGGCAGGTCTACGGTGGCGAGACCACGCTCAGCTACCTGTCGCAGATGTGGCTCACCGTCCAGCAGTTCCTGTCACCCGTCACCGGCATCTGCCTTCTCCTCGCCGTGGTGCGGGGCTTCTCCCGCCACGAGACCAATACCCTCGGCAACTTCTGGCGTGACTTCGTTCGCACCCTGCTGTGGGTCGGGATCCCCCTGGCCGTCATCGGGGCGGTCGTCCTGCTTGCGCTCGGCAGCCCGGAGAACCTGCACGCCTACACCGCCGTGCACACCCTCCAGGGCCACAAGCAGCTCATCGCGCAGGGCCCTGTTGCATCGATGACTGCCATCGAGCAGGTCGGCAACAACGGCGGTGGCTTCTTCAACATGAACTCGGCGCAGCCGTTCGCGGGGCCAAACGCCGCGTCGATCGTCGTGCAGTTGCTGCTCGGCTTCAGCGTGCCGATGGCCTGCATCTTCTTGTTCGGCAAGATGGTGCGCAACACACGCCAGGCGCGGCCCATATACGCCTCGATGGTCCTCATGTTCGTCGTCGGTGCCCTGGTGCTGTACCACTTCGAGGCGGTCGGCAACCCGGTGCTCGCAGCCCACCACATCCACCTCGCCGCTAGCCACAACCTGGAGGGCAAGGACGTCCGCTTCGGCACGGGCACCACCAGCCTCTACGAGAACACGACGACCACCATCTCGTGGGGGAGCGTGATCGCCTCCAACGACAGCCTCACGCCGATAGGGGGACTGGTCCCGCTGTTCAACATGATGACCGGCGAGGTCATCTTCGGATCATGGGGCGCGGGCCTCATAGGGATGCTCGCCTACGCCGTGCTAGCGCTCTTCCTCGCCGGCCTCATGGTGGGCCGCACTCCCGAGTACCTCGGCAAGAAGATCGAGTCTTTCGAGGTCAAGATGGCTGTCCTCTCCATGATCGTGCCGAGCCTGGTGATCCTCATATTGGCGGCCATATCGGTGGTGGTGAGCGCCGGCCTGTCCGGCATCTTCAACCCCGGCCCCCACGGTCTGACGGAGGTGCTCTACGCCTTCTCCTCGGGGGTGGGCAACAACGGGTCGGCCTTCGGAGGGCTCAGTTCGGCCTCGCCGTGGTACGCGGCGACGGTGGGCCTGGCCATGCTGCTGGGCCGGTACCCGATGTACATACCGCTCGTCGCGATGGCCGGAGCGCTTGCGAAGAAGCAGCGGATACCCGAGAGCGCCGGCACCTTCCCGACTCACGGACCACTCTTCACCGTGCTGCTCACCGGCACCGTCGTCGTCGTAGGTGCGCTGATCTTCTTCCCGGCTCTGGCCCTCGGGCCCTTCGCCGAGGAGTTCGCAGCCCGCGCCGGTCAGCTCTTCCACGGGTGAGCACCCACGACGATGGGAACTTGGCCGACACCCAGACGGAGGTGTGACAGATGACCCAACCGGACCAGGCCGGCGTGCTCGCATCGGCCAACGGTTCACCGACCGAGGCGCGGCCCGTCTCCGGCGCGACGGCGCCCGGCGCCAAGGGCCGCCGCTCCATGGGCATGTGGGACCGCGCTCTCGTGAGGCGCAGCCTCCGCGAGTCGCTGCGCAAGCTCGACCCGCGGACGCTCACCCACAACCCGGTGATGTTCGTCGTGGAGGTCGGCTCGCTCTTCACCACTGCCGACGCCGTCCGCTACCTCGCGAGCGGCAAGCTCGGGCTCTTCTCCTTCACTGGTCAGATCGCGATCTGGCTGTGGCTCACAGTGCTGTTCGCCAACTTTGCCGAAGCGATGGCCGAGGGCCGTGGCCAGGCGCACGCCGACGAGCTGCGCAGGACGCGCACCGAGACGGAGGCCCGGCGGGTGACCGCCGGCGGGGTCGAGCGGGTGTCGGCGACCCAGCTCCAGCGCGGCGACGTCGTCCTCGTGGCCGCGGGTGAGGTGATCCCCGGCGACGGGGAGGTGATCGAGGGCATCGCGTCGGTCGACGAGTCAGCGATCACCGGCGAGTCGGCGCCCGTCATCCGCGAGTCCGGGGGAGACCGCAGCGCCGTCACCGGTGGGACCACGGTGCTCTCCGACGAGATCACGGTGCGGATCACCGCCGGGCGCGGCGAGTCCTTCCTCGACCGCATGATCACCCTGATCGAAGCCGGGGTACGCCAGAAGACACCCAACGAGATTGCCCTTGCCCTGCTCCTCGCGGGGCTCACCCTGATCTTCTTGGTGGTGGTCGTCGCGCTCGCGCCGTTCTCCACCTACTCCCACGCCGTGGTGTCGGTGACGGTCCTGATCGCCCTGCTCGTCGCGTTGATCCCCACCACCATCGGCGGGCTGCTGTCCGCCATCGGCATCTCGGGGATGAACCGGCTGCTCGAGCGCAACGTTCTCGCCCTGTCGGGGCGGGCGGTCGAGGCGGCGGGCGACGTAAACGTCATCATGCTCGACAAGACCGGCACCCTGACGATGGGCGCCCGTCAGGCCTCCGCCTTCTCGCCGGCACCTGGGGTCGACGAGCGCCGCCTGGCCGAGGCGGCCCAGTTGTCCTCGCTCGCCGACGAGACCCCGGAGGGCCGCTCGATCGTCCTCTTGGCCAAGGAGCGCTTTGATCTCGCAGAGCAGACGCTCGATGGCGAGGGCGTGGAGTTCGTTCCCTTCAGCGCCCAGACCCGCATGAGCGGCGTGGATCTCCGCGGACGGCAGATACGCAAGGGCGCGGCCGATTCGATCGCGCGGTGGGCCGGGGTCGAGCTGGACCCCATGACTGCTTCGGAGGTCGAGCGGATCTCGCGAGGGGGCAGCACCCCGCTGCTGGTGGCCGAAGACCGCCGGATACTGGGTGCGGTGGAGCTGAAGGACGTCGTGAAGCCTGGCATCAAGGAGCGGCTCGACTCGCTGCGGGCTGCGGGCATCAAGACGGTGATGATCACCGGTGACAACCCGATCACCGCTGAGGCGATCGCCCGGGAAGTGGGCGTCGACGACTTCCTTGCCGAGGCAACGCCGGAACGGAAGATGGAGTACGTGAAGTCGGTCCGGGCGGAGGGCTACATGGTGGGCATGGTGGGCGACGGCACCAATGACGCCCCTGCGCTGGCCAACGCCGACGTGGCCGTGGCCATGAACACGGGCACCATGGCCGCCCGCGAAGCCGGCAACATGATCGATCTCGACTCCAACCCGACCAAGCTCATAGAGATCGTGGAGGTCGGCAAGCAGATCCTCATAACCCGAGGGGCGTTGACCACGTTCTCGGTGGTCAACGATGTCGCGAAGTACTTCGCGATCATCCCTGCGATGTTCGTCGTGGCGTATCCCGGCTTGAACGCGCTCAACGTCATGCGCCTCACCTCCCCCGAGACGGCCATCCTCTCGGCGATCATCTTCAACGCCCTCATCATCCCCGCCCTCATACCGCTCGCCCTCCGGGGGGTCCGCTACCATGCCACCTCGGCGGCGAGCATCCTCCGCAAGAACCTGCTGGTTTACGGGCTCGGAGGGCTTGTGGTGCCCTTCGCCGGCATCAAGGTCATCGACATGATCGTGACCGCGCTGCACCTGGTGTCCACGACACGATGACTACCTCGGCGCGCTGCCCGGGCGAGGCAGCCCCGTCTTCGGTGGCGACCGCTGGTACGCGTCCCGGCCTCCGGGTCCGTCGACCGTCGCCCCTCTACCAGAGCGGAAAGGAGATCCGATGAACCTCAGAGTCTTCTGGAGCGCCCTGCGGCTGGTGCTCCTGTCGGTGGTCGTGCTCGGGCTCGGCTACAACCTGTTGATGGTCGGCGTCGGCGCGGTGATCTTCCCCAGCCAGGCCAACGGCAGCCTCGTCACCTACCACGGGAAGGTGGTGGGCTCCCGGCTGATCGGCCAGGAGTTCACCTCTGCCCACTTCTTCGAGGGCCGCCCGAGTGCGACCTCGCCGACGCCGTACAACGCTGCGTCGTCGGCGGCCAGCAACTACGGCCCCACCAACCCGGCGTTGCTGAAGGAGATCCGGACCAACCTGGCTGCGGTCTTGAGGCAGAACCCCGGCATCAAGGCGAGTCAGGTCCCGCCCGACCTGGTGGAGAGCTCGGCCAGCGGGCTCGACCCCGATATCTCGCCCGCTGCGGCCTACCTGCAGGTGCCGAGGGTCGCCCGCGCCAACCACCTGCCCGTCGCCACCGTCAGGGACCTGGTGGCCAGTCACGTGACCGGGCGGTTCATCGGCTTGTACGGGGCGCCACACGTCAACGTGCTCGAGCTCAACCTGGCGCTCTTGAAGCTCGAGGCGTCCCACGGATAGGTGGGAAGGAGGCAAGCGATGGCGTACGCATGGGAAACAGCCGCCGGGATCGTGTCAGTCGTGCTGATCTTTGGTCTGTTCTGGCTCTACGCCCGGGCCTGTGACCGCCTCTGAGGACAGGTAGAGCCGGTTCCGGCTGAAGAAGTCATTGGAATCCTGCGGGCGACCGCAGGGACCGTCAGGAACAGGGAAGGTGGATCGGTGAGTATCGTCGAAATCGTAGCGTTCATCTTGAGCATTCTGCTGTTCGTGTTCCTCTTCTGGGCGGTGCTGTACCCGGAGAAGCTGTGAGATGGCAAGCTCGCTATCCGAGGTGAGCGGCACCTCTGACACGAGCTCTTCGGCTGCGCAGCTCAACCAGCTGGCGCGACGCTCGACTGCGAGTGTCGCTGGCGCCGCCGCTCCTTGCTCGGGGGCGCCGGGAGTTTCAGTGCTCTTCGAGGAGATCGGCAACTACCTGCGCCTACAACCCGGCGACCCCGACGGCGACGGCAAGGCAGCCGGCGGAAGCCGGGGGTCGTTGGTGCTGCTGCCGTACTCCGGTTCCCCTGCCGCCTGTGGGGCGGTGGACGCGGCGATCGCCTTCGCCGGCGCGACCGGCCGCGGGGTCATGGTCCTGCACCTGCGGGCGTACGACGTCGTGAGGGGCAGCCGCTTCTACTCGGAGTCCATGGCCGAGGCGTGCGCCACCGCCGACGACGGCGTGGAGCGCCTGCGGCGCGGCGGAGTGCAAGCGCAGGCGACCGTCCGAGGGGCTCCCATCTCGGACCTGGCAGGGGCGATCGTCGGCGAGGCCGCCGCGACCGAAGCGTCGATGATCGTGATCGGATCCCGCCACCGGCGCCGGCCGATCGGCGTGCTGCAGCGCAGCCTCTCCCGGGAGGTGCTGCAGCGGGCACGCTGCCCGGTGCTCGTCGTGCCGACCGGCTGGGACATCCGCTCCCCAGGCGGCGGAGCGGCCCCGCCGGCGCCCCCTACGGGCGCCCCGCGATCCTATCGGCAATCGCAGCCAGCGCCGACGGACGTGCCCGGCCACCGGCCTCGACCCTGTCGGCCGCCCGGTACATGACGTAGAGCCCGCGGGCCCCGAGCCAGCGGAATGGCTCCGGCTCCCACGGCCGCGACGTGTGGCCCACCCACGCCAGCCGGGTGAGGGGCGTGTCCTGCCCGAGGATGAGGTCGGCGAGGGTGCGGCCGGCGAGGTGGGAGGCCGCCACGCCGTCGCCGACGTATCCACCCGCCCAAGCCTGCCCTGACGCGCCGTCCACCACCACGCTCGGGGTCCAGTCGCGGGCGACCCCGAGCACGCCGCACCAGGCGTGCTCGACGGGCACATCGACCGCAGCCGGCCAGAGCCGCGAGACGGCCTCCGCCAGTGAGGTGATCGTCGAGGCGTCGGTGGCTCCGCGGTGGTCCGTCCCCGAAGCCCAGCGATAGGGGACTCCTCTGCCACCGATCGCTATGCGGCCGTCGGCCGTGCGCTGCGCGTACAGGTACGCGTGTGCTGCGGTCGAGATCGTCTCGGAGTCCTTCCAGCCGATGGCGTCCCAGCGCTGGTCGCCGAGCGGTGCCGTGACGATCATGGAGCTGTTCATGGGAAGCAGCGCGCGCCGCAGGCCGGGCAGACCGGCGGTGTAGCCCTCCGTGGCGCGCACCACCCACCGGGCGCTGACCGTGCCGGTCAGCGTTTCAACCCGGTGGTCGCCGATGGAGAGAACCGGGGAGCGCTCGAAGATCTCGCCGCCGCGGCGTTCGACGGCGTCGGCTAGCCCGCGAACCAGCTTGACGGGGTGGATCCGGGCGCAATGTGGGCTGTGGACGGCACCGAGGGCGCCGGCGACCTGCACTCGCGCGGCGAGCTCCCCGGCACTCAACTCGCGAGCGTCCTCGGGGTCGACGCCCCATGCCCGCCCTGCGGCCAGGTGCGCGCGGAGGCGGCCGAGCTGTGCCGGCGTGGTCGCCACCTGCAGGGTCCCACCCTTGGCCTGATCGGCGTCGATGCCTTCCTCGGCGCAGACGGCCAGCACGTCGTCGACGGCACGCTGCAAGGCCCTTTGGAGGCCGACGACCCCCTCGCGTCCGGCTGGCCCTCGGGCTAGGACCTGCGCGTTGCCGGGCATCAGCCCGGACAGCCATCCGCCGTTGCGACCGCTCGCGCCGTAACCGACGTGGTTGCGCTCGAGCACGACGACTCGGAGCCCAGGCTGGGCGCGGCGCAGCGCCCATGCCGTCCACAGCCCGGTGTACCCGGCACCGACGATGGCGACGTCGGCCTCGGTGGGTCCCGGCAACGACGGACGAGCAGGTGGTGGTCCGAGGGTGGAGTGCCAGAAGCTGACCTGCCCGTTCACGAGCCGCTCGGAGCGGGGGTCCGGCGCCGTGGCGGCGGTGGGCGAAGTGGCGCCGTCGCCTGCGATCAGAGCCTCGCCCACGCTTGGCTGAGCACGGAGCGCAGGACATCGGCGATGAAGTTGAAGTGCTCCTGCTCGCATACGAGCGGCGGTGCCAACTGGATGACGGGATCGCCGCGGTCGTCGGCCCGGCACACCAGCCCGGCGTCGTAGAGCGCCGGCGACAGGAAGCCGCGAAGGAGGCGTTCCGACTCGGCTTCGTCGAAGGACTCCTTGGTTGCCTTGTCCTTCACCATCTCGATCCCGTAGAAATACCCGTCGCCGCGAACGTCGCCGACGATCGGCAGGTCCCGCAGTCCTTCCAGCACAGCCCGGAAGTCAGCGGCCCGCCGGTTGGCATTGCCGATCAGGTCTTCCTTCTCGAACAGGTCGAGGTTGGCGAGCGCTACCGCCGTCGAAACCGGGTGGCCGCCGAAGGTGAAGCCGTGGCTGAACGATGCCTCGCCGGTGAGGAACGGCTCCATGATCCGATCGCTCACGAGGAGTGCCCCGAGCGGCGAGTAGCCGCTCGTGAGTCCCTTGGCGCATGTGATCATGTCCGGCACGTAGCCGTAGCGCTCGGCGCCGAACCACGACCCGAGACGCCCGAAAGCGCAGATCACCTCGTCGGAGACGAGCAGCACGCCGTAGTGATCGCAGATCTCCCGGACGCGCTGGAAGTATCCGGGAGGCGGCGGGAAGCAGCCGCCGGCGTTTTGGACAGGCTCCACGAAGATGGCGGCGACCGACGAGGGGCCTTCCATCTCGATCCGGGTTGCGATGTCCTCGGCTGCCCACTGCCCGAACGCCTCTATGTCGTCGGCGTGCTCGGGGGCGCGGTAGAAGTTGGTGTTCTGCACCCGCACCGACCCGGGGACGAGCGGCTCGAACGGCGCCTTGATGTCGGGCAGCCCGGTGATCGACAAGGCGCCCATGGTGGTGCCGTGGTATGCGATGTTGCGTGACAGGACCTTGTAGCGCCCCGGTTCGCCCTGGGATCGGAAGTACTGCCGTGCCAGCTTCCACGCCGACTCGACCGCCTCGCCGCCGCCGGTCGTGAAAAAGACCCGGTTGAGGTCTCCGGGCGTCAGCGAGGCGAGGCGTTCCGACAGTTCGATGGCGTTGGGGTGGGCGTAGCTCCACAGTGGGAAGTACGCCAGCGTCTCCGCCTGGCGGGAGGCGGCATCGGCCAGTTCGCGGCGACCGTGCCCGGCCTGCACCACGAACAGACCCGACAGCCCATCGAGGTACTTCTTGCCTCGGCTGTCGTAGACCCACGGACCGTCGCCGCGGACCATGATCGGGACATCGTGGCTGTCGTAGGAGGACATCCTCGTGAAGTGCATCCACAGGTGGCGCTTGGCGGCCTCCTGCAGGTGAGCGTCGTCGGCCTCGGCGACGATCGGCTCGTCTCCGGGCGCTGGTGTCATCATCGTGTCCCCCATTGATAGTTCTCCTTCTCGAGTCGTAGATATACGAAGGTCTCGGTGCTGTGCACGCCGGGGATGGATCGCACGCCGTTGTCGATCACCCGCAGGAGGTGCTCGTCGTCCTCGCAGATGAGCTCCACCAGCAGGTCGTACTGCCCGGCACAGACGACCACGTACTCCGCTTCGGGCACGGCAGAGAGCTTGCGCGCCACGGAGCGGATGTCGCCCTCGACCCGGACGCCGAGCATCGCCTGGCGGCGGAAGCCGACGGCCTCGGCGCGGGTGACGGCGACGATCTGGACGATGCCCTCCTCGAGCAGGCGCTGCACCCGCATCCGCGTCGCGGCTTCCGACAGACCCACGGCGCGTGCGATCGCAGCGTAGGAACGGCGGCCGTCCTGTTGGAGCTGCTCGATGATCCGCTTGGACAGCTCGTCGAGCCGGCCACTGGCGTCCCGGATCCCGGAGTCGGGAGACGTCCTTGGCTCCTCGGCGCTGATGCCTGCGCCGGCTGCGTGGGGGCGCGACGCGCCGGACGAGGCCCCGAGCAGCCCGACGGCCACGCTGCTCGAAGCCGGACGTGGATTGAGCGGAGCCCCTCGAAGCGAGCGGCCCGCAGGTCGACTCACGACGGTGCGGTTCCTTCCAGGACGCGGCGGACGAGCGCGCGAGCTCCGCACGATTGTGCCGCCGAGCCGTGCTGCTGTCAAGGAAACCTTCGCCCGGGGACCTCTCCACAGAGGATTCGTTGCCTCGAAGGGACCACGTGTGGAAGGATGCGCCCGCACGCGGGAGGGATTCGATTCCAGTGACCGAGAGCCGACTGACCATGCCCAACTTCCTCGACGGCAGCTCCGCCGCCGCCGAGGACGGCAGGACGGCCGATGTCGTCGACCCGGGCACCGGCGAGGCCCGCGGCACCGCGCCCGTGTCGGGACCCGAGGACGTCGATGCCGCATCCCGCGCCGCAGCCCCGGCCTTCCAACCGTGGCGGGGCACCACGCCGTCCGACCGCCCTCCGGGCGCCGTGCCGCTGCGGAGGACTGCCTCTTTGCGGGGCCCGTTGCGCGCCGTCCTGTGTAGCGTGATCGGCGGCTGTCGGGGGAACGTGCGCCGTATCGATCCCCCCCGTCAAGAATGTTTCCCGTCCTTCCGTCGCAGGGGGTTGAGTCCCACATGAACATCGGCGTCCCGACCGAGGTGAAGAACCACGAGTACCGGGTGGCGTGCACGCCGGCGGGGGTCCACGAGCTCGCCCGCAGCGGTCACCGGGTGCTCGTCCAGCGCGGCGCGGGCATCGGGTCGTCGATCGCCGATGAGGAGTTCACGGCTGCGGGGGCGACGATGATCGACGACGCCGACGAGGTCTGGGGCAGTGCCGACCTGGTTCTCAAGGTGAAGGAGCCCGTGGAGGAGGAGTACCACCGCCTCCGCAAGAACCTCATCCTCTTCACGTACCTCCACCTCGCCGCGTCTCGCGGGTGCACTGACGCCCTGCTGTCGGCCGGTACCACTGCCGTCGCCTACGAGACCGTCGAACTGCCCGACCACAGTCTTCCGCTGCTCGCTCCCATGTCCGAGGTGGCGGGGCGGATGGCCCCGCAGGCCGGTGCCCACCACCTGCAGAGGGATGGCGGCGGCCGGGGCGTGCTCATGGGCGGTGTCTCCGGGGTCTACGCCGCCAAGGTCGTCGTGCTCGGTGGTGGGGTGTCGGGCATGAACGCAGCGGCGATCGCCCTCGGCATGCAGGCCGAGGTGCTCGTGCTGGACAAGAACGTCGCCAAGCTTCGAGAGGCCGACCGCATCTACCAGGGTCACATGCAGACCGTGGCGTCCAACACCTACGAGATCGAGCGAGCCTGCCTCGACGCCGACCTGGTCATCGGTGCGGTCCTGGTTCCCGGGGCCAAGGCGCCGACCCTGGTCACCGACGAGCTGGTCTCACGAATGAAGCCAGGCTCGGTTCTCGTGGACATCGCGATCGACCAGGGCGGCTGCTTCGAGAGCTCGCGGCCGACCACACACGCCGATCCGGTCTACCGGGTGTTCGACTCGGTCTTCTACTGCGTCGCCAACATGCCGGGCGCGGTGCCGCACACGTCGACGTTCGCCCTGACCAACGTCACGCTGCCCTATGCCGTGGAGATCGCCAACTTCGGCTGGCGGGAGGCGTTGCGGCGTGACGTCAGTTTGGCGAGAGGGCTCAACACCCATGAGGGCCAGATCACGTATGGTTCCGTGGCCGAGGCGCACGGGCTGCCGGCGGTGGCGCTGGAGTCCGTGCTGGCCTGAGACGACGTGCTGGCAGGTCCAGAGAGGCTCAGCCGGCCTTGGGGGTGTCGTCGGCGGGTGATGTGTCCCAGTCGGCCTCGCGCATGATCCGGCGGATCTCCTCCGCCGGGTACCGTCGGTGACCGCCGGGCGTGCGGACCGACGGGATCCGTCCCCGGCGTGCCCAGTCGGAGATCGTACGCTCAGACACCTGGAACAGGGCAGCCACGTCGGATGTACGGAGCAGGGTGCTGCTCAGACCGGTGGGGACGTCAACACCGAACAAGCTCTGCAACAGCTGCTGACGGTGCTGCTCGAAGTTCTTCTCGCTCATGGGCACCGCCACGGGTCGACGAGACTGGTTGACAACTTGCTCCAGAGGCGAGCAACGATCTGACAATAGCGTTGCCGGATGGCCCCCGCATCAGGATGTGCTCCCTTCTCCGGCTTGGGCACGCCCAGTGCGGCTGGCGTCACGGTCAGCGTCAGCGAGCCGGGCGTTGTGTCGGATATCGGCGACTCTGGGTGGTGATGCGGCGCGACCCGGCCAAACCGCCGCCGCCCCAGGGCCGGTAGCTTTTCGAGCGGTGCTGCGGTGTGGGCTCACAGGAGGGATCGGGTCGGGCAAGTCGACCGTCGCCGCCGCCCTGGCTGCCCGGGGCGCCGTCATCCTCGACGCCGATCTCGTCGCTCGGCAGGTCGTGGAGCCGGGAGCGCCGGCATACGCTCCGCTAGTGGCACGGTTCGGACCCGGCGTGTTGCTGCCGGACGGCCGGCTCGATCGACCGGCGCTTGCGGCGATCGTCTTCTCCGATCCGGTGGCGAGGGCCGACCTCGAAGAGCTGACCCATCCCGCCATCGGCGCACGGTTGCTCGAGCTCGCCGCCGCTGCCGAGGCGCGAGGGGGTCGCTCGGAGGGGGCATCGGATGCAGCCGGTGCTCGTCCGGACGGCGGCTGGCCCGTCACGGTCTTCGACATCGCGCTTCTGGACGAGGGCGGACGGGCACTCTACGGCTTGGACGTCGTGGTGGTCGTGGACGCTCCCGTCGAGGTGGCTGTCCGGCGCCTCGTCGAGCACCGCGGGTTCACGGAGGCCGGCGCGCGTGCTCGGGTGGCGGTGCAGATGTCACGGGAGAGGCGGTGCTCGCTCGCCGACTGGGTCATCGACAACAGCGCCGACCGGGATGGGCTCGAACGTGAGGTCGACGAGGTCTGGGTCTGGTTGAGGGCGGAGAGCGCCAGGAAGTCGGGGCCAGCGGACGCCGGTCGCGCCGGCTCCTCCGCCACCCGAGGGCGCGGTCACACCGGCCCGGTACCGTGAGTGGCGATGCCGCCGTTCCAGGTCGTCTCGGAGTTCGCGCCCGCTGGTGACCAGCCGGCGGCCATCGCCGCGTTGTCCACCGGTGTCTCCAGGGGGGACCGGTTCCAGACGCTTCTCGGCATCACCGGGAGCGGGAAGAGCGCCACGATCGCCTGGACGATCGAGAAGGTTCAGCGACCCACGCTCCTCATCGCCCCCAACAAGTCGCTCGCCGCCCAGCTCGCCAACGAGATGCGCGAGCTGTTCCCGCACAACCGGGTGGAGTACTTCGTCTCCTACTACGACTACTACCAGCCCGAGGCTTACATCCCATCGAGCGATACCTACATCGAGAAGGACAGCTCTATCAACGACGAGATCGACCGCCTCCGGCACGCAGCGACGGCCGCGCTGCTCACGCGTCGCGACGTGATCGTCGTCGCCTCGGTTTCGTGCATCTACGGCCTCGGGTCCCCGGACGAGTACCGGTCGCGCATACTCCACCTGCAGCGCGGTATCGAGCACGATCAGCGGGCGATCCTCCGCCGGCTTGTGGACATGCAGTACGAGCGCAACGACACCAACCTGGTGCGCGGCAAGTTCCGGGTGAGGGGTGACACGATCGAACTGCACCCCGCGTACGAGGAGAATGCCGTCAGGGTCGAGCTGTTCGGTGACGAGATCGAGAGGATCACCGTCGTCGACACCCTCACCGGGGAGCAGTTGGCGGACCTCGACGAGCTGACCGTGTTCCCAGCGACGCATTACGTAGCCGGTGACGAGCGGATGCAGGGCGCCATCAAGGGTATCGAGGCGGAGCTCCAGCAACGCTTGGCCCACTTCGAATCGCATGGCAAGCTGCTCGAGGCGCAACGGCTCAGGATGCGGACGTCGTACGACCTGGAGATGCTTGCCGAGGTCGGGAGCTGCTCCGGCATCGAGAACTACAGCCGCCACATCGACGGCCGGCAGCACGGTGAGCCGTCGCACACGCTGATCGACTTCTTCCCGCCCGACTGGCTCCTCGTGATCGACGAGTCTCACCAGACGGTGCCGCAGCTGCACGGCCAGTACGAAGGTGACCGCTCACGCAAGGAGACCCTGATCGAGCACGGCTTCCGGTTGCCGTCAGCAGCCGACAACCGGCCTCTCCGGTGGGACGAGCTCTTCGGGAAGATCAACCAGTGCATCTTCCTGTCGGCCACGCCGAGCGCCTACGAGATCTCGGAGTCGACACAGGTCGTCGAGCAGATCGTCCGGCCCACCGGTCTCGTCGATCCGGAGGTGATCGTCAAGCCCACGAAGGGTCAGATCGACGACCTCATGGGGCAGATCCGCGATCGGGTCGAGCGCGGCAATCGCGTCCTCGTCACCACGCTCACGAAGAAGATGGCGGAGGACCTGGCCGACTACCTGCTGGAGCTGGGGGTCCGCGTTCGCTACCTCCACTCCAACATCGACACGATCCAGCGCATCGAGATCCTACGGGACCTTAGGCTGGGTGAGTTCGACGTCCTTGTCGGCATCAACCTGCTTCGTGAGGGTCTCGACCTGCCCGAGGTCTGCCTTGTCGCCATCCTCGATGCCGACAAGGAGGGCTTCTTGCGTTCCGAGACGTCGCTGATCCAGACGATCGGCCGGGCGGCCCGCAACGTCGACGGGCAGGTGATCATGTACGCCGACACCGTCACCGACTCCATGCGGCGGGCCATCTCCGAGACCCACCGCCGCCGCGCGATGCAGCAGGCCTACAACGAGGACCACGGGATAGACCCGCAGACGGTGCGCAAGGCGATCACCGACATCCTGGTGATGTTGGGTACACGGGAGGCGACGGCTCCGACGCCGGGGCGGGACCGGCGTAGCCGTGGGCGCGAACGAGCCCGCAAGGAGCTGCAGGAGCTGCCACACAGTGAGCTGGCCCGGCTCATCTCGACGCTCGAGGAGGAGATGCGGGACGCGGCGGCGGATCTCCGGTTCGAGTACGCCGCCCGGCTGCGCGACGAGATCGCCGACCTTCGCGCCGAGCTCCGGGAGCTCGCCGGCTCACAGTCGGGCTGAGCCTCGCACGCCGATCCACCTGCACCATCGCACCCCTGACCCGCCCGCCGGCCCGACCCCGCCCGCCGGCTACGGCGCGGGCGCCCCCTCCGCCCCGGTCAGCAACTGCCGGACCTGGTCCTCGGCCTCCGGGCTCACGAGGACGAGGACCTCGTCGCCGGCCTCGACCCGGGTGTCGCCTCGGGGGACCACGACGTGGGAGCGCCGGACGATTGCTACGACGATGGCGTCGCGCGGCATGCCCAGGGACGCCAGGTCCCGCCCGCGGGCGGCTGAGGTGCCCGACAGCGTTACCTCGACCAGCCTCACACCCGACGCGTCGAGACGCAGCAGCCGCACGAGCGAGCCCACGCTCACCGCTTCCTCGACCACGGCCGACAGCAGGTGCGGCGTCGAGACAGCCACGTCCACGCCCCATGTCTGGTTGAACATCCACTCGTTCTTCGGGTGGTTCACCCGGCCGACGACGCGGGGGACGGCGAACTCCTGCTTGGCCAGCAGGGAGACGACCAGGTTGTCCTCGTCATCACCGGTGGCGGCTACGACGACGTCGGTCTCGGCCAGGCCTATGTGGTCGAGGGTCGAGTACTCGCAGCCGTCGCCGGC
Organism: Acidimicrobiaceae bacterium; assembly: GCA_027320105.1. Classification (GTDB taxonomy): domain Bacteria; phylum Actinomycetota; class Acidimicrobiia; order Acidimicrobiales; family Palsa-688; genus JAKAQB01. The sequence continues at coordinate 8,905 of DAHVMA010000106.1, read as the reverse complement.
GACCCAACGGACGTCGGGGTAGGTCTCGGACAGGCCGGCGACGAGGCGCGGGTCCTGCTCGAGCACCGTGATGTCGTGGCCAGCGGCGCGCAGGTCCTCGGCGAGGAACACGCCGACGTGGCCTGCGCCGACGATGACCGCCTTCACGCTTCCTCCCCAAGCTCGCGGTGCACCTGGTCGAGGGAGTCCTTGCGGACGGCGAGGTGGATGACATCGCCCTCCTGGCCGATCATCCCCGGGCGGGCGACTCGCGGGAGTCCTGCCCGGCTGACGGTGACGAGGCGGGCGACGTCGGGGGTTTCGAGGTCGTCGAGGGACCGGCCCACCCACGTGCGGGGGAGGGTCCGCTCGACCAGCACCACCTGGCCGGTGGGGTCGGCCCATTCGGTCACCACCTGGTCGGGGAGGAGGCGGCGGGCGACCTGGTCGACGGTCCAGGTGACCGTCGCCACCGTCGGGATGCCCAGCCGCTGGTAGATGATGGCGCGGCGGGGGTCGTAGATCCGTGCGACGACGTTGGGGACGTGGAAGTACTCGCGGGCGATGCGGGCGGTGAGGACATTGGAGTTGTCACCGCTGGTGACGGCCGCCAGGGCGCCGGCCTCGTCGATGCCCCCAGTCCGGAGCGTGTCGCGGTCGAAGCCGAGCCCGACGACGGTGCGGCCTGTGAACCCGTCTGGCAGCCGGCGGAACGCCTCGGCCCGCTTGTCCATGACGACTACCTCGTGGCCACCCGCTGACAGGGAGCTGGCCAGCTCCGAGCCGACGCGGCCGCAGCCGACCACGATGACGTGCATCCGCCCATCGGAACACGCGGCGGGCGTCCAGCACAAGCGCACACCATCCGGCCCCGACGAGGGCACGCCGGAGCCAGCCGCCGCGCCTGGGTCTGCGCCAGGCTTTACTGTGTGTGTGACGACCACCTCCAACTCGCCTTCGGAGACCGCAGTCGCGCCCGCCCCGCTGCCGCTCTCGGAGCCGAGCCAGCTGCCCGAGACCTTCTCCTACCGGCTGAAGAACCTCGTCCTCGGCTCGCCCCTGACCTCCGAGCAGCTCCACGAGCAGAGGTTCGGCAAGATCGCCGCCCTCGGGGTGTTGTCCCCCGACTGCATCTCCTCGACGGCGTACGGCTCCGAGGAGATGCTGCGGATTCTCATCCCGGCGGTCGGGGTGGCGGCCTTCACCCTGCTCCTGCCCGTCACCGCGGCGGTGATCCTGGTGCTGTTCTTCGTGACCCTCTCCTACCGGGAGGTCGTCATGGTGTACACGAAGACTGGCGGCAGCTACATGGTGTCCCGGGAGAACTTCGGGCCGCGCGTGGCCCAGGTGGCGGCCGCCGCCCTGATCATCGATTACAGCGTCACGGTGGCTGTCCAGGTGGCGGCCGGCACCGCTGCGTTCACCTCTGCCGTGCCGAGCCTGCTGCCCGACTCGGTGTACATCAGTGTTGTGGTGGTCCTGGTCATGGCGTATGGCAACCTGCGGGGCCTCCGGGAGGCCAGCCGGATGTTCGCCCTGCCGACCTACCTGTTCATCTTCTTCATGGGGGCGATGATCGTCGTCGGGTTGGTCGAGGCGGCGCTCGGCGACCTTCACGCCCACAACTTCCACGTGCACGGCGCCGTGTCGATCGGCCATGCCCCCAACGTCGGGTTGCTCATGGGCGCTTCGGTCTTCGTGATGCTCAAGTCCTTCGCCAACGGTGGTTCGTCCCTCACCGGTCTCGAGGCCATCTCCAACGGTGTGTCGGCGTTCCGCCCACCTTCTGGGCGCAACGCCCGGCGGACGCTCGTGGTCATGTCGGTCTGCCTGGGCAGCCTGGTGGTCGGCGTGTCCCTGCTGGCGCACATCACGCACGCGGTGCCCTACGCCGCCGGCTCGCCGACCGTCGTCGCTCAGGAGGCGCAGTACGTCTTCGGGCACGGGGCGATCGGCCGGGTCCTCTACCTGCTCGTCATCGTGTCGAACGTCGCCATCCTCTACACGGGCGGCAACACCAGCTTCAACGGGTTCCCGTTCCTCACCAGCTTCGTCGCCCACGACTCCTTCCTGCCCCGGTGGCTGACGAAGCGGGGGCACCGCCTGGCCTTCTCCAACGGGATCGTCGTCCTCACCGCCATCGGCGTCGCCCTGCTCGTGGCCAGCAACTCCAACGTCGACAGCCTCGTCGCCGTGTACGCGATCGGTGTCTTCACCGGCTTCACCATGGCCGGCGCCGGCATGGTGCGCTACCACCGCCGCACCCGAGAGCAGGGCTGGAAGCACAAGCAGGTGATAAACGGCTTCGCCGCCGGGCTGTCGGGAGTGGTGGTCGTGATCTTCGCCTACACCAAGTTCACCCAGGGCGCCTGGTTGGTGGTCGTGCTGTTCCCGATCCTCGTGTACAGCTTCATCCGCATCAACCGGCGGTACCGGCATGAGGAGGAGTTCCTGCGGATCGGCGCCGGGCGGGCGACGGAGGCGCCTCGCCTGGACCGCCACGTGGCGGTCCTGCTTGCGGACCAGCTCGACCTGGCGACGGTGCATGCCCTGCGCTACGCCCGGGCGCTGGTGCCGGACGCGCTGCGGGTGGTGCACTTCCGGATCGACCCCTCCCAGGCTCGGGCCCTGGAGGAGTCGTGGCGGGAGGCCGGCGTGCACGTGCCGCTCGAGATCCTCGACTGTCCTGACCGTCGCCTCGGGCGGGCCACCCTCGGCCTGGTCGAGGGCTACCTCGACGGTGACACCTACGTCTCCGTGCTGCTGCCCCGGCGGGAGTCGGGTGGCTTCAGCGCCCGCGTCCTACACGACCGCACCGCCGACAGGATTGCCCTGGTGCTCTCCGACGTCCCCAACGTCAACGCCATGATCGTGCCCTATCAGCTCTCGGACGCGGCCGTTGAGGCGCGCCTCGCAGGGATGGCGGCCCGCAGGGCGGTGGACAATCACGAGCGCAAGGGCCGCCACGAGGCCGACAAGCGCGCCAAGCACAAGGCGGTGCCGACGATGGATGTGCCCGGCCGTGTCCCGGTCGACGCTCTCGAGTATCGCCAGCGGGGGCGGGTCGCCGGCGTGGTGAAGTCGGTGGAGATCCAGCCCCGTGACGGCATCCAGGTGCTGATCTGCCGGCTGGAGGACGAGACGGGGGGCATAAACCTCGTGTTCAGCCGGGGCAGGGTCGAGGGCGTTGAACCCTCGGCGCGCCTGTCCGCCGAAGGCATGGTCGGCGACTACGACGGGGCGCTGGCCATCCGCAACCCGACGTTGGAGGTCCTGGCCCCCGCTACGGACGAAACCATCGGCTGAAACCGACTTTCCCCTGATCGCAGAGTAGCCGGGGCCGATGTGGGGCTCGACTTGGTGGTTCGCGGTAAGGGAACGTCGCGCGGGCAAGCTCCGACACGTTGTTTGGGCAGTTTCCCGCGATAGTCGCTGTGCCGACGGGCGCTGTCCGGGTGCGGTGCTGGATGCGAACGTACGTTCGCTGGTAGGCTGGGCGGGGTGGCCGGCAAGCTCGTCGTACGCGGGGCGAGGGAGCACAACCTGCGGAACATCTCCCTCGAGCTGCCACGGGACCGGCTGATCGTCTTCACCGGCCTGTCGGGCTCGGGCAAGAGCTCGCTGGCGTTCGACACCATCTACGCCGAGGGGCAGCGGCGCTACGTCGAGTCCCTGTCGAGCTACGCCCGGCAGTTCCTCGGCCAGATGGACAAGCCGGACGTGGACTTCATCGAGGGCCTGTCGCCGGCGATCTCGATCGACCAGAAGTCGGCGTCGCGCAACCCGCGCTCGACGGTCGGGACGATCACCGAGGTCTACGACTACCTCCGCCTCCTGTACGCCCGGATCGGCGTCCCGCACTGCCCCGAACACGGCGTGGTCGTGTCCCGCCAGACTCCGCAGCAGATCGTCGACCGCATCCTCGAGCTCCCCGACGGGACTCGCTTCCAGGTGCTGGCGCCGGTGGTGCGCGGGCGCAAGGGCGAGTACCAGAGCCTGCTCGAGGAGCTCGCCGGCCAGGGGTTCAGCCGGGCGAGGATCGACGGCGAGGTCCACGAGCTCACGGACCTGCCCAAGCTGGCGCGCTACGAGCAGCACACCATCGAGGTCGTCGTGGACCGCCTGGTCAAGCGGGAGGGCATCGAGCGACGCCTCACGGACTCGCTCGAGACCGCCCTGCGCCTGGCGGAGGGCATCGCCGAGGTCCAGATCGTGCCCAGCGAGGGCGAGGCCGAGCCGGAGGTGCTGACCTTCAGCCAGCACCTGGCCTGCCCGGTCGACGGCCGGAGCTTCGACGAACCGGCGCCGCGCAACTTCTCCTTCAACTCGCCGTACGGGGCCTGCCCCACCTGCGACGGGTTGGGGACCCGCTTCGAGGTCGACCCCGAGCTGGTGGTGCCCGACCCCGACCTGTCGATCGCCGATGGTGCCGTGAGCCCCTGGGCGGGGGCGCGGGGGGAGTACTTCGGTCGCGTGCTCGAGGCCGTCTGCGCCGGCTACGGGATCTCGCAGGCCATGCCCTGGCGCCAGTTGAAGAAGGCCGACCAGAAGGTGGTCCTCTACGGCTCGGGCAGCAAGCAGATCCACGTCCAGTACCGCAACCGCTACGGTCGGACCCGCTCGTACCACACCCACTACGAGGGCGTCGTCCCCTACCTGCAGCGCCGGCACTCAGAAGCCGAGTCCGACAGCATGCGGGAGGCGATCGAGGGCTACATGCGGGAGGTGCCCTGCCAGGCGTGCGGCGGGGCGCGCCTCAAGCCGGAGAGCCTGGCGGTGACCGTCGCCGGCCACAACGTCAACCAGCTGTGCGACCTGTCGCTGCGCGACGCCGCCCGGGACATGGCCGCCCTGCGGCTGTCGGAGCGCGACCACATGATCGCCGACCGGGTCCTGAAGGAGATCCAGGCCCGGATGCAGTTCCTGCTCGACGTGGGGCTCGACTACTTGACGCTCAACCGTTCGGCGGCGACGCTCGCCGGCGGGGAGGCGCAGCGGATCCGGCTGGCGAGCCAGATCGGCAGCGGCCTCGTCGGGGTCCTGTACGTGCTCGACGAGCCGTCGATCGGGTTGCACCAGCGTGACAACCGCAAGCTGATCGACACGCTGCTGCGCCTGCGCGACCTGGGCAACACGGTGATCGTGGTGGAGCACGACGAGGACACCATCCGGGTCGCCGACCACGTGGTCGACATCGGGCCAGGGGCGGGGGAGCACGGCGGGCAGGTCGTCGTCAGCGGGACCGTCGCCCAGTTGCTGAAGGAACGGCGGTCGGTCACCGGCCAGTACCTGACGGGACGGCGCCACATCCCGGTGCCGGCCATCCGACGTGAGCCCAAGGGCTGCCTCACGGTGCGGGGCGCTCGTGAGCACAACCTGAAGGACGTCGACGTCGAGCTCCCACTCGGCTGCATGGTCGCGGTGACCGGGGTGAGCGGATCGGGCAAGTCCACGCTCGTCAACGACATCCTCCTCAAGGCGTTGATGCAGCGCATCTACCGGTCCAAGGAGCCGCCGGGGCGGCACCGCCGGATCGAGGGTGCCGACGCCTTGGACAAGGTGATCAGCATCGACCAGTCGCCGATCGGTCGGACGCCGCGGTCCAACCCGGCGACCTACACGGGCGCCTTCGACCACGTCCGGCGGCTGTTCGCGTCGACGACCGAGTCCAAGGTGCGCGGGTACCTGCCGGGCCGGTTCAGCTTCAACGTGAAGGGGGGCCGCTGCGAGGCGTGCGCCGGCGACGGGACCATCAAGATCGAGATGCACTTCCTGCCTGATGTGTACGTGCCGTGCGAGGTGTGCAAGGGCGACCGCTACAACCGCGACACCCTGGACATCACCTTCAAGGGCAAGAACATCGCCGAGGTGCTCGACATGCCGTGCAGCGAGGGGCTCGAGTTCTTCGCCAACCAGCCGGTGATCGCCCGCCACATGCAGACGCTGGTCGACGTCGGCCTCGGGTACGTGCGGCTCGGCCAGCCGGCGCCGACGCTGTCGGGCGGGGAGGCCCAGCGGATCAAGCTGGCGTCGGAGCTGTCGAAGCGGTCGACGGGCCGCACCATGTACGTGCTGGACGAGCCGACGACCGGGCTGCACTTCGAGGACGTGCGCAAGCTGCTGGCGGTGCTGTCGCGGCTGGTGGACCAGGGCAACACCGTGCTGGTCATCGAGCACAACCTCGACGTGATCAAGACGGCGGACTGGATCGTGGACCTCGGCCCGGAGGGCGGGGACGGGGGCGGGACGGTGGTGGTCGAGGGCACGCCGGAGCACGTCGCCAAGACGCCGGAGAGCTACACGGGGAAATTCCTCGCCCGCCTCCTGGAACGCTGAACCCACGTCGATCCGCCGGCCCCGCGACGAGCGGTCCTCGCGCCAGGATGGGAACGTGCTCCATCGACCGCCGGCGGGGACGATCCCGGACGCTCCTGGCTCGTACCAGTTCCGCGATCGGGACGGCCGGGTCATATACGTGGGCAAGGCCAAGTCGCTGCGCAGCCGGCTGTCCAACTACTTCCAGAATGCGGCCCACCTCCCGCCGCGGACCGCCCAGATGGTGGCGTCGGCCGAGACCGTCGAGTGGATCCAGGTCCGCAACGATGTCGAGGCCGTCATGCTCGAGTACAGCCTCATCAAGCAGCACAAGCCGCGCTTCAACGTCCGCCTGCGGGACGACAAGAGCTACCCGTTCCTGGCGGTCACGGTGTCCGACGAGTGGCCGAGGGCGATGGTCAGGCGGGGCGCGAAGGACAAGGGCAGCCGCTACTTCGGGCCGTACGCCCACGCCTACGCCATTCGGGAGACACTCGACTCGCTGCTGCGGACATTCCCGATCCGTACGTGCAGCGACAGCAAGTTCCGCGCCCACGAGCGCCAGGGCCGGCCGTGCCTGCTGTTCCACATCGAGAAGTGCAGCGGCCCGTGCGTGCGTGCCGTCGACCACGAGCCGTACGACCTCCTCGTCGGGGAGCTGCTGGCCTTCCTCGACGGCGACACCCAGCCGGTGTTGCACCGCCTGGAGGCGGAGATGGCCGAGGCGTCCGCCGGTTTGGAGTTTGAGCGCGCCGCCCGCCTGCGCGATCGCCTCCTGGCCGTGCGCAAGGCCATCGAGAAGCAGCAGATGGTCACCCAGCGGGCGGATGACCTCGACTGCTTCGGGCTCGCCGAGGACGAGTTGGAGGCGGCCGTCCAGGTGTTCTACGTCCGGAGGGGGAGGGTCGTAGGCCGCAAGGGGTTCATCGTCGACAAGGTCGATGACCTCACCGCCGCCCAGCTGGTGGGCCAGGTGATCGAGCAGCACTACGCCGACGCCCCGCTCGGCGTGCCGCCGCTGGTCGTCGTGGCGGAGATGCCGGAGGAGTGCGGCGTGCTCGAGGAGTGGCTGGCGGCGGGGCGCCAGGAGGCGGCCGGCCACGCCGGCGCCGTCGGCGACGTCGAGTGGTGGGCGGCAAGCGACCGCTACCGGGTGGAGCGCAGCGTCAACCCAGCGGCCCGGGCCGGTCACAACGTGGAGCTGCGGGTGCCGCAGCGCGGGGAGAAGCGGGCGTTGCTCGAGATGGTGACCCGCAACGCCAAGGAGGAGCTCACCCGGCACCGCCTGAAGCGTGCCTCCGACCACAACGCCCGGGCGCGGGCGCTCAACGCCCTCCAAGACGCCCTGGACCTGCCCGAGGCGCCGCTGCGGATCGAGTGCTACGACATGAGCCACCTGCAGGGCACCGATTATGTCGGGTCGATGGTGGTGATGGAGGACGGCATGCCGCGTCCGGCCGAGTATCGCCGGTTCAAGGTACGGACCGTGGAGGGCAACGACGACTATGCCGCGATGGAGGAGGTTCTCACCCGCCGGCTCACCGCCTACCTCAGCGAACGGGACAAGCCGGTCGAGGATCGCAAGCGCCGGTTCGCCTACCCGCCCCAGCTGCTGCTGGTGGACGGTGGCAAGGGCCAGCTAGGGGTGGCGGCAAGGGTGCTGGAGGAGCTCGGCCTGGAGGAGGAGATACCGGTGGCGTCGCTCGCCAAGCAGTTCGAGGAGGTGTTCCTTCCCGGCCGGGCCGACCCGGTCCGCATACCCCGCACGTCGGAGGCGCTGTACCTGCTGCAGCAGGTCCGCGACGAGGCGCACCGCTTCGCCATCACCTACCACCGCAGCCTGCGGGCCAAGCGGATGACCGCCTCCGCCCTCGACGGCATCCCCGGGCTCGGGCCTGCCCGGCGCAAGCGGCTCGTGTCCGAGCTGGGCGGTGTCAGCGCCGTGAGGACGGCGTCGCTGGCCGAGCTGCGGGAGTTGGGTTGGCTCCCGGAGTCGGTGGCCGTCGCCCTGTACAGCTCGTTGCACGAGCCGGCCGGCGCCGCCACCGCCGCCGGCCCTCTTCCCTGACGGCCACGAGGGGCCGGCGGAGGGACGGCGGGAAAGGTCGGTGCACTCGATGCCGTTTCCGGGCCTGAATCTCCCGAGGTACACCGAATGCACCGAGCTCCAGCCAGCCGGGCGGTGTCCCAGCCTCCTAGCTGCAGGTGACCCAGACGTGCCCGATGGTGATGGTGGCGGGTTGGGCCGGCAGGGTGAGCGCCCCGATCCAGTGGTAGCTGCGCTTCGCCGTCGGCAGCGCGAAGTGCTGTGGTGGGAAGCTGTAGTAGTAGGGCTTGGGGAGCTTGAGCGTCGGCTTGGCGTGGATGGAGCACGTCGCGCTCCTCACGCCGGCCGCGGCGGGCTTGGCGGCGTAGGCGACGAGCAGCGTCTTGCCGGTCTGCTTGGACGCAAAGACGTAGCTGTCGACAGGCTTGCGGGGCGCGGCGGCGCTCGGCGCCGCTGTGGCGACGCCGGCCCCGGCGAGGAGGGTGGCGCCGGCCAGGAGGGACAGGATGCGGTGTTTCACGGTGGTCTCCTCGGGTCAGGTGGTGGGAGTGATGGTGGTGGGAG
>DAHVMA010000090.1:0-23466 GCA_027320105.1 Acidimicrobiaceae bacterium | reverse complement strand
GCGCCGGCGGGGGGCGGGGCGGCGCCGGCGGGGGGCGGGCCCTACGGCGGCGACGGGCTGGTTGGTCCAGCGGAGCTGATCGAGGCGGTGTTGCAGCGCACCGGCTACCTCGCCGAGCTCCAAGCCGAGGACACCGTCGAGTCCCACGGCCGGATCGAGAACCTGGAGGAGCTCGTCGGTGCCGCCCGTGAGGCGCCCGACCTCGACGCCTTCCTCGAAGAGGTGAGCCTGGTGGCCGATGCCGACGAGGTCGACGCCGACAGCTCCCAGGTCCTGCTCATGACCCTGCACACCGCCAAAGGTCTCGAGTTCCCGGTGGTCTTCCTGATCGGAATGGAGGATGGAGTCTTCCCGCACCTCCGCTCCCTCGGCGAGCCCGACGAGTTGGAGGAGGAGCGCCGGCTGGCCTACGTGGGGATCACCCGGGCGAAGGAGCGGCTCTACTTCTCGCACGCCTGGTGCCGCAACCTGTGGGGCCAAACCCAGTACAACCCGCCGTCGCGGTTCTTGCAGGAGATCCCCGACGGCCTGGTCCGCCCGGCCGGCGGCGGGCACCGCCCGGTGCGCTCGGGCAGCTCACGGGCGTCCTTCGCCCCGTCGCGCGAGGAGATCGTAGAGGCCGCTGTGCGCCGTGGGCGCCAGGCGACGCCGGTGAGGGGAACAGGCGCCGAGGCGCTCGGCCTGCGCGCCGGCGATTCGGTCGTCCACGGCAAGTGGGGCGAGGGGGTCGTCATCGATGTGCGGGGAGAGGGGGAGAAGGCTGAGGCGACGGTGCGCTTCCCGGGTCTCGGCGACAAGCACCTGCTGCTGCACCTGGCGCCCCTGGCGAGGGCGGCGGGCTGATCGCCGGCGGCAGCGCCGGCGGCGGGCGTGGCCTGGGCCGGCGTCCAGCGGTCACACCACGCGGTCACCCCACGCGGTCGCCCCGATGCGATGAGCGATGGAACGGGGGACAGCCGGGGGCAGCCACGTCAACTGTGAGTGGAAACTACACAGGCTGTGCACTTATCACTCACAGTTCGGATCTTTCGTGTCGCCACCCGCTGCCAGCCAGCCGTGTCGTGCCTTCGGGGGTGCACCCGGGTTGGCGCCGGTCGGAGGGCCGCTGCGTATCATCGGGTCCAATGCACCGCCACTATCGGGTCGTGATGGCCAAGCCCGGCCTGGACGGCCACGACCGGGGCGCGAGGGTCATCACCCGGGCGTTGCGCGAGGCGGGCTTCGAGGTGATCTACACCGGCCTGCACCAGACTCCCGAGCAGATCGTCGACGCTGTGCTGCAAGAGGACGCCGACGCCGTCGGCTTGTCGAGCCTGTCCGGGGCGCACCTGACCCTGTTCCCGAGAGTGGTCCAGTTGCTGCGGGAGACGGGGGCGGGGGACGTGCTGGTGTTCGGCGGGGGAGTCATCCCCGAGACGGACGTCACGCCGCTGAAGGACGCCGGCCTGGCGGAGATCTTCACTCCCGGTGCCCCGCTCGCAGCCATCACGGGCTGGCTCGAGGCCGCGCTCGACGCTCGGGAGACCGCTGGCGCGAGTTGACGAGCGGTCCCCTTTCTCCCCCCCAAGAAAGACCAAGGAGACGACGTTGGATCTGTTCGAGTACCAGGGCAAGCAGTACTTCGCCCGCTTCGGGATCCCGGTGTCGGCCGGTGGTGTCGCCGACACCGTCGAGGAGGCCGTAGCCGCCGCTGACGCCTCCGGCTACCCCGTGGTGGTGAAGGCGCAGGTCCAGGTGGGCGGGCGCGGCAAGGCCGGCGGCGTGAAGCTCGCCGCCGACGCCGGGGAGGTCCGCCTCCACGCCGGCAACATCCTCGGCTTGGACATCAAGGGCCACGTGGTACGCCGGCTCTGGGTGGAGCACGCCACGGACATCGCCGAGGAGTACTACGCCAGCTTCACCCTCGACCGGGGCGCCAAGGCCCACCTGGCAATGGTCTCGGCCAAGGGCGGCGTGGAGATCGAGACGATCGCCGAGCAAGACCCTGCGGCGATCGCCCGGATGCACATCGACCCCGCCGTCGGCTTCAGCGAGGCGCTAGCCCGACAGCTGGTCGAGGAGGCCGCCCTGCCGGCGCGCGCCACCGAGGGGGCGGTCGACATCCTCCAGAAGCTGTACCGCTGCTACGACGAGGGTGACGCCGACCTCGTCGAGATCAACCCCCTGGTGCTCACGAAGGAGGGGCAGGTCCACGCCCTCGACGCCAAGGTGACCCTCGACGACAACGCCGCTTTCCGGCACCCGGAGTGGGCGCAGTTCCGGGACATCGACGAGCTCGACGACCGGGAGCGCCTCGCCCGCAGCAAGGGCCTGCAGTACGTCGGGCTCGAGGGGGAGGTGGGCATCATCGCCAACGGCGCCGGCCTGGCGATGAGCACGTGTGACGTCGTCAACCAGGTGGGCGGTCGCCCCGCCAACTTCCTCGACATCGGCGGCGGCGCCAACGCGGACGTGATGGCCAACGCCCTGGAGGTCATCAACTCGGACCCCGATGTCAGGTCCATATTCATCAACATCTTCGGGGGAATCACGCGCGGCGAGGAGGTGGCCAGGGGGATCGTAACTGCACTGGGGCGTGTGAGCATAGGGTCGCCCATCGTCATCCGACTCGACGGCACCAACGCCGACGAGGGGCGGGAGATCCTGCGAGAGGTGGAATCGGACCGCCTGATCTCCCGACCGACCATGCTGGAGGCGGCCCGCAAGGCAGTCGCACTCGCAGAGGGGAGCGAACGATGAGCATCTTCGTCGACGAGCACACGAAGGTCGTGGTGCAGGGTCTCACCGGCGGGCAGGGTCGCTTCCACGCGCTGCGCAACCGGGATTACGGGACGAAGGTCGTTGCCGGGGTGACCCCTGGCAAGGGCGGCCAGGACGTGGACGGCATTCCCGTCTTCGACACGGTCGCCGAGGCCGTCGCTGCCACCGGGGCCGACGCCAGCTTCGTATCAGTGCCGCCCAGGTTCGCGCCCGACGCAATCCTCGAAGCAGCTGGGGCGGGAGTCCCCTTCGTGGTGTGCATCACCGAGGGGATACCGGCACACGACGAGGCGCGCGTCTACGCCACCCTCCGCCGGGACCACCCCGGGACGCGCCTGCTCGGTCCCAACTGCCCGGGGATCATCAGCCCCGGGAAGACAAACATCGGCATCACCGCCGGCGAGATCGCGCTGGCGGGCGGTCCCGTGGGGATCGTGAGCCGCTCGGGCACGCTCACCTACCAGGCGCTCTACGAGCTCGAGCAGCTCGGCGTGGGCGTGACCACCTGCGTGGGCATCGGCGGCGACCCTGTGCCGGGGACCAACTTCGTGGACTGCCTGGCCGCGTTCCAGGCCGATGAGGAGACCAAGGCGATAGCGATGTTCGGCGAGATCGGCGGCATCGAGGAGGAGCGGGCGGCAGCCTTCATCACAGAGAAGGTGACCAAGCCCGTCGTCGCCTACATCGCCGGCGTGACCGCGCCGCCCGGTAAGAAGATGGGCCACGCCGGGGCGATCATCTCCGGGTCGAAAGGTACCGCCCAGGCGAAGATGGAAGCCCTCGCGGCTGCCGGCGTCCGCGTTGTGAACAATCCGACCGAGGCGGGCCTCGAGATGGCGGAGATCGTCAAGTTGCCATGATGGCGCCGGTGGAGGTGCGCTTCTCGCCGGCGGACCCCCTGGTCTTGCGGCCCGGGCCCCAGAGGCGTGCCGCTCGAGCCCTCGGAGTTGGCGCCGCCTGGCGGGATCTACCTGGTCTGCAGGACGACGGCCGGCGAGGTTGTCGCCGGCGGCGGGCTGCGGACCATCGCCCCCGGCATGCCTGTACGAGCGTTGCGGCTACCGTGGCATCGGCAACTACAACGCCAACTCCCATGCCAGCTCCTGGGGCGAGAAGTTGTTGCGCTAGCCCACCTTCGATCTTCGGCCCCCGGCCTGCACCGACGCCTACGCCATCCCGCGACAGGAGCACCCGTGATCGTCGCCGAGCACCTGAGCAAGCACTACGGCAAGACCAAGGCGGTGGACGACCTGTCGTTCAGCGTGCTCCCCGGCAGGGTCACCGGGTTCCTCGGGCCCAACGGCGCCGGCAAGACGACGACCATGCGCATGATCCTTGGACTGGACAACCCCGACTCCGGCGTTGCGACTGTCGGCGGGCGCCGTTACCGCGACATCCCCGCCCCCCTCACGCAGGTCGGTGCACTGCTGGACGCCAAGGCCGTGGCGGGCGGTCGCACGGCGCGGGCACACCTCGACGCGCTTGCCCTGAGCAACGGCATCCCCCGCAAACGGGTCATCGAGGTGCTCCGGCTGGTCGGTCTCGAGCAGGTTGCCGGCAAGCGGGTCGGCGGCTTCTCCCTCGGGATGAGCCAACGCCTCGGCGTCGCGGGCACGCTCCTGGGCAACCCCGGAACGCTGATGTTCGACGAGCCGGTCAACGGGCTCGACCCCGAGGGCATCCAGTGGATCCGACAGCTGATGCGCAGTCTTGCGAGCGAGGGCCGCACGGTGCTCGTCTCCAGCCACCTCATGAGCGAGATGGCGCTCACCGCCGACCACCTGGTCGTCATCGGTCGTGGCCGCCTGATCGCCGACGCGAGCGTGGAGGAGCTCGTCGGCAGCAGCGCCCGTTCGGTACTCGTCCGCAGCCGGGACGACGCAGCGCTCGCGACACGGCTGACCTCCGCCGGGGCTGCCACCAAGCCGGCGCCGGGCGGGGGGCTCGTCGTCACCGGCATGCCGTCGGACCGGGTCGGTGAGGAGGCTCTCGCAGCGGGCATCCCGCTCGAGGAGCTCACCCCGCAGCGGGCATCGCTCGAGGAGGCGTTCATGGAGTTGACCCGGGACCAGTCCGAGTTTGCGACCACGAGCGCGGCGATCGGGCCACCGGGGAGCTTCGCTGCCGGGGTGGTGGGCGGGGACAGCGCCGGCGGCGGCCGGGCCGCTGCCGGCTCGGGGCCCGCGTGGCCGCCGGAGCGCCGGTCATGAGCGCGGCGTCACCGACTCCCGCCGCTCCGGCATCGGGCGCACCGCACGCCACAGTCGCGAACGCGCTCGCCTCGGAATGGCTCAAGTTGCGCAGCCTCCGCTCCACCTGGGTCACCCTCGGCGTCGCCGTCCTGCTCGGGGTCGGTCTCGGCGTGCTCATCGCCCACCTCGTCGCGGGGCTCTACCACCAACACCGTCCCGCCGCCGTGGTCAACTGGGACCCCACCGCCATCAGCCTGAGCGCTCTAGGCATCGTGCAGCTCGTGATGGCTGTGCTCGGGGCCATGGCGGTCACGGGCGAGTACAGCTCCGGGATGATCCGCACCAGCCTCACGGCCATACCGTGCCGGGGCCGCCTGATGGCGGCCAAGTCCGCAACCGTCACGCTGACCGCTTTGGTCGCCGGCGAGGTCATTGCCTTCGCCGCCTTCTTCCTCGGTCAGCTGGCGATCGGGGGTTCCGCCCCGCAGGCGTCGATCGGTGACGCCCACGTCCTGCGGGCCTTGTTCGGTGCCGGCCTGTACCTGGCCGTGATCGCCCTGCTGGCGTGCGGCATCGGCTTCCTCGTGCGGAGCACAGCGGCCGCCATATCCGTGATGGTGGCACTTCTCTTCGTGCTCCCGGCCATCCTCAGCGCCCTGCCGCTGTCGTGGAGCGAGGTCATCGACGAGTACTGGCCGACGCTGGCCGGCGCCCAGGTATACGGGGTGATCTGGCGCAACCCGCAGCACAGCCTCACCGCGTGGGCCGGCTTCGGCGACCTGTGCCTGTTCACGGCGATCGTGCTGGTCGCCGCCTACTGGCTCCTCCGGGTCCGGAATGCCTGATCGGGGAATCTTCCGGCGGCTCGAGCTCGAATGGATGAGGAGGCCGTTCGCCGGCGAGCGCGGGCGCAACCTGCTGATCGGCAGCGTCGCCGGCGCCATCGCCCTCGCCGGCCTCGTCATCGGCAGCGGCTACGGGGACATCAGGAAGCACGCCATCGATCCGGTGGTGATCGCCGCGGCGTGCGCCGTCGGGACGCTGGTCTTCGGCGTGATCGCGACCCTCCGGATCTCCCGGGCCCTCGACCTCATGGTGCGCCAGCGCGGAGTCCCCTCCGCTGCGGTCGCCACCCGGATGTTCACCGCCGGGCTCGGCTACATCATCACGGCGTTCTCGGTGCTCGCCGTGCTCGACGTGAGCATTGGCAAGCTGCTGATCGGCGCTGGTCTCGCCGGCGTCATCCTCGGCATCGCGGCCCAGCCCAGCCTGGGGAACGTGTTCTCCGGCGTGGTGCTCATCCTCAGCCGCCCGTTCAGCGTGGGCGACCACATCAGGGTGCGCTCGGGTGCGCTCGGTGGTCTCTTCGATGCCTGGGTCGTCGACGTGAGCCTCGCGTACGTCACGCTGCGCACCGACGATGGGCTCCTCAAGGTGCCCAACTCGACCATGCTCGCCGCCGGCGTGCTGCAGCTCCAGGCCGACAGCGCCCCGTTGCCGGCGCCGGCGCCCGTGATGCCGGTGGTCGCTCCGGCGGCCGAGGGGGGCGGTGGCCCGGTTGAGGCGGGGAGCGGGGGGTCGGCGACCGCTGCGGCGACCGTCTTGGCGCCGCCCCCACCGCCACCTCCTCCGGGCAGTTGAAGGCCGGGCCGGCGAGAGGGGACAGGGCGAGCGCCCACGGTGGTGCCGGTGCGGGTGATGGGCTACTCCAAGCACCTGCGACGTCGCCCCAAGCCCTGAGTTAGGCACTACAGCCCGCTGCGCCAAACAGCGGGGCTGACCTGCGACAACGTCACTTCACCCTGGGCTATCCGGGAAGGTTCCGCTAGCTGGTTCCCGCTAGCTGGTTCCCGATACCTGGCCCGAGGCACCGACGCCCGAGCCTCCAGAGGCGGGCTCGCTGACGGGAGGCATGGACTGGGGCGGACTGCCCCCAGTCGGAAAGCCTGGCCCAGCCGTCATTGGTGAAGCGACAAGTCCCGAAACCGAAACGGCGAGTGCCGGCTTACAAGTGCTCGACAAAGTCCACGGCAACCGGACAACGTCCGCGGGAAGGGTAATAGCCAAAGTCACCGGTTCACTGCTCGTCCTCGCACCGTTCGCAGGACCGCAGGTTTCCATGCCTAATGCAAAATAGGCGGAGGAGTTTGGCCCGACGTCAAGGGTCGAGGTAGAACCGACCGGCGTTTGATTCACCATGGTGAAAGGAGACCCGTTGCTGCCCACGAGAGCGATCTCGGGTGACCCGCTCAGTTGGCAAATCGAAGTACCAGTGTTCATCAGTGAGATGCGAAACCAAGTGATTGTCGAAGCGACGTCAAGGAGGTGTCGCGACCCTTGGAGTTGGGGAGAGTGGCACGCAGGGGCCGACGAACTGCCGCTCGGTCCGGACAAAGGGAAAGAGTTTACTTCATTTGAGCCGCAAGCGGCGAGAGCAACTGCTGTTGCGCATGCAGCCAGGCCTTGCATTGTGGCGGATCGGTAATGCCGACCTTCTCGCGTCATGAGTGTCCTGTCCATCTAGTATCCGGACTGACACCACTCTTGCGGCCCTGGGCTAACCACGCCGTGGTCGGACTCACTCGCGTCCTCGGCAACGCTGGGGATCGAACCACTGCTCCCAGTTCCGAATGTATAGTTCCAGTACGATTGACTTGAGTAGACGCCCGCCAAGAAGGCCGTGGCGCTATTCTTGATGGTATTGTAGAGCCGTTGAATGTCCACCGATCGACAGCGTAGGGAATGGCCGTCGTGCCTGTCAGCGTTCCGCAGTTGTTCGTTTCTTCGTCCCATCCGTTGTACACGCCCGTTCCGGGGTTTTCGATATCCATGAATATGTAATAGTCACGAACGGTCGGACCGAGGGTCGAGTACTGACTAAGTGCGTAATTGGCCTGATCGATTCCCCACTGGTTGGCTTCAGTTTCCTGGGTAGATAAGCTTGCGCTTGGGTGGTAGCCAAAGTAGGCGCCGGGCCCGGCAGCGTAGAAATATAGTGCCGTGCCGGTGGGATACTGTGTACCGTCTAGCGTTGTCGAATTCGCGTTTGCGTCAGTGACATCTGTGGAGTTAACCGCGCGACCCGACGTGCAACCAGTTTCGTTGGTCCAAGTGCCAACTTCGGCAATGTAGCCTCAAAAGTTCCACCCACTGTGGGTTCGCTGTAGAAGACCTGTGTGCCTTTGGCGGTCGGCTGATTGCCGTCGGCGCCATAGAAGTAGCCCTGCGAATCTGCTGCAAGGGCAGCAGGTGCCGTGGCGGTGAAAGTCAACATGGCGGCAAGGAGTGTTGCCACGCCCACGGGGAGCGGTTGCATGGTGCACTGTCGCGCCGGCGAGAGTGGGTGTCACATCAAGGGGCCGTCCGGGAACGTCGGCGACCCGCCAGCAAGAGCGCTGCCGCCGGCTGTGCGGGGAGGGGCAAGCGCCGGTCGTTCCATGTCGCACGTTGGTACGACAGCTGGGGGGCAGCCTGAGGTTCCCAGGGGGACCTTCCGACGTAGGATCTCGTGACTGAAGTCCAGGCAAGTGGAAGCGGCGTCTGGCGTGTCGATGGCGGTACTGCTGGGTGCCCGAGGTGCGCGCGGGGTCGGGACGACGAGTTGTCGTTCGGCTGCGACAGGGAGCGTTCTCGTCTGGGAAGGGGCGTCGGCCACGGCTTCGGAGTGGGCAGCGAGGCATTGGTGTCGTCGGGCTTGGGCCGCTCGAGTGTTGAGCGCCAGGTTGGTTGAGGACGGTGGTGGCATTGGGGGTGAGGATGGGGGTGGCGCACGACCGGACGACCGAAGGTGCGCTGGGGTCACAGGCAAAGGCGCGGTCAGGGACCGGACAGCTGTGCTGCCCGGCCCCGGGTTGATGGTAGGCGGTGATATGGCCGATGACCGCCAGGTGAGCGGCGCTGGCCCGGGCGGGGGCGGTGCGGGTGAGCAGGGCGAGGGGGCGGCCGTCCCAGGCGGAGCGCAGCACCGGTGAGAGGGTGTTGACGTCTCTGGAGGTCATCTTGAGCACGGTGGCGAACTCGGCCTCGACCACGAGCAGGCGGGGGTCGGGGGCGCCGGGGTCCGCCCCGGCGGGGTCGCGCAACGCCCAGACGAGGCCTTCGCCCGAGGACAACCCGGTGGAGGTCCGGGTGGCGAAGCCGGGGTCGGTGGTGTTGAGGAGCCGGGCGACGTGGTCCCACGAGGAGCCTTTGCGAGCCTTGGCGGACTCGCCGACCAACAGCACGTACTCGTTGGGGTGGTGCCGGGTCGCTTCGACCGCGAAGTGGGCGCCGCGGCCGATGACCGCCCCGGCGGCGACAAGGCTCTGAGCCAAGATGGCGACCGGGTCGGCCTCGGTGTGGGGGGCGAGAGCGGCGACGATGTCGCCGATCAGGCCGGTGTAGACCTCGGGCCCGGGAGCCTGTGGCCATCCCGCCGGTGGCGGCCCGACATCCAAACAGGCGGGGAGCTCAGCGTTCGATCCTGGGTCGGGGGGGTTCTGGTCGAGGGCGAACAGGTCCTCTTGGTGGGTGGCGAGGCTCACGGCTCGGTCACCTCGACCACGGCGGCTCGTGCTGCCGGCTCGTCCACGATGGCCTTGTTGGCCGCCCACGCAGCGACGAGGGCCTGGACGGCGAGGTTGTTGACCATCCGTACCGCAAACCAGTCGGGAAGGCGGGATTCGAACCCGCGGCCTCAGCGTCCCGAACGCTGCGCGCTAACCAAGCTGCGCTACTTCCCGGAGCCAGCGAGGCTAGCAGCCCGGAGGGTGCCGGCCGGCGGCTGGAATGGGGTCAGACGCCGGGTACGAGGACCGGCTCGGGGATGAGCGTCTCGTCGTACCAGGTCCCAGCTTGCAGGAGGGTGGCGGCGGCGCGGCGGATGCGGATGGGGTCGAGCGGTTTGAGCAGCCACCCGTCCACGCCGCTGCGCCGGGCCATGAAGACGTCGGCCCGCCGGTCGAGCAGCACGAGGACCGGGCAGGGGAGCAGGCGGCCGGCGTCGGCCTCGAGGCGCACGTCGATGGCGACGGCGATGCCCCCCATGGTGCCGATCTGCATGTCGACGACGATGAGGTCGGCGGGTTGGCGGTCGTGCTCAGGGTGGACGTCCTGGCCGCGGCGCACCCACCTGACCGTCGTACCAGGGTCTGCGAGGACCGAGGCCACCTCCCGGTAGACAGCGGGGCTGTCGGCGGCGATCAGGATGTCGGCCATGAGGCGGAAGATACCGCCGTGCGGGTGCTGGGTACCATCCGGGTACCGTCACGCCGGGAGGCAGTGTGCTCACGATCCAGCAGGACCAGACGCCAGAGGGCTACACGATCGTCCGACCGGTGGGGGAGCTCGACGCGTTCACGGTCAGCCAGTTCCGCCAAGCCCTCGCGGAGATGGCATCGAGCAAGCAGCTGATCATCGACATGTCCGGTGTGCCGTTCGTCGATTCGGCGGGCCTCGGTGCCCTGATCGGCGGCATTCGCCGCGCCCGGGAGCTCGGTGGGGATGTGGTGGTGGCGTGCAACCGCCCGACGCTCGTACGGCTGTTGCGGACCACCGGCTTCGACCGCATCGTGACCGTCACCGAGACCGTCGAACAGGCCATCACCGTCCTCGACGAGCGGACCGACCAGCCCGGCGAGCAGGAGGGCTAGGACGGGCTAGGACGGGCCGGCTCTCCTAGGACCCCGGGAAGAGGTGGGCGGCAACTTCCGAGAGGCCGACGAGATCGTGCACCTCGTCGGTGAGGAACGGCACCCTGACGAGACGGGCACCGGGGGTCGCAGCCGCAAGAGCCCGGATGTGTCTTGCTTCGCTCGTCGCCACACGGTGCAGCTCAGCGGCGTTGGCCAGAAGCGCTGAGAGAGAGCGGGAGTTGGGGAGGGCGGCGGCTTTCGGCGTGTCGATGCCGGGCGGAGGAGGCCCGTAGTCCGGGAACACCCGGTTCTCGACGACGGCGGCCACGCCCATGCCGGCGGCGGCGAGCCTTCGGGCGAAGTAGCAGGCCTCGGCGGTGGCAGCGGCGCGCGGCGACGCAATGAGCACGTACCGGGTGGTCTCGGCCCGCAGCAGCGCCTCGACCCGATCGGTGCGGTCCCGGAACCCCTGCTCCATGCCCTCGAAGGCGGTGAAGAAGGCGAGCGCCTGTCCCACCACCTCGCCGCCGACCACCCGTGAGATCACCCGGAGCAGCAGCTGGGTGGCGACGTTGACCGCTCGCAGACCCGCTCGGGTCGGCATCATCAGCACCCGGAAGATCCTGTTGTCGAGGAACCGCATCAGCCGGCGGGGCGCATCGAGGAAGTCGAGGGCCTGGCGCGTCGGCGGGGTGTCCACCACCACAAGGTCGAAGCGGCCTTCGTCGTGCAACTCGTAGAGCTTCTCGACGGCCATGTACTCCTGGGTGCCGGACAACGCGCCCGAGATGTTGCGGTAGAAGGGGTTGGAGAGGATCGCCCCCGCCTGCTGCGGGCCGGCGGCGTAGCGGCGGACCAGCGTGTCGAAGGTCGACTTGGTATCGAGCATCAGGGCCCAGAGGCCGCCGCCGTCCCCCCAGGGCCCCTCCACCGGGTGGGGCTCGTTACCGAGGGCCTCGAGCCCCAGGGCGTCGGCCAACCGCTTGGCAGGGTCGATCGTCACTACGCACGCTCGCTGGCCGCTCGCGGCGGCGTGGACGGCGACCGCTGCCGCCGTGGTGGTCTTGCCGACGCCACCCGGGCCGGCGCAGATGACTACGTCGGCGCCGGCCAGCGCGTCGGTGAGGGAGGGGGTGCTCACGCTGGCGGGCCGGCGTCGTTGGGGGGCTCGGGCGTCCCGGTGACCGGTGGCTCGGGCGGCTGGGTGGTCTCGGGCGGCTGGGCGGTCTCGGGCGGCTCGGCGTCCGGCAGGTCGGTCACGGCGCCGGCCAGGGCGTCGGCGAGGGCGCCCAGCTCCGGCCGGCCGAGCTCGGTCGTCCAGAGGAACGGCAGGCGGAGCTGCGGCAGCGGCAACGCCCCCGCCAGCCGTTCGACCTGCCGCGCCTGCAGCTCTTGGCGGTGGCGGCGGAACCGGGCGGCTGCCGAAAGGGCACCGCGGGCTGCGGGGTCGAGGACCACGCCGGCCTCAGCGGCCGCGCCGGCGACGTCGTCGGGCAGGTCGAGGACGGGGATCATGCCGTTGACGACGACGGGACCGAGCTTTACGCCGACGCGGTCCTCGAGGAGGAACGCCGTCTCGACGACCTCGTTGACGGGCGTCTCCTCGGGGAGCGTCACGAGCAGGACCTGGCAGCGGCGCGGGTCCGTGAGCAGGTCGAGCACGTCGGCGGACTGCGCCCGGATGGGACCGACACCGATGGCGTCGAGCAGGCCGCGGGCCGTCGCCAGGAAACCCACAGCGTGGCCGGCGGCGGGGGCGTCCACCACGATCAGGTCCGTTCCTTGGGAAGGAGCCGCCTGCTCGAGCTGCTTCACCTTGCCGAGCACGAGGATGTCCTTGATCCCCGGTATGGCGGTAGCAACCAGCTCCAGGGTCCCGGTCGCCGTCATGCGCTTCGACACGCGGCGCAGGCCGTGGTCGTCCAGGTACTCCGCCAAGGCATCGTCGGGGGTCAACGTGCGGCCGATGACGGGACCGCTGCCATCGGACGCAGCTTCGAGGGTGACCGGCTCGTAGCCGAGCGGCGCGTCCCGGCCGAAGAGCGCCGGCAGCGCCGCCGTCCCCTCAACGTCCACGACGAGGGCGCGCCGGCCGGCGCGGGCGGCCATCAGGGCCATCGTTGCCGCCACCGTCGTCTTGCCGACTCCCCCCTTGCCCGCCACGATGACCACCGTCGACTGCGAGCAAAACGCTCGGGGCTGCACGGACCTCCTGTAGGGCGGCGGCGCGACCCGCTTGGTCGCTGCGTAGCATGCCAACCTAGTCACGTCGGGGCATGATGGATCCGGTGCCTGGGCGTGGCCGACCCCGCGCCGAATGCGGCCGGCGATGAAGCATTCCTGCCGAAAGCGCTGGTCAGGGCGGCATCCCGGTCCCAACTTCGGGCTTGTCGGCCGTCGCAGCCGGGTCTAGGGTTGCAGCGCCGAAAGGGGGAGCACGTCCGTGAGTGCGCAGCAACTGGAGGACCTGTGGCAAGCCCGAGCGGCCTGCCGAGGGCCCAACACGCTGATCTTCTTCCCACCGTCACACTTCGAGCGCAAGGACGACCGTGAGGCGCGGGAGGCCAAGGCCAAGGCGATCTGCGCATCCTGCGCCGTCAGGCGTGATTGCCTCGACTACGCCCTGCGCATCCGGGAACCGCATGGCATCTGGGGAGGCGTGAACGAAACGGAGCGCCGGGCGCTGCTCGACGGCTGAACCTCCTGGGCATGCTGAACCTCCTGGCATGCTGGACCTCTTGGGTGTGCGGCGGGTCAACTGCTCGAGCTGATGGACCCGCCGGGGCAGCTCAGGACCCGGTCGCACGCCATCCGGACGTAGGGCGCGAACCACACGCCACTGGGGGCGAAGCCGAGCGGCGCATAGGTGCGCGACGCCACCCCGAGCACAGCACCCAGGGCGTCGACCACCGGGGCCCCTTGGAAGCTGAGCCCGATCGGGATGTCGTTGGCGATCCCGGCGCTCGAAACGTCATCGATCTCACCGGAAGCGATGGCGCCTCCCTCGCCGCCGAGGGCCGAGACGGCGAAGACTGTCTGGCCGAGCTGCGGTCCCGGCCGGCGTGGCGCTGGCCGCAGCACAGGCAGGTGCCCCACCGGAAGGACGATGATTGCGAGGTCGTGCGTCGGGTCCCACGTGCGGACGGTCACCTTCTCGCTCGGTCCGGACCCCGACGCCGGCCGTACGTAGACGGCCGGGCCGGGCGAGGTGGTCGCCGCGGCCACGGCGGTGTACGACGTGAGCAGCAGCGACTCCGTGGGGCTGGACGACACGACGAACGCGGTCGCCACCGATGGCGCGCCGCTCGTGTTCTGTGTGGTGACCACGAACAGGGACGGTGACAGCGCCCGCACCAGCGCCTGCTGGGCGGCCGGGTCCGTGCCGGCCTGGAGGCCGCCAGCGGCAGCTGCCTGGACCTGGGCCTTGCCGGTCGCAGCGGCCGCCCGGAGATCGGCCTCCGCCCGCAGGAACTGGGTGCGGTAGCCGTGGATGAGGGCGTTGACGCGGCGGTCGGTCTGATCGAGGCGGTACTGGTAGTACGAGTAGAGGCCCACGCTGCTGAGCCCGGCGCCGACGGCCAGGGCGAGGACCATGCTCGTGATGCCGAGAAGCGTTCGGGGCAGCAGCCGGAGGTGGGGGCTGCCTTCGTGGCCACCCGCCGGCGGGGTGGTTGCCGGCGCGCCGTTCGCGGGCGCGCTGCCCGCCGGAGGGGTGCCCGCCGGAGGGGCGGGAGGTGGAGGGGGCGGCGGTGCCAGTCCCGGTAGCCCCAGGGTGGGGGGACCGGGATCGGGGCCAGGGACCACCCCCGTGGTGGGCTCGGCGGCCGGGGCGGGTTCATCGAGGCGGGGAGGCCAGCTCGACGTGCGTGGAGGCGCCTCGAGGTGCCGTTCGGACATGTGGTCACACGGTACTTCGGTCATCGAGGGTCACAGTGCCGGCGGTGGAGGGTTGCGGGGCCGGCGGTGGAGAGGGTTCAGCGCGGTGAGCGGTCGCCCAGGGGTGGCGGCGCCACACTGTGTGGCAGCCGGGCTTCCTGGGACAGCGAACCGCGCGCAGCCACGCTAACTGCGCGCACCGGCGACGGCATGCCGTCGCCGGTGCGCGCGGTCCGCTCAGCTGCGCGCGGTTCGCCCCCGCGGCGGGACGGAGAGCGGGACAAATCACCCGGATCGCTGTCGCCGGCGTTCTCGTCCCCGCCGGCCCCGCCGCCGCCGGCCCCGCCGCCGCCGGCCCCGCCGCCGCCGGCCCCACCGCCGCCGGCCCCACCGCCGCCGGCAGTCACCGCATCCAGGAGCCGGGCCGAACAGTCCCGCATCTCCACCACCGGCGCCACCGACATCACCGCCTCCGCAAGCCGGCCGAACGCCGCCGCCGCCGGACCGTTCCCCAGTGCCGCCGGCTCGCCGGCGTCCCCCCCGGCGGACACCGCCGGCTCGATGGGGATCCGGGCTAGCAGGCCGGCGCCGATCTCGGCGGCGAGGCGCTCACCGCCGTCCCGGCCGAAGAGGTCGTGGCGTTCCCCATGCCCGCAAGTGAACCCGCTCATGTTCTCGATGACGCCGGCGACGCGGAGGTGGCCGCGCCGGGCCATGTCCGCTGCCCGGGCCGCCACCTTCTGGGCGGCGAGGGCCGGGGTCGTGACGATCAGCATCTCGGCACGGGGGAGCATGCGGGCGAGGCCCATCTGCACGTCGCCTGTGCCGGGGGGCATGTCCACCAGCAGGTAGTCGAGGTCGCCCCACTCGGCGTCCTCGACGAAGTGCTGGACGGCCCGGTTGAGCATGAGCCCCCGCCACATGATCGCTTCGTCCTCGCCCGAGAGGAAGCCCATGGACAGCACCTCGATCTGCCCGGTGCCGAACGGCTTGCGCACCGGGGAGAGGGCGAGGCGGGACGCGGCGCCGTCCTCGACGCGAAGGGCGCCGATCCTGCCCTCCATGCCGAGCATGCGCGGCACCGAGAAGCCGGCGATGTCGGCGTCGATCAACCCGACGAGGTGACCGCGCGCCGCGAGGGAGACGGCGAGGTTGACGGTGACAGACGACTTGCCGACGCCGCCCTTGCCGGAGGAGACAGCGAGGACGCGCGTCCGGGCGGGGATGCGGGTCGCCGGCGCCCGTTGCTGGGCCCGGGCGCGGGCGCGATCCATGAGCGACCGGCGCTGGTCGCGGCTCATCTCGGACGTGCGCACGGACACCGAGCCGACACCGGGGAGCGAGCCGACGCGGGCGGTCACGTCCCGCTGGAGCTGGGTCCGCAACGGGCAGGCCGCCGTGGTGAGGGCGAGCCGGACCGTCACGTTGCCTCCAGCGTCGACGTCCGCACCGAGGTACATGCCCAACTCGACGACGTCGCCGCCGAGCTCGGGGTCGATCACGCCCCGCATGGCGGCGCGGATCCGGGGCTCGTCGGGTGCCACCACGCTGGTCCCATCCGGTGCTCCCACGGCGGGAGTCTACCGGCGCCTGCCCCGCCGGCCCGCCGCCGGCGCCACCAACGCCGCCCCGCCCCGCCGGCCTGCCCGCCGGCGGTGGGTACGCTCGCGTAGTGGATCGGCTGCCGGTGCTGAAGGCGCTCGCCGACGACTCCCGCTACGCCATCTTCACCGAGTTGGGCCGGTCGGAGTGCCCCCTCTCGACCATCGAGCTGGCCCAGCGCCTGGACCTGCACCCCAACACCGTCCGGCTCCACCTCGAACGCCTGCGCGCCGTCGGCCTGGTCCGTGCCTCCACCGCCGGCCAGGGCGGCGTCGGCCGCCCGCAGCACCACTGGGCGCTCAGCGCTGACGCAGCGGGGGTGGGCCTCTTGCCGGACGGGTCGCGGGTCCTCGCCCATCTGCTCGCCGAGGCGCTCGCCCAGACCCTCGCCCAGACCGCTCAGACCGTCGCCGGTCCCGATGCGGGCTCGGATGCGGGTGAGGCCACGCTGGTCGCCATCGGCCGGCGGGCCGGCGCGGCCCGCACGGCCCGCCGGCCGATGGCCGGCGGGCGCCGGCGGGAGCGGCGCTCGCCGCGCGAGGCGTGCCTCGCCGCCGTGCTCGACGAGCTCGGCGACCTCGGGTTCGACCCCGTGGCGGAGGGGACCGGGCCGACGCGGGAAGTGGCGTTCACCCGCTGCCCCTTCCGGGAGCTCGCCACCGCCTACCCGGACCTGGTCTGCACCCTGCACCGGGGGATGACGGAGGGCATCGTCGCTGCCGCCGCTGAGCGCACGCCGGGGGCGCGGGCGGCGGTGACCGCCTTCGGCACGCTCGTCGACGCCGACCCCTGCCGCGCCGAGCTGAGCCTCGCAGGCGGCTGACCGCCGCCCCGAGCGATCCTCCGCCGGCCGGAGGCCCGTCGCGATCCCGTCCAAACCCCAGTACGATGTCGGCAGGGCCGGCCCCCGGCCCGCACAGGAGGTACCGGTGAGCACCACGTCCACTCAAAGCGCGCCCATCACCCTCACGGACGAGGCGTCGGCGAAGGTCGCCCAGTTGCTCGCCCAAGAAGGCAACGTCGAGCTCGCCCTTCGCGTCGCGGTCCGGCCGGGGGGCTGCTCCGGTTACAGCTACGAGATGTTCTTCGACAGCGATGTCGCCGACGACGACGTGCGGTCGGTGTTCGGCGGGGTGACCGTCGTCGTCGACCCGAGCAGCGCCGGCCTGCTGCAGGGCTCGACCCTGGACTTCAAGGACGGCCTGCAGGGCGCCGGGTTCAGCATCAACAACCCCAACGCCAGCCGCACCTGCGGCTGCGGCCAGTCATTCAGCTGAGCTGCCCGTAAACCTGGTCGTCGACGGCCGGGCCGTGACGGTCCGGCGTGACGGCGTGTCCCTGCTCGAGGCGCTCCGCGACGAGCTGGGGATCCGCAGCCCCAAGGACGGCTGCTCCCCGCAGGGGCAGTGCGGGTGTTGCACCGTCCTCGTCGACGGCCAGCCCCGGGTGGCGTGCGTGACGGCGGTGCGCCGCGTTGCCGGCCGCCGGGTGACCACGGCGGACGGCCTCGACCCGGAGGTCGCCGGGCCGCTCGTGGCCGCCTTCGCCGCGGCGGGCGCCAGCCAGTGCGGCTTCTGCACCCCCGGGATCCTGTGCCGCCTGGCGGCCCTCGGCCCGCACCCGCAGCAGGGGACCGTCGAGCGGGCGCTGCTTGCCCACCTGTGCCGGTGCACGGGGTGGCGCAGCATCCTCGACGCCGCCCAGGCGTGGGAGCCGGGCCCTCCACCGGACGTGCCGGCGAGCTCGCCGAGCCGGCGGGCGACTATCGAAGGAAAGTCCCCGCAGATCACCGGCCCGGCCGTGGTCCGAGGGCGCGGGGGCTTCGCCGGCGACGCCGCCCCTCCCGATGCCCTCGTCGCCATCCCCGACGGTCGAGGTGGGTGGGTGGTCGCCGAGACCCTGGCCGAGGCCCGCGCCGCGGCGCGCCGTCCCCCCGCCCGCCGCAGCGGCCGCCCCCTCACATGGCCGGTAGACGTGCCGGCCGGCGACTGGGACCTCACGCTGCAGACGACGTGGGTTGAGCCGGCCTACGTCGAACCGGACAGCTCGTGGTGCGAACCGGGCGGGCCGGCCGCGTCGCCCGTCGCCAACGGCGGCGCTTTCGGCGGGAAGCAGTCGTCGCTCGCGCCGGCCGTCGCGCAGGAGTTGGCAGGCGTCCACGGGCGGCCCGTTCGGGTCGTGTACTCACGGGAGGACGTGGTCCTGCTCGGGCCCAAGCGGCCGCCGGTGGCGATCGGGTTGCGCTCGGACGGCACCGGCGTGCTGCGCGCCGCCCGGACGCCGGGCTTGGCCGCCGCCGTCGCCGCCGTCGCCCCCGGGCTGGCCGTCGAGGAGGTCGACGTGCCCGGGCCGGCCACCTCCGTCGCGCTCCGGGCCGCCGGCTGGGCCGAGGCGGCGGTCGTCCTCGCCGCCATCGGCGCCGTGGGGGCACGCCCTTCCGGCGAGGGCCGGGCAAGGGTGCGGTCGCCTGAGGGTGCCGTGGCGCGGGCGGCCGTCAGGGTCGACTCCGCACTTCGGCCGTCGGCGGTAGAGGTCACCGTCACCTGCGGGGATGTCCTCGACGCCGTCGTGGCGCGTTCCTATGCCATGGGCGCCGCCCACATGGCGCTCGGCTGGGTGTGCTCCGAGGCGCTCGCCGTCGGCGACGACGGCCGCCCCGAGGACCTCACCGTTCGGTCGTGGGGGATACTTCGGGCCGCCGACACCCCGCCGATGGAGGTGCGCATCGAGCCGTCGCCGGCGGCGCCGGTCAGCGGGTCGGACGCCGTGTTCGCCGCCGTCGCCGCCGCCACCTGGATGGCGCAGGGGCTCCCGCCCCGGTGGCCGACCATCCGGGGCGCCTGGCGGTGAGGGGCCGCTAGGGTCGGCAGCAGCCCAGCAGCCCAGCAGCCCAGCAGCCCAGCGGCCAGCCCAGCCCAGCAGCCAGCCCAGCCCAGCAGCCCGAGCAGGAGGAGCCCGATGCCCGATCCGAACCCGTCCCGGCCCGTGGGGCCGTACACGCCGATCGTCCGCGCCGGCGACTGGCTGGTCGTGTCGGGCCAGCTCGGCCTCAGGGACGGCAAGCTCGTGGACGGCGGCGTCGAGGCCCAGGCCACCCAGGCGGTGCAGAACCTCTCGGCCCTGCTCGCCACGGAGGGGGCCGCCCTGGGGGCGGTGAGGAAGACGACCGTGTTCCTCGTTGACATCGCCGACTACGCCGCCATGAACGCGGCGTACACGGAGGCGTTCGGGGAGCACCGCCCGGCGCGTTCGGCGATCGCCGTCGCCGGCCTGCCCCTCGGCGGGCTCGTGGAGATCGAGGCCTGGGCTTACGTCGGCTTACACGATTCGCCGGGGAACGGCTGAGCCGTTTGGGGAAGGATGGGGTCGTGGCCGGCGCCGTGCTCATCGCCCTCGTCCTCGTCGTGGTGCTCCCCGCCGTGTGGTGGGCGATCTGGGGGCTCATGGCGTGGGCGCTCGGCCGGTTGCTCACCGAGCAGGCCGAGGCCACGCACCCCGGCAGCGAGCTGATCGCGACGAACGTCTGACAGCTAGGCGGTGCCGGCCCCCCACCTCGCCTGGCCAAACCGGTACCCGACGGACCGCACCGTCCCGATCAGCCCGGCGTGCTCCTCGCCGAGCTTGGCCCGCAGCCGCCGGATGTGCACGTCGACGGTGCGCGCCCCGCCGTAGTACTCGTAGCCCCACACCTGCGAGAGGAGCGCCTCTCGGGTGAAGACCTTGCCCGGGTGGGTGGCGAGGAACTTGAGCAGCTCGTACTCCATGTAGGTGAGGTCGAGCGGGCGGCCGGCGACGGCGGCCTGGTAGGTCTCCCGGTTGAGCACGAGCCCGCCGTGCTCCACCAGCTCCGGGTGGCCGCCGGAGCGGCCGGCGCGCCAGAGCAGCTGTGCCAGCCGCAGCTCGAGCTCCTGTGGCTCCAGCGGGCTCAGGCAGAAGTCGTCCCACAGCTGCTCCCGGACGTCGAGGGCGGGCAGGTGGCCGGCGCCGACCACCAACAGCAGCGGGGGCGGCGTACCGTTACCCCTGCGCAGGGCCCGGCAGAACGCCACTGCGCCCTCCGGGTCCGCCTCGGCCGACACGACCGCCGCCGCCCAGCTCCCCTCCGTGACGGGGGGGCCCGTCCCCGCGCCGGCGTCCCCGGCGGCGGCCTTCCAGGCGTAGCCGGCCAGGTCCACGCAGCGGACCAGCGCCGGCGGGGGCGGGTGCGGCCAGAGCAGCAGCGTGGCGGCGGTGGTCACAGCGTCGGCAGGTACCGGTGCAGCTCGAAGGGGGTCACCTCGGCCTTGTAGTCGTTCCATTCGGCCCGCTTGTTGCGCACGAACCACTCGAACACGTGCTCGCCGAGGGCGTCAGCCATGAGCTTGGACTGCTCCAGTTCGGCGACGGCGTCGCCGAGGCTGCCGGGCAGCGCCTCGATCCCGAGTGCCCTGCGCTCGTCGGCTGTGAGCTCGTAGAGGTTGGTGACCAGGGGCGCAGGCAGGTCGTAGCCCCGCTCGACGCCGGCGAGGCCGGCGGTGCGCACGGTGGCGAGGGCCAGGTAGGGGTTGCACGCCGGGTCCGGCGCCCGGTACTCGATGCGGGTGGAGTCCCGCCTGCCGGCCTTGGTCGGCGGCACGCGCACCAGCGCCGAACGGTTGTTGCGTGCCCAGGAGATGTACACCGGCGCCTCGTAGCCGACGATCAGGCGCTTGTAGGAGTTGACCCACTGGTTGGTGACGGCCGTCAGCTCCCGGGCGTGGCGCAGGACGCCGGCGATGAACCGCCGGGCGACGCCGGAGAGGTGGTGGTCGTCCTCCTCGTCGTAGAAGGCGTTGGTGTCGCCCCGGAACAGCGACAGGTGCAGGTGCATGCCCGAGCCTTGCACCCCGGCCAGTGGCTTGGGCATGAAGGAGGCGATCACGCCGCGCCGGGCCGCCAGCTCCTTCACCACCACCCGCACCGTCATGATCGTGTCCGCCATCGTCAGGGCGTCGGTGTAGCGCAGGTCGACCTCGTGCTGGCTCGGCGCATCCTCGTGCTGGTTGGACCCGACCGGGATGCCCATCTCCTCGAGGGCGAGCACGGTCTGGCGGCGCAACTCGCTCCCGAGGTCGTTGGTGGTCAGGTCGAAATAGGAGCCGTGGTCGAGGGGCACGGGCGGTGCCACCCCTCCGGCTGCGTCACCGGGTCGCCCCGGGCCAGCGAAGTAGAAGTACTCCATCTCCGGAGCGGCGAAGAAGCTGAAGCCGAGGTCCCGGGCCCGGTCCAGCGCCCGGCGCAGCACTTGGCGCGGGTCGCCGTCGAGCGGTGTCCCGTCGAGGTCGACGATGTCGCACACCACCCGGGCGGTCGGCGCGCCGTCGGCGAGGTGGGCCAGCAGCTGGAAGGTCCGGGCGTCCGGCCGCGCCAGAACGTCGCTTTCTTGCACCCGGCTGAACCCGTCGATGCTCGAGCCGTCGAAGGTGATGCCCTCGTCGAGGGCCACCTCGAGCTCGGCGGGGGTTATCTGGATCGACTTGGGTGCCCCGAGCACGTCTGTGAACCACAGCTGCACGAACCGCACGCGACGCTCCTCGACGGTCCGCAGGACGTAGTCCTTGGGGTGCTCCATCCCCGTATCGTGACCCACGCCGGCGGGCGCCCGCCTCTCCGGCGGCGATCGTCACACAGCGTTAACGGAACCGGAAAGCTCCCGAAACACTGCAGCACCAAGCTGTCGTCGTGACGATCAAAGCCGAGTACCTCTGGATCGACGGCACGGAACCGACGCCCCTGCTGCGGTCGAAGACCAAGATCCTCACCCACTCGGGGGAGCTGCCCATCTGGGGCTTCGACGGATCGAGCACCAACCAGGCGCCGGGCCGGGCGTCGGATTGCGTCCTGTCGCCGGTGTTCTCCTGCCCGGACCCGATACGTGGCGGCGCCCACCTCCTCGTGCTGTGCGAGGTCCTGCTCACCGACATGACGCCGCATCCCTCCAACACGCGCGCTCAGCTGGTCGAGATCGCCCGGAAGTACGCCAATCATGAGCCCATCTTCGGCATCGAGCAGGAGTACACGCTGTTCAAGGGCAGCCGCCCGCTCGGCTTCCCGGACCACACAGGCTACCCCGCCCCCCAGGGGCCGTACTACTGCGGCGTCGGGGCGGACGACATCTACGGCCGGCCTCTCGCCGAGGCCCACCTCGACGCGTGCCTGGCGGCAGGTCTGTCCATCTCCGGCATCAACGCCGAGGTCATGCCCGGCCAGTGGGAGTTCCAGGTCGGGCCGCTCGGGCCGCTCGACGTGTCCGACCAGCTGTGGGTGGCGCGCTGGCTGCTGCACCGCATCGGTGAGGACCTCGGGATCTCGGCGACCCTGCACCCCAAGCCGGTGCGGGGCGACTGGAACGGTGCCGGCTGCCACACCAACTTCTCGACCAAGGCCATGCGGGAGAGCTACGACGCGGTCATCACCGCTGCCGAGGCCCTCGGCAGGAACGCCCAGGAGCACGTCGCCAACTACGGCGACGGCATCGAGGAGCGCCTCACCGGACGGCACGAGACGGCGCCGTGGGACGAGTTCAGCTACGGCGTCTCCGACCGGGGGGCATCGGTGCGGATCCCCTGGCAGGTCGCCCAGGAGGGTAGGGGCTACATCGAGGACCGGCGACCCAACGCCAACATGGACCCCTACGTGGTCACACGGCTCATGGTCGACACCTGCTGTGGGGCGCTCGGCTGATCCCGCCCGTCAAGACCCGGCGCAGGGCGCGGCGTCGGGGACGCCGGGTACGCCCGGGGTGGTCGTTTCCGTGCGGTCGTGGCTTCGCCGGGAGACGCCGAGGAGCACTGCCAGGGCCATGAGCAGCGCGCTGGCGGTCGCTCCGCCGGCGAAGGTGGCGCCTGCTCCGAGGGCAGCGTAGACGGGGGCGCCGATCATGGCCGACGTGCCGGCGGCGATCATCCCGGACCCCCCGTAGACGCTCTGCCCCATTGCGATCCGCTGGTCGGGGAAGACCCGGTTGACTGCGGCGAAGCCGGCGGGCGTCGCCACGGCCGCGACGCAGGCCTCGCCGACACCGAGGGCAATGATCACCTCGGGCGAGCGGACGAAGCCGTAGGAGGCTGTGAACCCGTCGGAGAGGGCCAGGCCGATGGCGGCGGCGATGAGGGGTCCGCGCCGTTCGGCGAGGCGGCCGCCGAACGGCGCCAGCAGGATGAACGGCACCCCGAACACGGTAAGGCTGAGCCCGATCAGCAAGGCGCTCGCCCCCCGGTCGGTCAGCATCCGCGACCAGAGGGCGTCGTAGAGGCCGTAGGGCAGTTGCATGGCGGCGCCGAGCAGCACGACGAGGACGATGCCGGAGACCGGCACGCCGCCGATGTGGCGGCCGCCGGGCCCGGCGGCGGCCGCCGGTGCCGGCGCGCCCGCCGCGGGCGACGGTGCGGGCGACGCTGCGCCCG
>DAHVMA010000089.1:0-2684 GCA_027320105.1 Acidimicrobiaceae bacterium | reverse complement strand
CGTTGACCACGCGCACCTCTGCCCGGGTCTGGCGGACGAGGGTCGTGAGGCCGACGCCGACCACGCAGAAGGTGACGAGGACCAACGCGATGCCGAGGTGCGCCAGGTTGTGGACGTGGACACCGGTGGCAAGGCTGATGCCTGCGGCGTCGGGGAACAGGAGCCCGAACGCGCCCCCGGCGACGAAGGCGACACCACCCCAGGTCAGCGTGTTGCCGGCCGTGCGCAGGGCCACGCGACGGATCGCCTCGGGACCGAGACCCCGCCGGGCGGCGACGAGACCGAAGAGGCTTCCGGCCAGGATCTGGACCACCGTGGTGCCGAGCCCGAAGAACGCGCCGGGGACCCAGCCCCAGACGGCGCTGTGCTCGGCCGGGGCGAGGACGGTGTAGACGATGAGGGCGAAGGCGCCGAACCCCCAACCCGCCACGAACCCGTGCGCGGCGGGCATCCACGGTCGTGGGTCGTCGAGGTCGAGGTGCCGGCCTGAGCGGTCACCGTCGGTCGGGTGACGTCGCTGCCCGGGGAGGTGGAGATGGATGGTGCGGCGTCGCCGGACGATGACGACGCCGGCCGCCGTCATCAGAGCGCCCACGACGAGGTAGACGACGTAGTCGACCGAAGCGAACGTGAAGAGGTGGGACAGGCCGAGGTAGGCCAGCTCGCTGGCGAGCGCCCGCTGCACGGTGAAGGCCAACGAGAAGGTGAGCGCGGCGCGTAGTCCTCGCCGGGTGGAGTAGCCGCCGATCGAGTAGCTGAAGGTGATCGGCCAGGTGTGCTCGTCGGGGGTGATGCCGTGGACCATGCCGAGGACGAAGGCGGTCACCACGATCGCGAACCCGGCGACGTGGGCCGGGTTCCACAGGTTGATCGTCGCCAGGATCCCTGTCACCGGCCGTTCTTGCCTGCCTGCGCAGTCGATCTCCGGCGCCCGCGCTGGGATGTCCCATGGGCATCGTCGGCACAGATGCCGCAGGTCCCCGAGAGGACGAGCTGGTGGCCCGAGACGAGGAAACCCGACCAGGCCCGGACCCGGCTCGCCAGGTCGGCGACGATCGAGCAGGCGAGTGGCTCCATCCGGCCACAGGTCGTGCAGACGAGGTGGTCGTGGTGCTCACTCGCCACCTCGTAGTGCGCACGGCCGTCACCGAGCGGCACGCGGACGACGGTCCCCGACCGCTCGAGCCCGCAGACTGCCCGGAACACCGAGGACGGATCGGGCGCGAGGCCCTGACGTGTGAGGTCGTCATGGAGCTCGTCGAGCGTCCAGCAGTGCCGGGCGGGGCGCCGCATGATCTCGAGCACCTCTTCGGCGATCAGCGAACGGCGGGGCATGGCACGAGACGATACGCAAGTTGATTGCGCAAGTCAATTGCACGAGTGGTCGTCGGCGCCGACGTAGGTCGGTGGCGCCGACGTCACCGCCAAGCGTGGGTGCCTCTGGCGGGTCACGGCAGCGCGTCGCTGCTGATGGCGGCCGCTCACGGCTCGGGTTGGTCGCCGCTCAGCGTCCCGCGCCCGGACAGCCGGTAGAGCAGGACGAAGGCGGGGACGACGATAGCGACCATCACGCCGGCGACGATGAGCTCGGTCACGAGCGCAGCGGTGGGCGCGGCCGCCGCCCGGAGGCTGAGCGTCCCAGGCAGCATCGCCGGGTACTGGGCCGCCGCCCATCCCCAGAGCATGGTGGCGAAGGTGCCGGCGGCCAGGTACCGCAGGCCGGTGGTCCTGCGCGTTGCCAGCTCCGCAAGAACGGCGGTGCCGAGGACCACCGATGCGACGACCAGCCCGAGCGCCGGCCCGGTGGTGAGGTGGTGGGCGATGCGAGGCGCGCTCTGGTCGAGCTCGTAGAGAGCCAGGCCGCCGAGCGCGCCGGCGAGAACGCCCGAGGCGAGCGCCCGGCGCCGGAAGTATTCGCTCATCGCCGTCTCGTGCCGTTCGGCGTCGCAGGTGAGGTAGACCGCAGCCAGGTAGGCGAAGGCCACGACGGAGAGGACGCCCAAGGTGAGCGCCGTCGGGGACGTCCAGGCCGCGATGTCGAGCCCGTGGGCGACGGTGTGCACCTTCCCGGTCACGATGGCGCCTGCCGCCGCCCCGAAGAAGAACGGAGTGATGAGCGACGACGATGCGAAGAGGGCGCCGCTCAGCCGGCGGTAGCGCAGGCTGGTGGCGACGGCCCGGAAGGCGAAGCCGCTGCCGCGCAGGATGACGCCGAAGGCGGCCATGCTGAGCGGCACGAACAGCGTCGTCATGATCGCCGCGAACGCCGGGGGGAAGCCCGTCCACAGGACCACCAGGACGATGACCAGCCAGACGTGGTTGGCCTCCCAGACCGGGGCGATGGAGCGGTCGATGAGCTGGCGGGGCGCGGCCCCCCGGCGGTCGCCGCCGGCGAGGAGGTCCCAGATCCCGCCACCGAAGTCCGCCCCGCCGGTCGAGGCGTAGAGGGTGACGATGAGCCAGAGCAGCGCGGCGAGGACGTCGACGATCACGGGCGGACCTCGGTGGGATGCGGCTCCCCGGTCGGGCCGTAGGGGACGCCCGGTGTCGAGGCG
This sequence comes from Acidimicrobiaceae bacterium, assembly GCA_027320105.1. Classification (GTDB taxonomy): domain Bacteria; phylum Actinomycetota; class Acidimicrobiia; order Acidimicrobiales; family Palsa-688; genus JAKAQB01. The sequence continues at coordinate 129 of DAHVMA010000089.1, read as the reverse complement.
TCGGCTCCCCGGCGCCATCGGCGGGCCATGACGAGGAGGGTGGCGATGGTGGCCGCGGTGAGCAAGGGATAGATGACGAGCACGGCGATGAACGTGAAGGTCACGCCACCTGAGGTCGTGACCGCCTGG
>DAHVMA010000088.1:0-93284 GCA_027320105.1 Acidimicrobiaceae bacterium | reverse complement strand
CAGTGGGTCGACCAGGTTGCGGCGAACAGCGCGAGCTCCTCTGCGTTCATGAAGACGCTCAGCGCCGCGATGGAGGCCAACTCCTACGTGGCGACCGAGCGCTGGATGGGGGCCCTCTCATGAGCGACCCCACCAGCCGCGATCGGCACAGGGCCATGACCCGGGGGTCTCCGAAGCGCAGGCCGGGAGCGCGCTGGCCGTCATGGAGGCTCGGCATCACGACAGACTCGAGGGTGGCGGGGTCGGGAACATCGGCCTGTCCCTCCCCCAGGGCGGCCAGGAAGCGGGCGTTGACCCCGGCGCCGATGCGGCGCAACGCCCGCCAGTTGGTGGCGTTGAGGGTCTTGAGGGTGTGGAAGTCATCCGGGTTGTTGACCGTCGCTTCCACCCGAAGGGCTCGGCCCTCCTTCAGGTAGGCCTTTACCTTGGAGGACTTGTAGTGGATCTGAAGCTTGGGATTGATGTCTCGGGCGACGACCTCGGTGGCGAAGCGCCCGGGGGTCGGGTTCTTGCCGCGGGATCGGACGCTGCGGTCGACCACCAGGGCGACCTGCTCGGGTCGTCCCAGGTCGAGGTGGTCACGAATGGCCGCCTCGAACCAGGCCCGACCCCGCCGGGGGGCGTCGAAGACCACGGTGTCGGAGACCTCCAGCTGTCGGATCGAGAAGTCGTAGCGGAAGCCAGCCTCGCCATCGGCGGGGGTGAGCGGACTGGGCAGCCAGGACAGCCAGCGGTCGATGGCCCCCCGCAGATGGCCGGCGGACAGCGAAGCGGCCAGTCGGGCCGCCCGGGAGGGACCCGACACTGAGGCCAGGCCGTTGTCCAAAGCCTCGAAGCCGATCCCGGCCGCCCCGAGCTGGGTCTTGAGCCATTCATGGCCGTTGACCACGATCCAGAGGGGATAGGGGGCATAGCAACAGCACTTGACCAGGGCCGGGCCCCAGTCGTGATCGTGGAGGTAGAAGTACCAGTAATCGGGGATCCGGGACTGGCGGGAGAAGGTGAAATGCGGGTGGGACGCAGTGCCCAGGGGTGACGCCTGGTCCTTGTAGCCGGCCCAGGCGGCCATCTTCTCCTGTGCCTTGCCGATGAAGACCACTCCGGGGGATACCGCCCTGGCGGCGGCGTCCTGGTAGGGACGGGCCCGGTCCTCCTTGAACTCGCCCTTGGCGAAGCGGACCACGGTCAGGCCGGTGCGGGACGCGAAGGCATCGAGCTCGCCGACCAGGCGGTCGTGGTTGTGGCCCAGACCCACGGGGGAGGGGATGTGGTAGCCCCGGGAGATCAAGAAGCGGACCACACTATGCTTGCAGCGTGCTCAGGCGCCCTGGCGGAGAGCTGGCGAGTCGGCCCCTTTACTTCTTCTGGCTTGCAGACTGCTCGGGATCCATGGCTCGTGACGGCAAGATCCAGGCCCTCAACAATGCCGCCCGTGAGGCCCTGCCCCACATGCGCGAGGTGGCAGCAGGCAACCCCCATGCCAGGCCCCTCGTGAGGGTGCTGCGCTTCGCCACCGGCGCCGGGTGGACGGCACCCGAAGCGGTGCCGATCGAGACCTTCACGTGGTCAGATCTCGAAGCCGGCGGCGTGACCGACCTCGGCGCCGCGCTCGGCCTGCTGGCAAGCGAGCTTGCGAGCCCCGCCATGCCCGAGCGAGTTCTGCCTCCGGTGATGGTGCTCGTCTCCGACGGCCAGCCGACCGACGACTTCGGCGGCGGCGTAGCGGCCCTCGATGCGCAGCCCTGGGGATCCAAGGCCGTGCGCCTCGGCATCGCCATAGGGCGAGATGCCGACCACGAGGTGCTCCGCCGCTTCATAGGTGACCCCGCGGTGCCCATACTCGAGGCGAACGCGCCGGAGGCCCTGGTGCGCCAGATCCGGTGGGCCTCCACCATAGGCCTGGCCTCCGCTTCGTCGCCGACCATGGGCGGCATGGCAGCTCCGCCGGGCGTCGACGTGCCCATCCAGGACCGGTCTCCCGGCAGCGGGACCGTGAGCACCCTGCCGGGGGGCTCCAGCCTTGCCGGAGTCACCAGTGAGGCCCTCCGCGCTGCCACGAGCGGGCACAGAGCCGCCTACGGCGAAGCACCAGGCAACGGCACCCCCGGCGGCGTGCTTCGCGCCAGCCAGGAAGACGAGCTCGAGATCTGGTGAGACAGGAAGGCACCCGATGGATGGCATTGGGGGCGACTGTCCAGGGCGCCCAGCACCGGCGCGAGGGTAAGCCCAACCAGGACGCGCTTGGCTTGTGGCCGCCTGAAGCCGGCTCGGAGGCGACGCTCAGCACCATTGGAGCTGCGGTGGCCGACGGCCACGGCCATGCCCGAGGCATCAGGGCGGCCACGGGTGCGCACCTTGCGGTCGACACCGCACTCGGCCTGCTCGCCAAGGCCGCGCCGGATCTCGCCGCCGGCACGGGGGCAAGACTCTTCCTCCGGGAGCTCCCTGAGAGCGTCGCCGCCGGCTGGAACGAGCGCGTCGCCGCTCACATGCGGGCACATCCCTTCAGCCCCGACGAGTTGGCCTGCGCATGTGCCGCCGGAGGCGGCGAAGTCCTGGCGGCGCTGGAGCGCAGCCCCGAGGTCGCATACGGCACGACGATCATCCTGGCTGCAGCGACACCCTGCCATCTCCTCCTGGCCCAGCTGGGCGACGGGGACGTGCTGCTCGCCGGCGCCTCCGGGGAGGTGAGCCGCCCGATCCCCCGCGACCCGGAGCTCGTGGCCAACCGGACCTGGTCACTTTCCCAGCCGGACGCTCCCCGGCGCTTCAAGACACTGCTCCTGCCTGCGGACGCCGCGGCAGAGCTCGTCGTACTCGCCACGGACGGCTACTCGAACTCCTACGGCAACCCGTCGGGCTTCGAGCGGGTGGGGACAGACATGCTCGACACCCTCCGCAGCCATGGCTATCGGGCGCTGGCAACGAACCTGCCAGCATGGCTCGCCTCCACCACCGAGCAGGGCAGCGGCGACGACATAACCGTCGCCCTGCTCGCAAGGGCCACCCCCTCGGCAGGAAAGGAGACCGCAGCCAGGTGAGCGGCGGGTTGCTCCGAGCGGGCCAGGTGCTCTTCGCAGAGCGGGCGCGCCTGTCCTGCCGCATCACGGAGCTGCTCGGTGGCGGAGGGCAGGGGGAGGTGTACCGTGCCGAGCTCGGCAGCGACACCGTGGCCGTGAAATGGTATCGTGCGGCGCTCGCAAGCACCTCGCAGCGGCGCGCTCTCGAAGAGCTCGCGAGGCGCGGGGCGCCGAGCCGAGCCTTCCTCTGGCCCATGGACATAGTCACAGCGCCCCGGACCCAGGGCTTCGGTTACGTCATGCCCATCCGGGATGAGCGCTTCGTCGCGATGACCGAGCTCGTCCGCCGCCGCGTCGAACCGCCCGCAAGGACCCTCGCAAGCGTCGGTCTGGGGCTCGCGGAGTCCTTCCTGCTCCTGCACGCCCAGGGCCTTTGCTACAGGGACATATCCTTGGGCAACGCGTTCTTCGACCCGGAGAGCGGCGAGGTCCTCGTGTGCGACAACGACAACGTCGCCATCGACGGGAGCACCCTCGGAGGCGTCCTGGGCACGCCGCGCTTCATGGCGCCGGAAGTTGTCCGGGGTGAGGCGCTGCCGAGCTCGCGCACCGACCTGTTCTCCCTCGCCGTGCTCCTCTTCATCATGTTCTTCGTGCACCACCCCTTCGAAGGTGCCCGCGAGCACGAGCACGGCCTCATAGACCTCCAGGCGATGCGCTCCCTCTACGGCGAGCGCCCGGTGTTCGTCTTCGACCCCGAGGACGACTCAAACCGCCCCGTTGCCGGGGTCCACCAGAACGTGATCGACCTGTGGCCCCTCTACCCGCGTTTCCTGCGCGAGCTGTTCGTGAGGTCCTTCACCTCCGGGGTGCCCGACCCGGTGGAGGGAAGGGTACGCGAGAGCCAGTGGCGCCAGGCACTGGCCAAACTGCACGACTCGGTCCTCCTCTGCGATTCCTGCGGGGGTGACGCCGAAGGTTTCTGGGATCCCTCGGAGCCCTGGAGCAGCCCGCCATGCTGGCGGTGCCGGACCCCCTTGCGCCCCCAACCAGTGCTGTCGTTCGGCAATGGAACGTCGCTGGTCGCCTCACCCGGTGGAGAAGTGTGCGCCCACCACGTGCTGGAAGGACGGCTCTACGACTACTCGCTGAAGATCGGCAAGGTCGTCCGGCACCCCGAGAGCGCGGGTGTGGTCGGCCTTCGCAACGAGTCCCAGTCAACCTGGCACGTCAAGGGGACCATGGGCAACCAGCAGGAGCTCCCTCCAGGCAGGAGCATCAAGCTCACGCCTGGATCCTTCATCTATTTCGGCCAGTCGGCGGCAGAGGTACGCGCCGGTGCCTACGGCAGCACCCCGACGCGGAGACGCCAGTAGCCCCACGTGGTTCCCGCCGCCCTATGATTTCCTAGACATCCCGGGACATCCAGGTCGCATGAGACTTTGGGGTTCGAGGCGCCCTCACGGCACACGAGCAACGGTGGTCCGGCCCGAGGGCTTTCTCGCCGCCCAGCGGATCGCCCGGATGGCATCGCGCACTTTGGGGGATCTCGCCGCAGGCCCGCTACCAGCGCCTTCGTGAATAGCCGAGGCTAACTCTCGACCTGAGGCTCAGAGCTTGCGTGCTCGCTGCCTCGACGATGGCGTGCGCGGCTTCGGTCTGACGACGAGCTTCGGCCAATGCAGGCCCGGGCTCCGGTGCTCGGTCGCCTAACGCATACGCGTCTCGCCATCCGACGACACGGACCCGCCCCGTGTCGGTTGCTCCACGGCGCTTCGCGCCGCCCTCATAGGGAGCAGGGAGCCACTGAGATCATCGAGCACGTCGAGCCCGTCGAGAAGTCCGAGACGATCGCCACCCCTTCGGACACCCACCGCCGGCTGGCCGAGCGGGACTGGTACGAGCACGGCAACGGCGGTTACACCGGATCGTGGGCGGAGGTGCTGTTGATCCAGCCCGCCGAGCGGGCGCCGCAGCGGCGCATCTGCCGCGAGGCGCGCCGGTTCGCCCACGAAGCGCTTGCCGGCGACACCGGGCCTCGCAAGTGGGACGCGGGCCACTACGTACCTGTCTACGCCGCCGAGCCGGGCAGCGGGCGTGAGCTCCGGATCACCCTCGACGCCGAGCAGCGCCTTGCGTACGCCTCCACGGGACTTACGGCGACGTGCCGACGACGTCGCCGACTTCCCCGACCTACGCCCCGGTGAGCAGATCGCCGCCGCCGAGGTGGGAGAGACGAAGCAGCGCCGTAAGGTCGAGGTCCGGGCGGCCGAGGACCCCGTCGAGACTCGGTACTTCGTCGTGCTCGGCCAACGTGGCGACTTCCGATGGGAAAGTGGCTACGCCACCCAGGCCGAGGCACGCGAGGCGCTCACAGCGTGCCTCTCCTCCACTCCTCGCCCCTTTACCGACCAAGCATCAGATCGCACCGCCGAGATCGCTGTCGCTGCCCGGGTGCCGGATGGTCGCAGCATCCTGCCCCGCTCCGAGTGCGATGGGTGCCACGCCGTCCTCGGGGCGGTCGACCTGGTCCCGATCCTCTCCTGGCTCTGGCAGCGAGGCCGCTGCCGGCACTGCTCGGAGTGAATCGCGGTCGGGGCGCTGCTCGTCGAGGTCACCTGCGCCGCGACATGGGTGGCGGTGGTCGCCGACGTCGGCCTGAAGCCGCACCTGCCGGCCGCTCTGGCCGGGGCCACGGGGCTGGTCTGCCTCGCAGAGGTCGACCTGGAGCGCCACCTGCTTCCCAACCGGATCCTCTACCCGACGCTCGGCCTGGTCCTCGCAGGCCAGCTCGGCGCAGCAGCGGCCACCGGGCGAGGGGCCCACCTGCTCGTCTCCCTCGTCTCCGGGGCGGGCCTGTGCGCCCTGTTCTGGCTGGCCCACGCCGCCCACCCGGGAGGTCTTGGCTTCGGCGACGTCCGTCTCGGCGGACTGATCGGGCTGCTCGTCGGATGGCGCGGGCTGGTCGCTCTCGACGCCTCCCTGCTCGCAGGAGCCGGCCTCGCCCTGGTCGCTACCGTATCACCTCCGGGCGCGCCAACCGGTCGACTCGCTGGCCGTTTGGGACCTTCCTGGCGGCAGGAGCGATCGTCGCTCTCGCCGTCGATCCTTCGATCGTCTTCTAGGCGGAGACCGTGGTGGCCCGCTGCCGCACCCCGGGTCCAGCCTCCGCCCAGAACAGCCCCGTCCGGAGCTGGCCTCCCGGCGCGCTCGCGGGCCGTCACCAGCGGGACAAGGGGAGCAGCACCTCCGGTTGACGCTTCTCCCAGTAAGAGACGATCTCCGGGCCGGAGACAGGGAGGGCTGGGTCGGGCTCGACGTCTGCGAGGTAACCTAACGCCCGGACGAGGTGCTGTACGGCAACTTCCGGGTTCCGCGGCTTGTATCTGAGGACGAAGAGCCTGATGGCGGAGGGCACAAGCACGACGTTCCGCCGATCCAACTCCATCAGATCGTAGTAGTCGCGCATCGCACCCCGATCGCCAATGACTTTTATCTTCATCGCCGCGATGTCTTCGACACTGGCGATTCGGAGCCCTCCAACTTCGGACGGTTCAGCGACGACAGTCTGATCTGACACGTCCAAGAGCTGGATCCTCGTGCCGTCGAACACGGCGTTCAATGTCCGGTCGTCTTGGAAGGAAACGGCGAGAGCTCCAATCGCCTCCAACCTGGACCGAGCCGCCCCTATATCCTCTTGTCGCCCGAGAGCGAAATCAAGGTCTCTGCTAGTCCGGTGTCTCAGATGCACTGTAAGAGCCGTACCACCAATTAGGTAGGCGCTCGCCGGTAGGACGGGAGCCAGGAGAGACCACGCCCGGGCCGTGTCTCCGGGGAGGTAGGGGAGCAGGTCTCGGGGAATGTCGCCGCAGAGGCCGACGTTGCTCGGAGCCGGCGCATTCTCGGAGGCAAAGCGCCCGCCGGAAGGTGTTCCGGGGGGCTGTCGCCGCCGCTTCAACCGTCGTCCCTGATGTTGGCGGCAACGGACCGGATGAGGTGGCGGGCCGATGTGCTGAGCCCTCGAACGTCCGCCGCCGACGAGATGGCATCCGCTGGGAGGTGGAGTAACGCCCAGGCGACCGCTTCGGGGTCGCCGCTGTTGAGGAGGCGCAAGGCCACGTAGTGAGCGTTCTCCGGGAGGCGGAGGTTCGCTGCTGACGCATTCCAGAAATGATGGCGCAGCCGGACAGGGACCATCCTGGCTTCCCTCCGTGGCGGGGCGGGAAGCTCGACTCTCCGTGCGTCTGACGAAACAGACGCCCACAATGGGCTGGCCTGGACGAGAGAGATCACCTCGACAAGCCGGGCCCGCCCCTCTGCGAGCACCACCTCGTCGACCTTGACAGCACCGCGCTTCACTAAGTCTGCGAGCACCTTTCGTACAGTCGTGGGGCTGACGCCGGCGGCTCTTGCCAAGGCCCGCCTCGACCGGACACCGAAAGGCCGCCGGTCGAGGGCGGCGAGGACCCTCAGACCTTCCCGAGACACGCCGTTGGTGGCGAAGGGGGTGGCGCCGAGAAACGACTCGAGGCGCTGCAAGTGCGCGGCTTTGAGCCGGGCTCCCTTGGTTGTGCGAACTGGCTGGATGCCCAGCTTCGCCACCGCCCGGTACACGCGGGGAGGGCTGGTGTTCAGCCGCCTGGCCGCAGCGGGGATGCTTAGGGTGTCCATATCGTTATCCTAGCACCTCGGTCTCCTGTGGATGCTCCAAAGGAGACCGATGTCGGTGCCGGCACACACACAGGGACATGGACCACATCACCGAGCCCCGCCCCCTGCCGGCCGGCGAGGCCGTGCGCTGCGTCGCCTTCGACGTCTGGATCCTCGACGACATCGGGGCGCTGGTCGCGGCGGTACGCGACTTCCTCGGCCCGAGACGCTCGAAGGTCGAGATATCTCCCGGCCCAGGGGACCTCCCCGGCCTCGGAGGGGCCTTGGTCGGCAGCCTGGATCGGCTCGGGGAGGCGATCGTCGCCGACACGGGCTCGCCGCAGCGGCTGATGTGCCCGCTCGAAGCTGTCGTGCTCGGGATGCTCGTGGCGCTCTCCGCCCAGGAGTGATTCTCGCCTCCGGCACCCCGTAGGCGGCGATCGCGGCACGCGGATAGCGACACTCAGGCGCACCCATCCATCGGCCGGCCCAGCATCAACGAGCGACCAGCGCCTTGCCGGTCCGCCAGCCCCACAACGCTTCGCCCAGCAGCGGTCACGCGGGACGGCCGTCACGGCGGGGCCAGGGCTCTTGCTCGGGGGTCTCGGGATCGTCGGGGGCCCTCAGTGCTTCCGTCTGCACATCGGCATCCTCCCCGTGCCCGATCACCAAGCGCCGTCCCGCCACGTGCTCCACGAGCGTGCCGCCGATGCTCAGGGCAGGGGGCGACTCCGGCCCTCGCTGGCCGTCTTTTCCGCCATGCTGCCACGCCCTTCCTTCCGGCAGTTGTCCTCGCCACCCGGCGATGCCATCATACGATCAGGCTTGCCGGTCGACGGCCAGCCTCGATCGGCCGGGCACAGGCGCCGTAGCGCTGGCACGTTGGAGCGCCAGGGACGCTGCTAGCCACGGGTGAGGAGCGGTGAGCGAAGTGGTGAACACAGGCTCTGGCGGTATCGGGGGTGCCCAATCGGCACGAGCTGCCATGCGCTCGACGATCGTGAGCCTGGTCCGGGAAAAAGGACCGTCCCTCGCCGGCGACCCGCGCCGTGTCGAGGCCTTCCTGCGCGACCTCTGCGGCGAGCATCCGGCGGAGATAGCAGTGGCAGTGGCCGCCCTGCGAAGCGGCGTGCTCGTCGAGCTACAGGCAAGCGGCTCGGCCCCCTCGCAGCCGGCATCCTTGCTCATGCCCAGGCTGGTGTCCCGGCTTCACGAGGACCTCGGCATCGACGAGTCGCTCTCCCGCTGGGCCGTCGGCACCTGGGCGCTTGCTCTCGGAGCGGCAGACGCGGCGACCGTAGCGACCATGGACTCAGGCTCGGAGGCCGAGGCCGAGGCCGAGGCGCCCGAACAGACCGCAACCTCCGCTACGTGGCCGACTGGCGAAGAGACCGCCTCGGTGGCTGTACAAGGCGCGGAGGCCGCCGGTGCCACGGCGGGGGATGTGCAGGCGCACGCTGCAGGTTCGGCCCCTCCGGCGAGAGGTGCGTGGCCGGCATGGCTTGGCACGCGTAGGCGCCGCGTGGCAGTTGCTGGAGTCCTCCTGTTACTGCTGGCCGCCGTAGGGGCGAACCTGTCCGGTCTTGGCAGGGGATCCTCGTCACGTAGGCCAGCCCCGTCAACGACGGGCCGCTCCGGTTCCTCCGCGCCCTCTCCCCTTGGCTCGTCACCAACGTCGTCACGAGCTGGCTTCGGCTTGCCTCCCTTCGGCACGTACCGCTACGCAACGACGCTGACCGGCGGGAGCGCATCCACGACCTCCGGAGCCGCCTCCGGCCAGACCGTCTCCACGGCCGAGGTCCTGCATGTAGGCAACCAGGTAGGGGTCGCCTGGACAGGTTTCGGCGACCCGATGGTAGAGAGCGACCTGTACAGCTTCAGCCCGCAGAGCATCGTGGAGACGAGTAGTGAGTTCCTCAACGCCTCCGGTGCACCGGTTACGACCGCTTGTACGTGGTCGCCACCCCTCGTAACCTACAAGGAGCCGCTCGAGCCCGGGCGCTCCTGGTCGTTCAGTTCCTCCTGCACCTTCTCTGCTTCGGGCACCCCGGCAAGCGCGAAGCTTCTGGAGGTTGCGCGAGTGGTGAAGCTAGAGCAGGTGAGCGTGCCGCTTGGAACATTCCGAGCCGTGCTCGTGGACCTGACCGACACCACCACCACCGCTCTCTCTGGCCGTACCCCGAGCGTCGACCACATGACCATGGCCATCGCGCTCAACCCCTCCACCGGCATTCCCGTGAGCGAGGCGTACTACGACGAGACTACCGGTCAGACCATGACCGCGAAACTTGAAGGTTTCACGCCACTTGCCTCCTCGCCTAGCGGTAGCGGCTGAGCCGCGGAGCGGAGAGGCTCGCGTCAGCCTTTCCCACCCACGTCCGCGACGCTCACCGCACCGCGGGAGAGCGCCTCGTTGGCGAGCCTCACCCTACGGCGCTCGCCCGTGCCGTACAGGCTGAACTTGTCGTAGAGATGTGCCAGGTGCTGCTTCACCGCAGCCTCCGACACGACGAGCTCCGTCGCTACCTCGCGGACCGAAGCCGGCTCGCGGAAGACACCTCCGGAGAGCAAGGGCCTGCACAGCGCTACCAGCACGTCCCGCTCGCGCGCGGTGAGTACCGGCATCCCGGCAGCAGCCAGGGTCTGACTTGCCACGCTGCGAGGCTCGTCGTCGCGAAATACGATCCGGGTCGATCCGGTCCGGATCTCGTCGCCTCTGTGCAGCGCTTGCTCGGCCCAGATCCTCTGGCCGTTCACGAACGTGCCGTTGCGGCTGCCGAGGTCGCGAATGCACCAGCCACCCCCCACGGGCTCCACTACAGCGTGAAGGCGCGATACCGTCCTGTCGTCCTCGATCACCACACCGCCGCCCGGACGCTTGCCGATCGCAACCGGCTCCTTCTCCAGGGCAACCAGCCGGACGCCGGCCTTTGCCCATATCTCGAGGTAGGCCGGCACCTCCCGATTATGCCAGAACCATTGCCGACGACAGCGCGCGATACAAGTAACCATCGACAACGCCGGACGGAAGCTCTACCATCCGCTCAGCGTCGAGGTGGAGAGGACAGCGGTGGATCGGGACGTGGCCGGCGATCTCGGAGAAGGTGAGCTACGGCTCACAGTGGCCGGCAGGTCCGCCGTGCTCCGGCCCGGCACCGAAGCGACGATAGGCAGGAGCTCCATGAGCGTCGCCCCCGTCGACGACCCGCGGGTCTCGAGGACCCACTTGCGGATCATCTGGGACCCGGAGGGCTGGACGGCAGAAAGCGTGGGGCGGGCTGGCACCTGGGTAGGCGGCCGGGCGATCGCGCGCCTGCGGCTCACTGGCGTGGTCGAGGTGCGGCTGGCGGCCCCAGACGGCCCGCTGGTGCGATTCGAAGCGACTGGCGACACGGCGCTCACGAGCGCGACCACTGTGTGGGCGGACGAGCCAGCGCGTGCCGGCGCCCCCGAGCCAGTTGGCCACCCGGGCGGGCAGCCGCGCAAGCCAAGGGCGCTTACGAGAGCGGACCTGAGGCACGCCCTGGACATCCTCGTGCCCTTGCGGAGCTGGCTCAAGGACCCCGACCTCAGACGATGGTACCGCCTGCTCGTCGCGGTCTACGGCCTCACGCCGCTCGTGTTCCTGGTGGTCTTCCGCCATACCACGAACCTTCAGACGCTCGGGTGGGCATACTGCCTCTATATCGCGCCGCTGTGGGCGTTGGTCTTCTGGTACCTCATCAGGCCGGGTCGCATCCAAAGGCAGCACGTGGTCGTGGCGGCAGTGATAGTTGCCGCCGAGCTCGTCCTCATCCCGGCGATGACCCTCCCCTGGGAGCGTGCCCTCGCGCCGAACCTGACGAACCACGACCTTGCCCCGTGGATCTTCGGCGTGGGCTTCGCGGAGGAGCTGACGAAGGACCTGCCGGTCCTCGTGCTCGCGTTCTTGTTGCTGCGGACGAAGGGGACGAAGTTCGACCCACGTATGTGGATGTTCCTCGCGACCCTGTCGGGCCTCATCTTCGGCGCCTACGAAGCATCGAAGGTATACGTGCCTCTGGCCCTCGTCACGATAGCCCGCGGCCAGGCAGTAGGCATTCTCGAATTCACGGAGCGAGTGTTCGTGGACGGGTTCCAGCACGCGCTGTGGGCAGGCATCGCGGGCTTCTTCGTCGGCCTCGGCACGAACTACCGGCGCCAGCGCATACCGCTCTGGATCTTCGGCGTTAGCCTGCCTGCGCTGCTCCACGGCCTGAACGACTGGAGCCTGAGCGGGGTCTTCGGCGCCGACGACCTGCCATGGATACTGATCCAGGCGTTCTCGCTGTTCCTCTTCCTCGGCTACAGCGCGTCGGCCCCGCTGATCGAGGGCGGCGTGCGCCACGCCACGATCTTCCGAGGGGAGTCCATCTACCAGGACCCGTCCTTCCTCAACCGCCCACCTCACGAGCAGCACTGATCAGCGCGGCTCGCAAGACGCACATCCCCGACAGGCTCCTAGCGGCAGGCCTGGGGCACGGGTCCCCCCCGCGAGCCCGGCTCGCGAGCATCACGGCACGAATGCTCAGCCAGGCGGATTGAAGCCGGTGGTGTCATCGCCAGGGGCCTCGGTGCCGTCGCCGGTGTCGTCGTCGTCGTCTCCTTCGACGAGCACCCCGTTGCGGAAGGTGGCTCTGGCCCGGACCAAAGCGACCAGGTGGGGGGCGTGACCGCGCTGCTCGCAGAGGGTCCGCTGTTCAGCCGCCGTATGACACGGTTGACCAGATCAGGCTGCCGGGTGACGGATACTCTTCAGCGACGTGGTGGCCGCTGCGCTGACCGAGCGCTCCACGACACCCGCGAGGCTGTCCGGTGGGCTCTGGAGCAACTCCCTCATGGCGCGAACGGTCACGCCGGCGCCGCCTGGCCCGGATCGGCCCGCTCCGCATCGCCATCTCCTGCGGCGCGAAACGCCAGCGCTGCAGCTCGAGCCTCCTCTGATCGGCCGGTGAGCATCAGGTGCGCAACCTCCGCCTCGAGCTGTGCTTCCAATGTGTTGTCCAGCCCGATGTCGAGTGCCTTCTTCGCCAGCGCCACGCTCGCCCGGGGCTTGTCGAGCAAGCGCTTCACCACGTCGTCGACGTGCCGGTCGACCTCGCCGTCGTTGACCACCCAGTTCACGAGACCTAGCTGCAGAGCCTGCGTCGCGTCGAGGTGCTCGCCCAACAGCAGGAGCTGCTTCGCCCGCAACGGTCCGACCAGACGCGGCAGCAACATCGTCACCCCACCGGTGACGCTCAGCCCCACCCCCACCTCCGGGAACCCGAACACCGCACCGCGTGCCGCCACGACGAGGTCGGAAGCCAGGACGAACTCGAACCCTCCACCCAGCGCATAGCCGTGGACCGCAGCGATGACCGGAGCACTGAGCCGCCGGATGCCGCGCGTGACGTCTTGCAGCGCCTCGCCATGGGACCGGGAGCCCGGCCCGTCGTCCTGCTCCAAGAGATCCTGTCCGGCACAGAACGCTCGCCCTTGGCCCCGCATAACCACCGCCCTCGCGTCGTCACGCGACGCCGCTGAGAGCGCATTGACCACCCCGCGAACCAACTCGTCGGTGATGGCGTTCAAGCGATGTGGTCGATTCAGCGTGATCCAGGCAACGCCAGCCGGATCAAGTCGGTAGTCGACGGGGCTGTGCAATCCCGTTCCATGGTCTGTCTTCACTATTCCTACCATCCCCCTGCTACTCTCATCCCTTCGCACGCTCCATGGCGCGAGATTCACCCATCGTCGCCTGCCGGTCCCACGTGCTGCCGGTCATCCATCGCTCCTGCAAGCGGAACTTCTCCACCTTCTGCGTCGGCGTCTTCGGAAGGCTCGACACGATCTCGACGTACCGCGGCACCATGTGGGCGGGAGCCCGCTGAAGGCAGAACTCCCCCAGCTCCGATGGGCTCAACGGTGCACCGTTTCGAAGCACAACGCAGACCTTCACGTCTTCTTCGGTGAGGTCGCTCGGCACACCGATGGCGGCAACCTCGACGACGTCGGGATGCTGGGCAACGATCTCCTCGACCTCGAACGCCGAGATGTTCTCGCCTCGCCGGCGAATGCTGTCCTTCCTCCGTCCAAGGAAGTACAGGCTCCCGCCCTGGTCGAGTCGGCCCAAGTCGCCCGTGTGGAGCCACAGACCCTCAAAGGCTCGGAGCGTCTCTTCGGGCATTCCGAAATATTCTGACATGGTCGTGCCGACTTCACGGGGCCTGATCACGATCTCGCCGACGGCCCCACGCGGAAGAAGGTCGCCGCGGTCATCGCCGATCGCCACCTCGTACTCGTCGATGACCCTTCCGCAGGAGCCGGGGCGCTTCGACCCGTCCAGCGGATCGTAGGCAACCACGCCACCATCGGTCAGTCCGTAGACCTCGTAGAGCGGGAACCCGAAGCGCTTCTCGAACTCCTGCTGCCACGGCGGGAGGGGCACCCCCCACGCCAGACGGACCCGGTGCTGCCCTTCGGCGCCCGTTCCCTGCTGCTTCCAGAGGATCGAGAGCGTCGCGCCCATGAAGTTGAAGACCGTCGCCTCGAAGGCGACGACTTCCTGCCAGAACCCGGAGGCACTGAACCGCTCCCCGATCGCCGCCGTGCCGCCCGCCTGCAGCGCCGCCATGACGGTCAGGGTGGCACTGTCGATGTGGAACAAGGGGAAGGGACTGTAGAGGACGTCGTCGGCCGTGAGGCCCAGGTACTTCACATGCCAGCTTCCCTGCCGGAGGAGATAGCGATGCGAAAGTACGCAAGCCTTCGAGGGACCCGTGGTCCCCGAGGTGAACAGCATCATGCCGGGCGCCAGCTCATCGGTGGTGACGGCTCGGGTCATCGGTGATTCCCCAAACAGCTCGTGAAAGTCCCACCACGACACCGATGACGTCCCCACCGCCTCGGATCGACTGGCACCGCGAACGACGACGTGCCGGAGCGCCGACATCTCTTCGAGGAGGGGCGCGACCACCGGCACCAGCTCCGCGTCGATGAGCAGGACGGAAGACCGCGACAGCTGCAGCTGGTGAAGAAGGGGCTGGCCCAGCAGTGCGGTGTTGATGGGGACGGGAACGCCTCCGACCCGGTGGATGGCGAACGAGGACAACACGTGATCGGCCGAGTTCTTCATCAGCATGGTGGTCGGCTCGCCGGCTTCGATCCCGAGGCCGGCCAGCCCCCGGGCGAGGCGGGAACTGCCGTCCGCCACCTGCCGGTACGTGAGGTCACCGTCCTTGGTGCGCAGGAAAACGCGCTCGGGGTGCCGGCTGGTTCGCTCGTCCAAGAGGTACGCGGCTGTCATACGCCAGGCCTCACGCCGCGGATCTGGGGCTCTATCGTCCGCACGTCAGACGTTCGTTTCTGTGACCGCCTCGCCCGGGGGCTGGTCGACCTCGAGGTTGATCGGTGAGAGCGGCGCATGTGCTGCCTCCGGCGTGTCGGTGTGGTGCGTGCCGAGCTTGTCCAAGACGGCGCCGAGCCGAGTGTAAGTCTCCGGCCGTCGAGATCGCAGCCACAGCGCCAGGCCCAGACCCAACACCACCCATCCGAGGCACACCCATGGGATCGCTTTCACGAAGCTAACTGCTCCCCCAAGGGTACCGACGTGCGTCACGGCGACGACCAGCATGATGCCCATCAGCACGGTTGCCAAGACCGGTGCCACGACCGTACGCAGCCAATCGGCCGCCGTTGCCCTGGGTTCTCGGCGGAAGTACGCGATGACAGCGATGGAGCAGAGAAACTCGTTGACGAGGATGAAGAGCGTCGTAGCCACCAGCAGCCACGCGAACAGCTCCGCGTAGGGGGCGGTGGCAAAGTTACCAGCGTAGACGCGCGCCGCCTTGTCCGTGGCGTAGAAGATGAGGAACAGCCCGCCCCACGCCAGCACCACCGCCGTCTGGAAGATCACTGCTGCATGGGGCGACTTGTGCCGGTCGTGCGTGCGACCCAGAGGACGTCCGACGCCTTCGCGTCCCAACACGTAGTAGTAGCGGGACGTCGTCTGGTGCCACACCAGACAGGCGGCAAAGGTGCTCGTCACGATCAGCCACTTCATTATGTCGGTGGCCCAGCTCCCGACGAAGTGGCTGGTCATCAGGTAGTAGAAGTTCACGGGGTTCTTGGCGGCGAGGGCCACCGACCCGCTGACGCCGTTCCCGACGATCCCGGCCCAAGCGCTGAAGATGAAGAGGAGGCCGAGGGCAACCACGCCCACGTACAGGCCTCGGCTGGTGTTACGCTCGGCGTCGGCGGTCTCTTCGGCGTAGTTCGGGATCATCTCGAACCCCACCCAGGACAGGAAGGCGAACATCAGCCCGACCGTTGGCGAGGGCCCTGTGAACGCCTTGGCCGGGTTGAGCGGGCTGGCCGTGACGCCGTGGGCACCTCCCTTGGCGATGACGACGACGTCAACGATCAGCAAGACCAGGACCTCGCAGCAGCCAAGGACGCCAAGGAGCTTCGTGCTCATCCGGATGTCGCGGTAGCTCAGCACGGCGACGATCGCCAGGCCGACCACGGCGTAGACAATCCACGACAGGTGGATGTTGACCTGGGTGGCGAAGGTGTTGGCAGCGAAATAGCCGAGGGCGCCGAAGAGCCCCGCCTCCCCCACCGCGTACGCCGCCAGTGCGGACCAGCCTGCGGCGAGGCCGACCGGGCGACCGAGGCCGTGGCTGATGTAGCTGTAGAAGCCCCCGGTCGACACCAGCCGCTTGGCCATGGCCGCGTAGCCGACGGCGAAGAGCAGGAGGCCGACGATCCAGAGGATGTAGCCGGATGGCGCGTACACGCCATTGCCGTCAGCGACCTCGATCGGGACGTTCCCAAGGATGCTGAGCAGGGGCGCCGTCGCCCCGATCAGCAAGAACATGACCCCGAGCAGACCGATGCTGTTCGGGCGTAGGCGGTGGACTCGGCTCGCCACCTTCGAGTCAGCGCTCATGGACATCTCTCCTCCACGGTTCAGCCGCACAGCCGATGCCGTCACACACAGCTTGATCGATCGATCGATCAATGTCAAGCTGCTTCGGTCCTCCGGAGCGAGGCGGGCTGCCCCACTGGTCGCCCGAGAAGGAGGTCGAGGGTGGACAAGGTCATCGCCAGCACAGCCGAGGCCGTGGCCGATGTCGGCGACGGCACGTCGGTGCAGTGGGCGGGTTCGGGCTGTGCGGCATCCCGTAGGAACTGATCGATACCCTGGTGGCGTCGGGGGTCCGGGACCTGCGGGTCATCTCCAACGACTGCGGGACGAGTGGGGGCTCGGACGCCTGCTCGACAAAGGGCGCATCGCCCGGGTGCCCGGTTCGTACATAGGGGACAACAACGAGTTTCGCCCGCCAGTACCTCGCCGGCGAGCTCGAGGTCGAGCTCGTCCCCCAGGGAACCCTGGTCGGGCGGCTCCGCGCGGGGGTGGCATCCCCGCCTCCTGCACCCCGGCCTCGTCAGATGCGCCGGCTGGACGGACGCCCTTACGTGCTCGAGCGCTCGATCGCCACCGACTTCGTCCTCGTGCGGGCGACCCGGGGGACCGGCTGGGGACCTGTGCTCGAGCGAGAGCTGGGCCGCCTGCAGCGTATCGCCTGCACGGTACACTCCTTCCGTGACAGATGGACGTGCCGGCATGCAAGGACCGAGTGCCGAAACGCGGATCGGGGCTGCGGCCGTTCATCTATTTGCATCCCGAGGATTCTCTGCCACCGGTATCCGGCACATAGCGGACGATGCACACGTTGCGACCTCGGCGCTCTACTACTACGCACCCAACAAGCATGCCCTTCTTCTCAAGGTGATGATGACCGGTCTGACGGAGTTGCTCTCATCTGGGAAAGAGGTGGCGGCTAACTCCCTCGGGCCAATAGAGTCCATCCGGGGACTCGTCCGGGTGCACGTCACCTTTGGCACCAGCAATCCCGAGCGCGCCCGTGTCATTGACAACGAGGTGCAGTGGCTTACCGGTCCCGATCGCACGTCCGTCGTGGCTCTGAGAGACAACTATGAATCGCTCTGGTCTCAGGCGATCACCGACGGCGTTAACAGCGGAGCGTTCTGGGTTCGAGACCAGCGATTGGCGCGTCTGGCATTACTTGAGATGTGCAATGGCGCTGCTCACTGGTACCGTCCAGAGGGGTCGCTATCGATTTCTCATATCATCGATGTATTCCAGAACATGGCATTGGCACTGCTGCATACCAACGATGGGGATAGCCATATGACCCGACCACCCGCATCATCTTGTGGGCGTCGGACCGTGGGAGAACCACATGTTGTACTCGAGGAGCACCATGTCGGCTCAAATGAATAACCCCCCCTCACGCCCCCCACAGGTCGGCTCTGGGCGCGTGTAAGCATATACCAGTGGGCAAACAGGCGCGTTGACCCAGTTTGCCCAACTCAACGGCTCACTCCCCTCGGCAAGCACGGGTAAGTTCGGTCCAGTCAGGCACGTTACCCAGATCGACCCACCGGCTACGATCGGACCGGCGAGCGGCCCCGCCGGGAATCCGGTGGTGGCCACCCGCGAGGACGCGTGCAGGCCCCTCCTGGCCGTCGCCGCTGCCGTGATCCCGGCCGCCACTGCGACGGTCACCACTGTCACCGTGAGCAGACAGGTCCGCCGGCGCGCGGAGCACCAGAGCGCGGCCTCAGGAGCTGGCAGCAACCGGACAGCTCGTCGAACAGCCGCCGGCCCCTCGCGCGGACATCCTCAGGCATTGGCGTCCCTTCCCGTGAACGTCCCGCTGAGCGCGTCCCTCCTCCGCGCCAGGCAGGAACCTGAGCTGATGAGCCCGGCCTTGGCCTCCCGGGAGCCGCAGATCTCGAAGTAGAGCTCCCGCAGGTGCTCCTCGGAGTCAAGATGGAGCCACTCGCAGCCCGCCGCCCGGCCCGCCGCCCTGCTCCGGCCACCCGGCTCGGTGCCAGTGTCGTCTGGCGAGCCGAGCCGGTCACGGGTGTGCCCAGGACCCCGGTGTGCGTGGCGCCGCCCCACCTGCCTCCGCCGCCGAGCCGGTGGCCGGCAGCCTACGGTCCGCAACTGCTCGTGAGCACAGGGCCAGTGCCACCCTCGGGCTGAAGCTCCACGACACCTGACCATCGCAGTTGACACCGTCGCAGTGTTCCGGCCCGCTCCCGGCGGCCGTTGCGAGGAGCAGGGCTCGTCCGGCTCAGCCCGGGGAAGTGACGGGTGCTTCGTGGTCGTGGTCGTGGGCCTCCCCGGCGTGCTCCTCGTCGAAGTCGACGTGAGGAAGGTGGTCGTGGACCATAGCGGCGTGGTTGTGCTCATGCTCGTGGGCCGAGGCCAGGTGCTCGAAGCCTCCGGCCTCCCCCTTGTGGTTGTGGGTCACGTGGTAGTGCCGGTGCGAGTGCGCCAGCGCTTCGTGAGAGTGCTCCTGCCACTTTTGATCAGCCATGTGCCCGTCCTTTCCCCGTTCCAGGCTCCTACCCCTGCGCGCCGGCTCCGACCACACTTGCACAGGATCATTCTGCCGCCATGGGGCCTCACAGCATGCCGCGGCTCGCCTGCTGCTAGCCCCTCGAAGCTGGTGCGGTCCTCGCCGGTCGCCGCCGCCCGTTGTCGGGCACGGCTAGGACGAGTGGGCCTATGAGCACGAGGAGCAGTCCGATGACGAGGTACGCCCGCAGGAGGGCCGCCGCCTCGCTGGCGCTCTGGGTGGCGACGGCGGTGGTGACGGCGACGGCGACGATCGCACCGCTCTGACGCAGCGCGACCCGCACCCCGACTATGGCACCGACGTCCTCAGGGGCGAGCTCCAGGGTTGCGTTGTTGGCCGCCGGTGCCGAGATACCCGTTCCCACCCCGGCCAGCCCTGACGCCACGAGCAGCCAGAGATAGGGTGGCATGCCCACGGGGTGCACGCCGGCGACCACCAAACCCCCCGCCACCAGGCCGAAGCCGACGAGCATCGGCAGGCGGAACCCGGTCCGGTGGATGAGTAGGGCGGCCAGGACCGCCACGCCGATCTCGCTGGCGGCCCACGCGGTGAGCAGCGTCCCCGCCCGTAGGGGCGTCAGCCGGTAGCCATCCTCGCCCACCAGGGGCAGGAGGGCGCTGAGGCCGATCACACAAGCGCCCCACACGAAGTTGACGGCGTTCATCGACGCAAAGGCTCGCCCCCGCAGGAGCCGGAGCGGGATCACGGGGTCGGCGACGCGGCCCGAGCGCCACAACCACACCGCGCCGAGACCGACAGCGAGGAGTGCGGGGCCGACCACCAACGGCGACAGCAGACCGGAGCTGGGGTTGCCGGCGTCAGTGACGGCAAGCATCAGCGCGAGGACGGCCCCACCCATCAGGGCGGACCCGGACACGTCCGCCCGGCGGCCGGCCCGCGGCGGCGATGATGGCAGGTAGCGCACGGCGAGGACCGTGAACACCAGCCCGATGGGGACGTTGACCATGAACAGCCCCCTCCAGGACCACGTCGAGATGATCACGCCCCCGAAGATCGGACCGGCGATGGACCCCAGCGGGAAGACGCTGGAGAACAGGCCGATGGCCCGGTTGCGGTCCTTGCCGAAGGCATCGATGACCATGCCGCTGGCGGACGGCATGAACGCCGCCCCGCCGACGGCCTGGCAGGCTCGCAGCACGAGCAGCTCGAAGATGTTGCCTGTCAGCCCGCACAGCAAAGAGGCCGTCGTGAACAACCCGGCCGCCAGCACGAACACCTTCTTGCGGCCGCGGATGTCGGCGATCCGCCCGGCGACCGGCATGCACGTCACCAGGCCCAGTTGGTACGCGGTCATGGTCCAGCTCACCCAGTTGAGGTGGGTGTGCAGGGCATGCCGGATCGCCGGCAGGCCGGTGGCCACGATCGTGCTGTCCACCGACGACATGAACAGGGCGATGGAGGCCACAGAGAAGATGACCCACCGGTTGGTGGGGGGTCGTGGGCACCCACGCCTCCTGCCCCTCTCCTCGCCGGGCTGGCCCTGGTCGCCCTCGGAGAGCGGCCGGCCGAGCATCGACGTGTTGCTCCGGAGCAGCGCCAAGAGGGATACCCGCCTCTCTCGCAGTCGCACGGCCCGGGAAGGGCCCGGGACCGGAGGGGCTCCCTCGTACTCTAGTCCTCCGAACCGGCTTGGACAAACGTTTGCCCAACCCGGCAGCCGCCTGCCGCCAACCCGCTCCCGAGCTGGCGCCGGTCGTGGCCGTCGACGGTCGGACCGCGGGTGGTAGCAGAGCGCTGCGCAGCGACGGCCCCGCCCGCCTCAGCCGCCGCCGGCGAGGAGCCGCTCCAGCGCGGCGTCGAGCCGTGCCCGCCCGACGACCACCGTCTCCAGGGGCAGGCCCATCACTGCGGCGGCAGCGCCGGCGGCCGCCGCCAGCTCGGGCGTGGGTGACTCGCAGAGCCACACCACCCTCCGGTAGTGGCGGAAGTAGTCGGCGGCGAGCTCGGGATGGCGGTCGAGGCCGAGCTCGGCGACCACCGTCCGGGCGAAGCTGGCGGCGAGGAAGTCGGTGAGCAGGTAGGTACCGGGCTCCTCCGCCAGGAGAGCACGCACCTGCTGCTCCCCTGCGAGCAGGTCGTAGCAGTGCAATCCCGGCAGGCGGGTCAGGCCCATCCGGGTGCAGACCTCGTCGAGGGCGCCGTAGGTGCCGCAGTCCGCGTACGCCACCACCACCCGCTTGCCGGCAGCCTGCAGGCGGCCGGCGAGCCCGGCGACGCGCGGGGCGATGCGCTCGGGCCGGTCGTGCATCAGCGCGGAGAGCGGGTGCACCTCGACGGCCCATCCCCGGGCGCCGACAACGCTTCTGACTGCTGCAGCGAGGGCGCCGCAGGCGATCACGGCGACGGCGGGGTCGACCCCCCGCGGTGGCACGCCACCGGACGGGTCGAGGCCGCGCTCAGACCGGGAAGGGCAGCTGCTCGACGAAGCGATCATTGAAGTCCGCACGGTCCGACAGCTCGACGTAGCGAACGGAGTCGACCAGGGCGGCCGCCCCCGCCCGCTCACGCTCGCTCAGCAGCACCATCTTCGCCCCCTCCCCTGCGACGTTGCCGGCGCTCACGACGCGCAGGACGGGAAGCTTCGGCACCAGACCCAGGCGGACAGCGCTCGCCGGTGACAGGTACGACCCGAACGAGCCCGCCAGCAGCACCTGCTGCACGTCAGCCTGCGTCAAACCCGCGTCCTCGAGCAGCAGGGTCCAGCCGGTGGAGATGGCCGCCTTCGCGAACTGCAACTCCCGCACGTCGCGCTGGGAGAGGTAGACCGACCTCGCCGCGTCGCCAGGATCACCGTTCCAGTGCAGCACGAAGACCCGCTCGGCCCCGACGGTCGTCAGCCGTGGAGCGAGGCCGGGTGCGATCCGGCGTGCCACCTCATCGGCCACGAACCTGCCCGAGGCGTCCAGGAGCCCGAGGCGCACGAGCTCGGCTACGGCGTCGACCAGGCCGGACCCGCAGACGCCGAGCGGTTGGGCGTCGCCGATGACCTGCAGGCTCAGCTCCTCGGGTGTGAGGCGCACGACCTCTACGGCCCCGTTGGAGGCCCGCATCCCGCACCGGATGGACGCTCCCTCGAACGCGGGGCCGGCCGGGGCGGCGGTGGCGAGCAGGCCGGCGTCGCTGCCGAGCACGATCTCGCAGTTGGTGCCGATGTCGATGAGCAACCGGGTCCGGCTGTCGCGGTCCATCCCCGACGCCAGCATCCCCGCCGTGATGTCGCCGCCGACGTAGGCACCGACGGCGGGGAGCACGATCGCCCGCGCCCCGGGATGGGCGGGCACACCGAGGTCGGAAGCCATGAGCGCCGGGTAGCTGCGGGTGGCCATGATGAACGGGGCCATGCCGAGCGGCTCGGGGTCGATGCCGAGGACGATGTGGGTCATCGTGGCGTTGCCGGCGAGGGCGACCTCGTAGACCTCCGATGCGTCCACTCCGCCGTCGGCCAGCACCGCCTCGGTGAGCTGCGCGAGTGTCTCCTGGGCCAGGCCCCGCAGGTGGCTGAGCGCGGCGGGGTCCATCATGATCGTGGAGATCCGGGTTATGACATCGGCGCCGAATGGCTGTTGCCTGTTGAGCATCGATTGGACCGCCACCGGGGCGCCCGTCGTCAGGTCGAGGAGGGTCGCCACGACGGTGGTGGTCCCGAGGTCGAAGGCCACGCCGTAACTGCGCCCCGTGGTGTCCCCCGCCTCCACGTCGACGAGCACATCGCCTACGACCACCCCCGTGGCCGTGAAGTTGCCCGCACGCAGGGCAGTCCCAACGGACTGCAGAGCCCGCAGGTCGACCTGCAGCTCCAGGTCGACCATCGCCCCGAGGAGGCGCTCGACGTCGCTGCGCTGGTCGGCGAGGGTGGGCTCCTCGAGCTCCACGTAACGCTTCTGCACAGCCGGCCGCAGGATGACCTTGCGGCCGACGCCGACGGTAGCCGCCTTGGGCCGGGTGACCAGGGGCGGCACGTCGACGCCGAGGTCCGACGCCACCGCCAACCGGCACGCCAGGCGCCAGCCCGCCTTGACCTCCGCCGGCGTGAAGGCTCGCAGGTCCAGGTTGGACACGCCGGCTTCGCCGGCGGTCACCCGCACGCGGCATTTCTTGCACGTGCCGTGACCGCCACAGGTCGAGTCGATGGCGATGCCGTTCCAACTGGCGGCATCGAACAGCGTCACCCCCGGGGGGACGCGCACCCTGCGCCCGCTCGGCTCGAAGGAGATGTCGACGCGGCCGTGGGCTTCACCGCCGCCGCTGTCGGTACCACCCCCGCTTCCCCCGCCGGTCGGCACGGCGCCAGCGGCAGCGACGCTCACGGGCGGGCGGCGGCCTCACCGGCGCTCTTGCCGGCGCGGTGCGCCGCGATCCAGTTGCCGCCCCAGGGGTCGTGATCCAAGAACAGGTCCGCCGCCTTGACCGCCTTCACGATCTCCGGGGAGCGGGCGTCCATGATGGCGCTCGTCAGCCCGGCCGTCATGGCCATGGGCAGGAAGGCGGCGCCGAGGCGGTGGCGATCCGGCATGCCGAAGCTGACGTTCGACGCGCCGAGCGTCATGTTGAGCCCGTGGGCCTCCCGGATCAGCGCGATGGTCTCCAGCGTCTTCTGCACGAGCGAGGTGTCGGCGCCGACGGGCATCGCCAGCGGGTCGATGACGATGTCCTCGACCGGGATGCCGTAGCGAGCGGTCGCCACGTCAACGCACTTGGCGACCAGCTCCAGCCGGCGCCGCGGGTCCTCGGGGATCTCCTCCTCGTCGTTGGGCAGCATGATGATGGCGGCGCCATGGTGTTTGACTAGGGGCAGGATCGCCGCCATGCGATCGTCCTCGGCTGTGACCGAGTTGACGAGGGCCTTGCCCTCGTAGGCGGAGAGTCCGGCTTCGAGCGCCTCGATGACCGAGGAGTCGATGCAGAGCGGAAGGTCGGTCAACGACTGGATCAGCTTGACCGCCCGCGACATGAGCCCGACCTCGTCGGCGAGCGGTGCGCCCATGTTGACGTCGAGGACCATGGCACCCCCGGCAACCTGTTGTGCGACGTCGACCTCCAGTCGTGACAGGTCACCCTCCTTCAGCTGCTCCTGGAAGGCCTTGCGTCCGGTCGGGTTGATCCGCTCCCCGATGATGCAGAACGGCTGGTCCGAGCCGATCACGAGCTCCTTCGATGCCGACCGCAGGACCGTGTGCACGATCGCAGCTCCGCTCAGGAGGCCGCCGCGGCGGCGCGGCGGCGGGAGAGCAGGTCCTTGGCCCTGGCCACGGCCGCCGACGCATCGGCGGCGTAGCCGTCGGCGCCGACCGCGTCGGCGTACTCCTGGGTGACCGGCGCGCCTCCCACCATCACGATCACCTGGTCGCGCAGCCCGGCCTTCTCCAGAGCGTTGATGTTCGCCTTGAACATCGGCATCGTCGTGGTGAGGAATGCCGAGAACCCCAGGATGTCGGGATGGTGCTCCTCGATGGCGGCCACGAACTTCTCGGGCGCCACTTGCACGCCGAGGTCGACCACCTCGAAGCCGGCCCCCTCCAACATGATGTTCACGAGGTTCTTGCCGATGTCGTGGACGTCGCCCTTGACGGTGCCCATGACGAACTTCCCGAGGGAATCGGCGCCCGTCTCGGCGAGCAACGGTCTCAGCACCTCAAGAGCCCGGGCCATTGCCTTGCCGGCGATGAGCATCTCCGGGACGAAGAAGTCGCCTCTCTCGAAGCGGGCGCCGACCTCCTCGAGGGAGGGTATGAGCGCCTCGAACAGGAGATCCTCGGGACCGACCCCCATGGCGAGGCCGTCGTTGGTGAGTTGCAGCACGCTCGGGGCGTTGCCCACGAGCGTGTCGTCGTACAGCTGCTTCAGCAGGTCGTCACGGTTCACGCGGCACCTTCTCTCCGGGGACGATGACCGAGGGTCTCCGACAGGGCGTTGGCCTGCTCGACGCAGCGGGTCGCTGCTTCCCGCAAGCGTCCAGGGCCTAGGCGGGCCGTTGGGCCCGACACCGACAAGGCGGCCACCGGGGCCCCCCCGTCGCCGAACACGGGGGCGGCCACGGCAACCAGGCCGATCTCCAGCTCCTCGACCATCGTGGCGTACCCACGACGGCGGGCTTCCTCCAGCTCCGCAGCGAGCACCTCGCGGCTCGTGAGCGTCCGATCGGTCAGCCGCTCCAGCCGGCCGCGTGGCAGCTCGACCGCGCTTTGGGCCAGCAGCACCTTGCCCAGCGCGCTGGCGTGGGAGGGGACGGACCGGCCCACCCAGTTGGTCACGCCGAGGAGGTAGGGGCTGTCCACCTGGTCGACCACCTGGACCATGCCGCCGACTTGGACCACGCCGAGGTTGATCGTCTCCCCGGTCAGGCCGCCGAGGCGCTCGAGGTAAGGCCGAGCCACAACCACCAGATCGCTGACGTGCCCGATGCGCCACCCGTAGCGGGCGAACAGCTCGCCGGCCCGGTAGGTCCCCGACTCGTCCCGCTTCACCAGGCAGTTGCGCTCCAGCGCCAGGAGCAAGCGTGAGGTGGTGCTCTTCGCCAGGCCGGTCAACTCCGACAACTCCGTGGACGTCACCGGCTCGGCCCGATCGACGATCGCGGTGAGGAGGCGGGCGGCACGGTCCACGGCCTGGGTACCGGTCGGGCTGCCCGCTCGGCTGCGAGCCGTGCCCGCGGCCGGAGCCCGTTGGTGAGGGGGAGGCGCCACTGCCACCGATGCTAGCAAGAAATTCCCAAGTCATGGAACCGTGTTCTACGATGTGACGGTGTTCGTGAACCGCATGCCTCGCTACGAGATCCTGTCCCCCGACGCCATCGCTGTGCTGGACCGTGGATGGCGACGCATCGTCAGTGAGATCGGCATCCAGTTCGCCAAGCCCGAGGCGGTGGCGCTGCTGGAGAAGGCCGGTCAACGCGCCGACGGGGAGACGGTGTTCCTCGATCCGGAGCTCGTGCTCGAGCAGGTTGCCAAGGCGCCCCGTGAGTTCGACGTCCAGGCCCGCAACCCCGCCCACAACGTGCACATCGGCGGCAACCACATGGTGTTCACCGGGGTCTATGGCCCGCCGTTCGTCCGAGAGGGACAGGTGCGCCGCGACGCCACCATGGAGGACTTCCGCCGGTTCAGCATGCTGGCCCAGGCGTTCGAACAACTCGACTCGGCCGGCGGGATCATCTGCGAGCCCAACGACACCCCGCTCGACTCCCGCCACCTCGACATGATCTACGCCCTGCAGACCCTCACCGACAAGATCTATATGGGGAATGTGGTGTCCGGGCCCAACGCCGCCGACACCATCGCCATGAGCGAGATCCTCTTCGGCGGTCGGGATGCAATCGAGCGGACGCCGGCGACCGTGAGCCTCATCAACTGCAACTCCCCGCTGCGCTGGGACGGCCGCATGCTCGACGCCCTCTTCGAATATGCCCAGGCCAACCAGGCGCTGGTGCTGACGCCATTCCTGCTCATGGGGGCGATGTCGCCGGTGTCGATTCCCGCCACCCTCGCCCAGCAACTGGCGGAGGCTCTCGCCGGCATCGCCCTCACCCAGTTGCTCCGGCCCGGCTGCCCGGTGATCTTCGGCTCCTTCCTCTCCAACATCGACATGCAGTCGGGCTCGCCCTGCTTCGGCACCCCCGAATCCGCCATCGGCCTCCTCTGCACCGGCCAACTCGCCCGCCACTACGGGCTGCCGTTCCGTAGCGGAGGGGCGTTCACCTCGAGCCAGACGGTGGACGCCCAGGCCGGCTACGAGGCGCTCATGACGATGCTGCCGACCTTCCTCGCCAGCACCAACTACGTGATGCACGCCGCCGGCTGGCTCGAGGGCGGTCTCGTCAGCTGCTATGAGAAGTTCGTCATCGACATCGAGCTCCTGCGCATGATGCAGGAGGAGTTCCAGCCCCTCGAGGTCGATGAGGAGTCACTGGCCTTCGGCGCCCACGAGGAGGTCGGGCACGGTGGCCACTTCCTCGGCGCCCAGCACACGATGGAGCGCTTCCGCACCTGCTTCTACCGCCCGCTGGTGTCGTCCTCGCAAAACTACGAGCGGTGGAACCGAGAGGGGGGAAAGGAGGCCGCTGTGCGTGCCGGCGAGATCTGCCAGAAGACCCTGGACGCGTACGAGGCCCCACCCCTCGACGAGTCGGTCCGTCAACAGCTGGAGGACTTCGTCGTCCGCCGGCGCAAGGAGCTGGGCGACTGAACGGCGCCGGCGGGGCGTGCCCGGCGCCATTGTGCCGAGCGCCGCGGCAACTCGCGGGAGGCGTGGCAGCATGGTCCGGTGCCCGCCGCCGTGACCCGCCGCACGGGCGGTGCCGTGGAACGGTCCACCGCATCCGCCCCGGACCCTGTCCAGGCACGCCGCAACCGCCGCTGGCTGCTGCTGTTCCTCATGACTCCGATCTGCCTCGGCGTGGGCGTGGCGTTCGCGTACGGGGTCGCCGGCCGATCCGAACCGCAGGTACCGCCCCTGTCGGTTCCGGCCGGCTACCGGGCGATCAGCGACGCCTACTACGGCTACGCCGTGCCTTCCGCCTACCGGTTGAACGGCAACTGGACCGACGCCAACGGCGACTGGTTCTACGGGTCGCCGCAGGCGTTCGTAGCGGAGACGATGCTGGTGACGAAGCGGTCCCCCACCCCGTCTACCCGACTCCCGCTGCAACTGCAAGCCGACGGTCAGCTCCGTGGTCCGGTCCCCCTCCACGTCGTCGGCGGGCACCGCATCACAGTCCCGTACGCCACGTTCGCTTACGAAGTGCAGCTCAGCCGGCCTGGCGGATGGCACGCCGTCGCCGTCGACACCTGGCTGCGCGACTCGTCGACGCAGATGTGGCTGCTGGTCCGGGCATCGTCGCCGGTGACCCAGGCGGTGGTGTCCAGCCTGCAGGGAAGCTGACAGGCCGTCACGAGCCCAGCCCGAGCGCGGCAAGGGGACGGGTCGCCACGACCAGATCGGGCCAGGCATACGGCTCGATGCGGACCACGGCACCGGTGTGAGGCGCGTCGATCATCTCGCCGGCGCCCACCACGATGCCGACGTGGCCGATGGAGGTGAGGGACGGTCCGAAGAACACGAGGTCACCCGGCTGCAGCGCTGACAGGGAGACCGCATCCCCCATGGTCGCCTCGTACTGCAGTTGGGCGTTGTGAGGGAGGTGCAGGCCCACCTCGGCGAAGGCCGCCATCACCAGCCCGGAGCAGTCCCACCCGGAGGGGCTCGCACCTCCCCACACATAGGGCACGCCCAGCTGGGACCGGGCGAATGCGAGCACGGCAGCGACGGGCCCGCTCGCCACGGCCAGCGTCGCCGCCTCCTCGTAGCCCTTCGCCAGGGCGAGCACTTGCTGCACGTACGCCCAGGAGTGGTTGTACGACCAGATGGCCCGGCCCAGGTCACTTGCCGCCCCATCGGCGGCAAGCAAGCGGGCGGTGGAGGCAACGGCATCCGCTGGGTCCCACACGTCCGCGATACCGTCCCCGTCGCCGTCGGTGGCGAAGCCTGCCGCATCCGACGACGTAGGGGGCCCCGGCAGGATGACGGCATGTGGAGCCAGCCCGACCCGCCAGGTGCCGGGTAGGAACTGCCCCGGTCCCTGCGCTCCGACTGGGTTCTCACTGCCCACCGGATTGCAGCCGGGCAACAGTGTTCGGCCGAAGTCGCACTCCACCCGGTAGATGCC
Organism: Acidimicrobiaceae bacterium; assembly: GCA_027320105.1. Taxonomy (GTDB): domain Bacteria; phylum Actinomycetota; class Acidimicrobiia; order Acidimicrobiales; family Palsa-688; genus JAKAQB01. The sequence continues at coordinate 64,476 of DAHVMA010000088.1, read as the reverse complement.
GAGCAGGACGGACCAGGGCACGTCGAAGCGGGCGCCGGCCATCACCGCGTCGCGCACGTAGCCGACGGGGACCCCGGGCACGGCGTCCGGCGACAGGCCCGCCGCCCCGTCCCGCGCCGCCGTGGCCAACGCCCCGGCGAGAAGGCCGCCTACGGCGAATGGTGCCCCAAGGCATGCAACGAGCATCGTGATGACCATCTTATGTAGTCTCATTGTTGTCTACTCTATCTCATAGCCTATAAGGGTCGGTGTCAAGGGGGCGGGTAGCCGGGTACGCTTCCCGACGCTCGTCCACCATGGAGGTCGCGTGCCCACCCGCTTGGCGGAGTACCGGATGGTCGGCCCGGCCGGCCCCTTCGGCAACGGCCCCCGCGCCTGGCTGGCCGAGCCACCGCTCGGAGCAAGCTCGGATTCCCCGGTCGTCATCGTGGAGCTGGACGCCGCCGGCGGCGAGACGTGGCCGACGACCCAGGCACTCCTCCACGAGCTCGCCTCGGTCCGCTCCGCCCACGTCCCTCGGTTGCTCGAGTCCGGGCGCGGGGAGGGCAACGAGCCCACCACCTGGATCAGCCGAGATCACCCCGCCGCTCGAAGCCTGGCCACCGCCGTCGGCGACAGGCGCGCCGCGTTGCGCGTCCTGGCGGGCGCGGCACGGGGGGCCCATGACCTCCACGAAGCGGGTTGGGCGCACGGCGACATCCGCCTGGCCACCGTGCTCGTCGACGCCGGGGAAGGACTGCTGGACCTGCCGACCCGGTTGGCGTCGACTGTTCCGCCCGCCGTCATACGGGTTGTCGACCCCTCGGACCTCGACGGCGTCGACTCCGACCGCCTGTGGGGTGCCGGCCCGACCCGGGCGTCCGACGTCTACGCACTGGGGGCGGCCCTCCACCGGGCCCTCACGGGCGCGCCGCTCCATCCCGACCTGGTCGCCGACCAGCCGGTGACGGCCGTGCAGCGCGTCCTCGTCGAGCGACCCCGGATCACGCCCACCTTCGACGGCCCCGTCGCCCAACTGGTGCGGGAGTGCCTCGACCCCGACCCGGCCCGGCGGCCACCTTCGGCCGCCCATGTGGCCGACCGGCTCGACGAACTGGCGGTGGCGTGAGCGAGCGAGTCGAGGTCCTGATCGGCCCGGGGACCGTGATTCGATGGGGCCGTGTCACCGTCTGGGCGGGTCCCACGGCATCCCCCGCTCTCCTCACGTTCCTCCACCAGTCGCTGCGCAACGTCGGATCCTCCGCGCGGGGTGGCCGGCAGGTCGTTGACCACATCGCCAGGATCCTGTCCACCCGCGACCCCGAGCCCGGAGTGCCCTTCGCTGCCGTCGGACCCGCCGACGAGGAGTGGGCCGCCATCCTCCACGGCCCGGTGCAGCTCTGGGACGGCACCCGATGGGTCGCGCCCTCACCGCAGCCCGGGTGGCTGCCGGCTTCGCTCACACCCCAGCCGGCGCTGTGCGTCGGACCGGCGGGTTCGGCCGCCCCCCGCGTCGTGCCCAACTCCCCCTACGACCTTGCCGCTGGGATGGTCCCCGGTGGCGGCTTCATCCTCGTCCCGGAGTACGCCGGCGTGCCTCGGATCCCGCTGGATGTGCGGGATCCGGGAGGGGTGCCGATGCCGGGGGGGGCGGGCGATGCCAGTGGCCACCAGGACGCTTCTGGCTCCCCTTGGGAGCCGGGCCCGGCCCCCTTGGCCGCGCCGGCGCCGGTCACCTCGCCGACCCCGCCAGAAGCAACGATGCCGGTGCCGCTCCCCGTCGCCGCCCCGGTCGGTCCCCCGGCGGACCTGGCGCCCCCGGCCCACCCCGAGCCGCCGCTCGACCTGCCCACGCCCGACCGCGAGCCACCGCCCGACCCCTCCACGCCCGACCGCGAGCCGCCCGCGGACCCCGTACCTTCCGCTGTACCGGTCGGACCCTCCCTGCGAGCGCCAATGCCCTCCCGGCCACCACTGCCGCCCGTCGGCGACGCCGACGGACCCGAGGGTGCCGGTCGGCCACTGGTCTCCGGCGTCCGGTGTCCGAGCGGCCACTTCAACCATTCCCGCGCCCGGCGGTGCGCACGTTGTCGCGCCGAGCTCGGCAAAGCACCGCTCACCAACGGTCCCCGCCCGCCGCTCGGAGTCCTGATCGCCGACGACGGGACGGTGTACCGCGTCGACGGGGACCTGGTCATCGGCGCCGTACCGGCGGTCGACCCGGCGGTTGTCGCCGGACGGGCCACTGCGTTGCGACTCGATGGGGCCACCGGCTCCGTCGCCCCTACCCACGCCGAACTGCGGGTCTCCGACTGGACGGTCCTCGTCACCGACCGAGGCTCGGCCGCCGGGACGCACATCGTCCGCCCCGACCAGTCGGGCTGGGACCGGCTCCCTCCGTTCCGGTCCGAACCCCTGCTACCCGGCTCGCACCTGGCCTTCGGTCAGAGGGTGGTCACCTTCGTGTCGCCGTGGCCGGCGGACGCCGCGGAGGACTGAACGGTCATGGGCCACCAGCCGCCGCCCGGTACTTCGGGCAGAGGTCGTCGACGGCGGCCGTGAGCAGGGTGCCGAGCTCCTCGGGCGCCAACCCGCTCGACTGCAACTGTCCCGCCACTGCCACAAACGACGCTCCCGACGAGAACTCGGCGCAGGCAGCCTCACCGAGCCGGACGAGGGATTCGTCGGAGCGCTGCTGGTTCACCGATGGATAGGCGGCGTGCACCACTTGCAAGAAGGCCTGCGTAGCGGCCGGCGGCGGACCGGAGGAGCCGCTGCAGGCGCCGGCGACCACTGCCGCGATCGTGAGTCCGCAGACCAGGCGCGCAGTGGCGGCATAGCGCGATGCAGTCCCGGCAGGTACCGACGCGCTGGGCTTCGCCGACTCACCGGGGCGCGCCGACCCCCCGCCTGTCCCCCACTTCGGTATCGGGCCCGCCCGTGTGCTGCGTTCGGCCTGCATCGCCCCAGCTCGGATCGACACAGCGATCATATGGACCGGTCCCTCGTCCCAGGTATCGGGTATGCCCAGGTGTCGGCCTGCGACCGGGGTCCGTGCGGTCGGCCGGAGCCGCCCGCCGGCATTTCGCGCGCAGACAGGCAAGTCGCGCGCATCGGCGACGGCATGCCGTCGTCTGTGCGCGCGGTCTCATGGCGTGCGCGCGGTTTTCGTTGGCCGGGCCTCAGGATGCCGTCGGTATCGACTGGTTTGTACCCTCCGTGGGCCTCCGCGACCAGTCGACACCGGGTCGTGGCAACACCGGGTCGTGGCAACACCGGGCCGAAGCCGGCAACATCTGGGCTACGCCGCCCCGGCGCCACCCAGCCAGGCGTCGATCATCTGGCGTGCGATGCTGGTGGGCGGGGGCAGCTCGGGCAGGCCGTCGGGTCTCCACCACGCCGCCTCGGCGATCTCGTCCCCGTCGACGGTGATCTCGCCGCCGGCCCAGTCGGCCACGAAGCCAACCATGAGCGAGTGCGGGAACGGCCACGGTTGGCTGCCGAAGTACGTCACCCGGCGGAGGCGCACGCCGACCTCCTCGCCGACCTCCCGGTGCACCGCCTGTTCCAGGGTCTCACCCGGCTCGACGAACCCGGCGAGGGTGGAGAACATCCTCCCACGGAAGCGGGCGTTGCGGGCCAGGAGGATCTCGCCCTCCCGGCGGACCGCCACGATGACCGCCGGTGCGATGCGCGGGTAGGCCGCCAGGCCGCAGGCGGCGCAGCGCATCGCCCGCTCGGCGGGAACAGCGATGGTCGGGCCGCCACAGGCCCCGCAGTAGCGCGAGGTCCTGCGCCACTCCACGAGCTGCACGGCCCGGCCGGCGACCGCCCACTCCTCGGCGCCCAGCTCGGCGCCGAGGGCGAGCAGCGGGACCCAGCGGGTGCCCGGCGGGGCCGGCGCCTCGACCGATACACCCTGCGCCCAGCAGGGCTGCGCGTCGGCTACACCCAGGAAGATCGGCTCGGTGTCGGAGGCCGTCGCCAGCTGCGGATGTGGCTGCGGGAGCCGAGCGGTCGTTGCGTCGCCGTCGACATCGACGACGAGCAGCTCGGCCCGGCGGACGGCGTACCAGCGGCAGGGCGCGCCGGCCGCGTCCTCTGGGGGGATGGTAAGCGAAACGAAGGGCACCCAACCTGCGTACCACGCCCCGCCGGCCACGCCCCCGCCGGCCACGCCACCGCCGGCAACCCGCCCGCCGCGACCGCGCCAGCGCGCGGCATGCTGAACACGATGTCCTCTCCCTCCACGCTCTATGAACGCGTCGGCGGCGAGCCGTTCTTCGAGGCGCTCACCCGGCGCTTCTACGCCGCCGTGCGGACGGACCCGGTGCTCGCCCCGCTGTACCCCGCCGACGAGGGGGCCTTCGAGCAGGCCCGCCGCAACCTCGAGGGTTTCCTCGTGCAGTTCTGGGGCGGGCCGGCAACCTACACCGAGCAGCGTGGCCATCCCCGGCTGCGCATGCGCCACGCCCCCTTCGCCATCGGGACGGCGGCGCGCGACGCGTGGGTGCGGCACATGCGCGAGGCCGTGGAGGTGTCCGGCGCCGGCGTCATGGAGGGGACCCAGCTGCTCGCCTACTTCGATGGAGCCGCCAACCACATGATCAACACGGCCGAGGAGTGAGCGGCTCCCGGGGGCTGGCGACCGTCGACGCGGGGTCCGGGCCGCTGGTGGTGCTGCTGCACGGGCAGCCGGGCACCTCGGCGGACTGGACGGGCGTGGTCCCGCTCCTTGCGGAGCGGTTCCGGGTGCTGGCCCCGGACCGCCCCGGATACGGCCTCACCGGTGGCCGGGCGACCGACTTCGCCGGCAACGCCACCGCCGTCGCAGCGCTGCTCGAAGAGCTCGACGCCGGTCCAGCCGTCGTGGTCGGGCACAGCTGGGCGGGCGGGGCAGCGATCCACCTGGCGGCGTCGGCGCCGGACCGGGTCGCCGGTCTGGTGCTCGCCGCGTCCGTCGGCCCCGACCCCCCTTCCGCCGTCGACCGCGCCCTGGCGCTGCCACCCATCGGGAAGGTTGCCGCCGCCGTCGCCGTGGGCGGACCGGCACAGGTGCTCCTCACCCCGCCGGTACGCCGGCGGCTGCCGCCTGGACGCCGTGCGGCCCTCGAGGCCCTCCTCGGCCGGCCCCTCTCCTCGCCGGACCTTCGCGCCGAGCCGAACCACGCCGAGCCCCACCACGCCGAGCCCCACCACGCCGAGCGCCGGGCGGCGGTGTGGCGTAGCTTCGCCGCCGAGCAGCGCGCCTACGTCCGCGACGCCCCGGGGCTGGCCGTCGTGGCGCGCTGCGTCCGCTGCCCGGTCACGATCCTCGCCGGCAGCCAGGACCGCTTCGTCCCGCCGGAGACCGCCCGCCGCCTCGCCGCCGCCCTGCCCGCCGCGTCCGTGGAGCTCGTCGAGCTGCCGGGCCTCGGCCACCTCCTCCCCCAAGACGCCCCCGGGGAGATCGCAGCCGCCGTCGCCGGCGTGGCAGCCCGCGCCGGCTGAGCAGTCAGACCCGCAAGAAGCGCCGCACGGCGAACGCCGAACCGAGCGCCCCCACCCCCGCACCCAGCGCCATTATCACCAGCCCCGTCATGATCGCTTCGTGGGGCGTGACGTACAGCGGCTGGGAGATGAGCGACTCGCTGCCCACGAACGACGCGATGGAGTCCCGGGCGAAGTAGACGACTACGAAGGCCACGCCGGCACCGACGACGCCGTCCACCAGGCCCTCGAGCATGAAGGGGATGCGGATGAACCAGTTGGTGGCGCCGACCAGCTTCATCACCGCCACCTCCCGCCGGCGGGCGAAGATGGCGAGCTGGATGGTGTTGACGATGAGGGCGACCGCCCCGATCATCACGCCGATCGCCAGCGCTACGGCGATCTCGGACAGCACGTGGAAGCGGTTCTGCAACGCCTGGATCTCCTGCTTGGCGTAGGAGACCCGCAGCACGCCCGGCTGGCGCTGGAACTGCTCTCCGATCTGGGTGACGGCGTTGCTCTGCACCGGCACGACCCGGAACGACGGCGGCATCTGCTGGGGCGTCATGACCGAGATGAGCTGCGGCTCCCCGCCGAAGATCGTCTTGAACTCCTTGAAAGCCTGATCCTTGTTGACGTAGAAGTACCGCTTCACCGTCGTGCCCTTGCCCTCCGCGAGGAGCTGGCCGACGGCGGAGATCTCGTTGCGGGTGACGTTGGGGTTGAGGAAGATGGCGACCTCGACACCGCCGCGCCACTGGATGGCCTGCTTGTAGATCGCCTGGCGCATGATGAGCACGCCGCCGGCGGCGGCGAGCGAGACGATCATCGTCACGATGGCGGCGACCGTCATCACCACGTTGCGGCGCAGGTTGTCGCCCGTCTCCCGCAGGAGGTATCGAGACGAAAGGGACAAAACTATGCTCCCATCCCGTAGACGCCCCGCTCCTGGTCGCGGATGACCGTGCCCCGGTCGAGCTCGATGACCCGCCGGCGCATGGAGTCCACGATGGTGTTGTCGTGGGTGGCCATCACGACCGTCGTGCCCGTCTTGTTGATCCGGTCGAGCAGCCGCATGATGCCGGCAGTCGTGCTCGGGTCGAGGTTGCCAGTCGGCTCGTCGGCGAGGAGGATCAGCGGGCGGTTGACGAATGCCCGGGCGATGGCAACCCGCTGCTGCTCACCGCCGGAGAGCTCCGAGGGGAGGTTGCGCAGCTTCTTGCCGAGGCCGACGAGGTCGAGGATCTGGGGCACCTGGGTCTTCACGACGTGACGGGGGCGGCCGATCACCTCGAGGGCGAAGGCGACGTTCTCGTACACGGACTTCGTCGGCAGCAGCCGGAAGTCCTGGAATATGCACCCGATGTTGCGCCGGAGGTAGGGGACCTTGAACGGCGACAGGGAGCCGACCTCCTTGCCGGCGACCCAGACCCGGCCGGCGTCGGAGACCTCCTCCTTGGTGACGAGGCGGAGGAACGTCGACTTGCCCGAGCCGGACGGGCCGACGAGGAAGACGAACTCGCCCTTCTGGAGGTCGACGCTCACGTCCCGCAGGGCGACCGTGGTGCCTTTGTAGGCCTTGGTAACGTTCTCGAATCGGATCATGGTGAAAGAGGAGCGCCCCGCCCGCACGCCGACGCTCACAGTAGCTTCCCGGACACCCCAGGGAAAGCCTCCCCCTGTGGCTCAGCCCGCCGCCACGTCACCACCGGCCCGCCGCCACCGGAGGAAGGCCTCCATGAACGGGTCGAGGTCTCCATCGAGGACCGCCGTCACGTTGCCGGTCTCGTGGTCGCTGCGGTGGTCCTTCACCTGCTGGTAGGGGGCCAGCACGTACGACCGGATCTGAGAGCCCCACCCCACCATCTTCTTCGGCCCGGCCAGCGCCTCCATCTCCGCCGCCCGCTCCTCCCGGGCCTGCTCGGCGATCCGGGCGGCCAGGATCTGCATGGCCTTGGCCTTGTTCTGGAACTGGCTGCGCTCGTTCTGCACGGCGACGACGATGCCGGTGGGCAGGTGGGTGATGCGCACGGCCGAGTCCGTCACGTTGACGTGCTGGCCGCCGGCACCCTGGGACCGGTAGGTGTCGATGCGGAGGTCCTTCTCGTCGATCTCGACCTCCCCCGCCTCCTCCAGGAACGGCACGGCTCTGAAGGTGGCGAAGCTCGTCTGGCGCCGCGCCTGGGCGTCGAACGGCGAGATCCGTACCAGCCGGTGGACGCCCCGCTCGGAGGCGAGCAGGCCGTTGGCGTAGCGGCCACGGATGATGAACGTCGCCGACAGGATCCCCGCCTCCTGCCCCGGGCTCACCTCGTCCACCTCGAGCTCGAAGCCCCGCCGGTCCGCCCAGCGCTGGTACATGCGCAGCATCATCTCCGCCCAGTCCTGAGCGTCGGTGCCGCCGTCTTTGGCGTGGATCTCGCAGACCGCGTCGCCCTCGTCGTGCTCCCCCGTGAAGAGGGACCGCAGCTCGAGGCGGTCCAGCTCCGCCTCCGCCCGCCGCAGCTCGTCGCCCGCCTCCACCCCGAGCCCGGCGGCCTCCTCGGCGTCGGCCTCCCGCAGGAGCTCGAGGAGCGTCTCGACGTCGGCGAGCCGGGCCTCGAGGCCGTCGAGCAGCTCCACGTCAGCGTTGACCTGTCCGTACTCACGGCTCACCCGCCGGCCGTGGGCGGTGTCGTCCCATAGGTCGGGCCGGCCCATCTCCACCTCGAGCTCGGTTCGCCGCCGGCGCAGGCCTGCCAGGTCGAGGTACCCCCCGGCCTCCTCCAGGCGCTTGCGGGCGCGCCGCATCTCGTCGCTCCAGTCAGGCACGTGTCAGCGCCCGTGGCAGAACTTGAACTTCTTGCCGCTGGCGCACGGGCACGGATCGTTGCGCCCGACATGGTCCCAGACGGCGTCCTTCACCACCGGCTGGTCGACATCGGGCACCGCCGGCGTGCCGGCGCGCGCCCGGGCCACGTCGTCCTCGGAGGCGAACTGGATCTCCTCGCCGGGTGCGGGGCCGGCCAGTGCCGCCCGCTCGATCCCCACCGCCCCCTCTACGGGGTCGCCGGCGGCCAGGTAGGTGGCGTTGGCGAGCTCGGAGACCTCCTCCCCCGGGACGGGCTGGAGCACGACCTGGGCGTGCATGACGATCTTGACGTAGTCGTCGTCGATGCTCGACATCAGCTGCCCGAACATCTCGTAGCCGTCGCGCTGCCACGCGACGAGCGGGTCCTGCTGGCCCATCGCCCGCAGGTTGATGCCCTCCCGCAGGTAGTCCATCTCCGAGAGGTGGATGCGCCACTTCTGGTCGATGAGCTGCAGCATCACCTCCCGCTCGAGGTCGCGCATCGTCGCCTCCCCGCCCGGTATCGACCGCTCGCGCTCCTCGTAGTAGGCGATGGCCTCGCCGGCGAGGCGCTCGTAGATCTGGTCGGCGGTCGTGCACTCGGCGAGGTCCTCCATGCTCACCTGCGTCGGGTAGTACTGGCGCGCCTCGCTGAGCAGGCCGTCGAGGTTCCAGTCCTCCTTGAACTCGTCGATGCAGTGGGCGCTGACGATGCTGTCGAGGGCGGAGGAGAGCACGTCGACGGTCCGGGCGCGCAGGTCCTCGCCCCCGAGGATCTGCATGCGCCGGGCGTAGATGACCTTGCGCTGCTCGTTCATCACCTCGTCGTACTTGAGGACGTCCTTGCGGATCTCCGCGTTACGAGCCTCGACGGTGTTCTGCGCCTTCTCGATGGAGCGGGTGACGAGCTTCGAGTCGATGGGCACGTCATCGGGCAGGGCCCGGCTCATCACCCACGACATCGCCCCGGTGGCGAACAGCCGCATGAGCTCGTCCTCGACCGACAGGAAGAAGCGGCTCTCACCCGGATCCCCCTGGCGGCCCGACCGGCCGCGCAGCTGGTTGTCGATCCGCCTGCTCTCGTGGCGCTCCGAACCGAGCACGTACAGCCCGCCGAGCTCGCGGATCCGCTCCCCCTCCGCCCGGCACTCCTCGGTGAACTTCTCCAGCAGCTCCCGGTGGCGGGCGCGGCCTTCGTCGCTCGCCGGGTCGAGCCCGGAGGAGGCGACCTCCTGGGCGGCGAGCCCGTCGGGGTTGCCGCCGAGGAGGATGTCCACGCCACGGCCGGCCATGTTGGTGGCGACGGTCACCGCGCCGAGCCGGCCCGCCTGCACAACGACCAACGCCTCCCGGGCGTGCTGCTTGGCGTTGAGCACGTGGTGCGGGATGCCCCGGCGGGCCAGCAGCTCCGAGAGGACCTCCGACTTCTCCACCGACGCCGTGCCTACGAGGATCGGCTGGCCCTTCTCGTGGCGCTCGGCGATGTCCTCGACCACCGCTGCGAACTTCGTGGCCTCCGACTTGTAGATGAGGTCGGCGTGGTCCTCCCGGACCATCGGCATGTTGGTAGGGATCGGCACCACGGGAAGCTCGTAGGTGCTGGCGAACTCGGAGGCCTCCGTCTCGGCCGTGCCCGTCATGCCGGCGAGCTTCTCGTACATGCGGAAGTAGTTCTGGAGGGTGACGGTCGCCCAGGTGTGGTTCTCCTCCTTGATCTGCACCCGCTCCTTGGCCTCCACCGCCTGGTGCAGGCCGTCGGACCACCGCCGGCCCTCGAGGATCCGGCCGGTGAACTCGTCGACGATCTTCACCTCGCCGTCGGCGACTATGTAGTCCTTGTCCCGCTTGTACAGCTCCTTGGCCTGCAGGGCCTTGGTCAGCTGGTGGACGTAGTTGGAGGAGACGAGGTCGTAGAGGTTGTCGATCCCGAGGGCCTTCTCGACCCGCTCGATGCCCTCCTCGGTCGGGGCGACGGTCCGCTTCTCCTCGTCGACCTCGTAGTCCCGGTCCCGGACCAGGCTGCGGGCGATGCCGGCGAACTGGTAGTACAGCCGGGCCGACTCGTCGGAGGGGCCGGAGATGATGAGCGGCGTGCGGGCCTCGTCGATCAGGATCGAGTCGACCTCGTCCACGATGGCGTAGTGGTGACCGCGCTGGACCATGTGCTCGAGGGAGCGAGCCATGTTGTCGCGGAGGTAGTCGAAGCCGAACTCCGTGTTGGTCCCGTAGGTGACGTCGGCGTCGTAGGCCGCCTTCTTGTCGTCCCACCCGTCGATCTCAGGGCTGACCCGCCCGACCGAGAACCCGAGGAAGCGGTGGATCTGCCCCATCCACTCGGCGTCCCGACGGGCCAGGTAGTCGTTGACGGTGACGACATGGACGCCGTTGCCGGCCAGGCCGTTCAGGTACACCGGCAGCGTCGAGACGAGCGTCTTGCCCTCGCCGGTCTTCATCTCGGCGATCCAGCCGAAGTGCAGGGCCGCCCCTCCCATGAGCTGGACGTCGAAGTGGCGCTGGCCGATGACGCGCCGGGCGGCCTCCCGGGTGACAGCGAACGCCTCCAGGAGCAGGTCGTTGAGGTCCTCTCCTTGGGCCAGGCGCTCCCGGAACTCGACCGTCTTGCGCGCCAGGGCCTCGTCCGACAGCGCTTCGACCTCGGGCTCGAGGGCGTTGATGTCGGGTACCAGGGACTGCAGCGCCCGTACCTTCTTGCCTTCACCGGCGCGCAGGACTCTGGTGAAGATGCTCATGAACGGTCATGGTACCGGTGGCCGTCCCCCGTTCCCACCAGCCCCCCTAACCTGCGAGCGGTGCAAGGGCAGCTCGTGGTGGGGAGGCGACGGGCCGCTCTTTCGTCCCGTCGAGCGTCGACGCACATCTGGTCCCACGCGCCTGCCGGCGCCCTCGTCGCCGCCTACTTCGTGTGGTTCACGCACCTGAGCGTCGCCGTCAACGACGGTTACGGGACGGGCGGCTACGACCTCGGCATCTTCGACCAGGGAGTGTGGCTGCTGAGCCGCTTCCACGCCCCGTTCGTCACCGTGATGGGCCGCAACCTGTGGGGCGATCACACCGACTTCGTGCTGCTCCTCGCCGTGCCGCTCTACTGGATCGCCCCCTACGCCCAGACGCTGCTCGTCCTGCAGGCGGCACTCATCGCCGGCGCCGCCGTCCCCGTCTACCTGCTGGGCCGCCGGCTCACCGACAGCACGCTGATCGCCACCCTTCTCACCGCCGCCTTCCTGCTCAACCCGGCGCTGCAGTACGGCAACTTGGAGCAGTTCCATCCCGAGTGCTTCCTCGTGCTCGCCATGTCGCTGGCCGTCTACGCCGCCGTCGTGGGCAACGGGCGCCTGCTGGCGGTGGGCGTCGTGCTCGGGCTGCTCGTGAAGGAGGACACGGCCCTGCTGATGGCCCCCCTCGGCGTGTGGGTCGCTGCCCGGCGGAACTGGCGCTGGGGGGCCCGCATCGTGGTCGGCGCCCTCGCCTCGATGGCCCTCGACTACCTCGTGGTCATCCGGCTCCTGCTGGGGGACATGGGGTTCTACCTGAGCCGGCTGCCGTTCGGGGGGGCCGGCGGGCTCGTGACGACCACCCTCACCCACCCGCTGCGCCTGTGGCGGTACATCCGCTCCGGGAACCAGCTCTGGTACCTGTGGCAGCTCGGGTCGTCGTTCGGGTGGGTGTGGCTGCTCGCCCCCGAGGTGGCGCTGATCGGGGTGCTGAACTTCCTCGAGAACTTCATCAGCACCTTCCCCTACATGCACGAGATCCGGTACCACTACAGCCTCGCCATCGAGCCGGTGCTGGCGCTCGGCACCGTGTGGGCGGTCTCCCGGCTGGGGACCCCCCGCCGGCGGGTGCTCTTCGCCGGCGTCTCGTTCGCCTGCGCCCTCGCGTGCGGGACGTTGTGGGGGCTGGCGCCGTGGTCGCGCCAGACCTACCCCCACTGGTCGCCCTCGAGCCCGCAGGTCGCCGCCATCAACGCCATCCGCCGTGACCTGCCGCCCGGCGCCGCCGTCTCCGCCTACTACAACTACGTGCCGCACGTCGACCACCGGCTGCGCTGCTACCAGTGGCCCACGCCGTTCGCCGCCCAGTACTGGGGGCTCTACACCGAGGAAGGCAAGCGCCTGCCCTTCGCCGGCCAGGTGCAGTACCTGTTCCTACCGACCGTGCTCCCCGACACCCCCGGGCGCGCCCTGCTGCACTCCCTCCAGCCCGACTTCCGCGTCGTCGCCGGCAACGCCGTGGCGACGTTGTGGAAGCGGCGCTGAGTCCGCCACCCCGCCGGCGCCTTGCCGCGCCCGCCGGCGCCTTGCCGCGCCCGCCGGCGCCTTGCCGCGCGCACCGGCCCCACACCCCCCCGCCGCCGGCGCCACACCCCCCGCCGGCGCCTTGCCGCGCGCACCGAGAGCAACCGCGCGCACAGCCGACCAAATGGCGTCGTCTATGCGCGCAGTACCAGCTGCTGCGCGCGGTTCGAGCTTCTGGGAGCCCTTCGCCGCCCCGGATCGCCACGCAAAGCGGCGAGCGTGCTACGCCTCGGGGTGGTGTGGGTCGAGGAGCCGCTTCCGGACGGCGTACATCACCGCCTCCATGCGTGAGTGGAGGTGAAGCTTCTCCAGGATGTTCCGCACGTGGTTCTTCACTGTGTTCTCGGATATGAACAACTCTTCCGCGACCTCCCGGTTGGACAGGCCGCGGGCGACGAGTTTCAGCACCTGGAGCTCCCGGGCGGTGAGCACCGGTGCCGACACCTGCTCCTGCTGGGCCGCCCTCCGGGCCAGGGCGTTGAACTCGTTGAGGAGCTTGGAGGCCATCGACGGCGAGATGAGGGACTGGCCCTGCACGACAGCGCGGATAGCCTCGGCCACCTCCTCGACGGAGATCTCCTTGAGCAAGTAGCCGTTGGCCCCGGCTTTGATCGCCTCGTAGAGGTCGTCCTCCTCGTCACTCACAGTGAGCATCAGGATCTTGGTCGTGGGCAGCAGGTCTCGGACCTCCCTGGCGGCCTCGATGCCGGAGAGGCGGGGCATGCGGACGTCCATGAGGACCACGTCGGGTGCGAGTTGCTCGGCGCGGGCAACGGCGTCCTCGCCGTTGTCGACCTCCGCCACGACCTTGATGCCATCCTCGCCGGCCAACACCACGAACACTCCACGCCGGAAGAGCGCCTGGTCGTCTGCGATCAGCACCCGGATGACCTCGTCGGGCTCTGCGCCGGCGATGCTCACGGCCGCTCACGGTAGTACCCGCGGAGCAGCCCGAGTGGATCAGTCACTGCGAGAAGGCCCCAGCGGCTGACCTGGTCTTCGTCCCCACACCCGCCTGCTGCAACCGTGCTGGGCCGGCGGTGGCGGCTCGCGCCCAACACCACCGGTGACCCCACGTAGGGCCGTCTCCGCCGGGGGGCCACGGTGGCCCCTCGGCGGGCAGGACTTACCTCTAAACCGCACCGTGCTCGGCGACCACGAGTCGCCTTACGTGGATCGTTTCGCCTGCGACTGGCTTCGACTTGCAACCACAGACCCGCTGGGGCCCGGCACGAGAGTATACGGGTGCCCGCGGTCAGGCCGTCAGCTGCTGCCTCAGGTCGGCGAGCACAGGGACCGGTCCGGGATCGACGCCAGCACCTGCGGCCAGCCAGAGCGACACGTAGTCGCCGAACATGACCAGGTCGAGCAACTGGGCGAGGTCACCGTCGCCGTCAGCACGGATCTCCACCACCTCCGTACCGGAGCGGAGCAGGATCTCCCGCACCAGCTCGAAGCGACGGCTCACCTGGGGGTGCTCGCCGTCGTGGCGTAGCTCCACCGCCGTGAACCCGGCAGACACGGCGCCGCCGGGTGGCGCCCAGCCGCACACCTCGTTGTGGCACAGCTCCGGCTGGGGGGACGAGAAGGCGAGCCGCTTGGCGTTCTCGTTGACCTGCGTACGCCACCTCCCCGCGGCGGCGGCGCCTACAGCCCCACCGCCGTGGATGACCGGGATGGTTGCCCCGATCAGGCGCGCCACCTCGGCGGCGGCGCTGGTGTCTCCCGCCACGGAGAGCTCGTCCCGGCGTCGCTTCAACTGTTCCACCGCCTCGCCGATCCAGTACGAGGCACCCCGGAAGAGACCGACGTCTTCCAGTACCACGAGTGGTGGGATCGCCATCGACCCGAGCGCAGCGCGAGGCTGCGGGATGTCCGCCGGGATGGTCACCAGGGGGGCGCCCCAGCTCGTTGCCAGGTGGGCGAGCTCACCGCCGCCGGTGACGACCACCATGTGTGCGCCGGCGACGGCCGCGTCGGACGCTGCCTGGATCGTCTCTTCGGTGTTGCCGGACGCGGAGACAGCGAAGACCAGGGTGTTGTCGCCGACGAAGGCGGGGCACTCGTACGACTTGACGACCAGCACCGGCACGGGCACCAGCGGGGAAGCCACGGCGGTGACCACGTCGCCGGTGAAGCCGCTGCCGCCCATCCCGAGCACGACAACCTGCTCTACTGCGTCCGCGTCGGGCAGCCCCTCGAGGCCGGCGGAGGCGGCAGCTGCGGCCGCAACCTGCTCCGGCCAGGTGGCGGTGAGATCAAACATGCCGACCGTGTCGAGGACCGCCATCAGTCCGTGCCCTCGGGGAAGGTGGGAGTGATGCCTTCCCGCTCGGCCTTGGACGTGAGGCGGGCATGCTCGTCGTCGGTCACGGTCTCGGCCTCCTCCACGAGCATCACCGGGATGTCGTCCTGCACGTCGTAGCGCCGGCGGAGGCGAGGGTTGTAGAGCGAGCTCTCGTCGGGGAAGTAGAGCAACGGACCCTTGTCCTCCGGGCAGGCAAGGATCTCGAGAAGGAGTGGATCGAGCGGCATGGCTACGACACCTCCTGTAGCAGCAAGGTCACCTCGGCGGCCCGTGCGGCACATTCCTCGCCGGTGTCGGCCTCGATGTTGAGCCGCAGTAGCGGCTCGGTGTTGGAGGGCCGGAGGTTGAACCACCAGGACCCGAGGTCGACGGTGAGCCCGTCGGTGCGGTCCTGCGTGGCGCCGGGCGCAGCCTCTCCGAAGTGGGCAGCGACGGCCTCGATCACAGCCAGCGGATCGGTGACCTCCGTATTGATCTCCCCGGAGTCGGCGTAGCGTTCGAAGTCACGCCGGAGGTCCGACAGGGAACGGCCAGTGGCGGACAGCATCTCGAGCACGACCAACGCCGCGATGCAGCCGGAGTCGGCGCGGTAGTTGTCGGCGAAGTAGTAGTGGCCCGAGTGCTCGCCGCCGAACACCGCGCCCGTCTCCGCCATGACCCCCTTTATGAACGAGTGGCCGACGCGGGTCCGGATCGGTGTGCCACCGCTTTCCCGGACGATCTCGGGGACGGCCTTGGAGCAGATGAGGTTGTACAGGATCGTCGCCCCGGGGTGCTTCTCGAGCATCGACTTGGCCACCATTGCGGTGGTCGTGGAGCCTGACACGGGCTCGCCGCTGTCGTCCACGAGGAAGCACCGGTCGGCGTCGCCGTCGAAGGCGAGCCCGACGTCGGCACCCGTGGCCGTCACACGGTCACGGAGCGCCACCAGGTTGGCGGGCTGGATGGGATCGGCGGGATGGTTTGGGAACGTGCCGTCGAGCTCGCCGAAGAGGATCTCGAGGGCGAAGGGAAGGCGGTCGAAAACAGCGGGCACCACCAGGCCGCCCATACCGTTGGCGGTGTCGGCGACGACTTTCAGGGGGCGCAGCCGCTCCAGGTCGACGAGCGACCGCACCTTGGCCGCGTAGTCGGCGAGCACGTCAAGCTGCCTCACCGATCCCAGCCGACCAGGGCCAGCGGGCGGACCGCCGTCGCCCCGCAGTTGGGCCTCGACGTCGGCCCGGATGGCGGCGAGCCCGGACTCGGATCCCACCGGGCGGGCGCCGCCCAGGCAGAGCTTGATCCCGTTGTACTGGGCCGGGTTGTGGGACGCGGTGAACATCGCTCCTGGGGCATCCAGCGCCCCGGACGCGTAGTACAGCTCGTCGGTCGAGGTGAGCCCGAGGAGGACGACGTCGGCGCCGGCGTCGGTGGCGCCGGACGCGAAGGCGTCGACCAGCTCTGGTCCAGAAGGGCGCATGTCCCGGCCCACCACGATCGCAGACGCCTTGCTGAACCGGGCAAAGGCGCCCCCGACGGCACGGGCGACCGTAGGGTCGAGCTGGTCGGGGACGGTTCCCCGGACGTCGTAGGCCTTGAAGATCGCGTCGAGCCGGGGCATGAGGCCCAGCACTGTAGAGGGTAAGGGGACGACCCGGGACAACCCGCCTCGGGTGTGGCAGCCTGACCGTTGATAGGTCCGTGGGGTCCCCGCCGGCGCGGGCGTGAACCCTCCCGAATGTGGCGTCAGTGGATGTCGTCAGCAGCGGAACCGGGTGTCGGGGGCTGCGGAGGCCGCCAGCCAGGGGACAAAGGGGTCGCCCCTCCCGTCTCACCGTCGCCACCCGGCACCGCACCGTCGCCACCCGGCACCGGGCTCGCCGCCGGCGCCTCGCCCGTGGCGGCTCCCGGAGGCCTTCTCGTCCGCGGTGCGCCACCCCAGAATTCGGGGTCCTCGGGAGGTCCGACCAGACGCCGCCGGCGCTGGGAGTGCGCCGGCCCGCCCGCCGTGTCCTCGCCTCCGGGGAGGAGCGCCCCGCCCCCCGCACCCACACCGGCACCCCGGATGTGGCGACGCCGGCGCCGCGGCAGCCACCACATGCCCATGAGAGCAATGACTCCGAGCAGGGTCATGCCCCTGGCGGTCCAGTCGACCGGGGTGCTGCCGTAGGTGAGGGTCACGTGCGTCGCCGTAGGGACGACCACCATCAGGTTGGGCGTGGCCCGGTACACCGCTGCGGCGCCTCGCACCTGCCAGTTGGGGAAGTACGAGACCTTCACCAGCATCGGCACGCCCGTCCGGCTCACGTCGAACGACACCGACTCCTCGTGGAGCCGGACGTGGCTGACGGTGACCGGTGGCTCGGCGTGGACCGGAGGGGACGTGTCGCCGGGTGTCACCCGCACCCACGACCGTGGACCGCCCGCGGTCAGGAACACGTCCCAGCGGCGCGGGTCGAGGTACCAGCCTTGGGCGAGGTCGAGCCAGGATGTAGCCGTCCGCAGCGTCCCGGGGACGACGACGGGCTGGTTGGCGAGTGGCTGGACGAGCGGCGAGTCGAGGACCCTGTAGACCTTCCAGGTCTGTTCCTGCGTCGTGCCGTTGCTGAGCGGCATCGGGAAGGGGCCGACCGACGCCAGCAGGCGCAGGCTCGGGTTGGCGGCGGCCTGCCGCTGGATGGACGGGCTGACGGCCAGGTAGTAGCGCACCCCGAACATCTGCAGGTGCTTGATCCCCTCCGTGACGTTTGGCGCCGACGGGTAGTCGAGACCGCGCATCGGGTTGGAGGGCTGCACCGACAGCTCGGCGCTGTTCAGGAAATGGAACGGCGTGGTCGCCGACGACTCGTAGTACAGCCCTTCCATGGTGGCGATGCAGCCGTTGGTCCAGTACGGCAGGAGCATGAGGGCGTCCGGCGTTCCCATGTCATTGAGCGCCGGCTCGTACTCGTACATGGCGCGACCGCACCCGTCGGTCGCGCCGATGTGGCGCATGGTCCGGATGATGGCGAAGTACGCCTGGCGGCCGGACTTGCCGGCGTCCTGGTAGCCGCTGTAGTTCCAGTGCACCCAGTCGGGTATGTAGGAGTTGTCGGAGCTCGTCATGCCGAGCCAGGAGTAGTCGCCGTTGCGAGTGACCGTCCCGAAGGGCAGGATGCGCAGCGGGTAGCCCACCCAGATCAGGGCAACCAGGAGCGTGACCACCGGAACCCAGACCAGTCGCCAGGCAGTCCCGAGCGAACCGGCGCCGACCGGCGCCGACCGGATCCCGGCGGTGCCCGCCGGCCGGCGGGACCACCAACTGCCCACGGCTTCGGAGATCCCGGTCCCGGCTTCGGCGAAGGCCACGCCCGCCAGCAGGTACAGGCACAGGAACCAGAAGGGCAGCGATCGGGCGTTCCACAGCCGGTCGGAAGGGGCGAAGCGGAAGACGAGCACCGTGAGCGCCGCCATGAGCGTGAGCCAACGGCCGACGAGGTTGGAGCGGGCGAAGGAGAGCGTGGCCCCGACGGCGGCCAGGACGAAGAGCCAGATGTCGCCCTTCGGGAACAGCGTGGCCAGGTAGGTCGTGATCTTCCCGTAGCCCATGTTGGTGGCGTACGGGAGGCGGACGTAGAACGGGAGGGCCCAGAACGCCAGCAGGAGGCTGCCCGTGACGCCCACTGTCGCCAGCCAGACCAGCCGGCGGGGAGTGAGCTGCAGCAGGAGGAGCACGAGGGACCCGCCGATGGCGAAGAGCAGGGGCAGGATGTGGGACAGCCCGCAGGCGGTCATAACCGCCGCCGCGAGGATGCCCCCCCTCCCGGTCCGGAGCCCTCTCGCCACCAACCCGCAGAACAGCACAGCGAAGGCCAGGCTGATGGAGAAGGAGAACTCCCCCGCCATCGTCGAAGCGATGTTGCCCCCGTAGATCGTGAAGTCCCGATTGAAGAGGTAGGGCACGGCCGCCGCCGCCAGGCAGGCCGGGCCGGGGAAGCGCATCTGCGCCAAGCGGCCGAGGGCCCAGCACGCGAGGGGAAGGGTGATCAACCCGGCGGCGCTGACGAGCTTGAACGCCACGTTGTAGGGGATCACGAAGCTGAGCAGGGCAATGGCCCACGCCGGCAGGGGGAAGTAATAGGTGAGGGCCGGGAAGCCCGCGTACCAGTCCATCGTCCAGCCGAGGAGCTGTCCGCGTGGCAGCAGCACGCGCCGCAGGAACGCCGGCAGCCACACGTGGGCTCCCATGTCGCCGCCGGCAGGTGTGGTGTTGCGGAACAGTTGGCCCGGCTCGAGCTGGACGAAGACGAAGACCGTGCAGGCGGCGACCACCAGGGCCGTTACGACGACGTCCGGCTGGGTGAGGCGCTGCCAGCGGA
The DNA here is from genome assembly GCA_027320105.1 of Acidimicrobiaceae bacterium. Classification (GTDB taxonomy): domain Bacteria; phylum Actinomycetota; class Acidimicrobiia; order Acidimicrobiales; family Palsa-688; genus JAKAQB01. Next base: position 45,234 of record DAHVMA010000088.1, on the reverse strand, counting down.
GCGGCCCCGGCGGGCGGGGCTCGCCCACCGCGCCGGTCGGGTCGCCGGTCTCGTCGGCGTCGCCGGCGACGTGTCCGCCGCGGAGCAGCTGCGTCATGGGATAGTCCGGGCCGGACGCCCGGTCAGAGTACGAAGCCGCCGCACCCCGCCATGTTGCCCAACGCGCGGCGCCAGGTGGTGGCTGCCCGCCCGCAGCCTGCAAGCCGCCACCCTGAAAGCCCACTTGCCGGGTGGCCTCAGCGTTCTGTGGGTCCCGCTAGGCGCTGGCCACCAAGTTGAGCACCGACGCGAGCGCCAGCTGCCCGTCCAACCCCTCCCAGCACCGGAGATCGCAGTACGAGCAGGTGCGGAGGGCGACCTGCTCGCCCCCGACCCTCATCGTGATGACCACCAGCTCACGGGTCCGGCAACTCGGGCACTTCATCGTTCGGTTCCTCGCATCCATGCTTGAGGGCGCTCTCCTGCAGGTGGTCCATCGGCGGGGCCGGGAAGGGCCTTGAGGTGTTTGCGCGTTTCTTCCACGCCCGCTTCAGTGAATCCGGACGTAAGCCGCGAGTGCCGCGGCGTTGAAGGTGGCGTGGGCAACGACGCCGGGGCCGAGCCGACCGGACCGCCAGGACAGGAGGCCGAGGACGACCCCGAACGCGGCAAGCCCAGCGAACTGCAGCAACTCGAAGTGCGCCACGGCGAAGAACACTGCGGAGACGAGCACGGAGGGGATCCCCGGGAGCCGGGCCAGAAGGCCGCGTAGCAGCAGCCCGCGGAAGAACAGCTCCTCCACGAGAGGTGCGCCGGCAGCCAGCAGGATGTAGAGCAACACCACCCGGCCGGGGCCGTGCACGGCGGCCGTCTCGCGGAGCGCTGGACCGCCGAGGTGGTCGACGATGTTCCTGCCCAGGCGGTGGTTCGCCGCCTCCACCGGCAGGTAGAGGGCGGGGAACAGCAGGTACTGGCCAGCGGCGCCGACGGCCACCCCGACGGGGGCATCCCACCAGTGGAAGGCGAGGCCGTAGTCCTCCGACAGCACGCCGCGACCGTTCCGCCTGCTGGCGATCGACACGGCAGCGAGGAGCCCGACCCACAGTCCCCCGATGTCGGCAGCGGTGACGGGGAGGGGGAGCGGGGCGCCGCCGGCGAACCGGTAGCCCGTCGCCGCCTCCGCCACCAAGGTCGCGGCCGCCGACACGAGGATGCCGACGGCAAAGCCGAAGAGCGCCTCGGGCAGACCCCAGCGGTTGGGCGGCGCCGGCACGGCGGGGTGTGAATGCCGGCCGGCGCCAGCTAGGAGACGAGCGTCGCTGGCGGATCCCAGCGGTCACCCGTAGCGGGATGTGCGGGGATTGGTCCAGGACCTGCGCCGGCAGCCGTCGAGCCCTCCGCGCCGACGCGGCGATCGACCTGGGCCCAGCCACGGGGCGCCCGGAGGCGGGCGGCGTGCGAGCCGCACAACCCCCACTGGTCCCCGCTCGGCCCAGGCCGGTCGTCCAGCCACACACGCTGCCCCCCGTAGTCGTAGGTGAGCCATGCGTCGGCTGGAGAAGGGCAGCCCGGCCGGGCGCACGTGGTGGGTCGCATGCCGCTCACCGTACCGGCGCGCCCTGCCGGCCTCGCGGACCCCGGCCCGCGAGCAGGGTGCCAGGGCGGTAGCACCCTGGCGGGCGTACGATTGCTCCCATGTCTCGTCAGCCAGGCGACTTCCGCTCCGGCAAGCCGGACCGTCCCTCGGGGCCGGGCGGTCCGGGGGGCCCTCCGTCGCTCAACAACAACTGGCGGTGGATCGCTGGCATCGGTGTCGCGGTCGTCGTCCTGCTCATCCTCATCCCCCAGTTGTTCGCCCAGCCGGCCACACCGTCCCAGACCTACAGCCAGTTCCAGCAGGAGCTCCTCCACCACCAGATCGCGTCCGCGACGTTCAACTCCCAGACGGGCCACATCTCCTACACCCTGAGCAAGCCAGCCGCCTCCTACCAGACGACTGGGTCGCCCATCGCCGGCAGCGACCTGATCAACTACTACTCGAAGTACACGTCAGTGAAGGTCAACAGCAACGCCTCCACCATCTGGTCGAGCCTCCTGCCCTACCTGATCTGGATCCTGCTACTGGTGGGCTTCTTCGTCTGGATCTCACGCCGGGCGCAGGGCCAGATGAGCGGGATCATGTCGATCGGCCGCTCCAAGGCGAAGGTGTACACCACCGAGCGCCCCCGCACGACCTTCGCGGACGTAGCTGGCTACGACGGCGTCAAGCTCGAGATACGGGAAGTCGTCGACTTCCTCCGAAACGCCAACCGGTTCAAGGAGATCGGCGCAAAGATCCCAAAGGGTGTGCTGCTGGTCGGCCCGCCCGGTACCGGCAAGACCCTGCTGGCCCGGGCTGTCGCCGGCGAAGCGGGCGTGCCGTTCATGTCGGTGACCGGATCGGACTTCATGGAGATGTTCGTCGGTGTGGGGGCCTCACGGGTGCGGGACCTGTTCCAGACCGCTCGCAAGCAGGCGCCGGCGATCATCTTCATCGACGAGATCGACTCCATCGGGCGCAAGCGGGGCGCTGGCCTCGGTGGGGGCCACGACGAGCGGGAGCAGACGCTCAACCAGATGCTCGCCGAGATGGTTGGCTTCGAGGCGACCGAGGGCGTCGTCATGATGGCGGCCACCAACCGTCCCGACATCCTCGACCCCGCCCTGCTCAGGCCTGGCCGCTTCGACCGCCAGGTCGTCGTACCCCTCCCCGACCTCAACGAGCGACTGCCGATCCTCGCCGTGCACTGCCGTGACAAGCGGATCGCGCCGGACGTGGACCTCTCGGTGGTGGCACGCGGCACACCGGGGATGAGCGGAGCCGACCTGGCCAACCTCGTCAACGAGGCCGCCCTCCACGCCGTGCGGCGGGGCGCGCAGGCAATCCACATGGTGGACTTCGAGGCGGCGCGCGACCGGGTGCTCATGGGTCAGCGTCGGGAGTCGACGGTGCTGTCGGAGAAGGAGAAGGAGGCGACCGCCTACCACGAGGGCGGCCACGCCCTTCTCGCCTATGTGCTGCCTGACGCCGACCCCGTGCACAAGGTGACGATCCTGCCGACGGGGATGGCGCTGGGGGTCACCCAGCAGCTGCCCATCGAGGAGCGCCACACCTACTGGCGGGAGTACATCGAGGACACCGTCTGCGTGATGATGGGCGGGCGCTGCGCCGAGAAGCTCGAGTTCGGCACGATCTCGACGGGCGGCTCCAACGACATTCAGCGCGCGACCGAGTTGGCCCGCAAGATGGTGCGCGAGTTCGGCATGAGCGACCGGGTCGGGCCGATGGCTTGGGGCCAGGAGGGTCAGGTGTTCCTCGGCGAGGACCTCATGCACGCCGCCCGGGACTACAGCGACGTGACCTCCCGGGTGATCGACGAGGAGGTCGAGCGCATCCTCCGCGAGCAAGAGGCCAGGGCGTCCCGCCTCCTCACCCTCCACCGCGGCGGCCTGGCCAAGGTGGCACAGGCCCTGTTGGAACGGGAGACGATCGACGGCGCCGAGGTCCGGCGCCTCGTCGACGAGGCGTTCGGCCGACCGGTGCACGACCGAAGCGACGTGGTGCCGAGCTTCGCTCCTACAGAATCCGTCGACGGTCACGACCCCGAGGCCACTCCGGTGGGGGAAGGTCCGGTGACGACGAGCTTCCCGCTGCCCACCAACGGCTGGCAGCGCGCCGACGTCAAGCCCCACGGGGACTGACGCACACGGGCGCCGGCACGCACACGGGCGCCCGCTACGGCACCAGTGGCACCGCCAGGCAGCCGGTGAGGCCGCCGGGACGGCCACCGGCGACAAGCTGGCGGGCGACGACGACCGGAGCCGTCGCCGTCACGAGCAGCGGCGCCGTCACGGGGACGCCGAGACGCCCGAGGTCGACGACCAGCGGGCCGGGTCCGCCGACACTGACTCCCCCGAGACCGGGGAGGGTGACGCGGCGGTTGCCGACCATCTGCGACACCCGAACGACAACAGGTCGACCCGAAGCGGCGGCGACCGTCAGGATCTCGTGCCGGTCGGCGCCGGCGGCGTCCGAGCCGATCAGCCACGACCGGGCGGCGGTGGTCGCCCCCAGCAACTCCGCGGTGCCCCGACCGACCGCCGGGGGGGCGGCCGTCACCACCCGCTCCGCGACGACCGGCACCCCGTTGGTGCTCTGCAGCCTGACGGCGTAGGCCACGCCGGAAGGGATCCGCGCCGACGCCGAGGTGTCGAGCGTCGTCACCTGGCCGGGGCCGACGGTGAGGGCGAACGGCTCAGCCGTCCCCTGGTCGAGCCGGACCGACAGCAGGACGCGGGCGGTCGCCGAGCCGGGGTTGTACAACTCGAACGTCTCGTCGGTCCCGGGACCGGTCCCACCGTCCGGCCACATCCATGACGTCGACGGCTGCGGTGCCCCGGGCAGGGTGGTGACGCCCACAAATGGGGACGCCGGGTCCGCCAGCGGCGCTGCGGCCGCCCGCGACCCGACCAGCGGCGCACCCTTGGGCGGTCGCGCCACGACGTCGGTCTTCCAGGCGACGACCTCTCCCGCACTGGCCTGCACGGTCGTGGCGATGAAGCTCCGCCGGCGAAGGTGGGAACGTAGCGGGACGGCGAGAAGGCCGTGCGGTGGGACGACCAGGCCCTGGAACGCCCCGGGCACCTCCTGTCCCTGGTCGGTCGTGAACGACAGGTTCACGATGGCGGGGGCCGGGTACGGGTTCAGCAGCGAGATCGTCGACTCGGCGTTGAGGAGCGTTGCCCCGGCGGCGAAGTACCACGTGGGCGAACCGGCCGTGGCACAGGGGGAGATGGCGGCGCCGAGCGGGCCGCTGACCTCCTGCTCCACCGTCGCCCGCCCCCCGTCGAAAGTGACGATGGCGCCGACCCAGGCGGCACCGCCCGGCACGCTCTCGGGGACCTCGGCCCGGCCGCCGGCGGGCACCTGGACCGAGAGGCCGGAGGACGCGCCAGCGCTGGGGACGATCGTCACCTCGGCACGAAGGGCCCGGCTCCCGGCGTTGGTCAGCACGAGGCGGCCGCCGGCGGGCCCGCGGGGGACGTCGGTGGCCCCTGCGCAGAACCACGACGACGACAAGGCGGCAGGAGGGGCGGCCGCCGGTCCGGAGGCGGCGGGAGGGACAGGGGCGGACGCATCCTTCGTGGGGCGGCCGGCGACGACCCCGACGACCAGGACGGCACCCAGAGCGGCGAGGGCGGGCAGCCGCGGAACCGCCGAGCACCGGCGATGCCACGGCTCAGCCATCGGCCCAAACCTCCTCATCGGCGGGCGCCTCGGCGGCTACGGGCCGTCTCGGCGCCCGGCGCAGCGACGGCCGCATCGGAGCCAACGGCTGGAACCACTCCGGCCGGACGCCGTCCCGCTCGGAGCCGGCCCGCCGGCTGGTGAAGACCACCGCCAGGGCAGCCAGCCAGAGCAGCGCTGCGACCCACTGCACGACACGCAGCCATGGCTCCACCCCGGCGGCGAGGACGGCGGGCCCGGCCACGCCGGCGGGAACGGCGAAGGACGTCCCCACGTCCAACGCTCGCCGGCCCCGGAGAGCCGTCGCTCCCACCCGCAGGCGCCACCGGCCGCCCGGGCCGGCGGCGACATAGACCTGGAGCGGCCCGCCGAGCCGACCGGTCGCCCGCGTCGGCGACACGCTGGTCAGCGCCGGCCGGGCCCGGCCGAGCTCGGTGACGCCCAACTGCCGTAGGGTCGGACGGGCCGCCAGGACCGTGCCCGCCGGCACGGTGGCCTCGACGGGCCACCAGGCGGCGTTGGCGTACACGACGTACCGGGAGTCGGAGCCCACGGTCTCGAGGTCCGTCTGGAGTGGGAGGCCGCGGAGCAGTGCCACCGGCACCGGCACCGGCCGCTCGCCGCTCTGGGAGGGCGCATCGGCCCTCGGCACGACGACGAAGCGCACGCCGAGAGGTGCGAGGAGGTGGCCCAGCCGCGTCGTGAGGCCGGTCTGGGCGAGGCGCAGGTCGCGGCTGATCGTCGCTCCAGCGCCGGCCGCGCCGTCGAGCCAGGTGTAGGTGACGGCCGGAAGCCCGTCCAAGGAGGTCGCCCACGCCTGACCATGCCCGAGGGGCACCGACGCCTCCGGGATCGCCCGCGGGTCGCCCACCCACAGGACCCGGTAGCCGCCGCCGGGGAGGCGGTTGAGCGAGCCGAGCACCGCCGAAGGTCCGCTGCTGGGCATCCCCCACCGGCCACCGGTGGCCGCCACGAGCACGGGGAAGACGGTGAGGGCCAGGCCGGCGGCGGCGGCGGCCGACACCGCCTGCCGCCACCCGAAGCGGTACCCGGGCAGGTCCTGCTGGAAGGCCACCACCCCCAGGGCCACGCACCCGGAGAGGGCGGCGGCGGCCGGCGCGAGGAGCACGGCGGGGGCGGGCCCGGGGAGCAAGCCGAGGCCGGCGAGGTACGCCCAGGCCACCGCCACGACGACGACGGTCCACAAACGGATCGCCCACGCGAGCCGCCACGAACGGCCGATCAGCAAGGGCGACGCTGCTGCGGCGAGCAGACCCCACTCGAGGGGGCTGCCGCCTACCGAGCCGACATGGAAGCGGAGGAGCCCGGCGACGCCGGGGTGGCGCCCTCCCCAGGGAGCGCCGAAGAGCGCTGCGCGGTGGATGATCACGACCGCCGACCACGGGCACAGCAGCACGAAGCCGACCCCGCCCGTGATGGCACCGACCGCCAACAGCCGGCCGGCGACCGGCGACTGCCCGGCCAGCAGGGAGCCGCCGGCGAGGGCGGCGGCCACGACCGGTAGGACGATCAGCCAGGACGGCGCCACCGACGCCGTCAACGCCGTGAGCAGGCCGAGAAGGCAGAGCTGGCCGGCGAGCCGTCGGCCCTGCACCCGAGGGTAGGGCAGTGCGTCCGACAGCCTCCCGAGGCCGGCGAGCGCCCACGGGGCGGCGGCGTACACGACGAGCGCGTCCCACCGGCCCCACTCCAGCGCCCCGTACGCCACGGGGCACGCCGCGTAGGCGATGAGGGCCCCGGCCCGCGCCCATCCCGTTCCCCAGGGCCGGGCGAGCCGGTAGGCGCCCAACGGCCCGACGAGCAGCGGGGCGAGGACGAGGACGTGCTCGAGGGTGCCAGTGGCACCGACGAACAAGATGCCGGCGAGGCTCAGCAACCCCAGGGCGGGCGCCCCAGGGGCGGTGGAGCCGACGCCGGCGGGCTGCCACGTGGAGACCCACGCCCGCCACCACGAGCCGATACCACCCGAGAGGTTGGGGATCAGCCCGATGTGGGGAAGCGGGTTGAGGAGCAGGCCCCGGCTGCCGACGAGGAAGACGGCGAGGAGCCCGACCACCGCTGTGGTGACCGACCCCCGGCCGGCCGTGGCCGCCGTACGGACCTGCACGGCTGCCGGCCCGGTGAGCACGTCCGCCCCGGTGGCATCCGGCGAGTGCCTGTCCGCCTCAACATCGCCGCCGCCGGCAGGAGGCCCGCCGGGAGCGTCACCCAGCAGCTGGTCGCCCGCCATCGCCGCGCGCACGCGGGCGCGGCCGCGCTGCGCCAGCTCCCCCTGCGGCGTGGCATCGCTGCCCACCTCCAGGGCTTCCAACGGCCCTACCGCCAGGCCCTGCCACGCGGTCGCCGCGTCCCGCTCGGCCAGGCCGGCGATCCACGCCCTGAAGCGGCCGTTGCCGCCGACCTGAAAGCTCCGCAGGCGGTGATCGCGCACGGCGCGGCGGCGCTGCGCACGGCACCGGGAGTGCCACAGCCGGACGGGGTGCGCCCAGGGTCGCCAGGGTCCTGCCGCAAGGCTGGCGGTACGGCCCGGCTCACCGGTGACGAGGGCGGCGAGGGCTTCGGCCAGGGCGAAAACCACAGCGAGCGGGTAGGCCCAGACAAGGGTGACGGCACCGAGGCATGCGAGCAGGACGTGGAACCGGTAGCGGTCCTCGCCCGGCGCCACGCCGCTCGGGGCGTCGACCTGGGTCGCCAGCCCGCAGCCGGCGCCCTCCCGGTGGCGGACCCGGGCGGCCGGCGCCACCCTGACCCGCGCCCCGGCGAGCAGGGCGCGCCACGAAAGGTCCAGGTTCTCCCCGCCCTCCGGCACGGACGCGTCGTACCCGCCGAGGGCCTCGAACAGGTCGGCCCGCACGAGGACCGCCCCACCCGGGGCGACGAACACGTCGCGCGCCGCGTCGTGCTGCCCCTGGTCGAGCTCTCCGCGCTCGACGAGGGGCTGGAGGACGCCGACACGATCGACGCTGGCGCCCACGACGAGCAGCCGGCGTTGGTCGTCCCAGTCGACGAGCTTGGGCGTGACGATGCCGGCGTTGGACCGGAACGCCTCCTCCACCATCAGCCGCAGCGCCTGCGGGTCGGGAGCCACGTCGTCGTGGCACAGCAGGTAGTGGGAGGCGCCGTCTACCACTCCGATCACCTCGTTGGCGGCCGCGCCCCACGACGCCGGCTGCGCCATCCCACGGAGGTAGGCGCCGGGCAGGGCGGCCGCCACGCGGGAGGCGAGATCCGGCCCTGGTGCGGGCGCAGCGCTGGCGTCGATGACGATCACCGAGAGGTTGGGGTAATCCTGGGCCCCCATGGCGTGGAGCGTCTCCTCCAGCCACGGTGCGGGCTGACGCGTGACGACGACGGCCACCACCGGCGGCACCGAACGGTCTGAAGCCATGCTCGGGGCGTCGAGCGTAGTGGGCCGCCGACCGGGCGTCGGGACGCCCGCAGTCCTGCCGGTTGGAGGGATCCCGTTCCCCTCTTGCTTGCAATTGTTATACACTGTGGCCATCATCAGCTAGCAGTGGAGGTCCCCCGATGGCAGGGAGCACGAGCAACAACCACCAGGCCGACGGCTGCAGGGCCGGCGTCCCAGACGTCAACCAGGTCATCGCCGAGGCGGAGAAGGCCGTCCGCGACGGCGCCTACATCGCCGTCGGTGCCGGCATCCTCGCCTTCCAGCGGGCCCAGGTGCAGCGCCGCCAGCTGGCGAAGGAGCTCGAGAAGCTCCGGGAGGGACGGCCGGAGGACGCCGCCGGGCAGCTGACGGCACGCCTGGACGAGATCGGGCGGTCCCTGTCCGCCAACGCCGGCGCGACCCGGGCCCAGCTGCGCGAGATCGCCCGCAGCTGGGACGCCGCCATCGCCCCCACGCGTCGCCAGATGGGTGAGCGGGCCGACGCCCTCCAGTCACGCCTGCCGTCGCCGGCGCGCGAGGTGCTCGCTGGCGCGCGCTCCGCTGTCTCGGCACCCGAGGCGCGCCTGCGCGCCGCCCTCGGCCTCGACTGATGTCGCGTGCGGGTGAGGTGCCTCCGGCGGTCGGCGAGTCCTGCCGCCGCCGGCACCCGAGCCCCGGCTCCTTGGGCCGGAGGCACCCCTCAGCCCGGCCGGGACTGCACGGAGCCAGCCAGCCCGACGAGCGCCGAGACCAGAGGTGGCAGTGCCTCGCGCCAGCCTGCAACGATCCCGGCGTCCGACCAGGCGAAGACGGCCGCGTCGGGATCGGAGTTCACGGCGAGGACGGCTCGTGCACCGCGGACGCCGATCATGTGATTGGGCTTGCCCGACAGGCCGACGGCGAGGTACAGCGCCGGCGAGATGCTGCGACCGGTCACACCCACCTGGCGGCTGCGGGGCAACCACCCCCGGTCGGTCACCTTCCTCGTCGCAGCCAGCTCGGCTCCGAGGGCAGCTGCCAGCTCGCACATCGTCGGGTACTCGCCGGGCACCACCCCCATCCCGACGCCGATCACGATCCGGGCGGCGGCCAGCGCGCCGGGGTCGTCAGCGTGCTCGACGCGAAGCAGGCGGACGCGGTCGGTGCTTTGGACTTGGAGCGAGCCCAACCCGGGCGGCTGTGAACGCCGTGGAGCGAGGACGGGCAGGAAGCCCGGCACGACCGTGGCCATCTGCGTCGGCGAGCTGGAGGTGATCGACGCGAGGAACGATCCCCCGAAGGCCGGTTTCCAACTCACCATCCTCCCCGAGCCCGGATCGACTCCGACTCCTACGGCGTCGCCGACCAGACCTTCGCCCCGGTGCGCCGCCAACCTCGCCGCCACCTCCCGTCCCCACGAGCTCGCCGGCGCCAGCAGCGCCCAAGGCACCCGGAGCTCGACCCAGCCCGCCAGCGCAGCGGCAACGTCGCCGGCCAGGGATCCACCACGCATCTCCACCACCTCGTCGGCGCCCCAGGCTCCCAACGTCGCCGGTGCAACCAGGGGAGACGGGACGACGACGCACACCCGGCCCCCCACCTGCCCTGCGAGGACCGCCGCCGCTCCAAGCAGCTCGCGGGTGGCGCCCAGGCGCTTCGGCTCTGCGAGGACGGCGACCAGGGTCGATCCACGCGCCGACCCGTCGGGCACCTCCAGAGCCCCACCCCGCCGGTCGGGGTCGCCGGCGAGCAGGCCCTAGACCACCACCAGCGCCTCCTGGACCTGCTCGGCCACCGGTCCCGCAAAGACCCGGCAGAGGCGGTCACTGCCTGCCTCGCGCAGGGCGCCGACCCGTGTGGGGCTGCCTGCCGCCCCCCACGGACCGGGGCCGAGGTCCGCCGCGCTCACACGGGTGATCAACCCGTCGGGCACCGATTCCCTCTGATCGGGAGTCACCTTCGCCGGCGCGCACAGCCGCTCGGCGCAGGACAGGAGCGCCGGCAGGCGAACCTCCGACTCGTGGAAGCCATCGTCGGTCTCGCACTCGGCGCGGGCCAGACGCCCGGCGATGGTCATGGCACGTACCGACGAGAGCATGGGAAGGCCCAGCAGCTCCGCCACCTGGGCTGGCACCTGTCCAGTGCCCGAGTCGATGGAGCTCCGCCCGGCCAGCACCAGGTCGAACGGGCCTTCTCGTTCGATGGCGGCGACCAAGGCCCGCGACGACGCCAGGGTGTCGGAGCCTGCGAACGCGGCGTCCGACACGAGGATCCCCCGGTCGGCGCCAGCGGCGACGGCCTCGCGGAGCACGTCGGAAGCGTTTGGCGGGCCGAGGCTGAAGGCGACGCACGTGCCGGAGGCATCGCGTGCCAGCTCGACTCCCTTGGCAACCGCTCGCCGGCAGTACGGGTTGGTCTCGGCAGCGGGGCGGGAGCGGTCGAGGCGGTTGCCAGGACCGAGGGCGAGGTCCTCGGCGCGCGGTACCGACTTCACGAGGACCGCGACGCGCAACGTCACCTCTCCCTGCCAGGCGGAACCGCCATCCGTGGCGGAGCGCTACGACGCCCGCAGACTGCCAGAGCCGTCCCCCTCCGGGTGGCCGGGGTGGTCGTGGGGGATGTCGCTCCGGGCCACTCCACCCGCACCAGGGCTCCACCCCCGGGAGGGTCGCTCAAGCGCAACGTCCCTTCGTGGGCACGCACGATCAGCTCGACGATGGTCAACCCGAGCCCGCAACCGCCCGGCCGGCCGCCACCTTCAGGGCTGCGAGCAAACGGATCGACCGCGTGAGCGAGCATGCTCGGTCCGAAGCCGGGGCCCTCGTCCCGGATCTCCAGCAGAACACCCGTGCCGTCGGCGTGGACAGCCACTGTCACGGCGCTGTGCGCCGGAGCGTGGGCCAACGCGTTGGCCAACAGGTTGTCGAGCACCTGTCGGGCCCGCACGGCATCGACGAGTGCCACCGCCTCGCCCGAGGTGTCGAGCACCAGGTCGACCCCGCAGCGGGCCGCCACTGGGCCAACGGCCTCCAGGGCATCGAGGACGATCGGCTCGAGCGGCTGCAGCCTCTTGCGGAGGGGCAGCGTCGACTCCTCACCTTGGGCGACGATCAGCAGGCCCTCGCACACCCGCCCCAGGTGGTCGACCCGGGCGGCGAGGCGGCTCAGCACCCCCTCGTAGGACCCGTGGTGCGGGCCGTCGGCTGCCAGATCCAGCTCCGCCCTCATGCCCGCAAGAGGCGTCCGCAGCTCGTGGCTGGCGGCCGCCAGGAAGCGTCTCTGGTGCTCGGAGGCCGCCCTCGACCGAGCCATCATGGCGTTGAGGGTCTCGGCGAGCGCCGCGAGCTCGTCACCGGTCGGTGGCACCGGGAGGTACTCGGCGGCGGCGCCGGGCTCGAGCCTGTCGGCTTCGGCGCGCAGGGCCTCCACCGGTCGCAGCGCCGCGCCGGCGAGCATCCAGGCGCCGGCTCCGCTGAGCAGCACCGCCAGAGCAGCCGCGCCGAGCAGGGCCTCTCGGGCGAGCCGGAGGGAGTCCAGCATCTGGTCCATGGAGGCCCCCACTGCGAGCACGTCCCCCGGCTTCCCGCTGACGGCCTCGGCGAGCACCAGGTGCGGGTTGGCCCATCCCGGTTCCTTGCGGACCAGCCAGATCGGTGCCTTCGCGGTCCGCGGCATCTCGGACCGGGAGACCAGTGGAGAGCCGCCCGCGACGGCGGTGGTGTAGGCGACCCCGCTCGGGCCGAGCACCTGCACCACCGCCTGGTCGACCACCGGGTGGGCGGTGACGCCCGGTGCCGCCAGGGTGAGGAGGTTGCTGGAGAGTGCCGCCTGCACCCGTGCCGCCCTCCTGCTGAGGGAGTACTCGAGGGTGGCTCTCGTGGCACGGCCCAGGTACAGGTAGAAGCCGGTCCCGCCTGCGACCGCCAGGACGACGGTGAGGGCAGCCACTGCTGCCACGATGCGGTACCGCAGCGCCATTCAGCCGCCGGGGCAGGCAACGAGCCGCCAGCCGAGCCCGTAGACCGTCTCGATCACGCAACCCGCTCCAGCCGCGACGAGGCTCCTCCGTAGCTGCGAGACGTGGTAGAGGATCGTCGCGTCCGCCACGCCTGCGCCGGAACCGGCTCCCCACACCGCAGCTTTGATCGTCCGCCGCGTGAGCACCAGCCCTGGGCTACGCAGCAAGACCTCGAGCAGGGCCCGCTCCCGGGGACGCAGGTGAACCTCGGCCTGTCGCACCCACACCCGACCCGACTCGGTGTCGAGGTGCAAGCCCCCGAAGCTGTGCACCACGGCGGTGCCAACGCCCGACGGAGCGGAGGGTGGTGGACCGTGACGGCGGAGCACCGCGTGCAGGCGTGCCCGCAGCTCCGCCAAGCCGAACGGCTTGACCAGGTAGTCGTCGGCACCCGACTCGAATCCCCGCAGCACGTCGTCCGGGCTGCCGAGGGCGGTCATGACCAGGACGGAGGTGTGCGGGCTGACCTCGCGGAGGACCCGGCAGACCTCGCTGCCGGCGAGCCCCGGCAGGAGCAGGTCCACGAGGGCCGCGTCGAACGCACTGGCCCTTGCCAGCTCCAGGGCCTCCTCCCCGTCGCCGGCGACGCTCACGTCGTAGTACTCGTCGGTCAGGGTGGCGGCGACCGCCGCCGCCAGCTCCCGGTCGTCCTCCACGACCAGCACCCTAGCGACGGCCCTCTCCCGACCCTCGGGGACCACCCGCTCGGCGGTCACGACTGCCGCCGTCACAGCTCGCTGGCCCCGCGCATGTACCCGTCGCCCTGCGAGTCGAGTTTGGCGAGACCTGATCCCACGGGCACCGCCCCCGTCACAACTTGCTGGAAGGCACTTTCGAGTACCGCCGGCACCTCGCCCCCATCGCTCAGGAATGCCGTGAGTATGTGAGCCATATGGGGATACAGCGCGTAATTCTGGAACACCATGCCGATGTGACGTTGGTCGCCCGGTACGTCATTCATGATCCGCCCGTCGAAGCGCAACTGGCCCGAGGTCAATTTCTCCAGGCCGGCGATGAGCCGGAGCGTGGTCGTCTTGCCGCAACCCGACGGGCCGAGCAGCACGACGAGCTCTCCCTCGTCGATCTCCAAGTCGATGGAATCCACCACCGGCTCGCCGGCACGGCCCAATGTCTTGGACACGCCCTCCAAGGTGATCTGGGCCAACTGTGATTCTCTCCAGGGTCCTGCCGCCGTCCGCGGCGTCCTACTTCCTGTGTCTATTACCTGAGGGTTTCGCCAGACAGAAGCGGGGGTGTACCAAGCCCGAAGAGATGATGAACAGGTGCGAAGCACCGCCCGCCGGCCGTCTGACGGCCTCGGCCCGACAACCAGGGTGAGAGGTCTCAGGCGGGCGGCGAGCCCTGCCGCTGCCGCCAGTAGGCGAGCACGTCGCCGAGCGTGCGGTCGAGGTCGATCTCCGGGCGCCACCCGGTTGCAGCCCGGAGTCGGGTGTTGTCGCCGCGGAGGTCGGGGACGTCCGCCGGCCGCAGGCGGGACGGGTCGACTTCGACGGGCATGCCCTCCTGCCCCGCCAGGCGGAGGAGCCGGGTGACGAGGTCCGCGATCGCGACCGACTCCCCGCGGCAGACGTTGTAGGCCTCGCCCGGCTCGCCCCGCTCGAGCAGCAGCCGGTAGGCGCGCACGACGTCGCGCACGTCGGTCAGGTCGCGGCGGACGGAGACGTTGCCCACGAGGAGGCGGGGGGCGCCGGTCGCGGCTGCCTCCACGATCTGTCGCGCCAGGGCCGGCACCACGAAGTCGGGCGCCTGCCCCGGCCCTGTGTGGTTGAACGGGCGTGCCCGCACGACCCACGCCCCCCTGCCCAGCCACGCCTGGAGGCCGGCCAGCTCGGCGGCGGCCTTGCTGGCCGCGTAGGGGTTGGCGGGGCGGAACGGCTCGGTCTCCCCGATCGGCAGGGCGTCGCCGGCCACCGCCCCGTAGACCTCCGCCGAGCTCACAAGCAGCACCCTCGGTGGTGCCGCCAGCCGGGCGACGGCCTCGAGGAGGTGCACCGTCCCGAGCGTGTTCACCCCGAAGGTCGCCGGAGCGTCGTCCCACGAAGCCCGCACGCTCGCCTGGGCCGCCAGGTGGCAGACGGCGTCGGGCGCGGCCGTGGCGACAGCCGCGCCCAAGGCGTCGCGGTCGCGGACGTCGACGTCCTCGGGGAGGCACACGACCTCGTCGCCGGCGGCCGCCAGGTCCGCCTCCATCCAGCGGCCGACGAACCCGCTGGCCCCGGTCATGAGCACGCGCACCGGACCGACCGTACCGGATCAGCTGATCGCCTCAGCCGATCGCCTCCCGGTAGACGGCCCGCGTCGCGCTGACGAACGCCTCCGGCGTGTAGCGCGCCGCCTGCAGCCGCCCTGCACCGGCGTGCGCCCGCCGGGAGGCGTCGTCGCCGAGGAGCGCCCCGAGCGCTGCCGACCAGGCGCCGACGTCCCCGGCGGGGACGAGCTCGGCTGCGCCGCCGAGGACCTCGCGGGTGCTCGGCAGGTCCGACGCGACGACCGGAGCCCCTTGGCTCATGGCCTCGAGCGGCGGGAGGCCGAAACCCTCGTGGCGGCTCGGGAAGGCGAACACGGTCGCCGCCCGGTACAGCTCCCACAGGTCGGGTTCGGACACCCGGCCGAGGGTGACGAGGTCGGCGCCGAGCGAGTGGCGAGCCCGTGGGGGCACGAGGTCGTCGGTCAGCCAGCCGGCGTAGCCGGCGAGCACGAGCCGGGCGCCGCGCCGGCCGGCACCGAGAGCGGCCATCGCCTCCACGACGGTGGCGACGCCCTTGCGCGGCTCGAGGGAGCCGACCCACAGCACGAACGGCACCCCGCCGAGACCGGCCGGCAGGCGCCCGCCGGCGGGGGGCGTGGCCACGGCGTGGTGCACCACCCGGATCCGGGCCGCAGGGATGGGGGTGTGCCCGGCGATCTCCTCGGCGGCGGCGGCGCTCGGGGCGATGACGAGATCGGCCCGGCGGGCGGCGGCGGCGGCGCCGAGGGCGTGCCAGCGCCGGCCCCGGCCGGTGAAGGCGTCGGGGAACAGCAGAGGAGCGGCGTCGTGGACGGTGACCACCAGCGGGGCGCCGGGCCGCCCGGGGACGGCGACGGAAGGGGCGTGGACGACGTCGAGGTGGCGGAGGGCGGGGGCGCCCCAGGCGAGCGGCGGCAGGCCCAAGCGCACCCATGTCTCGTAGAGGAGCTTCCGGGGAAAGGGCAGCCTGGTCACCTCCGGACCGAGGCCGGAGCCGGCGAGCCCCTCGGCCACCTGCCCGGGCCGGTGGCGGGCCACGAACGGCACCGGGTCGTCAGTCGGTGGGAGGGTCGCCAGTAGCATCACGAGCTGCGCCGCGTAACGGCCGACACCCCCCGGCGACGGGGACAGGAGCTGCTCCACGTTGATGCCAACCCGCACCCGGCGCCTCCTCACGGTCCAGCCGGCCGCCGACGGGGGCGGCTCGGAGACGGCTCTCATCCGCATGCTCGCCGCCCTCGCCACAGCGGGGTGGGAGTGCCACGTCGCCGTGCCGCACCCGGCCGTGCTGGCCGCCGAGTATGCCGCCGCCGGGGTCAGGCTGCACGTCGTGGCGATGCCACGACTGACGACCCAGGGCGGCAGGCTGCACTGGGCGGGGGCGTACGCGGCCCGCTGGCCGGGCAGCGTCGCCGCCCTCGCCACCCTCGCCGGGCGGGTCGGCGCCGACGTGGTGCACACCAACTCGCTGCACTCCTGGTACGGGTGGGCAGCGGCGCGAATGGTGCGACGACCCCACGTCTGGCACGCCCGCGAGATCGTCGTCCAGTCCCCCACCGCCTTGCGGGTCGAACGCCTCCTGGCACGCCGCTACGCCGACATCGTCGTCGCCACCTCACGAGCCGTGGCCGCCCAGCTCGACCAGGCCAACGTCAGGGTGGTCCTCGACCCGCCGGCGCCGGAGTTCTCCCCGGCGCGCGCCGGGGTGTTCCGGGCCGCCGAGGGCATCCCCGACGATGTGGCGCTCGTGGGGTCGGCGGCACGCATCGACACCTGGAAGGGCTTCGGGGTGCTCCTCGACGCCGTGCCGCTCCTCCCGGCGGGCGTCCAGGTGGTCGTCGCCGGCGCGCCCGTAGGCGGCAAGGAGGAGCTCGCCGCCGGGCTGGCCCGCCGGGCGGCGGGACTCGGCGTGCGCTGGCTCGGGCCCCGGCGTGACATGCCGCAGCTGATGGCCGACCTCGACGTGTTCGTGCAGGTGTCCACCGAGCCCGAGCCGTTCGGGTTGGTGCACGCCGAGGCGCTCGCCAGCGGCACGCCCGTCGTCGCCGGTGACACCGGCGGGCCGGTGGAGATCCTGGAAGGGCTCGACTCCTCCGCCGGCCGCCTCGTGCCCGCCGGCGACCCCGTCGCCCTGGCCGGCGCCGTGGCCGCCCTCCTCCCGGCCGGGCCGTCGTCCGCGGCCGCCCGGCGTGCCCGGGGCGTCCTGCGCGCCACCCACGAGCCAGATTGGAACGCCCTCTTCGGCGAGCTGCTCGGCGGGAGCCGCCGGCGGCGGGTGCCGATGGGCGGAGGGCGGCCGGGGAGGGCGGCGGTTTTCGGCTAGGACACGAGCCTGTCGTAGAGCGCCCCAAACGCCAGAGCGACGCGGTCCCAACCGAAGGCGGCGGCCCGCTCGCGCCCGGCCGCCACCAGCTCCTGCCGCCGGCGCTCGTCGGTCAGCACCCGCACCAGGGCGGCGGCGAGGGCGTCGGCGTCGCCCGGCGCCACCACCTCGGCGGCGGAGCCCACCACCTCGGGCACGGCACCGGCGGCGGTCGCCACCACCGGGACCCCGGCCGCCATCGCCTCGAGCGGCGGGAAGCCGAAGCCCTCGTAGCGCGACGGGTAGGCGAAGACGGCGGCGCCGGCCAGGAGCGGCGCCATGTCGGCCACCCAGCCGGCCCGCTCGATGCGGTCCCGGTGGGCGGCGGCGGCGATCGCGGCCGCCAGGGCCGCCTCCCCCCACCCCTCCGGCCCGGCCAGGCGGAGCCGCACGTCGGCCACCTCGGCGGCCACCCGGTCGAAGGCGGCGACGAGCAGCGGCAGGTCCTTGCGGGGCTCGGAGGTCCCCACCGCCAAGATGTACGGCGGGCCGTCGTGGGCGCCAGCGGCGGGTGCGGCGGCAACGGCGGGCGCCGGCGGGACGCCCCACGCGATGACGTGGAGGCGTTGGGCCGGCACGCCCAGGTGGTCGCGCAGCTCCGCCGCCACCCACGCCGAGGGGGTGTGGACGTGCGCCCCCCCCTCGACGGCGCGGCGGACGAGCTCGGGGTACCGGCGCGACGCCGGCGTCACCAGCTCGGGGAAGCGGAGCGGCGTCAGGTCGTTCACGGTCACGAGACGGGCCGCCCGGCGGGTCGGCGGGACGACGAAGTTGGTGCCGTGGACCACGCCGACCGGTCCCGTCCACCACTCCGCCGGCGGCGTGTCGCGCCGCGCCCATATGGCGAGCAACGGCCGCGCTGGCATGGCCGCCCGCGCGTGGCCGACGCCGGGGGGGAGGACCAGGCGCAACTGCCGCCAGCCGGTGCCGGTCAGCCCGTAGGCGAGCAGGTCTCCGGCGGGCCGCTGCCGCGCCAGCGCCTCGAGCAGGCCCCTCACCGCCACCCCCACCCCCGTCGGCCGGCCGAGCAGGGGTGCGGCGTCGACGGCGACGGTGGCCATGGGGCGGCGAGCGTACCGGCTGGTGCGCCGGCCACCCCCTGCGCCGGCGCCCGCGCGCCAGCAGGCGATCCCCCTGCGCCGGCGGCGCCGCCAGCACCTCGGTGCATTGAGCGCCGGTTCCGGGCCTGGATCCCCCCACCTCCACGAGCGCACCCAGCTCCGGTCGGTGCCGGGCACCGCCAGGGGCTGGACCACGAGCGGGTACGGTGCGTTGGTGCTCACCGCCCTCGCCGGCGGCGTGGGCGGTGCCCGGATGCTGCGGGCGCTGGCCGCCGTCGTGCCCCCCTCCGAGCTCACGGCCGTGGTCAACACCGGCGACGACGTTGTCCTCCACGGCCTGTACGTGAGCCCCGACGTGGACACCGTCGTCTACACCCTCGGCGGCGCCTCCAACCCCGACACCGGGTGGGGGCGGCGGGACGAGACGTGGGAGGCCATGGCCGAGCTGCGCGCCCTGTCGGGCGGCAGGCTCACGTGGTTCAACCTCGGCGACGGGGACCTCGGCACGCACCTGTTCCGCACGACACGCCTCTCGGAGGGTGCCAGCCTGACCGAGGTGACAGCCGAGATCGCGGCACGCTGGGGTGTGGGCGTCAGGGTCCTGCCGATGTCGGACGACCGGGTCGAGACCCGTGTCACCCTCGCCGGCGGCCCGGAGATCGGGTTCCAGGAGTACTTCGTGGGCCGCCGACACGACGTGGCGGTCTCCGCCGTGCGCTTCGCCGGCGTCGGGGCCGCCCGCCCCGCACCCGGTGTGCTCGACGCCGTCGCCGGCGCCGCCCTCGTCGTCGTTTGCCCGTCCAACCCGATCGTGTCCGTTGCGCCGGTGCTGGCCGTGCCCGGCATCGGCGACGCCGTCGCCAGGCGCCGGGACTCGGTGGTCGCCGTCTCGCCCATCGTGGCCGGCCGGGCCCTCAAGGGCCCCGCCGACCGGTTGCTCGCCGAGCTCGGTCACGAGCCGAGCGTCGCCGGCGTGGCCCGGCTGTGGGCGCCTTGGGCCGGGACGTTGGTGGTGGACGTCGCCGACGCCGGCGACGCCTCAGCGGTCGAGGCCGAAGGCGTGCGCTGTGTGGTCGCCCCGACAGTCATGTCGGGACCGGAGGAGGCGGCCGCCCTGGCCCGCACGGTGCTGGCGGCACGGGGGTGAGCATCACGCTCCTGCCCGTCGAGGGCATCCCCCAAGTCCGGGCCGGCGACGATCTCGCCGCCCTCGTCTCCGCCGCCGCGGCGTTGCAGGACGGTGACGTGGTCGTCGTCACCCAGAAGGTCGTCTCGAAGGCGGAGGGCCGCCTCGTGCCCGTCGACCCCGACGACCGCGCCGGGCGGGCGGCGATCGTGGAGCGGGAGGCCGTCAGGATCCTGCGGCGTCGGGGCGACCTGATCATGACCGAGACCCGGCACGGCTTCGTCTGCGCCAATGCCGGCGTGGACCTCTCCAACGTCGAGTCCGGCTGGGCGGCCCTCCTGCCGGTGGACCCCGACCGGTCGGCCCGGCGCATCAGGGACGGTCTGCTCGGCCGGTGCGGGGTGCGGGTGGGGGTGATCGTGTCGGACACCTTCGGACGGGCATGGCGACGGGGCGTCACCGATGTCGCCATCGGGTCCGCCGGCGTCGCCGGCGTCATCGACCTGCGGGGCACCCGCGACGCCCTCGGCCGGGAGCTCGCCGTCACCGAGGTGTGCGTCGCTGACGAGCTCGCCGGCGCCGCCGAGCTGGTGATGGGAAAGGCGAGCGGGATCCCCGTGGCGATCGTCCGGGGCGTCGACCCCTCCTGGCTGCGGGAGGCGTCGGTGGCTCTCGAGGTCGTCCGGCCGCACCGGGAGGACCTGTTCCGCTGAGGGGCCACCCGCCCGTCGCCGCGCCGTCTCAAGCGACGCGCGACGTCCACCAGGACACGGTGGCGCCGGCCCCGTCGACCAGCGCCGTCCACGGCTCCCACCCGAGGTGCAGCTTGGCCCGGGCGGCGTCGAGGGCGAAGCGCCGGGGCGTCGCCGGATCGGCCGGCGCCGGGTCCGGCCGCCGGTCGAGCCCGGCAGCAGCGGCGAGCACGCCGAAGACGGCGTTGGCGCTCGTCTCCTGGCCGGTGCCCACGTTGAGCACCAGGCCACTGCCCCGCCCGGCGCTGCGTGCCAGGGCGTCGACGGCGTCGTCGACGTACAGGTAGTCGCTGGTCTGCCGGCCGTCGCCGGGGAGCGGGCAGGGTCCGCCAGCAACGAGCCCGGCGCAGAGGGCACCGACCAGCCCACCGGTGGGAGCTGCCCGCGGGCCGTACACCTCACCCACGGCGAGCGCCGTGTACTCCACGGCGTGGCGCTCGCGGTAGAGGTGGAGGGAGTCGAGCACGGCCCGCGCCACCACGGCATCGACGGTGCGGGGCTGCTGCAGGTGCGATTCCCGGATGGGGAGCTGGCCGGCGGTGGCGTCGGCGTACAGCTCCGAGGCGCGCAGCACGAACACGACCTTGCCGATGCGCCCGCGGCGAGCCGCCTCCAAGAGCCGCAGCCCGCCGAGGAGGGCAACCTGCACTGCACTGTCCGGACCGGCCGGCGAAGCTACGAGGTGGTAGGCCACCTCCGCCTCGCGGCGCCCGAGCAGCGCGTCGAGCTCGGCGGTGCGGATGTCCAACTGGTGGAAGCGGAGCTGGCGTCCCGGGTCGGAACGAGCGTCGGCCAGGTTGGCGAGGGTCCCGGTCGACAGGTCGTCGACCACGTCGACGCTGCGGCCCTCGGCGAGGAGCCGCTCCACCAGGTGCGAGCCGAGGAAGCCCGCTCCCCCGGCGACGAGGACCCTCATGACGCCGGAAGGCGAACCCCGACCAGCTCCTCCCCCGCCGGCACCTCGACGCCAGCGCCGACGACCGACAGGCCGTCGAGGCGGGCCCGGTCGCCGATCCGCGCGCCCGGCCCGACGAGCGAGTCCCGTACGAGCGCCCCCCGCCCGATGTCAGCGCCCGGCATCAGCACCGACCGCTCGACCACGGCGCCGGGGCCGACCGTGACGCCAGCGGCGATGACGCTGGATGTCACCGAAGCCGTGGTGTCGACGCCGCCGGCGGTCCCGTCGGTGGCGTGGCGGAGATTGGCCGCGAGGTAGGACGCCGGCGTGCCCGCGTCGATCCAGGCGGCCGCCGATGCGAGCGCGTAGAGACGTCCCTGCGCAGCGAGCGCCGGGAAGGTCTCCCGCTCGATGGAGACCGGGCGGCCCAGGGGGATGCCAGCGAGCACCTCCGGTTCGAGGACGTAGGTCCCGGCGTTGATGAGGTTGGTCGGAGCGGCCTCGATCGATGGCTTCTCGATGAACGCCACCACCCGTCCTTCGTCGTCGGTTGACACCACCCCGTAGCGGGACGGATCGTCCACGGGCGTGAGGTGGATGGTGGCGGCGGCACCCTGGCGGCGGTGGAAGTCGACGAGCTCGCTCAGGTCCATGTCGGTGAGAACGTCGCCGTTGCAAGCGACGACCGTCTGGTCGACGCCGGCCTCCGCTGCGGCGAACGCGATCGCCCCGGCAGTGTCGAGTGGTCGGGGCTCGACCGCGTACCGCAAGCGCACCCCGTTGCAGCGCCCGTCGGGGTAGGCGGCCGTGAAGGCGTCGGGCCGGAAGCCGAGGGCCAGGACAACCTCTTCGACACCGTGACGGGCGAGGTGCTCGACGACGTGCTCGATCATCGGGCGGTGGCCGACGGGGAGCATCTGCTTGGGCGTGCTGAGAGTCAGCGGGCGGAGGCGGGTGCCCATGCCACCGACCAGCACCACGGCTGTCGGCACCGGTTGCAACGACTACCTTCGGCAGCGACGGGTCGGGCGCCCGTTGCTCACGACTTCTTCTTGGCCGTCGTCGGGGTGGTGGTGCCGCCCTTCACCGTCGTCGGGGAGGTGCGGCCCTTCACGGCCTTGGTAGAGGTCGGCGGGACGGTGATGGTCTTGGACGGCAGGGTCGTGGTCGTCGTCGGGGTGGCCGCCTTCTGCAGGGCCTTTTCGACCGACGCCGGCGGCGGCGGGATCTTGCCCTTCTCCGAGCTGGGGACGAACGCGATCGTGACCAGGGCCTGGTCCTGCAGCCGGACGGTGCGCGGGTCCTGGTTCAAGATCGCGCCCGTCGGGTCGCCGACGAAGGCGTACTGCTTGACGAAGACCTGGGCTGGCCGTGAGCCGCAGCTGTTGCCGTTGACGTAGTCCTTGCCCTTGGGTAGCTGGACCTGGTTGCCGGACAGCGTCATGCCGACCGATGTGGCGAACTCGCCCAGGGTCGCGTTGCGGCCGGCAGCGGCCTGGATCTTGGGGGCGATGTGGATGACGCCGTTGCCGGCCGTGGTGATCCCCGTGGTGGTCACGGGGCGCTTGATGTCCGGAGCCCATCTGCCGCAGATCCAGATGCCGTACCCCTCGTTCCACGGGGCGCCACCCACCTTGGGAGCCACCTGGGCGTTGGCGACGGTCGTGTTGTGGATGCGGGTGATGTAGCCCTGCCGGCTGGTGTAGGTGAGCGCCACGCCGACCACGACGATCACGGTGATGACGGCCGTGTAACCCCACGACCGCCGGGAACGGTTGGTGCGACCTCCGCCGATGCCGGCGACGCGCGCCACCTTCTTGCTGGAGGAGGCCTTGCCCATAGCGCAGTCAGGGTATCCGCCGGCGGGCCCCTGAGCGGATCGCCTGGGCCGGCGCGCCACCGGCGAAGCGGTGCTGGGCGGCCGCTACGCCGAGGCGGCCGACGAGGCCGGCGCCGACCACGGGCAGGGCCAGGCGCCGCCAGCCGGCGGAGCTGTCGCGGGCGAACCTCCAGAGGGAGCGGTGGTGGGCCGCCAGCATGCGGTACGGGTGGCGGTCGGCGGAAACCCCCTGGACATGGGTCACCGTCGCCGCCGGCTCGTAGCCCACAGCCCACCCGGCGCGCGAGGCGCGCCAGCACATGTCGACGTCCTCCAGGTACATGAAGTAGGCAGGGTCGAAGCCTCCGACGTCGTCCCACGCCACCCGGCGGGCGAGCACGCACGCTCCCGACACCCAGTCGACGTGGGCGGCCCGCTCGTGATCCCAATCGAGCATCCGGTAGCGGGCCGTGAACCGGTTGCGCGGCGCCAGGAGGCCGAGCACCCCGTGACCGAGTGCGTCGACGAGGTCCGGGAAGGTGCGAGCCGACGGGTAGACCGAACCGTCCGGGTTCAAGATCCGCGGGCCGACGAAGCCGAGCGAGCCGTCGGTCTCGAGGCGGTGGACGAGGGCGCCCACGGCTGCCTCGTCCACTGTCACGTCCGGGTTGCAGACGAGCAGGTAGGGCAGGTCGGTCGTCCCCGCTCCCATGTTGGCGGCCCGGCCGTAGCCGAGGTTGGCGCCGCTGTCGACCCACTCCAACTGCGGGTCGGCGACGCGAGCCAGGTCGTAGGAGCCGTCCGTCGAGGCGTTGTCGACCACGATGCGCTCCGCCACGCCGGCCCGGAGAAGTGACGCCAGGCAGGCGGCGAGGTGCGGCCCAGCGTTGTAGTTGACAACGACCGCGGCGACGGCGGCCGGTCCACCGGCGCGCCCTGCAGACCGTCCGTTCATGCGGTAAGGCGCCGGACGGTGCGCTCGAGGCTGTCGTGGTAGTCGGGCAGGAGCCGCTCGCCGGCGAGCCGCAGCGCGGCGTTGTCGAGCACAGAGTTGGCGGGGCGCGGCGCCGGCCGGGGCGGCTGCAGCTCGGCGGTGGTGATGGGCGCGACACGCCCGGGATCGTCGCCGGCGGCGGCGAGGACGTCCCGGGCGAAGCCGTACCAGGTCGTGATCCCCTGGTTCGTCACATGGAACATGCCCGGCCGGCGGGCCACGCCGAGCTCGTACAGCTTGGCCGCCAGGTCCACCGTGAATGTGGGGCAGCCGCGTTGGTCGTCGACGAAGGCCAGCGGCCCGCCCCGCTCGGCCAGGCGGAGGATGGTCCTCACCATGTTGGAGCCGTTGGGCCCGACGACCCACGACGTGCGCACCACCGTCGCCCCTGGGCAGGCGGCGACGACCTCCCGCTCGCCGCCGAGCTTGCTGCTCCCGTAGACAGAGAGCGGGCGCGGCTCGTCCCATTCCAGATAGGGCGCCTCCTTGGTGCCGTCGAAGACGTAGTCCGTCGAGACGTGCAGGATGTGGGCGCCGGCGCGCGCGGCCGCCTCGGCGACATGGCGCGCCCCGAGGGCGTTGACCCGCCAGGCCCGATCGGGATCCGACTCGCAGGCGTCGACCGCCGTCCAGGCGGCCGCGTTGACCACCAGGTCGGGCCCGACGGCGCCGACGAGGGACGCGACGGCATCCCGGTCGCCGATGTCGAGGCGAGTGTGGTCGGCGGCGACAAGCTCGTGGTGGCTACCACCGAAGGCCGCCTGCAGCTCGACGCCGAGCTGGCCCCCCGCCCCGGTGAGGAGAACCCTCACGACGTCGCCCGGACGCCCTCGGCCCGCCCGCCCTTGAGGGGTTCCCACCACCAGCGGTTGTCGCGGTACCACTCGACGGTCGCGGCCAGGGCATCGTCGAAGCCCCGGCGCGGCTGCCAGCCGAGGGCGCGCACCTTCGCCGTGTCGAGAGCGTAGCGACGGTCGTGGCCGAGGCGGTCCGGGACCATCTCGATGCGCTCGGGGCCGGCTCCGCACAAAGCGAGGATGCGCTCGGTCAGCTCCCGGTTGGTGATCTCCGCACCGGCGCCGATGTTGTATATCTCCCCCGGCTCCCCCGACCGCAGGACCCGGTCGACGGCGGCACAGTTGTCCTCCACGTGCAGCCAGTCGCGCTGGTTGAGCCCGTCGCCGTACAGGGGCACGGTCCCCCCGTCGAGGAGGTTGGTGGTGAACAGCGGGATCACCTTCTCCGGGTACTGCCAGGGCCCGAAGTTGTTGGAGCTGCGCGTCACCACCACCGGCAGCCCGTAGGTCGAGTGGTAGGACAGGGCGACGAGATCCGAGCCCGCCTTGGACGCGCTGTAGGGCGAGCGCGGGTCGAGGGCGTCGGTCTCCTTGGAGCGGCCCGTTCCGACCGAGCCGTACACCTCGTCGGTGGAGATGTGCACGACCCTGCGCGTGCCCAGTTCCCGGCACACCCGCATCACCGTGTTGGTGCCCACGCAGTTGGTCCGCACGAAGGCGTCCGGCCCAACGATGGAGCGGTCCACGTGGCTCTCGGCCGCGAAGTGCACGACGGCGTCGCAACCGGCGGCGGCCGCAGTCAGGGCGCCGGCGTCGCACACATCGGCGTGCACGAACCCCAACCGCTCCCCCCAGCGCTCCTCGACGTCCCTCAGGGTCGAGCGGTTGCCTGCATAGGTCAGCGCGTCGTACACCGTCACCCGGTCGTCGCTGTTCTCCAGCACCCAACGCGTGTAGTTGGAACCGATGAACCCGGCGCCGCCGGTCACCAACAGATGCATGGCGAACGAGGCTACGCCAGCCGGCGGCGCCGCCCTCCCCTCATGTGCCGATCGCCACCTGGCAGTGGTCGCCCACCATCAGGCGCGTGGCGCGCGGCAGCGCCCGCGAGCGGCTCACCGTCACGTGGTGGCCCAGCAACGAGTCCTCGATCCGCCCGGCGTCGACGATGCTGCTGTCGTCCATGACCACCGAGTGCTCGACCTCCGAACCTTCGATGTGGCAGCGCTGGCCGATCGCCGTGAACGGCCCGATGAAGGAGTCGACCACCTCGCTGCCCGCACCGATCACCGCCGGCCCCCGCACGTGGGAGCGTACGAGGCGGGCACCAGGCTCGACGACCACCCGCCCGTCGAGGCGCGACCCGGCGTCCGCCTCACCCTCCATGCGCGCTTCGATCGTCTCCAGCAACAGCCGGTTGGCGTCGAGCAGCGGCGTCAGCTTCCCGGTGTCGATCCACCATCCCTCCAACACCTCCGAGCGAACCCGGCGGCCGCGGTCGATCAACCACTGGATCGCGTCGGTGATCTCGAGCTCGCCCCGGGCCGACGGGGAGATCGACGCCACCGCCTCGTGGATGGTCGGGTCGAACAGGTAGACGCCGACCAGTGCCAGGTCCGAGCGCGGCTCCTCCGGCTTCTCCACCAGGCGCACCACGCGCCCTTCCCTGTCCAGCTCCGCTATCCCGAAGCGGTGGGGGTCGGGCACTCGCTTCAAGAGGATCTGTGCCGCTGCCGGCGCGTCCTGCCCGCCGGTGAGCGTCGGGGTCATGGTCGCCACCCGGTCCGCCTCGAAGCGGTCCACGAACCCCTGCAGGTCCTGCTGCAGCAGGTTGTCGCCCAGCCAGAGCACGAAGTCGTCTTCACCGAGCCAGTCGCGGGCGATCAACACGCAGTGCGCCAGCCCCAGGGGCGCCTCCTGGGGGATGTAGGTGACCTCGAGGCCCCAGGCGCCGCCGTCGCCGACGGCTTCCTCCACCTCGGCGGCGGTGTCCCCAACGATGATCCCGACCTGCTTGATCCCCGCCCCTGCAATCGCTTCCAGGCCGTAGAAGAGGATCGGCTTGTTCGCCACCGGTACCAGCTGCTTCGCCCGGGTGTGCGTGATGGGCCGCAACCGTGTACCGGCCCCGCCGCACAAGATCAGCGCTCGCATGCCTTCGAGGCTACGCCTGCGGGGGCGGCCGGAGGGGGGCTCGGGCACCCCGCAGGTGGACGACGTCGCCGGCCGCGAGCGCCTCGAGCCGGCCGGTGCCGAAGTCGACGACCAGGCGGCCATCCCCGTCGACGGCCACGGCGTCACCCTCCCGGGCCGTCCCCGACGCTTCCACCCTGACGCGCCGGCCGACGGTGGCGCATGCCGCGCCGTACTCGGCGGCCACTTCGTCCCAGTGGCCGCAGCGCCTGTCGAGCTCCCCGAGCAGGCCGGCGAGCAGGGCGGCGCCGTCGACGGGCCGGCCGGCGGCTTGGCCCGCGCAGACGGCGCCCGGCGGAGCGGCCGACAGGTTGAGGCCGATGCCGACGACGACGGCGCCGGCGTTCGACTCGGCGAGGATGCCGGCGAGCTTGCGGTCGTCGACGAGCAGGTCGTTGGGCCACTTCACAGCGGGGCTGAAGCCCCCCACCCTCCGGCAGGCGGCCGCTGCCGCCAAGGCGGCGGCCGAGCCGGCAAGGTGGTAGCGCGAGGCGTCGAGGTCGCTGGGGCGGAGCAGGACCGACACGAGCAGGGCGGTGCCTGGCGCCGCGTCCCAGCGCCGGCCGAGCCGCCCGCGCCCGGCGGTCTGGTGGTCGGCGACGACGACGAGCCCCTCCGGCGCGCCGGCGAGGGCCGCCTCGGCGACCACCCGGTTGGTGGAGTCGGTCTCCTCCAAATGGCGGATGGGACCGAACCGGGTGCCAGCGCCCAGGTGGGCGACAACTCGCTCGCAGTCCTGCATGCTGACAGACTGCCTTCCCGTGCCGAGCAAGGTCCTCATCGCCAATCGGGGCGAGATCGCCGTCCGGGTCATCCGCACTTGCCGGGAGCTGGGCGTGGCGACGGTCGCTGTCTACTCTGACCTCGACCGTGACGCCCTGCACGTGAGGCTCGCCGGCGAGGCGTACGCCCTGGGCGGCCAGACTGCACCGGAGAGCTACCTCGACGCCGCCAAGGTCCTGGAGGCGGCCCGACGCAGCGGCGCCGACGCGGTGCACCCCGGCTACGGGTTCCTGTCGGAGAACGCCGAGTTCGCCCGGGCGGTCACGGCAGCTGGCCTGGTGTGGATCGGCCCGCCGCCGGAGGCCATCGAGGTCATGGGCGACAAGATCAGCTCACGAGTCGCGGCGCAACGTGCGGGCGTCGCCGGGGTGCCCGGCACGACGGAGGTCCTGGTGTCGGCCGACGAGGTGGTCGCGTTCGGCGGCCAGCACGGCTGGCCGGTGGCCATCAAAGCGGCCTACGGCGGTGGGGGCCGGGGCATGCGGGTGGTCCCCTCGGCGGCGGAGGCGCCTGCCGCCTTGGAGTCGGCGCAGCGCGAGGCGGGGAAGGCCTTCGGCCGGCCGGAGTGCTACCTCGAGCGTTACCTCGCCTGGCCGCGCCACGTGGAGGTCCAGGTGTTCGCCGACCAGCACGGCAACTGCATCCACTTCGGCACCCGCGACTGCTCGGCGCAGCGACGCCACCAGAAGCTGATCGAGGAGGCGCCGGCACCGTCCATCCCGGCGGAGACGCTCGAGGCGATGGGTGACGCCGCCGTGAAGGTGGCCACGGCCTGCGGCTACACCAACGCCGGCACCGTCGAGTTCATCTACCAGGACGGCGAGTTCTTCTTCCTGGAGATGAACACGCGCCTCCAGGTGGAGCACCCGGTGACCGAGCAGGTCGTCGGCAGGGACCTCGTGGCGCTGCAGCTAGCGGTCGCCGACGGCGAGCCGTTGCCGCTGTCGCAGGGCGACGTCCGCCTCACGGGTCACGCCTTCGAGGTTCGCCTCAACGCCGAGGACCCGGCCGGCGGCCGGTTCCTGCCGTCGCCGGGGAGGATCACCCGGTTCTACCGTCCCGACGGCTACGGGGTCCGCACCGACGCCGGCTACGACGAGGGGGACACGGTCAGCCAGTACTACGACAACCTGATCGCCAAGCTCGTCACCTGGGGCCCGGACCGGGAGGCGGCGCGCCGCCGGATGGTGCGCGCCCTCGAAGAGCTGGTGATCGAGGGCGTCGCCACCACAGCGCCGGCCGACGTGGCGATCCTCTCGCACCCTGACTTCGTGGCGGTGGAGCACTCGACCAACTGGGTGGAGACACGCCTCGACCTCTCCGGCGTGGCCGCAGCAGCGCAGGTGGGCGCCGCCGGCAGCGACGCCGGCCCGGCCCGGGTCCGCCGGGACATCGACGTGGAGGTCGGTGGGCGCCGCTACTCGGTGCGCCTGTGGGTGCCCGAGGGTGCTGCGGCTGCACCCGCCGCCGGCGACGCCACGCCCCGTGCTCGCTCCCGTCCCGCCGGCGGCAACACCGGCGGCGCTGCCGGGAGCGGGGCGGTCACCGTGCCTATGCAGGGCACGATCGTGAAGGTGCTCGTCGCCGGCGGCGACGCGGTCGAGGTCGGGCAGGCCGTCGTGGTCCTGGAGGCGATGAAGATGGAGAACAACATCGCCGCCGAGACCTCCGGGACCGTGCTGGAGGTCCGGGTGGCGCCCGGCGACGCCGTCGGAGCCGGCGACGTGGTCGTCGTGATCGGGTAGCAGCGCCCCCGTCGCCGGCGGGAGCCCGGGCGCCCGGCTCCCTACTCGGCCGCGTCCGCCAGCGCCTCGGAGAGCGTCGGGTGCACCAGGCAGCTCTCGACGATGTCGCTGACCTTCAGGTGGGCGGTCACGGCGACGGCGATGACCGAGATCAGCTCGGCGGCGTGACGCCCCACGATGGAGCCGCCGAGCACGACACCGGTGACCGGGTCGGAGACGATCTTGACGAACCCGCCCGGGTCGTCGTTGATGAGCGCCTTGGCCGTCGACGCGTACGGAACCTTGGTGACGCGGATCTTCCGCCCGCTCGAGAAGGCCTCCGCCTCCGCCAGGCCGACATCGGCGATCTCCGGCTCGGTGAAGATGGCGGAGGCCGCCTTGTCGTAGTCGATGTGGTGGTGCTCGCGGGTGTGCAGGCCCATCAGGTGCTCGGCGACCTTGCGGCCCTGCATCGACGCCACCGACGAGAGCGGGAGCTTCCCCGAGACGTCACCGGCGGCGTATATGTGCGCGACGTTGGACTGGCAGTGGTGGTTGACGACCACGTAGCCGCCACGGTTGACCTCGACGCCGGCCGCCTCCAAGCCCAGGCCCTCGCTGTTGGGGATCGACCCTATGCAGAACAGGGCGTGGCTGCCGAGGGCGGTACGGCCGTCGTCGCAGGCGACGGCGACGCCGTCACCGGTTCGTTCGACCATCTCCGCCCGGGCACCCTTGAGCAGGCGGACCCCGCGCCTCAACAGGCTGTCCTCGAGGGCGGCGGCGACCTCGGGGTCCTTGTAGGGCAGCACCTGCTGGCGGGACACGATGAGGGTGACCTTCGAGCCCAACGACGAGAACATGTGGACGAACTCCACGCCTGTCACCCCGGACCCGATGACGACCAGGTGCTCGGGTACGGTGGGCGGCGGGTACGCCTGGCGGGTGGTCAGGACCCGGTCGCCGTCGGTGGTGGCCCAGTCCGGGACCCGCGGCCGGGTGCCGGTGGCGATCACGATGGCGTCGGCCTCGAGCTCCTCGACGCCAGTCGCCGTCTCGGCAACGACCTCGTGGGGGCCCTTCAGCCGCCCCTCGCCGCGGAGCATGCGCACGCCCTGGCTGGTGAGCAGCTGCTCCACCTGGGCGTTGAGACGGTGCTCGATGCTATCCACCCGCTGGCGCTGTGCGGCCCGGTCGAGGTGGGCGTCGAGGTGCTCGAGGCCCATGCCGGTGATGCGACGGGCGAAGTTGAGCGCTCCGCCCGTCGCGATCATGGTCTTGGAGGGGATGCAGTCCCAGAGGTGGGCGGCCCCGCCGATCAGGTCCCTCTCGACCAGCACCACCTCGGCGCCGAGGCGGGCGGCGGTCGACGCTGCCGAATGCCCACCCGGGCCGCCGCCGAGGACGACGAGGCGGACGTGGCGGTCAGCGCGCGGCGCTGTGGACACCGAGCTCCTCCCGGAGGACGTCGCTGATCTCGCCGAGCGTGGCACGGCGCCGGAGCGCCTCCTTCATCGGCACCAGGAGGTTCTGCGTGCCGCGGGCGGCGGCCGCCACGTCGGCGAGGGCAGCGGTGACGGCGCCGCCGTCACGCGAGGCCCGTGTCTGGCGCACCCGGGCGATCTGGTGGTCCTCTAGGGACGGGTCGATTGGGAACACCTCGGCGGTCGTCGGCTCGCCGTCGCCGAAGCGGTTCACGCCGACGACCACCTTGTCGCCCCGGTCGACGGCGGTGGCGTGCTCGTAGGCGGCCTGCTCGATCTCCTGTTGCACGTAGCCGGCCTCGATGGCAGCCACCGCACCACCCATCCCATCGATCTTGTCGAGGTAGGACCACGCCGCTGCCTCGATGGCGTCGGTGAGGGTCTCGACGAAGTAGGAGCCGGCGAGAGGGTCGACGGTGTCGGCGACCCCCGACTCGTTGGCGATGATCTGCTGGGTGCGCAGGGCGATGCGCGCCGCTCGCTCGGTCGGAAGCCCGAGCGCCTCGTCGAAGCCGTTGGCGTGCAGGCTCTGGGTCCCGCCCAGCACGGCGGCGAGGGACTGCAGGGTCACCCGCACCATGTTGTTCTCCGGTTGCTGGGCGGTGAGCGTGGAGCCGCCGGTCTGCGCGTGGAAGCGCAGCAGCAGGCTCCTCGGGTCGGTCGCCCCAAACCGCTCCGCCATGATCCGCGCCCACATCCGCCTCGCTGCCCGGAACTTGGCGACCTCCTCGAAGAGGTTGTTGTGGGCGTTCCAGAAGAAGCTCAGGCGGGGGGCGAGCTCGTCGACGGGGAGGCCGGCGCCCACGGCGGCCTGCACGTAAGCGATGCCGTTGGCGAGGGTGAATGCGATCTCCTGCACGGCCGTGGAACCGGCCTCCCGGATGTGGTAGCCGGAGATGGAGATCGTGTTCCACGATGGGAGGTGCCGCCGGCAGTAGGCGAAGGTGTCGGTCACGATCCGCATCGACGGCCGGGGCGGGAAGATGTAGGTGCCCCGGGCCACGTACTCCTTCAGGATGTCGTTCTGGATGGTGCCGCCGAGGCGCGCCGGGTCGACCCCGTTCTCCTCGGCCACGAGCTGGTAGAGCAGCAGGAGGATGGCGGCGGTGGCGTTGATCGTCATCGACGTCGTCACCTGGTCCAGGGGGAGGCCGGCGAGCAGGACCCGCATGTCGTCGATGGAGTCGATCGCGACGCCGACCCGACCCACCTCGCCCAGCGCCAGCGGGTGGTCCGAGTCGTACCCCATCTGGGTCGGCAGGTCGAACGCGCACGAGAGGCCCGTGCCGCCGGCGGCGAGCAGCAGCCGCCACCGCTCGTTGGTTGACTCGGCCGTGCCAAACCCGGAGTACTGCCTGATCGTCCACGGCCGGCCGCGGTACATCGTCGGGTGGATGCCGCGGGTGTACGGCGGCTGGCCCGGCTCGCCGAGACGCTCGGCGGGGTCCCACCCGGCGAGATCCGCCGCCCGGTAAACCGGACGGATGGTTATGCCCGAATCGGTGCGGCGCTCGTCGCTGGCCATGGGCCCAGAGCCTACGGTGCTCGCCGCAGTGGCCCCCCGTCGCACCCCGGGCAGGCAGGGCTCGGTGAAGAACAACTGCGGCCGCCGCTCCCAGGTGCCCCTACGCAGCAGGCGGGGGGGCGATCGGGTGCGGCATGCACAGCTCGTCGTACTCGGCTATGACGAGCTGCTCGGGCGGGATGGAGCACGCCGGGCAACCTGGGTCCCGGTTGACCCGGAAGGTCCGGAAGCTCTCGTCGAGGGCGTCGTAGGCCAGGAGGCGGCCGGCGAGGGGCTCACCGATGCCGAGGAGGAGCTTGATCGTCTCCATCGCCTGGACGGACCCGATGATGCCGGGCAGCACACCGAGCACCCCCGCCTCGGCGCACGACGGGGCCAGTTCGGCCGGCGGGGGCTCGGGCACCTGGCAGCGGTAGCAGGGACCGTGGTGCGGCATGTACACCGACGCCTGACCCTCGAAGCGGAAGATCGACCCGTGCACCACCGGGATGTCGAGCTTCACGGAGGCGTCGTTGACGAGGTAGCGGGTCGGGAAGTTGTCGGTCCCGTCGACGACCACGTCGTAGCCGGCGAAGATCCCGAGGATGTTGTCGGCCCCGAGGCGCACGTCGTAGGTGACGACGTCGACGTCGGGGTTCATGGCCGTGAGGGTCTTCTTGGCGGAGTCGACCTTGCGCTCGCCGATGCGGTCGAGGTTGTGCAGTATCTGGCGCTGGAGGTTGGACGCGTCGACGACGTCCATGTCGAGGATGCCGAGCGTGCCGACACCAGCGGCGGCCAGGTACAGCGCAGCTGGGGAGCCGAGGCCGCCGGCGCCGATGAGGAGGACCTTGGAGTCGAGCAGCTTCTGCTGGCCGGCCACGTCCACCTCGGGAAGCAGGAGGTGGCGCTGGTAGCGGTTGCGCTGGTGCGGCGACAGCACCGCCGGCGTCCGCCACGGCCGTCCCTCGTCCTTCCACTTGTTGAAGCCCCCGGCCATCGATGCCACGTCGGCGTACCCGAGCTGGGTCAGCGTGTCGGCAGCGAAGGCGCTGCGGGTACCGCCGGCGCAGTAGACCACGATGTGGGCGTAGCGGTCGGGGATGCGCCCCTCGACCTGGCTCTCCAGGTGCCCACGGGGGATGTGGACGGCCCCGGGGAGAGCGCCCTGCTCGTACTCGTCGGGCTCTCGCACGTCGATGACGACGGTGCCCACCTCGGCCACCTCGGCGGCGGCCTCGGAGGTGTCGACTTCGCGGATGCGCTCCTTGGTCGACTTCAGCAGGTCACGGAAGCTCGGCATGCGCTCTCCTCTCTCCGAGCAGAAACATTACCTCCTGGGTCGACATTCCCGGGCATGCGAACCTCTGCTGGTGCAACTCGACGAGCTCCTCGCCCGCCGGCGGATGCGCCGCCGGTTCCTCGACCGGCCGGTGGCGCCGGAGGTCGTCGACCGGGTGAACTCGCGGGCCGCCCGGGCGGGCGCGGCGTTCCTCCGACTCCACGCCGATCCTCGTTCGACGATGGCGGCCTTAGGGGTTCCCCCCCGACGGCTGCCCCTCGGCACCGTCGTCCTCGGCTGGCCCGAGCCCGGGGAACGCCCCGGGTCGTCGGCGCGCTCACGGCCGCGCCGGCCGCTCACCGACCAGGTCCACCGGGGAGCCTGGTGAGCGAAACGAGGCAACCGGCCGGCAGTTGACAGCCGGAGCTGCATGAGATAACATGAGATCATGCCTCCGCTGCTGACGTTCACCACCGATCGCCTCCGCATCACGCCATGGGCCGACGAGGTCATCGATCGGCTCGGCTTCGATCCCCGCTCGCCCTACGTCGAGAAGTTCTGGCTCGGCGTGCTCGGACCGAGCACCACCTGGCTGCTGCGGCGGCTGGCGGCGGGCTTCGACGCCGAGCCCGCCGGTTTCGATCTGCCGCTGCTCGAGACTGCCCGGGCGCTCGGTCTCGGCGACAGCACCGGCCGCAGCGGGGCCTTCCTGCGGACGGTCAACAGGATGGTGCAGTTCAACATGGCCATGGGGACCGGCGAGGCGCAGCTGGCCGTCCGCCGGCGGGTTCCCCCACTGCCGGCCCGATACGCCGATCGCCTGCCCCCTGCCCTGCAAGAGGCGCATCATCGCTGGCAGCAAGCGGAGCGCGAGGTGCCCGAGGAGGATCTGCGCCGCCGGTGCCGGCAGCTCGCTCTCAGCCTCGTCGAGTTGGGCGAGGACGAGGAGGCGACCGAACGCCAGCTCCTGCGCTGGCGTTACCACCCCGGACTGGCACGCGACGCCGCGGCCTGGGCCTCGTCTCATCACGCCGAGCAAGAAACTTGATATAGAACGACTGAGGCTTTGCTATACTCATTACCGTACGTTTCTTCGGTGTGAGAGGAGAACCTCATGACCACGCTCAACCTCTGGCAAGACCCCTTCGCTGACGTCGAGCAACTCGTCCGGACCGTCTTCGGCAACCAGCCGGATCGGCCCCAAGGCTGGACGCCCGCCTCCGAGGTCTTCCGCGACGGTGACGACGCCGTCGTGGCGGTCGAACTGCCGGGGCTCGATCCAACCCGCGATGTCACCGTCGAGGTGGAGAAGGGCCACCTGGTGATCCGGGGCGAGCGGCGCCAGCAGAACGATGCCCAGATCCAGCGCGGCAGCGTGAGGGAGCGCCGGTACGGCAGCTTCCGCCGGGTGTTCCGGCTCCCCGACCATGTCGGGCCGGAGAGCCTGGCGGCGTCCTACGACGCCGGCGTCCTCACCGTCCGGGTCGTGGGCGCCTACTCGCCGCCCCAGCCCGTCCAGGTGTCGATCGGCGTGAGCGCCACAGCGGCGCCGACCATCGACGCCACGTCGATGCCGGCCCCCGAGGGCCAGAAGGAGGAGTTGGCCGGCAGCGGCGCCACCGCCTGAGAGCCCACCGCTCGACAATCCGCCGCCGTAGGACCCACCGCCGAGCACCCGTCCCCCCGGCACCCGACGGCCCGCCCCACCCCTCAGGGCGGGCCGTCGGCGCGCAGCAGGACCGTCTCCATGCTCGCCAGCCGCTGGCGGCGCCTGTGACGGTACCGTCCCGGTCATGGTTGACGTCCGGCCGCCGCTCCCACCGGGCGACTGGATCGCCATCCCCCGCCGGGGCAGGGCGTGGCTGTGGGACAGCGGCCCGCGCCCGGGCGCGCCGACGGTGGTCCTCCTCCACGGCTGGACCTCCACCGCCGCCCTGACCTGGTGCCGCTGCTTCCGGCCGCTCGCCCGCGAGGCACGGGTCGTCGCCATCGACCACCGCGGTCACGGCCGGGGTATCCGCTCGCTCAAGCCCTTCACGCTCGAGGACTGCGCCGACGACACGGCCGCCCTCGTGGACCTCCTCGGCACCGGCCCGGTCGTCGCCGCCGGCTACTCCATGGGCGGGCCGGTCACCCAGCTCCTGTGGCGCCGCCATCCCGACGTCGTGCGCGGCCTGGTCCTGTGCGCCACCGCCGCCCGGCTCGGGGCCGGCACGCTCCCGCCTGCCGCCATGCAGGCCCTCGGCATCGGCCTGTCTCTGGTCCTCGCCACGGTACCGGCCGCCCTGCGGGAAGAGGGCCTGCGCCGCCTGGGCCGCTCCGGCGGCGGGCCCCGCACCGTCGCACCGTGGGTGGCGGCAGAGAGCTCGTACGGGAGCCCCGTCGCCTTCGTGCAGGCCGGCGCAGCGACAGCCGCCTACGACGCCACCCGCTGGGTCTCGCAGGTCGACCGCCCGACGGCCGTTGTGGTCACGACCGAGGATCGCACTGTCCCACCGCCGCGCCAGCGCGCCCTCGCCAGTGCCATCCCGGGAGCCCGGGTCTTCGAGGTAGAAGCCAACCACCGCGCCTGCGTCGAGTCCGCCGACCGCTTCGT
Organism: Acidimicrobiaceae bacterium; assembly: GCA_027320105.1. Taxonomy (GTDB): domain Bacteria; phylum Actinomycetota; class Acidimicrobiia; order Acidimicrobiales; family Palsa-688; genus JAKAQB01. The sequence goes on along the minus strand of DAHVMA010000088.1, from coordinate 8,939 downwards.
GCCGGCCCTGCTCGGAGCGGTCCGCCACGCCGCCGGCGCCTGAAGCTCACCCCGCCACAGCCGACCACCCCACCGGCGGGAGCCAGGAGAGGCACCGTGCACGATCCAACGTGGCGGTCGCGCACCTCCTCCTCCCACCCCTGGGGACGGCGTCGGCACGAGATGTCACCGGCCACGCACGCAGCCGGCCGTCTCAGACATCCGCCGCCAAGTCCTCGCCCCGGGGCGTCACAACCAGCCCGTCGTGACCGCTGGCGGCACCGTCCGTTGCGGCGAATCGCGGGGGCAACACCGACCGGGGCGCCAAGTAGGCGGCGGGGCAGGAGGCATCCTCCAGGAAGGAGACCAACAGGCCGTGCAGCTCGCCCACAACCTCCGGATGAGCCTCGGCGACATCGGACGCCTGTGTGGGATCGTGCCAGAGGTCATAGAGCTCAACGGGATCCTCCCCGCTCGAGTACAGCATCGACCATCGGTCGGTGGTGACTGTCATGGGCATGAACCCGCTGAATGACCGCTCTGCAGAATCCACCGACCGGGTACGCTCGCCCGGCAGGTGCATCGGCCACGACGTGACGGTGAATGTCCGCGGAGCTTGCAGCTCAGTCCCCTCCGAGGCGAGGAGGGACCTTCCTTCCCCCAACGGCTCCGCACCCACAATGTCGCGCACCGTCGCTCCGACGTCGGCGATGCATGCCAGCCCGTCGATCTCCCCCGGAGTGATGCCGGGGGCGCGTACGACGAGAGGGATGTGGCACACCTCCTCGTAGAGGGGAGAATGGCCCATCTCCCCCACGGCGCTCCGATCCTCTGTCACAGGTCCGATCCGCCAACCGATCGACTTGCCGAAGTATCCGTGTTCCCCGAAGTAGAACCCGTGGTCTGTCAGGAAGAACACCACTGTGTTGTCACGGAACCCGAACACATCCAATCGTCCGAGAAGATGCCCGATCCAGTGGTCCACCATCTTCGTCTTGCCAAGGTAGGCGGCACGGCCGAGCGCCACGTCCTCGGCCGCCGCTCCAGCAGCGCCCATCCTGGCATATGCCGGGTATGGAACCTCCTGTTGCTCGTACTCCCTGCTGAACTCACGCACGTAGTAGGCAGGAGCGTCCCAGGGCTCATGGGGGTCCCACGTATCCGCTACGAGTAGGAACGGCGTCGCCCTCTTCTGGCCGGCCTGTCGCTCCATCCACTCCGCCGCCAGTCGCATGGTGGCAGGAGCACAGTGGTCAGCTTCCGTCCGCCGCAACCCGACAACGTCCGCGGCGCTGTCGGGATGCAGCCGGTCCGGCTGCCCGCGAACCCACAGGTAGTCACTGAAGCCGCGATCGTAGCCAAAGCCGGACCGCATTAGGAAGGGAACGTCCGTCACGCACATCGTCTTGTACCCGGCGTCCGTCGCCGCCTCGGCAACGGTGCCCCACGACGCCTCGAGCGGTCCCCAACCCTGCCTGGTGAAGGCGATCCTGCCGGTCAGCAGATCGGCGCGCGCCGGCACGGTGGGAAACGAGCAGCTGTAGAACCTCTTGAACACCTTTCCCTCGGCTGCAAACCGGTTCAGCGCCGGCGTCCGGTTGGGATCTCCGCCATAACACTCCATATTGTCACGACGAAAGGTGTCACTCACTACAATCAAGATGTTTGGACGCCCATCGGCAGTATTGAACACTCGCGACTTCAAAGACACTTCAACCTCCTCATTGCGAACACCTCTAGACACCTCTCGGCCATTCCGGCAACCCAACCCAACTCGGTCTGAGCCAACCCGGTCTGAGCTGCCGTCCTCAGTTGTCATCGCACTAGTAGCGCGCTGATGCTCCCACGTACCGTCGCAGCAGCGTCCGGCCGAGCAGCCTCCACAGCCGATCCGTGACCACACCGAGTATACCCAGCGTGACCACACCGACGAACATCCAAGAGATCTGGAAGTAGAGCCGCGCCGTCCAGATGAGATAGCCCAATCCCGAGTTGGCCGCGATGATCTCCACCGCGATGATGACCAGGAACGCATTCGCCATTCCCAATCGCATGGCGGTATAGATATGAGGCATCGCTGCCGGGACACGAACCCGCCAGAACAACGCTAGTCCAGACGCTCCCAGGCACTTGGCAGCAGCCACCTTGTCGTCGGAGATGGCGGCTACGCCCGTCGCCGTGGTGACTGTCACGAGGAAGGCCACGGCGTACATGATCAGGAGGATCTTCGATTCCTCGCCGACCCCGAACCAGACCATGAACAGCGACACCAGCGCCAGGGCTGGGATGAATCGAAGGAAGTGGACGAACGGGTCGAGCACGGCTTTGGCGACACGGGAGGTGCCGAGGAGGAAGCCGACCGGAGCTCCTACCAAGGAGCCCAACAGCCAACCGGACAGGATCCGGAACAGGCTGATTCCTGTGTCCTGCTCCAACTGGCCGTTGGCCAGGAGGTGCTGGAACGCCTGCAGGATCGAGCTCGGCGACGGAAGGAAGAACGGGGATATCAGGTAGGTGGACGCCAGTTGCCAGGCTCCTATCACGACGACCACGCTTCCTAGCGAGAGCCCCACCAGGGAGTGGCGCACCAACCACGAACCGGGCCGCGCCGGCACCTCCCCCGGCTTGCTCGTGGCCTCTGCCAGCGCTTCGCGGTCGATCCGGATCACAGCTCGGTGCCCACTTCCTCCGAGATGGCTTGGTCGACCTTCCGGAAGAGCTCGACGAAGGTGGGTCCGAACTCGTCGCGGGGATAGGGCAGTGGGCACGCCAACACCTGCTTTACCCGCGCAGGGGCGCGGCTCACCACGACGACTCGCTGTCCGAGGAGCACCGCCTCACGGATGTCGTGGGTCACGTAGATGAACGTGGTGCGGGTGGTCTGCCAGATCCGCACGAGCTCTCGCAGGAGAATCCGGCGGGTCTGCGCGTCGAGGGCTGCGAGAGGCTCGTCCATCAGGAGCAACTTCGGCTCCACCGCAAGGGCCCTGGCGATCTGCAGTCGCTGCTGCATTCCTCCGGAGAGCTCATCGGGGAACTTCCCTGCATGGTCGCCGAGCCCGACGAGCTGCAGCGCGCCTGCCGCACGATCCTCTCGTAGCTTGCGGCCCACACCCATGGCCCGCAGACCGAACTCCACGTTCTGCCTGGCCGTCAGCCATTCGAACAGCGCCGCCTCACTCGACTGGAAGACCATCACCCGCTCAGGCCCCGGTCCGCGAACCGGTTGCCCGGCGAAGGTCACGGCGCCTTCCGACGGCTTCAGGATGCCCGCAGCCAGCCGCAGGAGCGTGGTCTTCCCGCTGCCGCTCGGGCCCACGATCGTCACGAACTCCCCCATCCGAACGTCCAGGCACAGCCCGCGAAGGACCCAGGTCAAGTGGCCCTGCCCGTCCTGGAACTGCTTCCCGACTCTGTCGAGCTCGACCAGAGGGTCTCCGAACCTTGCCCTGCCGTGCTCAACCAAGCCATCTGCCATCACTGCAGACGGGGTCGGTCTCACGAGGCCTTAGCTCTTCGCTGCTGCATCGATCGCGGTCGTGTTGATGTTCGTCGCCGTGGACGGCAGTGTGTTGGTGAGGTGCTGTTCCAGGAGCACCTTGGAGATGGACTTGAACGCACTGAGATCCGAGCTCGACCAGCTCACGGTGTAGTCCTCACCTTTCATGCTGGAGTAGAGAGAGCTGGGCGGCGCCCCCACGAACTTCCCCACGATGTTGGCTGCCTGCTGCATGTTGGGGAGCATCCAGGCGTTCGCCTCGCGTAGGGCCTGAAGAGCTCTCACCACCACTCCCTCGTTGTGCGCCAGATAGTTCCGGCTCACCACGATGTACGCCGGCTCGATCGCAGACTTCAGCTCGTCGGGGTAAATCGAGACCCCAGGGATTGCTTTCGCCTGGGCAATCCCCTGTTCGTACACCAAGGCCCCCGATATCTCTCCTGCTCGGAGTGCGGAGATCTCCCCGAACTGGTCGGAGAACGAGACGGTCTTGACCTTCGAGAAGGAGAACCCGTAGGCCTTGAGCAGCGCTGACGTCTGGTAGACCTGGTCCGTGCCCGTCTCCAGGCCCCACGTGGCCTTGTCGAGCTGGTGGGGATAGGCGAGGTTGCTTCGCAGGGCAAGGGAGTAGAAGCCCGGCGCAGGATGCATGTCCGCGGCCAGGATGACCAGTGCGTGGCTCTTCAGATAGGTCAGAGTCGGGAACGCCAGCGCGGCCGCGAAGTCGGCGCGACCCGTGAGCGCGGCCTCCAACGTGGCCACACCGGTGGAGTAGTTGGTGACCGTGGCCTTGATGCCGTGGCCGGCAAAGTAGCCCCTGGCATTGGCCACGATCGCCTGGCCGAAGAGGTCCTCACTGACCGCAAAGGTCACAGGGGCCGGGTGCGACTTGGCGGGAGCCGAAGTCGAGCTCCCGCATGCGCTCACAAGGAGGGCTAACACTCCCGCGAGCGCCAGGCCTGCAGCGCGGTTTCGCTTCCCGAGCGAGAGCACGCGCGTGGCGCGTCCCCCTGTCCGGTGCTGCGAGGTTTGGTTCGGAATCGGCCTCGGATCCATCTTTCTCTCCTCCAAATTTGCAACTAGTCGTTGTGCTGCCTGTCAGCCGTGGGCGAGGCACGCCGCAGGGTGGTGTACGCGAAGCGCTTGGGATGGGAGAGCCCCACTGTGTGAATGACTGGCTGCGCAGGGCTCGAGGCAAACGCGGTCTGGCGAATCCGCAACAGGACCGTCCCCCGAGATGTGCCCAGCTGCGAAGCCACCCCGGCGCTCGGCCGAGCGGGCTCGAGGGTGGTGACCGCATGCGTCACCGTGACCCCGTACTCGCGAGCGAGCAAGGGCAGGAGGTCCTGGGTCACCGTGCTCGCGTCGAACGACTTGCCGTTGAGCACGCCGGGTACGAAGTCCTGTACGTGGAGGGCACGTTCCCCGTCAACGACGTACACCCGGCTGATGGACCAGATCGCGTGATTGGCGGGCACCTCGAGCAGCTCGTGGGCTGCGGAGGGTCCGGTCTTCCGGCAGACCTCCACGACCTCCACCTCGCAAGAGTGGCCGTGGCGGGTGATGATCTCGCTCAGCGGCGCCAGCTCCTCGAGCCGGGCGACCATGTGGCTCTTTGCAGGCGCCACAAAAGTCCCATCCCCCCACCGACGTTCGACCACTCCCTCGGCAGCCAGCTTGGCGAGCGCCTCCCGGACGGAGGCACGACTCACGCCCAACATCTTGCTCAGCTCCACCTCCGACGCCAGCCGATCTCCCGGTTGACGGGATGTGAGGATGTTCCTGAGCAGCTCCTCACGGGCCACATCGGTCCGCCTCCGTAGTGCTGAGTCAGGCTCAAACGAGTGGACAGACATCCGACCTCTCCTCCCTAGAACGGACCATAACCCCATGGAGCCCCGTCGTCAAGGCTCCCCCTGCCTTTGTTGCGGTGCCTTTGTTGCGCTACCACCACCTGGCGGGCTGCCGGCGCCCCTTGCCGGCCGACCAGGACGACCGCGCCGGACGGGCCAGGGTGGACGGTGGCGTGCGGGGCGCTGCGTGCCCGTGACGCAGCAGGAGGGTTCGGTCCTCGTATTCCCCGGTGAATGGCCGTCAGTCGCCTGCCAGCCGGCGCTCGACCGCCCGGGCGGCCAGGACCACGGCGGCGCCGTAGCGCCGACCCGGCCGGCGGGTGGTGCGCTCGATCGGCCCGGACACCGACACGGCGGCCACCACGGCGCCGTCGAAGACCACCGGTGCGGAGACCGATGCCACGCCCCGCTCACGCTCCTCCACACTCTCGGCCCAGCCCCGTCGCTGCGAGCTGGCGCCGGGACCGAGGACCTTTCCCGCTGACCCTCTGTCCATCGGCAGGGACGCCCCCACCGGCACGATCGTCCGCAACCCGTGCGGTGACTCCAGCGACACCACGCACACCCGCCGGTCCCCCGCCGGGACGTAGAGCTGGGTGCTCTCGCCCGTGCGGTCGCGCAGCTCCGCCAGGGCGGGGCCGGCCGCCTCGGCGAGGCTCCGAGCGCCCCGTCCGGCCTCCCGACCGAGCACCGCCAGTCGGGGGCCCAGCAGGAACCGTCCCGCGCCATCGCGGTCAACCAGGCCGTGGCGCTCCAGGGCGACAGCGAGGCGGTGAGCGGTCGCCCGCGGCATCGCGGTGGACGACGCCAACTCTGAGAGCGAGCACGGCCGGCGCTCCAGGGTGTCGAGTATGGCGACGGTCTTGTCGACCACGCCCACCCCGCTGCGGACCGTCTCCTCTAGACTTGCTCCCACGAAGCGAGACTCTATCTCAGAAGGTGAGACGGTGGAATGACTGATCGCCGCACCCTGGCCGAGAAGGTGTGGCAACGCCACGTCGTGCGGGCCACCCCGGGGGAGCCTGACCTCCTCTACATCGACCTGCACCTCGTCCACGAGGTCACCTCGCCGCAGGCGTTCGACGGGCTCCGCCTGACCGGGCGGCGCCCGCGCCGCCCGGAGCTCACCGTCGCCACGGCCGATCACAACGTGCCGACCACCCCGGGGCCGGTCGAGGACCCCGTCTCCGCCACGCAACTGGACGTGCTGACCCGCAACTGCGACGAGTTCGGCATCCGGCTGTTCCCGATGGGCGATCCTCACCAGGGGATCGTCCACGTGATCGGACCGGAGCTCGGCCTCACGCAGCCGGGGATGACGATCGTATGCGGGGACTCCCACACCTCGACGCACGGCGCGTTCGGGGCCCTGGCGTTCGGCATCGGCACCAGTGAGGTCGAGCACGTCCTGGCCACCCAGACCCTGCCGCAGCGGCGCGCCAGGACGATGGCGGTGGAAGTGGAGGGCGACCCGCCCCCCGGCGTCAGCGCCAAGGACCTCGTCCTGGCGGTCATCGGCCGCATCGGCACCGGCGGCGGCATCGGCCACGTGATCGAGTACCGGGGCTCCGCCATCCGCGACCTTTCCATGGAAGGCCGGATGACCGTCTGCAACATGTCCATCGAGGCCGGTGCCCGGGCCGGGATGGTCGCGCCCGACGACACGACCTTCGCCTACCTGGAGGGCCGACCGTACGCGCCCGGGGGTGCCGACTGGGAGCAGGCCCTGGACGACTGGCGCTCGCTCAGCACCGACGGCGGCGCCGCCTTCGACCGGACCGTGGAGATCGACGCCACCTCCGTGCGCCCTCATGTCACGTGGGGTACCAACCCGGCCCAGGTGGTGACCGTCGACGGCGCCGTTCCCGACCCGGACGCCTTCGACGATCCGGGCGCGGCGGAGGCGGCGCGGCGCGCCCTGGCCTACATGGGCCTCAGCGCCGGGACGCCGATGCGCGACGTGCCGGTCGACACCGTGTTCATCGGTTCGTGCACCAACTCACGCCTCGAGGACCTCCGCGCCGCCGCGGCTGTTCTCGAAGGCCGGCACGTCGCCGCCGGCGTGCGCGCCCTCGCCGTGCCCGGCAGCGGGCCTGTGAGGGCCCAGGCCGAGGCAGAGGGCCTGGACCGGCTGTTCACGGCCGCCGGGTTCGAGTGGCGCCTGCCGGGTTGCTCGATGTGCCTGGCGATGAACCCGGACAAGCTCGCCCCCAGGGAGCGGTCGGCGTCGACGTCCAACCGCAACTTCGAGGGCCGCCAGGGAAGGGGGGGAAGGACACACCTCGTCTCACCCGCCGTGGCGGCCGCCACCGCGGTCGCCGGGCACTTCGCCGCCCCCACCGACCTCGGCTGAACCGCCGCCGACCACCCACCCACCCGCCCAGCCGGCCGCCGCCGGTCACCCAGCACCGATCCCGGAGCCACCCCCATGGAAGCCGTCCGAGCCGTCACCGGCACCGCTGTCCCCCTCGACCGCAGCGATGTCGACACCGACCAGATCATCCCGAGCGACTGGCTGAAGCGGGTGGAGCGCACCGGCTTCGGGCGGGGCCTGTTCGCCGAGTGGCGGGACGACCGTGCCTTCGTGCTGAACCAGCCGGAGCACGCTGGCGCGACCATCCTCGTGGCCGGACCGAACTTCGGCGTCGGCTCGTCGCGCGAGCACGCCGTATGGGCCCTGCAGGATTACGGCTTCCAGGCGGTGGTGTCCCCCCGCTTCGGGGACATCTTCCGCAACAACGCCACCAAGGGAGGGCTGGTTCCCGCCGAGGTGGACGCCGCCTTCGGGCGGGCGCTGCTCGACGCTGTCCTCGCCGACGCCGCCCTGGAGGTCACGGTGGACGTCGAGCGCCTGGTCGTCGCTGCACCGGCCGCCGGCCTCGAGGCACCGTTCGGCATGGACACCTTCACCCAGCACCGCCTCCTCGAGGGCCTCGACGACGTCGACCTCACCCTCCGCCACGCCGCCGACATCGACGCATTCGAGTCCCGCCGGCCGGCGTGGCTGCCGAGGGCCGCTGGCACGTAGCCACGTAGCCACGCTGCCATCGGGAGTGACCAGCGGTGCGGAGACCGAGACGGCGAGGCATCCGACCCGGTAGCGTTCAGCCGTGCGCCGGCTCATTCGCTGGGTCCTCGTGGCGGTGATCCTCGCCGGCGCCGGCTGGGTCCTGCGCCTCACCCTCCTCGAGCGGGCGGGACGTCGCCGGCTGGCAGTGCCGCCGGCGGAACCCTGGCCGGACTTGCCCGGCCGCGACGGATCGGCTCCGCGCCCGCCGGCAGGGGAGCCGGCAGCCGCCGATCCGCCGGCGAGCGCCGGCCGGACCTGGGTCGCGCCGCTCGACGGCGGGGCGTGCCCATCCAGCCACCCAGTCAAGGCGAAGCTCCGCAGCAGGGTGTTCCACCTGCCGGGCATGGCGGCGTACGGGAGGACAGGTGCCGACCGCTGCTACGCCGGCGCCGAGGCCGCCGAGGCGGACGGGTTCCGGCGCGCCAGCCGCTGAACCGCAGCCCTCAGCTCCGGCGCCCCATGTTCGGCTGAGGTCCCAGTTGGCGTCACCTTCGTCGAGGTCGGTGCATTCGGGGCAGGAAGCGCCACTCAATGCACC
>DAHVMA010000070.1:0-40040 GCA_027320105.1 Acidimicrobiaceae bacterium | reverse complement strand
CTGCCCAGGCGGCGCCGATCCCCGAGCACCAGGTCACGAGCTCCACCGGCTCCTCGTACCGGGGGCGTCGTCGAAGCTCGAGGCGGGTGCGGCGGACCACCCACCGCTGGTCTCCGGCAACTTCGGTTTCGCCGATGTCGTCGGCGGCGACATCCTGGAGGTAGCGCGCCAAGGCGTCGAGGCGAGCGCCGTCGCCGGGCAAGACGTCGCCCAGCCGGACCCTGCGAGCGGCACGGAAGACCCGTGCTCCCGCACCGGGCGCAACCGGGAGGGGCGGCGCAGCACCATCGGGCCGGCGCACACTCGGCTGGGTCACCGCTGCTCGAGGAGCCCGCCGAGCAGCCGGGCCAGCTCGAGCGGCCGGTCCCCTTGCACGCTGTGGCCCGCCTCGTGCACCACCATGACCTGCGCGTCGGGCCGGCGTTGGAGCAGCGCGGCGATGTCGGCATCGTCGACGACGGGGGACCGGCCGCCCTGCACCAGCGTGACGGGCATGGCCGTCGCCGCCAGGTCGTCCCACAGCCACCGTTGGTCACGCCCCGCGTCCTCGGACCGTACGGCCATCCCCTCCGGGTCCCACCGCCACGTCCATGACCCGTCCTCGAGCTCCCGGGCGTTGTGGATCACCCCGCGTCGCAGGGAAGCCTCGCTCCGACCTGGGTTGTGGCGGATGGTGTGATCCAGGATCTCGTCGAAGGAAGCGAAGCGCGTCGGTCCCGACACGAAGGCGGTGATGGCCCGCGCCTTGGCGGCGTCGACGCCGGGGGTGATGTCCACGAGGGCGAGGGAGCGGACCAGCTCGGGGCGTCGGGCAGCGAGGGCGATGCCGGCGAGTCCCCCGAGGGACATGCCGACGAGCAGGCGGGCGTCCGGTGCCAGCGCCTCGATGCCGCCGGCGAGCGCGCTGGCGAGCGTGGCCGGCGAGTAGTCGTGGTCCGGCCGCCAGGCGGAGCGTCCGTGGCCCGGAAGGTCGACGGCGACGACCGGGCGTCCCAGGGCGATGGCAACCGTGTCCCAGGTGTGGGCATTCTGCGCGCTGCCGTGCACCAGGACCACCTGCGGAGGAGCCTCCCCCCAGACGATCGCGCTGAGAACCCCGCCGGTCAGCGGCACCTCCACCCTCCGCACCGCCGGCGCCGTCCAGGCGACGCCGGCCTCGGCGGCGTTCTCCTGCAGTAGGGAGAACTCGTCGGTCGCGTATGCCATCGCCGGCACCCTACGCGCCGCCGCCGGTACCGCAGCCCATCGCTGAGACCAAAGCGATGATCTCCGCGCCGTAGCGCTCGAGCTTTGCGGGGCCGATGCCATCCACCCGCCGGAGCGCGACAAGGTTCGCCGGTCGGCGAGCAGCAATGGCCAGCAGGGTCCGATCGGCGAAGACCATGTAAGCGGGCACACCGTCCGCTGACGCCCGCTGCTTGCGCCACGAGCGCAGCGCCGCCTCGAGCGCTGGGTCGCTGCGGCCAGCACCTGAGACAGGCAGGGGGACGCGAGTGGCGGGCGAGGAAACCCGGGGTCCCGCCCCCCCGCCTCCACGCGCTGCGGCACCCGCCGGCACCGCCTTCGGATCCGATCCGACGATCCCCCGGAGCTCGTCCAGCATGGGTGACGGCCGGCTCCGATCGGCGAGCAGGGTGACGGTCTCGCGGCCGCGGGTGAGCGCCACGTGGAGGACCCGCCGCTCCTCCTCCACGTCCTCCGCCAAGCGGTGAGGGACGATGCCGGCGTTGACCGCTGCGACGACGACGTGATCCCACTCCATGCCCTTCACCCGGTGCACGGTCGCCACCGTCACCCCGCACGGCTGCGGCGGCCGGGCGAGCCCGGTGCGCAGCCAGGCGTCGAAGCCGTCTGGTGTGGGATGCAAGGCGGCCACTGCCTCGAGGGCCTCCAGGTCGTCGACGTGGCTGGAGCCTTCGCCGCCGCGGCTGGCGTCGAGCAGGTTCATCGCTCCACCGAGGCCGACGTCATCCTGGACGAATCGGAGCAGCCCGGCGGTGTCGAGCTGGGTGGCCGCAGCGCGCAGGGCGACGATGTCGTCCACGAAGCGCTCGATCCTCGCGCTGTCCTTGTGAGGGATCGTGGCCCCGATGCCCTCGAGCGCCGGGATCGACCAAGCCTTCCTGCGGCGGAGCCGATCCGTGAACCACGGGGGCAGGCCCCGGCTCGGGCGTCGCAGGACTTCGACCAGGTCACCGGAAGAGATGGCCCCATCGGCAACAGCGATGCGCAGGTAAGCCAGGGCGGCGCGCATGCCGGTGCGCTCGAGGACGTCCGGGCTGACGGCCGACTGCACCGCGACTCCTGCCTCGCCGAGGGCGATGACCGGCCCGAGCAACAGGGCGTTCACTCGCGCGAGCACGGCGATGTCGCCCGCTGCCGCCCCGAGCGCGAGCCGGGCGCGGACGACCTCGACCAGGGAGGTGATGCCCTCACCACGGCCGTGCAGGTGGATGTCCAGCGCCGGCGGCGATCCCGCAGGCGCTGGCGGGCGGGAGGCCCTGATGGTCTTGTCCACCCGCTGCCGGTTGTGCCCCAGCAGGGCTACCGCGGCGGTGACGACCGCTGGACGGCACCGGTAGTTGACCTCCAAGCGGTGGTCGGCGGCGCCGGGGAACAGCCGGTCGTACTCGAGCAGGAACCGCGGGTCGGCGCCGGCGTGCCCGTAGATGACCTGGTCGTCGTCGCCGACGCCGAAGCAGTCGAGGGCCGGGCCGGCCAGGAGGCGTAGGAGCAAGACGTGCGCCGGCGTGAGGTCCTGGAACTCGTCCACGAGTAGGTGACGGCACCCGAGGCGCATCTCCGCCCTCAGGCTCCCGTCACGCAGCAGCGCCTCGACGGCGCCGTAGACCTGCTCGTCGAAGTCCACCGCTCCGGCCTCGGCCAACGCAGCGCGGAACCGGGGCCACATCACCGCCAACCCGGGCACGTCGTCGCGTGAGGCTTCCACGTCGCCGGGGTCCCGCAGGCCGAGCCTGACAGCGGACAGCCCCTCGAGGTACGGAGCGATGGGGTCGGTGTTGCTCCGCCGGCGCGCCGGCGGAGCCAGGCGCTCGACCACCCGCCGGACGTCCCGCTCGGCGAGGACCGCAGGCGCAGCCCCCCGGGCGCGGGTGAGGACGGCCAGGCCGAGCGAGTTGAGCGTTCGGGTCCGGGCGCCGGTTCCGGCCGTGCGCTGGTCGAGCTCCTCCTGCGCCTTCTTGTTGTATGCGACGGCCAGCACGCAGTCCGGCTCCCATCCGCGGTCGACGAGAAGGTGCCGGAGGCGCTCGGTCAGGACCCTGGTCTTGCCTGATCCGGCCGGCGCGATCACCCGGGCGGCACCGGCGTCGCTCGTGACCGCAGCCAGCTGGTCCGGCGCCAGGTCACCGGCCGCCACCCCCTGCGGTCCTACGAGAGAAGGGGCGACGGTGAGCCGGTCGCGCTCGACGGATTCGGCGTGGACCACCACGGCGCCGTCGATCGAGCCGGCAGGCCAGGTGCGGCGCGGGCCGGCGTCGATCCAAGCCTGCCGCCCATCGGGGAGGACCACATCTCCGGCACTGCCGGCCCCGACCGGTAGGGCACCGAGGCGCCCCGCCTTGCGGGCCCACCACCACACCGGCTCCCCCCCGCCGGCCCCCGCCACCCCGCGAGCGTCGTAGGTGTTGGCCCAGACCAGGAACTGGAGGCGGTCAGCCAACGGCTCGAAGTCGGCGGTGAGCGTCCATGGCTCCGCTGTCACCGGGACCGGCACCCGAAAGCGCGCCGGGTCGACGAAGAGCCGCACAGTGACCGGGCGCCGCCTGGCCCAGGCCTCGTGCAACTGGCCCACCACCGCTCCCGGGGAGTCGAGCGTCGCCTCGTCCACCACAACGGCCGGCGCCGACGACCACGGCGCGGGAGGCGCAGCGTCGCCGGTCACGACGACGCCGCGCCCGAAGGCATCCGGCGGCGGCAACACCGGATCGAACCTTACCGGTGCGCTGTGGCACCGGCGGCCAGGCGTCCTCGGCCCCGCTTGCTAGCCGAGGGTGAAAGGCTCGAAGTCGAGCGACAGCGAGTTCATGCAGTACCGCAAGCCGGTCGGCGCCGGCCCGTCGGCGAACACGTGGCCGAGGTGGCCGCCGCACCGCCGACAGCGCACCTCGGTGCGGGTGATGCCGTGGCTGCGGTCCTCCAGCAAGACGACGGCGTCAACGACGGCTGGCTCCGTGAAGCTCGGCCACCCGCTGCCGGAGTCGAACTTCGTCTCCGAGCGGAACAAGACGTTGCCGCAAGCGCCGCAACGGTACGTCCCGTCATCGTGGTTGTGGACGTACTTCCCCGACCAGGGCGGCTCGGTCCCGCCTCGCCGGAGCACGTCATAGCGCTCCTCGCCGAGATGGGACCGCCACTCCTCGTCGCTCTTCACCACCTCGGGCGGGACATCGGCGTGGCTACTCATGTTCGTCAGGCTACCCATGGCAGCCGCTGCCACGAGCGCTGATCGAGCCGAGGCGGTCCGGTCTCCCCCTTGCTGCGACCAGCGGCCGGCCCCGGCCCGTACCCACGAAGGCTAGGAGTGACTCCTGCCACGCGCAAGGACTTCGTGCCACTGGTGGCAACCCGTGCTGACGGCAATCGAAGCGGGACTCGACTCACACGTTGAAGCGGAACTCCACGACGTCGCCGTCGCGCATCACATAGTCCTTGCCCTCCAGACGAGCCCTGCCAGCGGCCCGCACGGCAGGCACGGACCCGAGCTCCAAGAGGTCGTCGTAGCTCACCACCTCTGCCTTCACGAAGCCCCTCTGGAAGTCGGTGTGGATGACGCCGGCCGCCTGAGGAGCGGTAGCACCGAGCCGGATCGTCCAGGCCCGGGACTCCTTGGGCCCGGCGGTGAGGAACGTCTGCAGCCCGAGGGCCCCGAAGCCGACGTGCACGAGCTGCTCGAGGCCCGATGTCGACTGCCCGTACCCCGCGAGGAGCTCGGCGGCCTCCTCGGCACCCAAGCCGACGAGCTCCGCTTCGATCCCGGCGCATACGACGACGGCAGGCGCCGGCGCGACCGGGGTCACCAGCTCCTTGGCCCGGGCGTCGTCGCCGATCTCGGCCTCATCGATGTTGAAGGCATAGATGAAAGGCTTCGCTGTCAGAAGGTGCAGATCGGCCAGCAGCGCCGCGTCGACCCGGTCGCCGGCGGCGGACACCGGCACGCCGGCATCCAGGACGGCACGGGCACGCTCAACGGCGTCCAGGGTGCCACGCAGCTCCGGCCTGCCCTTGACTTCCCGCTGGAGCCTCGCACGGCGGTTGTCGATGGTCTGGATGTCTGCCAGCACGAGCTCGGTGTTGACGGTCTCGATGTCGGCGCGGGGGTCGACGGCACCCTCGACGTGGACGACGTCCGGATCGGAGAACACCCGCACCACCTGGCATATGGCGTCGGTCTCGCGGATGGCGGCGAGGAACTGGTTGCCGAGCCCCTCGCCCGCCGACGCTCCCCGGACCAGCCCGGCGATGTCGACGAAGGTGACCGTGGCGGGGACGACGCGCTCGCTGGCGTAGAGCTCGGCAAGGCGGTCGAGCCTCGGGTCGGGCACGTTGACGACGCCGACGTTGGGGTCGATGGTGGCGAAGGGGTAGTTGGCGGCGAGGGCGGCGTTGCCCGTCAGGGCATTGAAGAGGGTGGACTTGCCGACGTTGGGCAGCCCTACGATCCCGATCGACAGTCCCACAGAAAGGGTCCTCCAGGCGTGGTGGTCGATCCAGTCTACGGATGCGCTCCGTGGGCTCAGGCGCCGGAGCGCAGCCGCGACGGCATCCCGGAGCGGCCGCGATCGGGTTTGACGCCGAGCACCTGGCCGACGTCGATGCGGTCGCCTAGCACGTCGCCGAGGAGCCCATCGAGGGTCCGCGTGGCGTGGGACGCTACCCGCCGAGGCGGTACCGAGCCGCTGGCTCGTACACGGCGCCGGCGGCGTCGAGGCGGCTCCGGGCAAGGACCATCTCGGTCGCCGTCCACACCGCTTCGAGCGGGGTACCCCCGAGGCCGTGCGGGACCCGCGCCTTCCGGCGGGCCCGGGCCAGGGTCATGTGCCCGACAAAAGGGCGGTCGCCGGCCCCGGTCACGGCATGCACGGCAGCCGCCAAGCGGTCGAGACCGCCGACCGGCACGACCAGCAGCGCCTGGCCGAGCGTCCTCGTCGCCGGCCCGACCGTCACAGTCGCCGGACCGGCCGAGGCGGCTACGGCGGCCAGGGCGGTGTCGAGGTCGCTCCGCTCGAGGTCGGCGACGTCGCCGAGGAAGCGGAGGGTCACGTGCCAGTGCTGGCGCGTCGTCCAGCGGATGCCCGGCATCTCCGGCCGGTCGAGCGACGCGATCCGGTCGAGGACGGCCGGAGGGGGCCAGACAGCCACGAACAGACGGCTGGTGGTCAGGGCAGGAGCAGCAGCTTGCCCGAGGTCCGGCGGCGGGCGAGGTCCTCCTGGGCGGAAGCGGCGGCGTCGAGGGGATAGCGGCCGCCGACGCTCACCGTCAAGGAGCCGTCGGCGACCCAGCCAAAAAGGTCTCCTGCCCGCCAGTCGAGGTCCTCCCGGGTGGCGATGTAGTCGCCCATGGTCGGCCGGGTGATGTACAGCGAACCGCCTGTCATCAGGCGGGTCAGCTCCAACGGCGGGACCGGCCCGCTCGCGGCCCCGTACAGCACGAGGACGCCTCGGCGGCGGAGCGCCGCGAGGCTGGCATCGAAGGTGGCTGCACCGACCCCGTCGTAGACGGCCGCCGCGCCCGCCCCGCCGGTCACCTGGCGCACGACCTCGCCGACGTCGTCGTAGGCAATGCTGTGGTCGGCCCCGGCGCGCCTCGCCGCCTCCTCCTTGTCGCCCCCAGAGGTGGTGGCAACCACCACGCCGCCGAGTCGCTTCACCATCTGGGTCAGCAACAGGCCGACGCCGCCGCCGGCGGCGTGGACCACGACCACGTCGCCAGTCGCGACCGGGTACGTGCTGTGGCAGAGGTAGTGCGCTGTGATCCCCTGCAACATCACCGCTGCGGCCCGCTCGGCGCCCACCCCGGGCGGGACGTGGACGGCACGCCCCGCGTCGACGACCACCCGTTGGGCGTAGCTGCCGGGAGCCGACGCCCAGGCCACCAGGTCGCCGACCGAGAACCCGCTCACGCCCTCGCCGACGGCAGAGACGGTGCCGGCACCCTCGGCGCCGGGCACCCACGGGGGCGTCCCGGCGTAGGGTCGGCGCCCCTCCCGGCCGTAGATGTCCATGAAGTTGACCCCGGCGGCGGCGACGTCCACCAGCAGCTGCCCGGTAGCGGGGGAAGGGTCGTCCCGGTCCTGTACCTCCAGGACCTCAGGGCCCCCCGCCGCTGTGGCCACGACGGCTCGCACGGTGGCCACGGTAGCGTGCGAGCCGACCGGCCGCCCCGGGGTGGTTACAGTACGGGCGTCGTACAACCGGGGGAAAGCCGATGCTCGTCGACGAGATGCTGGACACCGCTCCGGCGCAACCGGTCGCAGTGCTGCGGTGGGGCGAGCGGCACCCGATGTCGAACCCACCCTGCTGGTCTGCGACGAGGTCACCTCCGCCCTCGACGTCTCCGTCCAAGCCGTCATCGTCGAGCCTCGCCTGGCGCGAGGCGACCCCCGCCCAACAGTGGGGCCCTTGACCCGGGACCTGCGGCCGCTCTTCGACCCGAGGTCGCTCGCCGTGCTCGGGGCCTCCGACGATCAGCGGAAGTGGGGCCATTGGCTGGCCCGCAACGCGCTGCGGGGCGAGCACCGCCGCGACGTCTACCTCGTCAACCGCCGGGCGGCGACCGTGCTCGGTCGCCGGGCGTACCCGTCGCTGCGCGAGCTGCCGGCAAAGCCCGAGCTCGTGGTCCTATGCGTCCCGGCGACGTCGTTCGAACAGGCCGTGGACGACGCCTTGGAGGCGGGCGCCACGGCGCTGCTCGGCATCACCGCCGGCCTGGCCGAGACCGGTCCGCAGGGAGCGGCGCGCGAGCGGGCCGCCGTCGAACGCATCCGGGCCGCCGGCGCCGTGCTGCTCGGGCCCAACTGCCTTGGCCTGGCCGACACCGCCGCCGATCTCCACCTGGCATCCAACGATCTACCAGAAGGGAGCATCGGCCTCATCTCCCAGAGCGGCAACCTCGCCCTGGAGCTCGGCATGCTCGCCGGCGCCGCCGGCCTGGGCTTCTCCCGCTTCGCGTCCATCGGCAACCAGGCCGACCTCGAGGTCGCCGATCTCGTCGAGGACTTCGGCCGCTCCCCCACGGTCGAGGCCGTCACCGTCTACTGCGAGGACGTCCGCGACGGGCGCCGCTTCCTACGAGCCGCTGAGGCGATCGCCCGGTCAGGCAAGCCGGTCGTCATGATCTCCGTCGGTGGCGGAGGAGCAGCGGAGCGCGCCGCCCGGTCCCACACCGGCGCGATGGTGTCAGGGGAGCGATCCATCGACGCCGCCTGCCGCGCCGCCGGCATCCAACGCGTCACCACTCCGAAGGAGCTGATCAACCTCGTCCAGGGGCTCCTCGTGCCGGCCCCACGGGGACCGAAGGTGGGGATCCTGGCCGACGGCGGCGGTCACGGTGCCATCGCCGCCGACGTGGCCGAGCGCAGCGGCCTGGTCGTGCCCGCCTTCGATGCCGACCTGGCGGCGCGGCTCGCAGATGCCACCGGCACGGCCGGGGGCACCGCCAATCCCGTCGACCTGGCCGGCGCGGGCGAGAAGGACCTGTGGTCGTTCTCCCGCGTGCTCGGAACCCTGCTCGACGCCGACGACGTCGATGCTGTCCTCATGACCGGATATTTCGGGGGCTACGGGGACTACGGGCCGGAGATCGCCGCGGTCGAGCTCGAGGTCGCCTCCACGATGGTCGAGCAAGCAGCCAAGTCGGGCAAGCCCGTCCTCACGCACACCATGTACGCCAACACCATGCCCGCCGGAAACAGCCGAACGGACCCCGACTCACCAGTCGGCCGGCTACGAGCCGGCGGCATCCCGGTGTTCCTGGACGTCGCCGACGCCGCCTGGGTGGCCGCACGGCTGTGGCGGCGCGCGACCCAACCGCCGCTCGGCGTGCCGGACCTGCCGGCGCCGTGCCCCGGTCCGGCGTTGGGCGGCTACTTCGCGGCGCGGGCGCTGCTCGAGTCCCACGGGTTCCCTCTCGTCGCCGCCCACCGCGTCTCCGACATCAGCGAGGCGACCGTGGCGGCCGATCTCCTCGGCTGGCCGGTCGTGGTCAAGGCGGTGGCGCTCGAGCACAAGTCCGACCAGGGCGGGGTGGTCCTCGACGTCGGCGACGAGGACCAACTCGCCCGTGCTGCCGCCGACCTGTGGTCACGCCTCGGGCCGGCGCCCCTGTCGGTCGAGACCATGGTGCCCCTCGACGGGGCGGTCGAGCTGCTCGTCGGCTGCGTGCGCGATCCCCGCTTCGGCCCGGTCGCCGTCGTCGGGTTGGGGGGCGTCCACACCGAGGTCCTTGGCGACGTGGCCGCCGCCCTCGCCCCGCTCACCGCCGTCCAGGGGGAGGCGCTGGTCAGGTCCCTACGGGGTGCACCGCTGCTGACAGGGGCCCGGGGCCGGCCGGCCCTCGACGTGGCCGCGGCCGGCGCCGCCGCCGCAGCCCTCTCCCAGGCGGCCGCCGCCCACCCCGCCGTCGCGGAGCTCGAGGTCAACCCTCTCGTCGTCGGGCACGCCGGCGCCTACGGTGTAGACGCCCGGCTGGTCGTGTCCACCGTCGGGTCGCTGTGACGCGCGGGCGGCGGTCCGCCCTGTCCCCAGGCGTCGGCGCCCCCGTCGACGAGCACGGTCGAACCGGTGACGTACGCCGCCCCGACCGACGCGAGGAAGGCGATCACCGTCGCGACCTCGTCAGCGGTCCCGAGCCGCCCGAGCGGCACCGACCGCCCCCATGCGGCAACGGCCTGCTCCCCGTAGCCGTCGAGCGCCTCGGTGGCGATGTTGCCCGGGCTTACGCACACCGAGCGGATCCCGTAGCGGCTCCAAGCGCAGGCCAGGCCCCCGGCGAGGTTCTCCACCGCTGCCCGGGCGGCGGCCGCATGCACCATGTCGGGCAGGCCACGGCGCGGGCTGAACCCGATGAACACGACCACCCCACGTCGTCTCGGGATCATCGAGCGGGTCGCAACCTCGTGGGTGAGGTCCCAAACCGCCTCCACCGACAAGCGGTGCACCGCCCTCCACCCGTTGGCGCTGATCTCCTCCGGTGCGGCGGCGAACTGACCCCCCGCGTTGTTGACGAGCACGTCCACGCAACCGAAGCGATCGACGGCGGCGTCCACGACAGCCACCACCGCGTCGTGCTCACGCAGGTCAGAGGGGACCGCCAGCGCCGTGCCGCCGGCCTCCTCGACGGCAGCCACGGTCTCCTCGAGCAAACCGGCACGCCGCCCGCACACGACCACGTCCGCCCCGGTACGGGCCAGTTCCAGCGCGGTGGCGCGCCCGATGCCCGTGCCGCCGCCCGAGACGAGCGCTACGGCGCCGGCGTTGGCGTCAGGGGCGAGGACCGACCGGGGCGTCGCCCGATCCTAACGGGAGTGGGCTGAAGGTGCCGAAGATCGTCGATCGACAAGCCCGGCGCGAGCAGGTCGTGGAGGCGACCTGGCGACTCGTCGCCCGCGTCGGGCTGGACCGGGTGAGCATCAGGGACATCGCGGTCGAGGCGGGCTACTCGACCGGCGTCATCAGCCACTACTTCCGCGACAAGGACGAGATCCTCCGCACCGCCCTGCGGCAGGTCTGGGACCGGGAGCGCCACCGGATCACCGCCCGGACGGCGGGCATGTCAGGCCTGGCGGCCCTCGAGGCGGTTGTCGGGTCCGTGCTCCCCGTCGGCGAGGAACAGACCCTCGAGATGACCGTCTGGCTCAACTTCTGGAGCCGGGCGTTCGGCGACGGGGACCTCGCCGCTGAGCAACGGCGCTACTACGGCGAGTGGCGGGCGCTGCTCCGCCGCCACTTCGAGGAAGCCGTGCACGCCGGCGAGGTCCCCGCCGACCTCCGTCCCGCCAACGAGGCCCGCCGGCTCGCCGCGCTCGTCGACGGCCTGAGCATCCAGGCGGTCTTCGAGCCCGAGCGGCTCTCGCGCCGGCGGCTGGTGCAGCTCACCACCGACTACCTCGCCGCACTGCGCTCCCCGGCCTCCCGCTCTTTGTAGTACGTCTGTCATGTTATGATCGGTCGAGTTGACAGAGGAGGCCGGCCGTGGATCTCACCTACACCCCTGCCCAGAACGAGCTGAAGGCGCGAGCTGCCGAGCTGACGAAGCTGATCGCACCGTTCGAGCAGGCGTGCGAGGAGGGCGACGGCCTGCCGGCCGAGACCCTCACGGAGCTCAGGGCGCACGTCCTCGAGCTTCGCCTCAACGCCGTCAACGTTCCCGAGGAGTGGGGCGGCCAGGGCCTGTCGGTGCTCGATCAGGTCCTGGTGCAAGAGGAGCTGGGCCAGCTCACCAACGCCTTGTGGGACGTTGTGTGGCGGCCGGCGAACGCCCTCACGGCGTGTGACGCCGTTCAGCGCGAGCGCTACCTCCTGCCGGCCGCCCGGGGCGACCGGCGGGACAGCTACGCCGTGACCGAGGAATCGGCCGGCTCCGACTTCACGGCCATCACGAC
Source organism: Acidimicrobiaceae bacterium (assembly GCA_027320105.1). Taxonomy (GTDB): domain Bacteria; phylum Actinomycetota; class Acidimicrobiia; order Acidimicrobiales; family Palsa-688; genus JAKAQB01. The sequence goes on along the minus strand of DAHVMA010000070.1, from coordinate 28,419 downwards.
AACGGCGACGCCCGACGGCGACGGCTACCGCCTCGACGGCGAGAAGTGGTTCGTGACCGTTGGGGACGTGGCCGACTTCCTCATCGTCATGGCGATCGTGGAGCCCGACCACCTGCCCACGTTGTTCCTGGTGGACCGGGACACGCCCGGCGTGAGCATCAAGCGCACCCCCCGCTACATGCACACCTTCGTCTACAAGCACCCCATCTTCACCCTCGAGGGGGTGCGGGTCGCTGGGGCCTCGGTGCTCGGAGGCGTGGGGGCGGGTGCCGAGCTGACGCGGGAGTGGTTCGTCGAGGAGCGCCTCATGATCGCGGCGCGCTGCGCCGGCGCGGCGGAGCGCGCCCTGCGGGAGGCGACCGAGTGGGCCCGGGCCCGCCGCCAGTTCGGCCGGGTGCTCATGGACAACCAGATGATCGAGGGCATGCTCGCCGACAGCGCGATGGACATCGCGACCATGCGGGCCCTCACCTACCAGGTGGCGTCCGAGTGCGACGCAGGCATGCCCCGCAAGCTGGTGCACGCCAAGGCCGCCATGGCGAAGACGGTCGCGTCGGAGGCGGCCGGCCGGGTGATCGACCGGGCCGTGCAGATCTTCGGCGGCCGGGGCTATATGCGGGAGTACGCGGTGGAGCGGCTCTACCGGGACATCCGCGTCGATCGCATCTGGGAGGGCACCAGCGAGATCCAGCGGTTGATCGTGAGCAACGAGATCGCCAAGCGCGGCCTGGACCAGCTCCTGCACCCCTGGCCCGCCCGCTGATCGGCCCCGCAGCGGGGACAGCGGGGGTCCTCCGGCGAGCAGTCCCTCTTTCGGCGTCACTTCCACCGGAAGTGCACGAAGACCCGCCCGAAGTTGTCGCTGTCCTTCTCCACCCGGTGGTACAGCGCCTTCATCTCCCGCTGGTCGAGGAAGCGCAGCACGTGCTTCTTCAGCTGCCCGCTCCCCTTCCCCGGGATGATCTCGATCACGCTGGCCCGCTTGCGCACCGCCTCCTCCATCACCGCCCGCAGCGCCCGGTCGATCTCGTCGCCGTTGTTGTAGATGTCGTGGAGGTCCAGCTTCAGGCGTGCCGGCACGACCGTGCCCTACCCCGTGGCAGCGACCAACGCCCGACGCCCGTGCCACAGCTGAGCAGGCCGCTCGACCAACCGGCACCGTGCGTCGAGGTCGGTGCGCTGGCGACCGATCCGGCCGTGAAATCTCCCGAGGTCACCGCTGTGCACCGAGCTACCCGCTCGGCGCCTGTCGAGGGCCGGCGACGGCGCTGCCGCCGGCACTCACTCACTCACTCACTCACTCACGAGCAGCCGCTGGTCGTCCCGCAGCTCGGGCAGGCGTGGCAGCTGCCCGCCCGCTGCATCTGCACGCCGCATTGGAAGCAGTACGGGGCGTCGGATTCGACAGGGACCGGCTTGGCCACCTCCCGAGGCAGGGGCGCGAGCCGCAGCTGCGGGCCATCGTCGTCGCCGGCGTCGTAGTCGCGGTCGGTGACCAGGGACAGGTTTGGGGTGGTGGACTCCTCCACGCCGGGCAGGGTCTGCTGCGTCCGCTCCCCCGTCGTCAGGACACCGAGCTCCAAGCGCTCGTCGTACGGCAGGTAGTCGACGGCCAGCCGCCGGAAGATGTAGTCGACGAGGGACTGGGCGATCCGCAGGTCGGGGTCGTCGGTCATGCCCGCCGGCTCGAAGCGCATGTTGGTGTACTTGCGCACGTACGTCGCCAGCGGCACACCGTGCTGCAGCCCCAGGCTGACCGAGACGGCAAAGGCGTCCATGATCCCGGCGAGGGTCGAGCCCTGCTTGGCCACCTTCACGAACACCTCTCCCGGCCGCCCGTCGTCGTACTCGCCAACGGTGACGTAACCCTCGCAATCCGCCACACGGAACGCGAAGGTGTTGGACCGGCGCCGGCGGGGCATGCGCTGCCGGATGGGCTGCTTGACGACAACCGTCGTCTGGTTGGCGAGCGCCTTCTCGAGGTCGGCCACCTTGCGCGCCAGCTCCGCATCGTGGGCTGCTGCGTCCGACACCTTCTCGGCGTCCTTCTTGGCGGTGGCGAGTGGCTGCGCAACCTTGCAGTTGTCCCTGTAGATGGCAACCGCCTTCAGCCCGAGCTGCCAGGCCTCGATGTTGAGCTGCTCGACGTCTTCGATGGTCACTTCCTCTGGGACATTGACCGTCTTGGAGATAGCGCCCGAGATGAACGGTTGCACCGCTCCCATCATGCGGATGTGGCCCCGGTAGTGGATGGTGTTGTCGCCCATGGAACAGGCGAACACCGGAAGGTCCTCGGATCGCAGGTGGGGCGCGCCGACGATCGACTTGTGCTCGTCGATGTACGCCGTGATGGCGGCAGTCTGCGAGCCGGTGTAGCCGAGTCGCGTGAGTGCCCGAGGCACCGTCTGGTTGACGATCGACATCGTGCCGCCGCCGACCAGCTTCTTGAGCTTCACCAAGCCCAGATCGGGCTCGATGCCTGTCGTGTCACAGTCCATCAGGAGACCGATGGTGTTGTGGCTGACGAAACCGTTGGCCACGTACGTGACGGTGTCCGGGACGGACAGGTCGTAGGTGAGCTCTTCGTCGCCGAGCGTCGCCGCCTCGATCCGGTCGAAGAAGAACCCGAGGAGGCGCCCGAGCTCGACGTCGCCGGTGCGATCGAAGAGCTCTCGCGCCGTTGGCCGGGTGACCCGACCCCGGGAGTGCTCGCGAAGAAGGACGCTGCGCAGCCGGTCGTCGTACGGCGCCAGCCGGTCGATCAACTCCCGGCTCAGGGGGATCCAGTCCCCCGGAGCGCCCTGCGCAGCGTCGCCCGACAGGACAGCGGCGCTCTTCCGCCGGCCGATGAAGCCGATCTCCCCGAGCCACCGGGTGTTCGCAGCTTGGCTCAGGAGGCGGAGCTCCGCCAGTGGTGCCGTCCCCCGCTCCCAGCGGTCGGTCCGTCCCCGCACCGCGAGGGTCGTCGGGTAGCCGAGCGCCAGCGACATCGATTGAACGTCCCGCACCATCTGCACAGACGTGCTCTCGAGCGTCGGGCACCCGGCGCTGGTGGCGCCGCAGGCCTCGAACAGCCCCCGAACGAAAGCGGCGTAGGTTTCGGGGTCGTTGGCGTGCAGGACGGCGTCGGGAATGTGGGCTTCGCCACCCTCGCCCGGACGGCCTCCGGCCGCCTGCTTGGCGAAGCCACAGGCCTCCCACCACATGGTCAGCCGCACGGAGTCGAACCGGACCTCCTCGTAGCCCTGCCGGGGGATCACCACGGCCTCCAGCCCCAATGCCGCCTTTCCGAGATCACGCAGGCGGGCCACGACGTCGAGGTCGCCCGAAGCGACGCAGAACCGCAGCCCGCTGCTGTTGAGGGAACCGTCACCCATGAAGTAGCCGACGAGCTCGGCGAGCTCCGGGGTCATCACCCGCGTCACGCCCTGTTGGTGCTCCCCTGTCCAATGGGCCTCGGGCAGCGGCGGGAGGGGGACCACCCGCGGGTCGCCGACGAGCTGGCGCATGGCAAGGGGCACGAGGTCACCCTCGCGGAGGTCGGCGAACCGCCTCCACTCCCACGCCCCGGTACGCTCGTCGACCACCTTCACCCGATGCTGCGGCGTGCCCTGGATCCGGTAGCCGCTGCCCGTGGTGACCGTGACGACAGGCTCCAGGCCGTTGACATAGAACTTCGTCGCCGCCCGAGGGCCATCGTCGGTCTGCACGGCGATGCCGAGGTCCTGCCACTCGGCGCCTTCAGGGTCCCCGAGTGATCGGAGCCGCACGAGCCCCCTCTCCGTGGCGACCAGCGATCCGCCCACCAAGCATCCCGTGGGAGCCAGAACGCTCGCCTGGGCGTTGCGGACGCCGAACTCCTGAGCGACCTCCACGGCGGTGTCCCACGACTCCTGGGCGGCGGAGAGCAGTTCCGGCGGCACCAGGTCCTCGTCGATGTGCGCCGCCGCGTCGCGGTGCATGCGCAGCACGTCGAGCATCGCCTCACGATTCTCCGTGTACCCGGCGAACGGTCCCATCCTGGCGGCCGTGCGGGCGGACGTCGCGTAGGCGTGGCCGGTGAGCAGTGCGGTGAGGGACGCGGCCCATGCCCGGCCGGCGTCCGAGTCGTACGGCAGACCCTGAGCCATCAGCAGTGCGCCGAGATTGGCGTAGCCGATGCCGAGCTGGCGGAACCGCCGGGAGTTGTCGGCGATCTTCTCGGTGGGGTAGTCGGCGTTGCCGACGATGATCTCCTGGGCGGTGAACGCCACCTCCACCGTTGACCGGAACCCCTCGACGTCGAAGGTCCCGTCAGGCTCGAGGAATGCCAGGAGATTCAAGCTGGCCAGATTGCATGCTGAATTGTCGACATGCATGTACTCCGAGCATGGGTTGCTTCCATTTATGCGCCCGGAGCGCGGGGCGGTGTGCCACTTGTTGATGGTGGTGTCGAACTGCAGGCCCGGGTCGGCGCACTGCCAGGCGGCCTCAGCGATCTCCCGGAAGAGGTCGCGGGCCTTCACCGTCTGCAGGATCCGCCCGTCGGTGACGGCGCGCAGGTGCCAGTCGGCGTCGTCGAGGACCGCCTGCATGAACTCGTCGGTGACCCGGACCGAGTTGTTGGCGTTCTGGTACTGGATCGAATGGCTGTCCTTGCCGTCGAGGTCCATGTCGAAGCCGGCATCGCGGAGGGCGCGGGCCTTGCGCTCCTCGATCGCCTTGCACCAGACGAAGTCCTGGACGTCAGGGTGGTCGACGTTGAGGATCACCATCTTTGCCGCACGCCTCGTCTTGCCTCCGGACTTGATGGTCCCCGCCGACGCGTCGGCACCGCGCATGAAGCTGACCGGCCCGGATGCGGTCCCACCACCGCGGAGGCCCTCCTTGGAGGAGCGGATCCTGGACAGGTTGACCCCGGCGCCTGAGCCCCCCTTGAAGATGATCCCCTCCTCCGTGTACCAGTTGAGGATCGAGTCCATCGAGTCGTCGACCGAGAGGATGAAGCAGTTGTGGACCCGGACGTTGCCGCTCAGGTACTCGCCGCTCTCGGTCTGGATGTCATAGACGGGCCGCTCGCCGAGGGGCTCGATCCTCTCGATCTCGAGCCGCTCGACGTCGCGCAGGCAGCGGCCGGGCATGGCGAGCGACTGCTCGAGCTCGAGTGCCTTGTGGCGGTCGACGAAGCCGATCTCCTCGCAGAACCGCGAGCGGTCACCCAGGTCTCGCACGGCCACCGACCAGCCGTCGTCGTCGTCGCCCACGGCGGCGAGGATCCCGAACCGACCTAGGAGGAGCTGGGTTGCGCGCGCCACGTCCTCGCTGTCGAGGTCCAGGCCGATCACCGGCCCGTCCCGGCGGTCGGCGACGTAGCCGCGAGCCTGGAACAGGCTCCGCAGGTAGGCCCGGACGATCGGAAGGGGCGCGCCCCACAGGGATGCGGGAACGGCACCCGCCGCGTCGGTGCTCAACTGCCAACGACGGAGGAAGTCCCGCAGGCCGTCGTCCCCCGAGACCCGGATCCGGCGACGGTCCGCCTCCTCGTCGACGAGGAGCCTCCCAGCCGGGAAGGCCCGCTGGAGCGCCGCAGACACCCACGCCAGCTCGTCCCGGGTGACCGTGCGTGCCTCGAGCGAGGCGGCACCCACCTCCCCGTCGCTCTGGATCCAACCGGCCAGGGCGGCCTCCGACAGGCGCCGGTGGGTGATCTCACCGGTGCCGTAGCTCTCCGTGCGGCACCAGCTGACGGCATCGCCGGGCCGCAGCTCGCCGGCGGGGACGAAGGCACTGCCACCGGGTCCCCCGGACCGCCACACGAGATGGTCGGCGGTCACGTCGAGGGTGACACCGACGCGGGTGTGGACGCGGAGCACCGGCTTGACGCCGTTGCTCTTGACGGCGACGACCCGCGTCACCCCGTGGGCGTCGTACACCTTGGTGCCAACGGCTCCCTCTTCGACCAGCCGACCGATCGGCACGAGGCCCTCCGGGGTGCTCACCGGGGCGTCGTACGGCTGGCAGGCGGAGCCCTGCTGCGGCACACCGGCCACGCCGATGTTGAACCACACCGGGGAGTTGAAGGCGGCCCGCTGGTGGATGATGGCGTACCGGAGCTCGTCGCTGAAAGTCCGCGCCTCGGTGTCGTCGACGAAGTAGCCGTCCTTCCGGCCCCAGGCGGTGATCGCATCCACCACCCGGTCCACGACCTGCCGCAGGGACCACTCCCGCTCGGGCGTGCCGAGCGTCCCCCGGAAGTACTTCTGCGCGAGGATGTTGGTGGCGTTCACGCTCCAGGTGGAGGGCACCTCGACGCCCAGCTGCTCGAAGGCGACCGCCCCGGTGGACCAGTGGATGATCCGGGCGTCCCGGCGCTCCCAGGTGACGGTGTCGTAGGGGTCCTGGCCGGGGGTCGTGAACACCCGACGGATGCCGATGCCGACCCGCTCCGGTGCGATAGCCATACGTGATCTCCCTCGTCCTGGGTGCCGCGGGCCCGGCCCGAGCCGCCCGATTGCTGATCCGCTGCTCCCCCTGCGTCACCACCCAAGCCACACAAGCTGTGGTGGTTTGCAGCGGCCCCGCAGCACCGGGACCACAAGATGCAGCCCCGTAATTACATCACTGTGGTTCCTCGTTGTCAACGGGCAGGATACCGGTCGGCACCTGCCTGCCGGCACGCTACGGGGGGCCCCTTGTGGACCGGTAGGGGGCATCCCTGTGGATTCCCCGGGGACCCGCCCACCTGGCGCAACGGAGCCCGACGAACGGGAGGGGCACCTGCAGGCCTTGTGGAAAATTTGTCACCGATCGCGGTGTTTGATCCAGCGGTGCCAGGTAGGATCCTTGTCGCCGCCGAAGCTGCCCCTTCGGCGGTCTGCCCCGGCGCCGGCCTCTCCAGTCCCCGCCCCTTCGACGGGGAGGCTGCGCCGGGGCCTTTCGCGCCCCGCCGCCGGCCAGCGGTCGTACGATCTGGCCATGGCCCGCTACGCCCGAGCCGAACGTGCAGATCTCGCTCGGCTACTCCTCGAGGTGGGTGCTGACGCGCCGACGCTCTGCGAGGGTTGGCGGACCCGGGACCTGGCCGCTCACCTGCTGCTGCGAGAGACCCGGCCAGACGCAGCAGCCGGCATGCTCTTCCCGCCACTCGCCGCCCATGCGGACCGGGTGCGGCGGGGACTCGCCGCCTCGGAGTGGACCCAACTGGTCCACCGCGTCCGCTCCGGTCCCCCACCCTGGCTCCGCCCCCTCGACGAGCCGGTGAACGCGTTGGAGTACTTCGTCCACCACGAGGACGTACGAAGAGCCGGCGAGGGATGGCAACCCCGGATGCTCGAACCCGCCCAAGAAGCGGGGCTGTGGCGCCGGCTGCGCCCCATGGCGATGCTCACCTTCCGCGGCGCCGGCGTAGCGGTCGAGCTCGAGTCGCCTGGGCACGGCATGATCCGTGCCGGGCGGGGCCCCGGCACGGTCAGGCTGGTAGGCCAGCCCTCCGAGCTCGTGTTGGTGGCCTCCGGCCGCGGCGGGCACGCTCGGGTGCAGCGGGAGGGCAGCGAAGAGGCGATGGCCCGCCTCGACGCCGCCAAGATCGGGTTCTGAGATCCCATCCAGCGCGCCGGCGGCGAGGCGGCCCATGTCTACGTCGCCGCGCTCGGATGCAGCCGTCGAGCGCCCCGCAGCCCGAGCTCGCTCCAGCGGTGGTCGACTATGCGGGCCAGGGCGGCGAGCTGGCGCCGCTCTCGAGCGCGGAGGGGCCGGCCCCGCCGGCCGAGGAGCACGACGTGGGCGGCAGCGTCGAGATCGGCCCATGCCACGTCGTCGGGACCGGCCTCCGCCGTCACCGGCCGCGCAGGGGCGTGGCTGCCGGCCACGAAGGCAGCCAGCCACGGGGCCGGCGGCACGGGCCCGACGGCGGCCACGGCCACGGCCCGGTCCAGCTCCAGCACCGCCGCCCAATCCGCCGAGAAATCCCGGGCTGCGTGATGGGCCAGCGAGTCGAGCAACTCTGGCACAGTCGTCTGTCCGACGAGCACGGTGGCTGTCTCGAGGGCGTCGAGACGGGCATCGACAGGTGTCTCCGGTGCGGGGCTGATGTCCTCGACGTCGACGCCGTCCACCTGCCCGATCTCGGAGACCAGGAGGGACACGAGCGCGTGTTGGGGGAGGTCGACCACCAGTTCGTCTATGGCACGCCCGGCGCCGCGCTCAAGGATGTCGATGCCGACGAGGTCGCCGCGCACCGCACCGATCCGGCTGGCGACCGCCCCGAGGGCGCCGGGCCGGTCTGGCATCCAGACGCGCACGACGTAGGTGGGCACGGCCAAACCCTAAGCCCCCGTCGTGTCGGGAGTGTTTCGACCGGGAGAACGCGCCATTACCTCCACCTGTCATCTGGTGCGACGCCGCCGCTCACCGTGTCGCTGGTGCCGGTCGCCTCCGCATTCCAGGGCGCGGCCGGTGCCGCGAGCGCCACCGACGATGTCGGCGCCCTCGGCCACCCACTGCCGCCCGTCCCAGCGACGCTTCGCGTAGACATCTACCCTCGCCTGGCCCGAGAGGCCGGCGACGGCGTTCATGATCCGCTCGGTGGCCGCTCTCAGGGTGGCCGGATCGTCGGCGGCCGACGCCGGCTCGGCGAAGCGCAGCGCCACCCCGAACCGCACGAGCACACGCTTCCCCGGCCGTGGCCACCGCACGCCGATGGGCTGCACATCAGCCGTGCCGAAGCACGCCACTGGGACGACAGGAACCCCGCAGGTCAGCGCGACGCGGGCCACTCCGGTGTGGCCCCTGTACAGGCGGCCGTCGGGGGAGCGGGTTCCCTCGGGGTAGATCGCCAGGACGCCGCCGGCGTCGAGCACGGACTTCGCCGAGAGCAGCGCCCCCTCCGACACCGAGCCGCCCGTCCTCCGGATCGGTATCTGCCCCATCATGCGGAAGAACCACGCGGTCCGCGGGTTGTCGAAGTACTCGGCCTTGGCGAGGAAGGTGACACGCCGCGGCACGCAGAGGGGGATGAACAGGGAGTCAATGAACGATTGGTGGTTGGAGGCCAGCACCACTGCCCCTCGCCGGGGGACGTTGCGGTGGCCCTCCCGGCGCACGCGCCACACCAACAGCAGCGCGGGGCTGAGCACGACCCGTGCCGCCCAGTACGCCGTGCGAGTCGCGCTGCCCCCGTCCCTCGCCAAGGCGCTCCCCATCGGCAACCCTCCGCTCCGACCAGCCGGCAGGTTACGTCACGGCTAGCTGGCGGGAGACGAGAAGGGCAGCGCCCACGGCTCCTGCCCGGGAGCCCAGCTCCGCCGGCACGATGCGGATCCGGTCCCGCTGGTCGCCGGCCTGGACGAGGCGGGAGAAGGCCTCCCTGGTCGGTGCCACCAGCACCTCGCGGGCGTCGACCAGGCCGCCACCCAGGACGATCACCTCGGGGTCGAAGATGTTGGCCAAGTTGGCGAGCCCGAGCGCCAGCCACCAGGCCAGCTCCTGCATGACGGCCAGCGCACCAGCGTCACCGGCAGCGGCGGCGGCGGTGACGTGCTCGCCGCGCACCGCTTCGGGGTCCCCGCCGGCCAGGTCGAGACGCCCGGCGTACGCGGCCTCCCGGGCGAGGCGCCCGAGGCCGTCTCCCGACGCGAAACGCTCCCAGCAGCCGCGCTGACCGCAGGGGCAAGGCGGCCCGTGGGGGTCCACCACCATGTGCCCCCACTCCCCAGCGAACCGCCTGGCGCCCTCCTGGAGCCTCCCACCGCTCACGATCCCCCCGCCGATGCCCGTGCCGAGCGTCACCGTCAGGACGTCGCCGGCGCCCCGACCGGCACCGGCGGTGGCCTCCGCCCAGGCGGCGGCGGTGGCGTCGTTGCCCACCCACACGGCCGCGTGCGGCCAGGCATCCCGGATGAGAGCCGCCATCGGCGTGCCGGCTAGGCCGGGCAGGTGCGGGGAGAAGACCAGGACCCCATCGGTGTCGACGAGGCCTGGCACACCCACCCCGATCGCCACCGGCTCCGAGCCGCAGACGGCATCCCGGACGGCTGCGATGACATCCTCCGGCCGCCGCGGGCTCGCCACCCGCCTGGCGCCGCCATCGCCGAGTCGCACGGCGAGGAGCTTGGTGCCCCCGATGTCGATCCCGTAGGTGACCGCGTCAGAGCCGGTCACGGAGCCTGCGCATCCCGGCCAGCCAGCGGTCGCGGTCGGCGACCTTGCGGGCCTCGTACGCCCGCGCCTCGATGTGCGGGGTGATGAGGAGCTCGGCCGACGTCATGGCGGCGACGACCGCGTCGGCCACCGCCTCCGGCTCGAGGAGGGCGCCCCCCGTCACCACCGCCACGCCCTCAGTCATCGACCAACCCTAGGTGGTACAGCGCGATGGCGGCCGCAGTCGCCACGTTGAGGGAGTCCACGCCGGGCGCCATCGGGATGCGCGCGACGACATCGGCAGCGGCGAGGGCGGCACCCGAGAGCCCCGGCCCCTCTGCCCCGACGAGCACCGCCGTCCGGGTGACCCTCGCCACCGTCCGCAGGGGGCGGGCCGACGCAGCAGGCGTCAGGGCGAGCAGGTGCCAGCCGGCGGCCCGCAGGTGGTGGAGGTCCGCCGGCCACTCGGTGCTGCGCGCCCACGGCACCCCGAGCACATGGCCGAGGCTCACCCGGACGCTCCGGCGGTAGAGCGGGTCGGCGCCGCGGCGGTCGAGGACCACCCCACCGGCCCCCAGCGCTGCAGCGTTGCGGAAGAGAGCCCCGAGGTTCTCGTGGTCGTTGAGCCCCTCGGCGACCACCAGCGGGCCCGGGCTGCCGAGCACGTCCCGCACCTCCCGGGGCGGCAGCCGCCGGCCGAGCGCCACGACGCCACGGTGTAGGTCGAAGCCCACGGTCCGGCGCAGGACCTCACGGGAAGCGACGTACCCGGCTACGCCCCGCGCCGCCGTCGCCGCCAGGATGCCGGGGAGGGCGAGGGCTCTTTCCTCGGCGAGCAGCACCGACTGGACCGGGTAGGTGGATGCCAGCAGCCGCTCCACCGCCAGCCTGCCTTCGGCGACGAAGACATCGCCTCGCCGCAGGTCGGCGTCGCGCAGGTCGCGGTAACCCGCCAGGCGGGCGTCGTCGGCGTCGTCGATGCGGATCAGCCCGGCAGCACCTCCAGCCCCTCGTACTGCGGGGTGAGCCCGCAGTTGGACGCGACGTTCACGACGAGCACGGCGCTGCCCCGGAACTGCCCGAGCTCGAGCGGCGTTCCGTCCAGGGCGGCGATGGAGGCGCCGTGGAGGGACATGCCGGGACGCTACCGCTGCTACCGCTGCTACCGCTGCTACCGCGGCTGGCGGAGGGCCTCGTCCTGCTCGACCCGGGCCTTCAGCTCCCGGAGGGCGGTGCCCATGATCCGGCCCTCGGCCCGGCGCTTCACGAAGCCGGGCAGGGGCACCTTCAGCTCGACCACGAGGTCGTAGCGGATCTCGGTCGCTTCGTCACCCGCCGGTTCGAGGACGTAGGCGCCGTCGAGGCGGCGGGTCAGGTCGCCGGTGACCTGGACCCACGCCAGCTCGCCGGGGGCCCGGTCGTAGTCGTAGCGCAGCGTGTACGAGGTGCTGCGACCGAAGGCGGCCGCACGGAACGTCACCAACCGGGCCCGGCCCTCCTCATCGCGCTCGTCGACGGTAACCGCCTTTATGTCCGCTGCCCACTCCGGGTACGCCTCGAAGGCCGTCAGCACGGCGTAGCAGTGTTGGGGGCGGCCCCGGATCACCATGCGCTCTGTGACCTGCTCCTGCACGTGCGTCCCTCCTCGGGCTGCTTCGCCCGCATTTACGGTACCCAACCCACTCCCGGCTCCGGTCGTCCCCGGGCTCACCGGCGCGCCCCGAGGCTCGCCAGCGCCGCCGACAGCTGTCCGGCGAGGACGTCGTAGGAGAACGACTCCTCCACCCGTGAGCGCGCCGCCTGGCCTTCCTTGCGGGCCCGCTGCGGGTCGGCGAGGAGGTCGCTGATGGCGTCGGCCAGCGCCGCGGGGTCATCGGAGCGTTCGACCACCGTCCCCGTCTCGCCGTCGACGACCGCCTCGGCCGCACCGCCGCTGCGCCCGGCGACCGAGGGGACCCCTGCCGCCGCCGCCTCGAGGAATATGGTCCCGAAGCCCTCCTGTTCGAGGCCGCCCCACCGGTTGCGGCAGCACAGGACGAACACGTCGGCGCAGGCGTACAGGCCGGGCAGGTCGGCATCGGCCACCCAACCGAGCATGCGGACCGAGGCGCCAGTCCGGCCTACGAGGCGGGCGAGGCGCCCCTCGTCGCGCCCGGTGCCGCCGATGACGACCTGCAGGTCCGGGTACGTCGGCCGAAGGCGGGTGGCGGCGTGGATGAGCGTGTCCATCCCCTTGCGGGGCACGAGCCGGCTGACGCTGACGACGAGCGGGGCAGAAGGATCGAGGCCGAGGCGGGTCCGCATGGCGGCACGCTCGATGGCGGGCAGCGGCGTGAACCGCCCCACGTCGACGCCCGGGGGTATCCGCGCCACAGGCGGCAGGGGGGCGCCCCCCATGGCGCGACGCGCCTCGGCCTCGGGGTACCCGCCGGCGGCGATGACCAGTGAGGCGTGGGAGAGCACCCGCTCCAGCGCCTGGCGGGTGCCGGGCAGGCGACCGGGCACGGCCACCTCGGCGCCGTGCAGCACGACTGCGTATGGCATCCCGATACCCGGACCGAGGAGCCCGAGGGGCAGGGCGGGGTCGAGGACCACCGCCCCGGCACCGCTCTCCCGGGCGAGGCTGCGTATCCGCCGGGTGACGAGCGGGTTGGGGAGGAGGACGGGCTCATGGGTGCGGACGATTGGGAACGACTGTTCGGGGTCGAAGCGCGCCGCTCGCGGATGCGGCGTCGTGAGCACCACCACGTCGCCGGGCGGCAGCCGGCGCCACAGCTCCCAGAGGTAGGACTGGATGCCCCCGGTCTTGGGCGGGAAGTCGTTGGTGACGAGGAGGTGGCGCATGGGCGAGGGGCTCCGTCGAGGGGCTCCGGTGACGGTCAGCATGGCAGGTGCCGATCCGTTCGATCACTCGCCTTCCTCACTCGTCCACCAAGGGCAGCTCCTTAGCTCATCCGGAGCTCCGCCGTCAGCGGAGGCGCTGGGCCCGTCCAGGCGGCGGCTCGGTCCGTCGCCGGCGGGAGGGCCCGGCGCCAGTCGGCGGCAGAGCATCGGGCACGTCGGCAGGGACCTCTCCTCCTGCCCCCCTCGGCACCCCGGTCACCCGCGACCGGCCGCCGGGCGGCGCCTTCCCACCCGCTCCGGCCGCCTCGCCATCCACCCGTCGCTCCTCGGCGTGGTCGCCCGGCGTGTTGGGCGGCAGCGTGGCGCGAGCGCCCGCAGGCACCCGGGTCGTCGCCGCAACCCGCTCCCGGGGTGCCCTCGCCGAGCGCGGGGGCGAGCCCCGGTCGCCGGCGAGGCTCCCGTCGCTCTCTTCGTCAGAGGAGGACGCCGACGTCGAGCGCGGGGGCAAGCCCCGGTCGCCGGCGAGGCCGGCGGCGGTAAAGGGGGCAGGGCGCCCGGAGCGGGCCGGGCGGCCGGCGGCGGGTCGCGCCGGGCGGGCTGGCCGCTGGTCAGCTGGAAGGAGCACGGACGCTGTCGAAGCGTCGTCGGCGAAGGCAAGCTGGGCCCCCAGGGGGCTGATGGCCGACAGCGTCCGGGAATGGAGGTCGACGAGCCAGTCGGCCCGGTAGGCGCGCTGGCGGTGCTCGTACTCGAAGCGGACGATCCACTGGCCGGCGTCCTGGTGGAATGCCGACCACCGGGCGGCGATCTCAGCCGGGGACAGCCGGACACCACGCCGCAGCAGGTTCCGGCGGACCGCCTCGGCGAGCGGCAGGGCGGATTCGCCCTTGTGGGGGGCGGCGAAGCGCAGGGCGCCTGCCCGCTCGACGGCCGCATGCTGCTCGGCGAGGATCGGCGCCGCGAACCGCTCGATCCAGTCGACCCCGACGCCTGCCTCCTTCGCCACCTCGGCGACGGTCCGACCCTGCCGGAGGCGGGCCTGGATCTCCCGAGGGCTGAGCGCGCTGACCGGACCGGGAAGCGGCCGGGCCGCCGGATGCGACGATGGAACAGCCCGCGCCGGCCACGACGGTGCCGCAGGCGAGGGTGGCGCCGCAGGCGAGGGTGGCGCAGCAGACGGGGGCGGCGCAGCAGACGGGGGCGGCGGGGCCTTGCCCCGTGGCGGCTGGCCCGGTGTGGCTTGGGGAGACTGGTCACCGAGTGGCGCCGGGGACGCCGGCGGGTAGGCCGGGGCTGCCCGCGCCGGACGGCGGGAGCTCCCCGGTTGCCGAGCTGTCTCGACGATCGCCTGGTCGACGGTGACCACGAAGTGGTCATCCACCCGCACCCAGAACCGCCCACCACGCCCATCGGTGCGGTCCGACAGCAGGAGGGCACGGGCCTCGGCGTCCACTCCGACGACATGGAGCTCGAGCAAGGGCACTCCCGCGGCGACGGGTAAGGCCCGCTCCCCGGGCCGGTCGCCGGAACGCTAGCAGTTGCCTCTCCCACCGCCGGGGAGGCCCCAGGGGAGCGACAGGCGATCAAGCGGCTTCACGCGCAGCCGGCTCTGGCTTCGTGGCGGAGGCGGGGCACGAGACCGGCCCGCGAGAGCAACCGGACGGCTCGCTCCTCGGCGGCGTGGATCACCAGCGCGTCGCCAGCGTCGTGCCCGCAGATGAAGGTCACCACGCAGTCCTCGCACACCGGGGTGTGCTGCATCCGGCAGTCGGCGCAATCAATCGTGAGCGTCATGCCCTCCATACTGACGACAGGGTGTGACCGCCAAGTGCAGGACAGCGAACGCATGTGCGCCTACAGTGTGCGGTCAGGTTGCACGCGTCCAGCGTCCGACCACGTGTTGGTCCGGCCCGCAGCCCGGGTGCAGGGGACGTCGCGTTGGCGCACCGAGCCTCCTGAGCCACCCCTACCGGCGCCGGCGGGACGGGCCGTACGATCGGTGGCGTGCACGTTGTGCTCGAGGTGCTGGCAGGTGTGCTCGCCGCGAGCGCCGTCGCGGTCTCGCTCACCGTTGGTGTCGCGTTGCGGGGCCTGCGGCGAGCCAACCGCCTCGTGCCGGACCACCGGACGGACGCACCGCTCGCCTGGCGGTGGAGCCCCCGGCGCCCGGCTCTGCTCCACCGTCGCCTTCAGCGGGCGTGCGCGTTGCTCCAGTCCGCCGCCACCTCCCTCATGGGCCCAGGGCGGCCAGGCCGTCGGCGCCGAGGGCGTGACCCTTCTCCCTCGGTGCTGGACGCCGCCGCCGAGGAGCTGCTCCAGCGGGCGCTGCAGACCGACGCCCGCCTTGCGGAGATGGACCGGCGCGGCGGGGCGTGGCGACGCGTGCACCTGCCGGCGCTCGCCTCCGAGGTCCGGGCCGTCGAGGCCGGGGCCAGGCGACTCGCCCGGCTCCGGGCCGAGCTGGACCGATCCCCTCCGCCGACGCCCGCCGCGCCGGCGGAGGAGCTGCTCGACGCCTACGAGGCCGCGCTGGCTGACCTGCGGGCCCGGCCCGGGCCGGCGTCACCACCCCTTCGCTGACCGGCCCATCCTGGCGTGCGGGGCACCGAGACCTTCATGGAGCTCAAGATGCACAAGATCTCCTACCGTTGCAGCGGTGCCGAGGCGCCGGCCAGCGCCGACGGTCACACCGGCTGACCCGCCGTGCGCGCCGCTCAGCTCTCCGCCTTCGGCTGGCCGCCCTCGGTCAGTGTCCGGGAGGTGCCTGACCCCGAGCCCGGACCGGGCGAGGTCGCCGTAGCGGTGATGGCAGCGGCCCTGAACCGTCGGGATCTCTGGGTCGTCCGCTACGACGGCTATTGCGAGCTCCCCGTCACGTTGGGTTCCGACGCCGCCGGTCGGGTCGTCGCCGTCGGCGCAGGAGTGTCCGCGCCGACCGTCGGGGAGGAGGTCGTGATCGACCCCACCCTCGGTTGGGGTGACCGGGAGGACTGCCCCGGGCCGGCGTTCGACATCCTCGGTGCCCCTACGCCGGGGACCCTCGCTGATCGCGTCGTCGTACCCGCCCCCAACGCCCACCCCAAGCCGCCCCACCTCGACTGGGCGGAAGCGGCAGCCCTCGGCCTCAGTGGCCTGACAGCGTGGCGTGCGGTCAACGTCTGCGCCCGAGCCGGCCCGGAGCAATCCCTCCTCGTGACCGGGGCTGGGGGAGGCGTCGCGACCTTCGCCCTCCAGATCGGCGTTGCCCTCGGCGCCCGGGTCTACGTCACCTCGGGGCAGGCGGCGAAGATCGACAGAGCCGTCGCCTTGGGCTGCGCCGGCGGTGTCTCCTACCGCGATCCGCTGTGGCCCCACCAACTCCTCGAGATGGCCGGCGGGCCGTTGGACGCCGTGGTCGACGGCTACGGCGCCCCGACATGGCCGTCGGCACTGCGCGTGCTCCGCCCTGGTGGCCGTCTGGTGTCATTCGGCGACACGGGCGGCTCCACGGCGACCCTGGCCGTCGACGAGGTCTACTGGCAGTGGCGCAGCCTGCTCGGCACGTCGATGGGCAGCCCCCGCGACTGCCAGCATCTCCTGCAGCACGTGAGGCGGGCGACCTGGCGGCCCGTCGTCGACCGCCGCTACCCGTTGGAGGCAGCAGCCCAAGCGCTCACCGCCATGGAGGAGCCGACGAGGTTCGGCAAGGTCATCGTCGACGTCGGAGCTGCGCCGTGACCATGGCCCCGGAGGGGACCCGCGGGCCCGCACCAGCCGCAGCTCCCGGGCGGAGCCGTCAGCTGGACCCTGACCCTGCGAGCGAGGCGCCCTCCCGGCGGGCCTCCTCCCTCGACAGGCGTACCAGGCGGTCGAGGGCACCCTGCGCCGCCCCCGAGTCGATGGCCTCCGCCGCCAGCGCCACCCCGGCGCCGAGGTCGTCGGCCGCCCCCCCGACCACCAGGCCGGCAGCGGCGTTGAGGACCACGATGTCCCTGTGCGGCCCTCGCTCCCCCGCCAGGACGCGGAGGGCGGCGGTCGCGTTGGCAGCAGCGTCGCCGCCACGTAGATCCTCGAGCCGGGCCGTGCCCAACCCCACCTCGGACGGGTGCACCTGCTGCTCACCACGAGTGGTGAGCAGCGTCGACACGCCCGTGGTGGACAGCTCGTCCAGACCGCCTGCCCCGTGGACGACGGCGACGTGGGTCGCGCCGTTGCCGGTCAGGACCCCGAGCATGGTGGGAGCCATCGCCGGGTCGCCGACGCCGACGACCTGGCGCACGATCCGTGCCGGGTTGGCAAGAGGACCGAGGAAGTTGAATGCCGTCGGGACGCCGAGCTCTCGCCGGACGGGGATCGCGTGGCGCATCGCCGCGTGGTAGCGGGGCGCGAAGCAAAACCCGATGCCCGCTTCCTCGACACACCGGGTGACGCCTACCGGGCCGAGCGCGACGGCGACCCCGAGCGACTCCAGCACGTCGGCTGATCCAGCGAGGGAGCTGGCTGCCCGGCCGCCGTGCTTGCAGACCGGGACGCCAGCGCCGGCGACGACGACAGCGGCGATGGTCGACACGTTGATCGTCCCGCTCCGGTCGCCCCCGGTGCCGCAGGTGTCCACCGCCCGTTCCCGCACCGCCGCGGGGAGCTGCACCGGCTCCGCGGCAGCGAGCATCGCCGCCACGAGCCCCCGCATCTCGTCGACGGTCTCGCCCTTGCACCGCAGCCCAAATGCGAAGGCCGCGATCTGCGCCGGGCTCGCCTCCCCGGCAAGGATCTCACCGAGGGCCACCGCCGCCTCCTCGGCGCTCAGGTTGGAACGCCTCGCCAGGCGCCCGAAGACGCCCGGCCACCCGCCGAGCTCCTCCAACGTCACGGGATCGGACACGGACCTGACCGTAGCGGGCGGGCGGTCGGGGCCGGCGACCGCCCGCCGGGCAGGTCGGCAAGGCCCGCCGGCACGCAGCGGCGTGGCGGAGTCGGCGGCGTGAGGCTGAGGCCCCCGAGGTCGCTAGGCGGACCGGCGGCGCTGGCGGATCATCCGTCGCCGCTCGCGTTCGGTGGCGCCGCCCCACACGCCGTCGCGCTCCCGGTTGCCGATCGCCCACTCGAGGCAGGCCTGGCGGACATGGCAGCCGTAGCAGATCGCCCGGGCTTCTTCCGCTTCGTCGTCGGTCAGCGGGTAGAAGATGTCCGGATCGACGCCCCGGCAGGCCGCCTTGTTGCGCCAACCGAGGGTCTTGGGCATGTCCACAGCGGTTCCTCGTGGGGTCGACGGTCTCCCGCCACCTGGTCCTGCCGGCAGCGGGACTGGTGGGGGCTCTGGGAAGAAGGCCATTCTTGCCGGAACCGTCCCCGGGTGTCCATACCCGACGCCCGGCTGTTGCAAGGGGATCGAAGCGCTGGCCTACCGTGCACGCATGGCCGCGCCTCGACCTCTGCCGCCGCCGGCCCGCTTCGACGCCACCGCCAGCCGGGCTCGTCTGGCCGCCGAGGAGTTCGACGTCGTAGTCGTCGGCGGGGGGATCACCGGGTGTGGGGTGGCCCTCGACGCCGTGACCCGGGGTTTGCGGACGGCGCTGGTCGAGGCGGCGGACCTGGCGTCCGGTACGTCGTCTCGATCGTCCAAGTTCGTCCACGGAGGGCTCCGGTACCTGCACCAACGGGAGCTCGGGCTGGTCCGCGAGGCGCTCGCCGAGCGCCAGACCCTGCTGCGCAACGCCCCGCACCTCGTTCGCCCGTTGCCCTTCTGCGTGCCGCTGTTCGGCCGTGAAGGCGTCGTCGCCGAAGGGATCGCCCGCGCCTACTCGACTGCCCTGTGGCTCTATGACCTGAGCGGCGGCGTCAGGATCGGCCACCGCCATCACCGCACCACCGCCGAGGACACCCTGCGGCACGTGCCGGGGCTGCGGGCGGACCGGCTCGTCGCCAGCTTCGTCTACTGGGACGCCCAAGCCGACGACGCTCGCCTGACCCTCGCCATCGCCCGCACCGCAGCCGTGCACGGCGCCGTCATCGCGACCCGATCGCCCGTCGTAGCGCTCCTCCGCCGTCCTGCCGGCCGTGTCGGCGGCGTCCGCCTCGCCGACGGCACGATCGTGCGCGCCCGAGCGGTAGTCAACGCCGCCGGGGTCTGGAGCGAGGAGGTGGCGAGCCTGCCGGGGTCACCGGCAGACCGCGAGGTCCCCCATCTCCGGCCAGCCAAGGGCGTCCACCTCGCCCTCCCGTCCCACCGCCTGCCGTGCTCGTGGGCCACCGTCCTGACCGTCCCCGGCGGGCGGCGGACGATCTTCGTCGCCCCTTGGGATGCCCAGGGCGTCGAGGCGCCCTCGGCGACGGGCCGGTACACGTATGTCGGCACCACCGACAGCGACTACGAAGGCGGGCTGCGATCTCCGGCCTGCGACGACGCCGACATCGACAACCTGCTCGCCACGGTCAACACATGGACGACTTCCCGTCTCACGCGGCAGGACGTCACCGGCTCCTGGGCCGGCCTGCGTCCGCTGCTGGCCGGCGACCACCACGTGCGGTCCGCCGACCTCTCCCGTCGCCATCGGGTGGTGACGTCCACAGAGGGCCTCGTCACCGTCACCGGCGGCAAGCTGACGACGTACCGCCGGATGGCGGAGGATACGGTCGACGCCCTCCTCCCGCTTCTCGGGGTGCGCCGCCAGGCACACCGGTGCCGCACGAAACGCTTGCCGCTCGTCGGCGCGCTCGGATCGGAGCGGGTGCCGAATGGCGGCCCGCTCCTCGAGCACCGAGACACCCACCATCACCTCGTCGGCCGGTACGGCGCCGAGGCGAGAGCGGTCGTCGGGATGTGCACCGTCGACCCGTCCCTCGCCCAGCCGCTGGTGCCGGGCCTGCCTTACCTGAGGGCCGAAGCGGTGTGGGCGGTCCGCCGGGAGATGGCTGTGACCCTCGAGGACGTGCTCGCCCGCCGGACGCGCGCTGCCCTGCTGGACCGGGCGGCGACGGTCGCCGCCGCGCCCGACGTCGCCCGGCTCCTCGCCACCGAGCTCGGGTGGGACGAGCGGCGCGTGGCGGAGGAGGTCGACGCCGTGCAGCGGAGCCTCGAGGTGGGCCCGGAGCCGCACCTGGTAAGCAAGGCGACGTGAACCGCCCGGTCCGGCAGCCTCGTCCCTCCCCACCGTCGCGGCTGCGCGGCGGACCGGTAGGCGCGGTGTTCGGTCCGGGCGTCGAGGTGCCCGACGGGGTTGTCGACCGGCTGCGGGATGCTTGTGCCGATGTGTCGGTGGAGCCAGCAGCCCTCGCTGCCACCGGGCGGGACTGGTGGCCGCTCTCCGTCTGGTGGGCACTGGCCGGGATGGTCCCAGCTCTACCTGCAGCGGTGACACGGCCCCGGACCAGAGAGGAGGTAGCCGCCATCCTGTCGCTCTGCGAGAGCGCTCAGGTACCGGTCACGCCGGCGGCCGGCCGCAGCGGCGTCTGCGGTGGTGCTGTTCCCGTCTTCGGCGGCGTCGTGGTCGACCTCACGGCAATCACGGGCATCACGGCCGTCGCCAGCCGAGACCTGCTCGTGGACGTGGCGCCCGGCACCTGGGGGGACGATCTCGAGGCGGCGCTACGCCGGGACCATCACTTGAGCGTCGGGCACTGGCCACAGTCGATGGCGATGTCAACGGTCGGGGGCTGGGTCGCGTGCCGCGGCGCCGGCCAGTACTCGACGCGCTACGGCAAGGTCGAGGACATGGTCGCCGGCCTCGAGGTCGTGCTGGCCGGCGGGAGGGTGATCCGTACGGGGGGACGCGCACCGAGGTCGGCGACGGGCCCCGATCTCACCCAGCTGTTCTGCGGCTCGGAAGGAACGCTCGGCGTGATCACGGAGATCCGGTTGCGGGCGCATCCCGCCCCCGAGCACGAACGGCGGGCGGCGTGGGCCTGGCCCAGCTTCACTGCGGGCCTCGATGGCTGCCGGCGCATCCTCCGAAGGGCAGCCACGCCGGCCGTGCTCCGCCTCTACGACCCGACGGAGTCTGCCCGCCACTTCGACGGGCTCGATCGCTGCGCGATGATCGTGGTCGACGAGGGCGACCCCGCGCTCGTCGACGCCACGGTGTCTGTGACCGCCGAGGAATGCCTGCGGGGTGGCGCTGACCGCCTCGACGACTCCCTTGCCGACGACTGGCTCGCCCGGCGCAACGAGGTTCCCTCCCTGGAGGGGCTGGCTGACGCCGGCATCATCGCCGACACCGTCGAGATCGCCGCCGCCTGGTCGGCGCTCCCAGGGATCTACGGGGCCGCCGTTGCCGCCGTCGGCGCCCTGCAGGGGACTCTCGCCGTCTCCGCCCACCAGTCCCACGCCTACCCGGACGGCGCATGCCTGTACTTCACTTTTGCAGGCCGCCCCCAGGCGGCGGCAGCGGGTCCGTCGGGCGGGCCGGAAGCCATCGCCGCCGCCGAGGCGTACTACCGGGCAGCATGGGACGCGGTGATGGACGCGACGACCGCGCGGGGCGGGGCCCTTTCCCATCACCACGGGATCGGGATCAACCGCGGCCGGTTCATGGCTGCCTCCCTCGACGGTGGCCTGTCGGTGCTCGCGGCCGTGAAGGCCGCCCTCGACCCCGCAGGGATCCTCAACCCGGGGAAGCTCGGACTGCCGTCGCCGTTGGGCGTGGCGCCCTGGCCTCGGGCCTAGGATCCGCCAGCGCACCACGGCCGGGAGGTCCCCATCAGCGTCCTCGTCATAGACGTCGGCACCAGCAGCGTCCGCGCCGCCATCGTGCGGCCCGACGGCACGGTCGAGCACACCCGCCGGCGCCCCACCCCGCCTGAGGTTCCCTTCCCCGGCCTCGTGGAGCTCGACGCCGACGGACTGGCCGCGGCCGCCCTGGATGTAGCCGCTGGCTCGCTCGCCGCGGGAGGGCCCGTGCAGGCGGTCGGCATCGCCAACCAGCGGGCCTCGGCCATCGCGTGGGACGCCCGCAGCGGGCGTGCGCTCGGCCCGGGGCTCGGATGGCAGGACCTCCGGACGGCCGGCACGTGCCTGGAGCTGCAGGGCGAGGGGCTCCGGCTCTCCCCCAACGAGTCCGCCACCAAGTACGCAAGGCTCCTGGACGACCACGACCCCCACCGCAGTGAGCACACGCGGCTCGGCACCGTGGACAGCTGGGTGGCGTGGCACCTCTCCCGGGGCGCGCTGCACGTGACCGACCGCAGCAACGCCGCTGTGACCGGGCTGCTCGGCGACCAGGCCACCGGGTGGCGCGGCCCGCTCCTCGACCGCCTGGGTATCCCGGTGGACCTCCTGCCTCGCGTCGTGGACTCCTGTGGCCACATCGGAACCGCTTCGGCCCTGGCCGGCTCCCCGCCCATCTGCGGGATGGCCGGCGACCAGCAGGCCTCCCTCATCGGTCAGGGATGCACCCGCCCCGGGCTGGCGAAGGCCACCTTCGGTACCGGGGCCATGCTCGACGCCTGCGTGGCCGAGCGCCCCGGCTTCGCGACACGAGGGCCGCGCGGCTGCTTTCCGATCGTTGCCTGGTCGCGCGACGAGGTGGTGACCTGGGGCGTCGAGGCCATCATGCTCGCTGCCGGGTCGGCGGTCGACTGGCTCGTCGAGGATCTCGGCCTCCTGGCGTCCGCCGCCGAATCGGAGGCCGCGGCAGCCGCCTGTGCCGACGCCGGGGGGGCGCTGATGGTGCCCGCCCTGCTCGGGCTGGGGACGCCGGTATGGGACTTCGGGGCGCGGGGCGCCTTCCTCGGGATCAGCCGCGGCGTGGGCCGCCCACAGCTGGTGCGCGCCGTGCTGGAGGGCATCGCCCATTCGGGCGCCGACCTCCTCGAGGCGGTGGAGGCGGACGCCGCCATCGCGCCGGCGACGCTCCGGATCGACGGCGGGATGAGCGCCAACCGCGTTTTCGTGCAGGCCCTCGCCGACGCCTGCGGGCGCCCGGTAGAAGTGTCCCGGGAGCGGGAGGCAACCGCGCTCGGCGCCGGCTACCTCGCCGGCCTGGCCGTCGGAATCTGGGCCGGCGAGGACGACGTGGCGCGCAGCTGGTCCCCGCAAGAAGTGGTCGAACCCGGGAGCAGCGCCGACCGCGACCGTTGGCGGGCGGCGGTGGACCGTGCACGGGCCTGGTACCCCGAACTGACGGCAGTCGAGTTCTAGTTCGACTCGCCCGCCGCCCGCATCAGCGGGCCGACCTCAACCGAGCCGGGGCACCTCCTGTCGCACCTCGAGCACGGGCGCCATCAGGTCACCTTTCGCCTTCACCCGCTCGAGGACGGCTTCGGGAGAAAACCGCAGCCGTCCGCTGTCCCCGTCCCGCAGAGCGTCGTCGACCTCGTCCCAGGTCACGGGGGTGGACACGCCCGGCTCGGGTCTCGCCCGAAGCGAGTACACGCTGACCGTCGTCTTGGTCTGGTGGTTCTGGCTCCAGTCGATGAGGACCTTGCCGGGCCGGACGCTGCGGTCCTGGGTGGTCACGACCAGGTCCGGGTGCGCCTTCTCGAGCAGGCGGGCGAGCCCCAGCGCGAACGAGCGCGTCTCCTCGTAGCCCACGGGACCGTTGAGCGGAACGTACAGCTGGAGCCCCTTGCTCCCCGAGGTCTTCACCCAGCCGGCCAGGTCCAGCCGGTCGAGGACCGCCCTGATGAGCAGCGCCACCCGGGCGCAGGTGACGACGTCCGCCGGCGCAGCCGGGTCGAGGTCGAACACGATGGCCTTGGGCCGGTCCAGGTCCGGCGCCGACGCCAGTGTCGGGTGCAGCTCGATCGCTGCCAGGTTGGCCGTCCAGACGACGTCGGCGGGCTCCTCCAGCAGGCAGTACGCCACGTTGCCCTGCGCCGCCGTCCGCATCCACGCCGGTCGGTGCGACGGGCAGTTCTTCTCGAAGAACGACGGCGCATCCACGCCGTTGGGCCACCGCCGCAGCGTGATGGGTCGGCCGGCGAGGTGCGGGAGCATGGCCGGTGCGACACGGGCGTAGTAGCCGATCATCTGGCCCTTGGTGAACCCCGTCGCAGGCCAGAGCACCTTGTCGAGGTTGGACAGCTGCAGGGTCCGGCCGCCCACCTCGACGGCAGGGCTCACGCGCTGGCCTTCCGCCTGCCCCTCGGGGCCTCCGCACCACCGGCGCGCTCCTTGGCGGCTGCGAGGCTGGCCTCCAGGGCCGCCATGAGGTCGACGACCTGAGCAGGGGGGGCCGGCTCCGCGGGCGCGACGAGCACCTGACCTTCGGCCTTGGCCTCGAGGAGGGCGAGGACCTTGTCCCGGTGCTCGTCGCGGTAGTGAGCCGGTTCGAACTCGTTGGACAGCGACTCGACGAGCTGCGCCGCCATCGACAGCTCGCGGTCGCTCGGCGCTGTCCGCTCCGTCGTCGCCACGTCGAGGTCGGCCACCTTCACGATCTCGTCGTCGTAGAGCATCGTGGCCAGCACGAGCACCCCTTCGCGAGCCCGCAACGTCACCCAGTACTGCTTGGTGCGCAGCACGAACCGGCCCAGCGCCACTTTCCCCGTCCGCTGCATGGCTTCTACGAGCAGGGCGTACGGCTTGGCGGCGCGCTCGTCGGGCACGAGGTAGTAGCTGCGCTCGAAGTACAGCGGGTCGATGTCGCCGAGGTCGACGAACTCCTCGATGTCGATCGAGCGCGTCCCTCCCGGGTCGAGGGCGGCCAGCTCCTCGGGCTCGACCATGACGTAGTTGCCGCCGCCCAGGTCGTAGCCCTTGGCTATCTCCGAGTAGTCGACCTCCTCCCCGTCGAGGGAGCACACCCGCTTCTGCTGGATGCGACCCATGTCGTTGGCGTGGAGCTGGTTGAAGCGAATGTCCTTCGGCGACGTCGCCGTCACGAGCTTCACCGGCACGTTGACGAGGCCGAAGCTCACAGAACCGCTCCAGATCGACCGGGGCATGGTCCCATTGTCCCCCAATCCACAGGGGCCGTCACGGCCGTGTGCGAGGCTGCCGGGATGGCCGACCTGGACGGGGCCGCCCGGCGTCTCGCGGAGCTGCTGACCGCCGGCGGCAATGGGCTGCTCGACCCGACGGGCAGCGACCTCGTGTTCGAGCCGACGCTGGAGCTCCGGCCGCTGCACCGGGCGGCTCCGCCTGTCGACGTGTGGGCGGTCGACGGCGGTCAGGCCCTCGTCGCTGACGCGCGATGCCTCCAGCTGTACGTGACCCGGGCAGCCACGGTCCGCTGGCGCGACGGGTCCTGCGTGCTCGAGGACGAGGGCGTGCTCGCCGCCCACCTGCTGGGGCTGGGCGAGGGGCGCGCCGCGCTGGCGGCCGCCGGGGCCCCCACCGCGCCCGACGCTGCCGTCGACGTCAACCTGCTCCGGGACTGGGGCGAGTGGCAGGCGACGGCGGCGGCCGTAGACGGCTGCGACCCGGGTGGCCTGGTGCTGGTGGACGGGGACCTGCAGCCTGATTGGCGGATACCTTCGGCGTGGGTGTCGGCGCTTGTCGTCCGGGCGGCGTCCCGAGGCGTGCTGCTCGCCGGGGTCACCAAGCACTCCTCCCTGGCGCGGGGCGGGGCGCCACTCGTGGGAGCGCTCGAGCTCCAGGCGGAGGCCAGCCTCGGCGAGCGCAGCCTGTGGTGGGTGAAGGTCGCCACCACGCGCCCCGACGTCGGCCCCGGCCTCGCCGTCTACGTGGCGCGCCTCGACGCCGACGCCCGCTTCGCCTTCCGCGTCGACCTGGCGGGCGACGCCGACCCGGCGGGGGCGCTCGGCGCCCTGTCGGCGCTCTGTGACGACGCCGCCTTCCCCGGCTACCCGTATCCGCTGAGCGTCGCCGATCGGCTGGCGGCCTGCCCCCGGTGGGTGCGCGACGAAGCGTGGCTGTACGTGGACGCCGCCCTGGCCGGCGCCGGCGTGCCTGCCGAGGTGCGCGACCGTGCCTTCACCGACCGCCACCGGCTGATGGAGCGAGCGTGAGCGAGCGACCCGACGGCACAGAGCGAGCGTGAGCGAGCGACCAGACGGCACAGGGCGAGCGACCCTCGCCGGTTCCCGCCGCTTGTCATAGCCACCTGCCAAGCTGACCGGGTGGCCGACGTCATCCCGCCCCGCTCACCCGGCCGGACCATCCGGGGTCGCCTCTACGGCAGGAACGTGCTCGAGGGTGTCTTCCGCGCCGCACCCGACGAGGACCTGTTCCTCGGCGAGCTGCTCGTGGCGGTGGACGAGGCCACCGACCGCCGGTACCTGTTCCGGGTCGTCGACGTCACCTACGGCACGGAGCACCGTGAGCCGGGCTGGGCGGAGCGGGTGGCGGGCACACTTCTCACCGACGACGCCCGGGACGACAGCGGCGCCCATCCCGTCCACGAGCAGGAGCGGCGCACCTACCGCATAGCCGAGTGCCGCTGCCTCGGCTACCTGGCTCCTCCCGAGCGGCCGGGCGCAGCGCGCTCGGCGTTCCGCAAGCCCAAGAGCCTGCCGACGCAGTTCTCCGCTGTGGTGGCGCCGGAGCGGGAGGATTTCGCCTTCCTCGCCGACCGCATGGGCGACCTGGCGGTCGGGAAGCTCCGCAGCGGGGAGACGGTCGTCGACCTGGCGGTGGGCATCCCGGGGTCCACGCTCGCCACCCACATCGGGATCTTCGCCACGACGGGCATGGGCAAGTCCAACCTCATGCAGGTCCTCGCCGCCGGCGTGATGCAGGCCAACGGTCGCTACGGGCTGTTGATCGTCGACCCGCACGGGGAGTACCGCAGCGCGCTGGCACGCCACCCCTGGTCGACCGAGTCGCTTCGCGTCTACGCCAACCGGGCGCTGCCCGGCGCCAGCGCCCTGCAGGTCGGGCTCGGTGAGCTCTCGGTCGACGACCTGCGCACCGCCTACGAGTGGAGCCGCCCGCAGGAGGAGGCCCTCTACGAGCTGGAGCGCCACTACGGCACCGAAGGCCTCGGGTGGATCACCGGTTTCGCCGCCATCGAAGACCTGGCCGGCTTCCGCGACGTCGAGATGTCCTCACGGGTCGCCCTTTCTACGCTGCAGGTGGTGCACCGCCGGGCCCGACGGATCGCCGGGCTGCGGTGCGTGGCGACCGATCCGGGGCTCTCCGTGGGCCGGCGCATCCTCGACGACCTCCTCGCCGGCAAGGTCGTCCTCGTCGACGTGAGCGGCCTGGGCTCCACCGAGGAGGTGCTGGTCGCCTCGTACCTCACCCGGCGGGTGCTCGACGAGTGGCAGGGCGCGTACCTCGAGGACCCCGGGCGCCACGAGCGGATGCCGGTCGTCGCCGTCGCCTTGGAGGAGGCGCAGCGGGTGCTGTCGGGGAGCAAGGACCGGGAGTCCAACGTGTTCCCGCGGTTGGCACGCGAGGGGCGGAAGTTCGGCGTCGGGTTGTGCGCCGTCACCCAGCAGCCCCGGCTGCTCGATGACGAGCTGCTCAGCCAGTTCAACACCTTCTTCATCCTCGGCCTGGCCGACGAGAAGGACCGCAACATCCTGCGGTCGTCGTCCAAGCAGGACATCTCGGCCCAGGGCGCCGAGATCCAGACGCTCATGCCTGGCGAGTGCCTCATCGCCAACCTGACGGCGCCGTTCGCCGTGCCCGCCGCCATCGACCTCTGGGTCGACGCTGTGCGTGCGGCGCCGCCGGCGCCCGCCGCCCGGCCCAGGGATCCTGCCAACATCGCCGCCCTGGTGGACTGAGCTGCAGCGCCGGGCCCGCGTAGCCGGAAAGATCCTCCCGGGAGGGCCGGAGGAGCCGGAGGGACGGAAGATCCAGAGGCATCGGCAGGGCCGGCAATGGGGCCACGGCCATCGCGTTGTTTGGGCAGTTGACCGCGATAATCGCAGACAACTGCCCAAACAACGTGCTGGAGCCCGCCTGCTTCCGGTTTGGACCTACACGAGAAGAGGCCTAGAAGTCGCCTGCGCCGGCCCGCAGCCGGGCCAGCACGTCGAAGAGGGTGCGCACGTCGGCATCATCCAGCCCCGGCTCGGCGAACACGGCATTGATCGCATCGGTGGCGCCAGACGCCGCCTTCCGCCCCTCGTCGAGGAGCTCGGCGAGCGTCGTCCGCCGGTCCGTCGGATGCGGGATACGCCGGATGAGACCCTGCGCTTCGAGGCGATCGACGGCGTTGGTCACGCTCGTCGGGTGCACCTGAAGGCGCGAGCCGAGGATGCTGAGCGGCAGCGTCCCCCGGCGGCTGAAGGTGAGGAGCATGAGCACCTCGTAGCGGGCGAAGGTCAGGCCGTAGGGTCTCAGCGCCCGGTCGATGCGGGCCAGGAATATCTGCTGCGCCCGGAACACCGAAGTCACCGCGGCCATGGCCTCCGCGGTGGGCGCCATGTCGTGGTCCACCCACTGGCGCCGGGCCTCGGCAATCGGGTCCGTCGCCAGGCGCCGGGTGCTGATGGGTGTACCACTACTCATGGGACCGACCCCCGGGGATCGCTAGCGGCGCTTGTCCTGTGAGGACTGATGTGAGACGGCGACCCTGGGGGGAGGCTCCCGGGCCCTGACGCCCGCAACGGTGTCGTCCCACGAGG
>DAHVMA010000068.1:0-108181 GCA_027320105.1 Acidimicrobiaceae bacterium | reverse complement strand
GACGAGAGGCGTCACGTGGCGAATCGGAACCGTGCCCTTGGACTTGCCCCCGGACCATCGGCTCGGGCTGCCGCCTGAGTCCTCGAGCGACCTGCGAGGAATCGCTGGCTGACTGGGGGTTGACAAACGGTGTCTCACGGGCCACCGCCCTGCATCGAGGCGCAGGCGCCGACCGCCTCTTCGATCGTCATCGTCGCCTCGTACAGGGCGCGCCCGACGATCACGCCGGCGAGGCCCTGCCCCTGGGAGCGGATGCCTGCGAGGAGGCGGAGGTCGTCCGCTCCAGCGATGCCCCCGGAGGCAACGAGGGGCGCGCCGGTGGCCTCGAGAAGGCCGGCGAGCCCGACAACGTCGGGCCCCGCCAGACGCCCGTCCCGGGCGATGTCGGTCACGATCACAGCGGCGGCACCGGCGGCCACGACCTCGGGGACGAGGTCCAGCACCCGCCGGCCGCCACGCTCCAGCCAGCCGCGGACCATCACCTCGCCGTCCCGGTGGTCGAGCCCGACGGCGACACGGCCGGGCCAGCCGGCGGCGATGTCGCTCACAACGCCCGGGTCGGTGACAGCGGCTGTACCCACGACGACGCGGGTCACGCCGCAGCCGAAGAGGGCCTGGGCGTCGGCCACGCTGCGGACCCCGCCACCGACCTGCACCGGCACGTTGACGGTGCTCACGATGCGCTCGACCACCGCGCGGTTGGCGGCCTCGCCCGTCCGTGCCGCGTCCAGGTCGACCACGTGGATCCAGGCCGCACCGCCCTCGGCGAAGCGTCTGGCGACCAACACCGGGTCGTCGCCGTATGCGGTCTCGCGGGAGAAGTCACCCTCGACCAACCGCACCGGTCGCCCGGCGCGCAGGTCGACGGCGGCGAACAGCTCCACGACGTCAGGCCGCAGCGCCGGCCACGCCGGCAACCAGAGCCACGAAGTTGGCCAGCACGGCGAGCCCGACGGGCCCCGACTTCTCGGGGTGGAACTGGGTCGCCCAGAGATGCCCTCGCCCCAGCATCGCCGTGATCGGACCTCCGTAGTCGCAGCTGGCGACGGTGTGCTCCCCGACGGCAGCAGCATAGGAGTGGACGAAGTACACCCAGGGCTCGGCGGGGGCACTCAGCAGCGGCCCGGCGAGCAGGGGGCATGTCGCGTCGGTGACGACGAGCCGGTTCCACTGCATCTGGGGGTGCTTGACCCCCGCCGGCAGGCGTCGGACCGCACCGGGCAGGACGCCCAACCCTTCTACCCCGGGGGACTCCTCTGATCCCTCGTAGAGGAGTTGCATCCCCACGCAGATGCCGAGGAACGGCACCTGCCGGCGCAACGCCTCCAGCACCGCGTCGGCCAGGCCAGTGGATTGCAGGGCTTCGGCGCAGCGGCCGAAGGCGCCGACGCCGGGCAGCACCACGGCGCCGGCGGTGGCGACGACGTCCGGTTCGGAGACGAGGGTGGCCCGGCCGCCCTTGCTCTGGAGGGCCTTCTCGGCAGAGCGCAGGTTGCCGATCCCGTAGTCGACCACAGCGATCATCGGCCCCGCCCGACCCGCCGCCCCGTCGCCCGCCCCGCCCGCCGCCCCATGACCCGCCCCGCCGGCGCGGCTGGCCGCCTGCAGCCCGCTCACAGGACCCCCTTGGTCGACGGGACGCCGCCGCCCTCCACCCGAACGGCGTCCCGCAGGGCACGGGCGGTTGCCTTGAAGCTCGCCTCGAGGATGTGGTGGGTGTTCCTCCCGCGTATCAACCTCGAGTGGAGGGTTAGACTTCCGGTGGTGACGAAGGCCCTCCAGAACTCCTCGGCTAGCTGGGGATCGAACCCGGGCTCACCCAGCAGGAACGCCTCGCCCGCCGGGTTGGGGTCGACGTCGTAGAGCAGGTAGGGCCGCCCCGAGAGGTCGAGGGACACTTCGACGAGCGCCTCGTCCAGTGGTACGGCGATCGAAGCGAACCGGCGGATGCCGGCCTTGTCGCCGAGGGCCTCGCCGAGAGCCTCGCCGAGCACGATGCCGACGTCCTCCACCGTGTGGTGGGTGTCGACCTCGAGGTCCCCGGAGGCCTCAACGCTCAGGTCCCAACCGGCGTGGCGGCCGAGTTGGGCGAGCATGTGGTCGAAGAAGGGGATGCCCGTCGCAACCTGCGCGCTGCCCTCGCCGTCGACGGTGAGGGCGACCTCGACGGAGGTCTCACGCGTCGCTCGCGATCGCGCCGCTGCCCGGGGCGACGTCACGTGAGGACCTCGGCCAGCGCAGCGAGGAAACGGTCGTCCTCGGCCGGCGTGCCGACGGTCACCCGCAGGCACCGGTCGAGCCCCGGCCAAGACGATGTGTCACGCACGAGGACGGAGCGTTCCACGAGCCCCTTCCAGACGTCCAACCCGGCGCGGCCCTCCGGCCGGAACAGGACGAAGTTCGCCTGCGACGGCCACACCTGCACCGGCAGCGCCGCCATGGCGGCGACCAGCCGCTCCCGCTCGGCGACGAGGCCGGCGACGCGCTCCTCCATGGCCTGGCGGTGCCGGAGCGCCAACCGGCCGGCAGCCTGCTTGACGGCGTCGAGGTGGTAGGGCAGGGCCACCCGTTCGAGCATGCCGACGACCTCGCTGGGGGCCACGGCGTACCCGAGGCGGAGGGCGGCGAGCGACCAGGTCTTGGAGAACGTGCGGCACACGACGAGCGGGGTGGCGTCGTCGACGAGACCCAGCGCCGAGGTGGCGGCGAACTGGCCGTAGGCCTCGTCCACGACCAGGAGACCAGGACCGGCCCGCAGCACCGCCTCGACGGTCTGCGGGTCCTCGACGAGCCCCGTCGGGTTGTTGGGGGAGCAGAGGAACGTCACCGCCGGCCTGACCCCCGAGGCAACGGCCGCCGCCGCGGCGGGGTCCAGGCGGAAGTCCCCGGCACGGTCGGCCTGGACGACGGCGGTGCCGGTGAGGTGGGCGATGTGGGCGTGGAGGGCGTAGGTCGGCTCGAAGGTGAGCGCCCGGCGCCCCGGCCCCCCGTAGGCGAGGCAGAGCGCCTGGAGCACCTCGTTGGAGCCGTTGGCGGCGAAGACCTGGCCGGGTCGCACCCCGTGGAGGTCGGCTATCGCCTCCCGCAACGCCCGGGCGGCGCGCTC
Organism: Acidimicrobiaceae bacterium; assembly: GCA_027320105.1. GTDB lineage: Bacteria > Actinomycetota > Acidimicrobiia > Acidimicrobiales > Palsa-688 > JAKAQB01. The sequence goes on along the minus strand of DAHVMA010000068.1, from coordinate 105,075 downwards.
CGGGTAGCGGTTCCAGGCGATGCCGGCCATCTCGGCCAGCAGCTCCGCCTGCCACTCGGGCGGAGGCGGGTAGGGCGACTCGTTGGTGTTGAGGCGCACCTCGGCACCCACTTGGGCGGAGTGGTACCCCTCGCGCAGGGCGAGGTCGGCCCGCGGGGCAGGGAGGGGGGGGGCACCAGGCGCCGGGAGCGGGCTCATCCCCCCCACCGACCGTCGAGGCGGCAGCGGACCGAGTCGGCGTGGGCCGCCAGGCCCTCCACCTCGGCGAGGGCCACCACGTGGGGAGCGAGGGCAGCGAGGGCGTCGCGGTCGAGGTCGACCACGTGGATGTGCCGGCAGAAGTCGTCGACACGCAGAGCCGAGCCGAAGCGGGCCGAACGCGCCGTCGGCAGCACGTGGCTCGGCCCGGCGGCGTAGTCCCCGACGCTGGCCGGAGCCCACGGGCCGGTGAACACCGCCCCGGCGGAGCGCACGAGCGCCAGGAGCGCCTCTGGGTCGGCGGTCTGCAGCTCCAGGTGCTCGGCGGCGATGACGTTGGCGACCTCCATGGCCGCCTCCGGGCCGTCGACGAGCACGGCGTACCCGCCGCGCCCGAGGGTGGCGGTGACCTCGGCCCGCCGGGGCGACGCCGCCGTGATGGCCTCGACCTCCCGGGTGACGTCGTCGGCCACCTGCTCCGACCAGGTGATCAGGTAAGCGAGGCCGTCGGGCCCGTGCTCGGCCTGGACGACGAGGTCGATGGCGGCCCAGCCCGGGTCGATCGACCCGTCGGCGACGACCGCCACCTCCGAGGGGCCCGTGAAGGCGGACGGGACGCCGACGGCGCCCTCCTCGGCGACGAGACGCTCGGCGATGGCCACGTACACGTTGCCAGGGCCAACGATGACGTCGACGGGACGCACCGTCTCTGTGCCGTAGGCGAGGGCGGCGACCGCCTGAGCCCCGCCGACGCGGTAGACGTCATCGACGCCGGCGACGGCGGCGGCGGCCAGCACCGCCGGGTGGACCCGGCCGCCGGGCCCGGGGGGCGTGACCATGGCGACCCGTCCGACCCCGGCGACCCGTGCGGGCACCGCTGTCATCAGCACCGTTGAGGCGAGCGGCGCCCGCCCGCCGGGCACGTAAACGCCGGCCCGGTCAACCGGCAGGCGGCGCTCCCGGACGTGCAGCCCACCCGATCGGTACTCGCCGTCGGCGTGGAGCTGGATGCGGTGGTACGCCTCGATGTTGGAGGCGGCCGCCTCGAGGGCGGTGAGCAGGACCGGCGGTACGGCGTCGGCAGCGGCCTCGATCTCGGCGGCGGGGACGCGCAGCTCGGCGATGTCGACGCCGTCGAAGCGGCGGGTCAGCTCGCGCAGCGAGGCGTCGCCGCCGGCGCGCACCTCGGCGAGTATCGCCCGCACGGCCTCGGTCGGCCCCTCCCCGCTGAAGGGGGGCGGCGGCAGGCGCGGACCCAGCGGTCCGGTCTCGCCCCTCAGGTCGAGGCGGGTCAGGAGTGGAGCCATGGGGACCAGAATGGCAGCACCATGAGCGCCCGTGCCGAGCTCAGCTCCCTGTCCACCGCCCTCGACGACCTCGCCGGCCGGCTGCAGGCCATCCTCTCCGGGCTCGAGGGTGCGGACCGCGACGCCCTCGAGACCGAGCTGGCCGAGGTCGAGCGCAGCCTCGACACGGCACGCCGGCGCCTGGCCCGGGTGCTCAGCGGCGCCCGCCGGCCCCGCCCCTGACGCCGCCGGCCCCGCCTCCCGCACGCCTCGAGCCGAGCGGGACCCGTGACGACGGGCAGAAGTCGGCGAGGAGGCACCGGTCGCACCGGGGGGTGCGGGCCACGCACACCCGCCGGCCGTGCAGGATCAACCGGAGGCTGAACGCGCCCCACTCGCGGCGCGCCAGCAACGCCCCGACGGCGTGCTCCACCTTCACCGGGTCGGTCTCGGTCGTGAGCCCGAGGAGCACGGCGAGGCGGCCGACGTGGGTGTCGACCGGGAGGCCGGGGAGGCCCATGGCGACGCTGCGCACGACGTTCGCCGTCTTGCGACCCACGCCCGGAAGGGTGACGAGGTCCTCCATCCCAGTGGGTACCTCACCCCCGAAACGGTCGAGGAGCGCCTGGGCGAGCCCGATGACGCTCTTGGTCTTGGCCCGGAAGAAGCCGGTCGGGTGGATCACCTCCTCCACCTCGGCCGGGTCGGCGGCCGCCAGGTCGGCCGGCTGCGGCCAGCGCCCGAAGAGGGTGGGAGTGACCGAGTTGACCCGCACATCGGTGGTCTGGGCGGAGAGCACCGTGGCGATCAGCAACTGGTACGGGTCGGCAAAGTCCAGCTCGCACAGCGCCCGTGCGTCGCCGGGGTACTCCACGGCGAGACGGGCCGCCGTCTCCCCGGCACGGCCCTTGGGGGTCCTCGGCATCGCCACCGGGCCAGGGTACGCCCGGGTACGGTGCTGGCCGTGGCCCGCATCGAGCGCAAGCAGCACCTTGTGCCCGAGGACGTCGGCGCCATAAGCCAGCTGCTCGCGGCGGCCGCCGCCGCCGACGAGCACCAGCCCCTCGACGACCACACCTGGCTGGACCTGGTGCAAGGCGGCCGGGGCGACTTCGCCGCTCTTGTCGCCTGGGAGGAAGGCCACCCGCACCCCGTCGGCTACGCCCAGGTGACCAGGGGGGCCGACTCCTGGGCGATCGAGTACGTCGTCGACCCCCACCACCGCGTCCCCGGCAACACCGTCGGCGTCGACCTGCTGGCCGAGGCCGGGCGGCTGATCGCCCAGCAGGGCGGCGGCCACGTCCACCTGTGGGTCGGCCGCTCCGGACCGCAGTCGGACCGGGTGGCCGCCGCCATCGGCCTTCGCCCGGGCCGGACCCTCTACCAGATGCGCCGGAGGCTGCCCGTCGAGCCGGAGCTGGCGCTCGCTGCCCTGCCGCCGACGCGGGCGTTCGTGCCCGGCCGGGACGAGGAGCAGTGGCTGGAGGTGAACAACCGGGCGTTCGAGTGGCACCCCGAGCAGGGCGGCTGGGACCTGGCGACGCTGAAGGAGCGGGAATCGGCGCCGTGGTTCGACCCCGAAGGGTTCCTGGTCCACGAGGAGGGCGGCCGCATCGCCGGGTTCTGCTGGACGAAGGTCCACGCCGAGCACGACCCGCCGCTCGGGGAGATCTACGTGGTCGCCGTCGACCCCGGCGTCTCGCGCCGTGGCCTCGGCCGTGGGCTCACCCTTGCCGGCCTCGACCATCTCAGCCGAAAGAGCGTCCCGGTCGGCATGCTCTACGTCGATGCCGGCAACCTCCGCGCGGTGAAGCTCTACGTCGACCTCGGGTTCGTCGTCAACCACATCGACCAGGCGTACGTGGGGGACGTCCCCCCGGGCTCTGGGGCGGCGCCAGTACCCTGACCGGGTGGCCGGCGCCTACGAGATCACCCGCGACGGCCTGGCGGAGTTGCTCGCCGACCAACCCCGCTACCGCGCCGCTCAGGCTTGGCGCGGTCTCCACCAGGGGCTGCGCCGGCCGGCGGAGATGACCGACCTGCCGCCCGACCTCCGGGAGCGCCTCGAGGTCGCCCTGCCCCCCGCTCTTCGGGTCGCGGCCCGATCCGAGTCCGACGGCGGCGCCACGGTGAAGTGGCTCTGGGAGCTGCACGACGCAGCCCGCGTCGAGACGGTCCTCATGCACTACCGGGACCGCAGCACGGTCTGCGTGTCGAGCCAGGCGGGCTGCGCCATGGGCTGCACCTTCTGCGCCACGGGCCAGGGCGGCTTCGGCCGTCACCTCGCCCCCGGCGAGATCGTCGAGCAGGTCGTGGCCGCCGCCCGGGAGGTTGCACGGGGAGGCCGGCGGCTGTCCAACGTCGTGTTCATGGGCATGGGCGAGCCGCTCGCCAACTACGACAGGGTGTGGGCCGCCGTGACCCGGCTGCACGGCGAGCTCGGCCTGTCCGCCCGGCACCTCACGATCTCGACGGTGGGCGTGGTGCCCGGCATCCGCCGCCTCGCCGGAGAGGAGCTGCCGGTCAACCTGGCCGTGTCCCTGCACGCCGCCAACGACGGGCTGCGGGACCGGCTGGTTCCCCTCAACCGCCGGTACCCGATCGGGGCCGTCCTCGCCGCCTGCCGGCACCACCTGTCCGCCAAGGGCAGGCGGCTCAGCTTCGAGTGGGCGCTGATCGACGGCGTCAACGACGCCGACGCCGACGCCGACGAGCTCGCCGCCCTGAGCCGGCCGCTCGGCGCTCACGTCAACCTGATCCCCCTCAACCCGACGCCGGGCTACCCGCTGCGGGGTTCGTCGCCGGGACGGGTGCGCGCCTTCCGGGACCGGCTGCAGGCGGCGGGGGTCAACGCCACCGTGCGGCGCAACCGCGGTGCCGACATCGACGCCGCCTGCGGCCAGCTGGCGATGCGGGCGGGCGGCGGCGAGCCCGTGACCGCCCCGGGGCGTGGTTGACTCGTGTCATGCCCCGCGGAAAATGGCTGGACCGCACCCAACCCCAGACGCTGTACTCGGCCACGATCCTGCTGTACCTCAACGCCGGCCTCGCCCTCCTGTCGTCGGTGCTGGCCGGCGGCGCCGGCTACATCGGCCTCGTGCTGATCGCCGGTGAGGTCGCAGGCGGCTGGGGCATCGCCAACGAGAAGAAGTGGGGGTTCTGGGTGGCGGCCGTCGTGGCGGTCCTGATGCTCGCCTTCGCCATCCTCACGATCTGGCTGGTGGGCGCGGCCAACCTCATCTCCCTGCTGTTCGACCTCGCCCTCGTGGCGCTGCTGTTCCACCCGCAGAGCACCGCCTACCGCCGGACCTGGTTCAAGTAGGCCAACAGGCGCTCGGCGCCCACCCGCCGGTAGCCTCGCCGTCATGGTCACCACGTTCGACGGGATCGACGGGCTCGAAGGGCGCGTCGGCGAGCACCTCGGCTACAGCGACTGGCACGAGATCACCCAGGAGCAGGTCAACCTCTTCGCCGAGGCGACGGGAGACCACCAGTGGATCCACGTCGACGTGGAGAGGGCGAAGGCCGGCCCCTTCGGCGGTCCCATCGCCCACGGCTACCTGACCCTGTCGCTAGCGCCGGTGCTGCTCGGTGAGATCCTCGTCGTCGCCGGCGTCTCCATGGGTGTCAACTACGGGCTCAACCGGCTCCGGTTCCCCTCCCCCGTCCCCGTCGGCGCCCGGCTGCGCGCCGGTGCGGAGCTGGCCGGCGTCGAGCACCTCGACGGTGGCGCCCAGGTGACGCTGCGAACCACCTTCGAGGTGGAGGGCGCGACCAAGCCGTCGTGCGTCGCGGAGATCATCTTCCGCTACTACCGGTGAGCCCGGCGCCGGCCGCCGTGCTGCCCGAGGGCGACGCCAAGCGCCGGGCCGTACGGGTGATGTTCGACACCATCGCCCCCCGCTACGACCTGGTCAACCGGATCATGACCTTCGGCATGGACCGCGGGTGGCGGCGTGCCGCCGTCCGGGGCCTCGGCCTTCCGGCCGGCGCCCGGGTGCTCGACGTAGCGTGCGGGACCGGCGAGTTGTGCAGGGACCTCGCCGCCGCCGGCCACCGGCCCGTGGGCGTGGACCTCTCGGCGGGGATGCTCCGCCACGCCCGCACCGCTGCCCCCCTCGTCCACGCCGACGCCCTGCGCCTGCCGGTGGCCGATGAAGCCCTCGACGGCGCTGTCTCCGGGTTCGCCCTCCGCAACTTCGTGGCCCTGCCGCCCCTCTTCGCCGAGCTGCACCGCGTACTGCGCCCCGGCGGCCGCGTCTCGCTCCTCGACGTCGCCGCTCCCACCCAGCCGCTCCTGCGGGCCGGTCATGCCATCTACTTCCGCCGGGTGGTGCCGCTCGTCGGGGCCGCGCTCTCCGACGCCGCCGCTTACCGGTACCTGCCCCGGTCGGTCGCCTACCTGCCGCAGCCCGACGAGCTGCTCGCCGAGCTGCGCGCGGCCGGCTTCACCGCCGTCGAGCGACGGACCCTGTCGGGCGGCATCACCCAGCTGCTGTCCGCCACCCGCGGCGGGGAGCGAGGCGGGTGACGGCCCTCGCCGGCGCCTGCGCCGCCACCGGGCTGGCGGCGTGCACCCGAGGCTTCGAGGTGCCCGACGGGCACCGGCCCGACCTCCTCGCCGCCGCCGGGCGCGACGGGCGGCTTTGGTGGCGCGACGGTGGAGGACTGGCCGGCGTGGGTGAAGCCCTGCGGATCCGCCTGCCCCACGGCCTCGCCGGCGCCGAGGGGGTGCGGGCGGCCGGCGCCGCCCTCGCCGCCGTCGCCGCCGACGACGAGGTGCGCCGGCCGGGGACGGGAGCGGTTGCCTTCGGCGCGTTGCCGTTCGGCCGGCAGGCACCGGCCGAGCTGGTGGTGCCGGCCGCCCTCGTCGGCTGGGACGGCCGGCAGGCGTGGGTGACCACCGTGTCACCGGCCGGCGACGCCGGCCGGGCCGGCGCGCTCGGCCGGGTGGCGGTGGCGGCGGCACTGGGCAGGGCGGCGGCGCAGGACGGCCCTCCGGCGCCCGACGAGTTCCGGCTGACCCCGGCCCGACCGCACGCCGAGTGGAAGGCGCTCGTCGCCGACACCGTTCGCCGCATCCGGGCCGGCGAGCTCTCCAAGGTGGTGCTGGCCCGCCGGGTCGATGTCACCGCCAACCGGGACCTGCCGACCTCCGAGATCGCCGAGCGGCTCATCGCCCTCTACCCCTCGTGCATGGTCTTCAGGATGGGAGCTCTCGGCACGGGCGCGTTCCTCGGGGCCAGCCCCGAGCTGCTCGTGCGCCGGCGGGGGGAGGCCGTGGCCAGCCACCCGCTGGCGGGGACCGTAGCGCGCAGCGGTGACGCCGCCGCCGACCGCACCCTCGTCGAGGGCCTGCGGGCGTCGGTGAAGGAGCGGGCGGAGCACGCCTTCGTGGTCGACGCCCTCCGGGCCCGGCTCGGCCCGTTCTGCGAGGAGCTCACCATCCCCGGCGTGCCGTCGGTCCTCGAGCTGCGCAACGTCTCCCACCTCGAGACCCGCATCACCGGCCGGCTCCACGCCGGCCGGGAGCGGCCCACGGCCCTGCAGCTGGCCGCTGCCACCCACCCGACGCCGGCGGTGGGCGGCACGCCGACCGCCGCCGCCTGCGCCTACCTCGCCGAGGTGGAGGGCTTCGACCGGGGCCCCTACGCCGGCGCCGTCGGATGGGTCGACGCCGCCGGCGACGGGGAGTGGGCCGTTGGGATCCGCAGCGCTACCGTGGACGGCCCGCGGGCTTCGCTGTTCGCCGGCGTCGGCGTGGTCGCCGACTCCGACCCGGCCACCGAGCTGGCCGAGACCCAGCTCAAGCTGCAGGCGCTGCTGGCCGCCGTCGTCCGCCCGTAGCGCCGACCGCTCAGCAGTCCGGCTGGATCCGGGCGACGGCCGCCCCGCCTCCGGCGAAGGGCGCTGCCTTCCAGCCCGACACGAAGTGGTAGGCGAGTGGCCGCGACGGTGAGCGGCAGACCGCCCCGACGAAAAAACCACCGACAGCCCAGACGTTGGTGGGTCCGGCGGCGCTGATCGACTCGAGGCTCGCGCCGTTGCCGCCCGGCGGGACCCGGACGACCGTCCACCTCCCGCCGGCGAGGTGCTCGGTGAAGGCGGTCCCGGCGACGGTCCCGGCAGTCCATGCCGTGCCGCCGGCGAGCGCGACGACCCCGCTGGCGAACGCCATCTTGCCTCGCTCCGGCGGCGGCATCGCCGCTTTGGTCCACCTCCCGCCGGCGAGGTGCCAGGACACGAGCGACGTTCCAGCCGACCCGACGACCCACACCGACGGGCCGGAGGCACCGACACCGCCGAGCGCGGCGCCGGAGGCGCCGGGCAGGCCCACCACCGTCCAGGTCCTGCCGTCGAAGTGCGCGAGAGAGGAGGACCGGCCGGTGCTCGAGACGCCCAGCGCCCACACGTCGGTGGGCGAGACGACCGACACGCGGTACAGGCCGACGCCTGCAGGGGCGACCTGCGACGCAGCCCATGACCTGCCGTTGTAGTGCAGCTCGACGGGCGAGACCGACGTGGCGCCCGAGCCGCCACCTCCGAACGTGGCGCCGACCGCCCAGACGTCGCCCGGCGAGGATCCGGAGACGGTGGCGAGCGAAGCGCTGCGGGACAACCCCGGGACGGCCACCTCCGACCAGGCACGCCCGTCCCAGTGGAGCACCACCGGCCCCACCGACCCCGACCCCACCGCCCAGGCGTCGGAGGAGGAAGCCGCCCACACCCCCGAGAGCAGCGAGCCGGCGCCGAGCTGACGGGGCAGCGCCATCGCCTGCCACGCGCTGCCCGCCCAGCGATAGGCAACGGGACGAAGGGGACCGGACGCCTGCAGGTAGCCGACGGCGATGGCATCCTCCGTGCCCGGCACGGCAGACACCCCGATCAGGAACACCGAGCCCGCCGTCGCCTTGGGCGCCGACGCCCTGATCACCGATGCCGCTGGCAGCGAGGCCGCGGCGCTTCCGGCGCCGGCAACCCCTCCGCCGCCGAGTGCCAGCACCGCTGCGAGCGCGGCGAGAGCCCGCACCCTCCGGCCACCAGCGACGCATACCGACCAGCGACGACGCTCCATCATGGCAAGACCCCCCAGCACTCGGACGGCGGCACGCTAGCAACCTGCCGGCCATGCTGCCAGGACGGGGCGCACGGCGGCGGCGACCGCCCGCTCGAGCCGCTGGTGGACGGCGACGTTGGCCCTCCTGTCCGCCACGCCGGCCACGACGACGGACACGCCCGCCGGCGGGCCGGCCACCCGGGCGCGCAGGGCGTCAAGGTCGTCGACCCGATCGGCGAGCACGCCGTAGGCGCGGGCGAGGGCGGTGAGGTCCAACCCGTGGGGGGTGCCCCACAGACGATCGAAGTCCTCTGGGGCGACGGCGGCGGCCTGCGGGAGGAACGAGAAGATCCCGCCGCCGCCGTTGTCGACGACGACCACGGTCAGCTCCGCCGGCCGGCTACCGGCCCACAGCAGGGCCCCGGCGTCGTAGACGAAGGCGAGGTCGCCGACCACGGCGACGGTCGGGGCGGCCGTGCCGAGGGCGACGCCGAGGGCGGTGGAGCACACCCCGTCGATGCCGTTGGCACCCCGGTTGGCGAAGACGGCCAACCCGTCGCGCGGCCGCCCCCACCACTCCACGTCGCGGACGGGCATCGACGACGACGCCACGAGGGTGCCTCCGGACGGCACGGCGGCGGTCACCGCCCGGGCCAGCGCCGGCTCGGTGAGAGCCGTCTCGGCGGCGAGGCAGGCGTCGATCGCCTCCTGGGCGGCCGCCTCGGCCGCCGCCCACCGCTGCGCCCAGGCGGAAGGGGGCCGGGGCCCGCCGGCGGCGGTGCGGACGGCGGCGGCGAGCAGGTCCGGGTCGGCGGCGGCCACAGTCGTGGCAGACCGCTCCGGGTCGGCCCAGGCGCCGGTGGGGTCCACGAGGACCTGCACTGTGTCGGGCCCGATCCCGGCGAGCCACTGCGCGAGGACCTTGGACGCCCAGGGACGGCCGACGCGCACCACGTGCGAGGGCCGCCAGGCGGCCACCTCCGGGATGCGCAGCAGGGCGTCGGCGGCGGCAACCACCCACGGTGCGGCGAGGCGAGCTCCGCTGCGGGGGTCAGCCAGCAGCGGCCAGCCGAGGGCGCCGGCGAGCTCGGCCGCCGCCGGTCCACCACCCCCGCCGGCCACGACGAGGCCGTCCCCGCCGGCGGCGGCCGCCAGCTCCCTGACGAGCTCCGGCGGCGGCGCCGGCGCGCGCCGGCCGGCGACGGCGTGCCAGGGCCGGCCCTGCGGCCGCCCTGGGGGGAGCGGGCCCGCATCGCCTACCGAGGGATCTCTGAACCTCAAGTTGAGGTGCACGGTTCCCGGACCGGCGGGGTTGCCCACCGTCTCGGCGACGGACCGCGCCGCCAGGGATCGCCACGCCCCCGCCATCGCCTCCGATGCCACGCCGGGGTCGGCGGCGAAGCGGACCGCCTCCCCGTACAGCCCGACCTGGGCGATCGTCTGCGGCGCCCCGACGGCATGCAGCTCGGGCGGCCGGTCGGCGCTGACCACGAGCAGCGGCACGCCCGCGTGGTGGGCCTCCACCACGGCCGGGTGCAGCTCGACCGCCGCCGTCCCGCTCGTCACCACCACCGGCGCCGGCCGGCCCGTCGCCAGCCCGAGGCCGAGGGCCACGAAGCCGGCGCAGCGCTCGTCGAGGACCACGTGGAGGCGCAGCCGGCCGTCGGCGGCTAGGGCAGCGACGAGCGGCGTGGAGCGCGACCCGGGGGCCACGACGGCGTCGGTCAGCCCGGCGCGCGCCCACTCGTCGACGAGGGTGGCCGCGAAGGTGTGCTCTGCGCTCATGCCACCATCATCGGGTGCTGCCGACCGCGACGCGAGGGATGGGCAGCCGCGTCGTGCTGATCCACGGCTTCACCCAGTCGGCGGCAGCATGGGGGCCGCTGGCCGAGCGGCTCGCCGCCACCCACGAGGTGGTGGCCGTCGACGCCCCCGGCCACGGCGGGGCGGCGGCCGTGCGGGCCGACCTGGCCACCGGCGCCGACCTCATCGCCGGCGCCGGTGGGCGAGCCGCGTACGTCGGCTACTCGATGGGCGGCCGCTACGCCCTGCACCTAGCGCTGCGCCACCCCCACCTCGTCGAGCGGCTGGTGCTCGTGTCGGCCACGGCCGGCATCTCCGACCCCGCCGAGCGGGCGGGGCGGGCGGCGGCCGACGAGGGCATCGCCCGGCGCATCGAGCGCGACGGGCTGCCCGCCTTCCTCGAGTGGTGGCTGGGCCGGCCGCTGTTCGCCACCCTCCCCCGGGAAGCGGCCGCCGTCGAGGCACGCCTCGGGGGGACGGCCGAGGGACTGGCGTCAAGCCTGCGGCTGGCCGGGACCGGCAGGCAGGAGCCGCTGTGGGACCGCCTGGCCGAGATGCGCATGCCGGTGCTCGTCGTCGCCGGCGAGCGCGACGAGACCTACCTGGCGCTTGGCCGCCGCCTGGTGGGGGCGGTGGGTGCCAACGCTCGCCTGGCGGTGATCGCCGGTGCCGGTCACGCCTGCCACCTGGAGCGGCCCGACACCTGGTTGGCGGCGGTCACGCCGTTCCTCGCCGGCTAGAGGGACCCACCCGCGGGCGCGCCATGGAATGGCGCGCCCCGTGGTGCAAACTCCATCGGTAACAGACAGACATTCTTGCCGAAGGGTGGCCCGGGTGGGTCAGGTCGAGCATCGCACCAGCAGGCCCTCCTCGTGACGGGCAGGGGGTCTCATCCCCCGGGAGCCACGCGCATCCGGCCCATCCTCATGACCGCAGCGACCACGGTCCTCGCCATGGCGCCTCTCGCCTTCGGGCACGGCTCCGGCGCGTCCGAGCGCATGCCCCTCGGCGTCGTGCTCACAGGCGGCCTGATCTCCTCCACCGCCCTCAGCCTGCTCGTGGTGCCGGTGCTCTACACCCTCCTCGACGACGGCGCTCAGCGCCTCTTCCGCCGGCATCGCAGGCCGGCCGGCCACATCTGGGCCGATGACCGTCCCCTGCCCACCGCACAGCTGCCTGTCGTGGCCCTCGGCGACGGGGCGCCGCCATGAGCGCGCCCCCGCGCCGCGACGCCAGGCGGTCGGCGACGAGGGGGGCGCAGGCGGCGGCAGCCGAGCTGGCCGAGCAGGCCGAGGTGCTGTTCTGCGCCTTCCGGGTCATCCGCCGGCGAGTCCTGGCCCGACCCCTCGGCATGGGGGCGCAACTCGGCTCGCACCTCGAGCTGCTCAACCTCGTGCGCCGCCAACCGGGGATCCGCGTACGCGAGGCGGCACGTGGCCTGCGCCTGGCCTCCAACACCGTCAGCACCATGGCAGGACAGCTGGAGAGCGCCGGCCTGCTCGAGCGCAGGCGGGACGCCGAGGACCACCGCGGGGTCCGGTTCTACCTCACCAGCACCGCCCAGGCGGAGCTCGCTGACTGGCGAGACCGGCGCCTCGACCTTCTGATGGACGCGCTGGCCCAGCTCGACGCTGCGGACCGCCAGCGCGTCACCGCCGCCCTACCGGCGCTCACCCGCCTGGTCGAAGCAGTGAGAGAACGGAGCTGAGAAGAACCCATGCAACCAGCCCACCTGCCGACACACCACGGACCCAGGAGGAGGTGCCGACGCCTGGGCGCCGTCCTCGTCATCGGTGCCCTCGGAGTGCTCGCCTCCGCATGTTCATCGGCCTCGTCCACTCCCCCCTCCAGTCACCCAACCAAGACCCACTCCGCGCGCACCGACGTCGTCGTCGGAACCGTCAGCACCCTGAGCGGCTCGAAGTTGGACCTGAAGGTCCGCGGGAGAGCCGAGACCATCGGTCTCACCTCGTCGACCCAGTACCTCCGGGGTAATCGCCACCTCACCACCTCCGCCATCGCCCCAGGGACCCGCGTGCGGGTGCGCCTCTCTCCCACAAGCCCCCCGGCGGCCGAGACGGTCCTCGTCCTTCCCTCTTCGATCAGTGGCACCCTCGTGGCCCAGAGCTCCGGCGGATTGACCATCCGCCTGGCCGGCGGGGCGACCCGAACGGTGACCACGTCGCCGAGCACCACCTACGCCGAAGGCAAGAAGACAACGACGGCGAGCGCCCTGAAGGTCGGGGAGCACCTTCGCGTACGGCTCGCAGGAGCATCCTCGTCCACCGCGCGCCACGTCCAGATCAAAGCCGGCAGCTAACCGTGTACTTCAGGTCTAGGCGGCGATGCCGGCGGCGAGCAGAGCACCGAAGACGAGCTGCAACCTGCCGGTCGCCCCGAGCACGGCGACGAGGTCGCGCCCGCCGGCGCCGGCCAGCACCGCCCGCACCGGCATGACGGCGAACGGCAGGCCGATCAGCGCCACCAGCGCCCACGGCCGGCCGTAGGCGGCGATGCCGGCGGCCAGGCCGAAGGGCGCCAACGCGCAGGCGGCGTAGGTCGCCCGCGTCGCCGGCGCGCCGATGCGCACCGCCAGGGTGCGCTTGCCGGCGGCGGCGTCGCCGCGTAGGTCACGCAGGTTGTTCACCACCAGCAGCGCCACGGCCAGCAGCCCGACGGGCACGGCCGCCAGGAAGGCCAGGGCCGTGATCCGCTCCGCCTGGACGTAGGCGGTCCCGACGGTGGCAACCAGCCCGAAGAAGACGAACACGAACAGCTCCCCGAGCCCGGCGTACCCGTAGGGCCGAGGCCCGCCCGTGTAAAGCCAGCCCGCAGCGATCGACGCCGCGCCGACGGCGAGCAGCCACCACGACACGGCGGCCGCGAGGGCGAAGCCGGCACCAGCGGCGACGACGAAGGCGGTGACCGCCGCCCGCCTCACCGCCTCCGGCGACGCCAGACCCGACGCCACCAGCCGGGGCGGCCCGACCCGCTGCTCGTCGGTGCCGCGCACCCCGTCGCTGTAGTCGTTGGCGTAGTTGGTGCCGACCTGCAACGCCAGGGCGACCACGGCCGCCAGCGCCGCCCGCCAGGCCACCACCCGGCCGTCCGCTGCGGCCACAGCCGTCCCCACAGCGACCGGCACCACCGACGCTGGCAGCGTCCGCAGGCGGGCAGCCTGGACCCACCGGTTGGCCATGATGGTCGGCAAACTAGCGGCGGTGCCCGACCTCGTCGCAATCGACCTGCCCGCCGGCCCGGCGTGGGTCGACGCCCTCCGGCGGATCTGGGACGGCGGCGACGCCGCCCTGCCCCTCGACAGCCGGCTCGCCGCACCGCTGCGGGCCGCGGCTCTCGCCGCCCTCGGCGCCGCCGCCGTCGTAGACGGCGGCGGCCGCACCCGCCTCGCCGGCGGACGGCCGGTGGAGGCGGGCGACGCCTTGGTGATGGCAACGAGCGGCACCGCCGGCGAGCCCAAGGGCGTGGTCCTCACCCACGACGCCGTGTCCGCCTCCGCCCTGGCCACCTCGGCTCGCCTCGGCATCGACCCGGGCCGGCACCGCTGGCTGGCGTGCCTGCCGCTCAGCCACGTCGGCGGCCTCACGGTCGTCACCAAGGCGCTCGCCACCGGGGCGGCCCTGACCGTCCTCGGCGGCTTCGACCGGGATGCGGTGCTGGCGGCGTCGGGGACGGACGTGTTCGTCTCGCTCGTGCCGACGGCGCTGCGCCGCGTCGGCGCCGACCGCTTCCACACCGTCGTCCTCGGCGGCAGCGCCCCGCCCGGGCAGCTCCCCGACAACGTGCGCACCACCTACGGCATGACCGAGACCGGCAGCGGCGTCGTATACGACGGCGTGCCCATAGACGGCGCAGACGTCGCCGTCGATCCCGCCGGCGGCCAGATCCGGGTGCGAGGACCGATGCTGCTGCGCGCCTACCGGGACGGGACCGAGCCGTTCGACGCCGGCGGCTGGTTCGCCACCGGCGACGCCGGGCGGTGGGTCGACGGCCGCCTCGCCGTCGACGGCCGCCTCACGGACCTGATCGTCACCGGCGGGGAGAACGTGTGGCCGGCGGCGGTGGAGGCGATCCTCGCCGAGCACCCCTCCGTCGGCGAGGTCGCCATCTCCGCCCGCCCCGACGAGGAGTGGGGCGAACGGGTCGTCGCCTGGGTCGTTCCCGCCGCCGGCACGCCGCCACCCACCCTCGACGCCCTGCGGGCTTTGGTGCGCGAACGGCTGGCAGCGTTCGCCGCGCCGCGCGAACTGGTCGTTGTCCCGTCGCTGCCGAAGACGGCCATCGGGAAAGTGCAACGCGGCCTGCTGACGTAGGTTGGCCAGGTCCGCCACATCGGGAGGTCTTTCTCCGTGAACATGCCCTACCGCCGACTCGGTCGCTCAGGACTGCAGGTGAGCGTGCTGTCGCTCGGGAGCTGGGTGACGTTCGGGCCGCAGCTCGAGGGCGGGGGCGTGGCCGAGATCCTAGCCGCCGCCCGCGAAGGCGGCGTCAACTTCTTCGACAACGCCGAGTCCTACGCCGGCGGTGAGTCCGAGCGGATCATGGGCCAGGCGCTCCGGGAGCTCGGCTGGCCCCGCCACAGCTACGTCGTGTCCACCAAGCTGTACTGGGGCCTCCACGACGGCGTCCCCAACATGAAGAACACCCTCAACCGCAAGTACCTGTTGCAGGCGATCGACGCTTCGCTCGAGCGCTTCGGGCTCGACTTCGTGGACCTGCTCTTCTGCCACCGGTCTGACCCCGACACCCCCCTCGAGGAGACGGTTCGGACCATGTCCGAGATCGTCTCCGCCGGCAAGGCCCTCTACTGGGGCACCTCGGAGTGGTCCGCCGACGAGATCCGCGCCGCCTGGGAGATCGCCGAGCGCCACCACCTCCACAAGCCCGTGATGGAGCAGCCGCAGTACAACCTGTTCACCCGCCGGCGCGTCGAGCAGGAGTACGCCCGCCTCTACGACGACATCGGTCTCGGGCTCACCACCTGGAGCCCACTCGCCTCCGGCCTGCTCACCGGCAAGTACCTCGACGGCATCCCCTCCGGCAGCCGGGGAGCGCTGGCCGGCTACGAGTGGCTCCGGAAGTCACTGCGCGACCCGGATCGCAACGACGCCGTGCGGGAGCTGCAGGAGGTGGCCCGGTCGCTCGACGCCACCCTCTCGCAGCTCGCCATCGCCTGGTGCGCCCGCAACCCGCACGTCTCCACGGTCATCACCGGCGCCAGCCGCGTCTCGCAGCTACGGGAGAACCTGGAGGCGCTGGCGGTCCTCGAACGCCTCGACGACGGCGTGCTCGGCCGCATCGACACACTCACCGCCGGCACCGCCCAGTAGACCTGTGCCCGGCGGGGACCTGCGCACGCCGGCGGTCGCCGGCGACGTCGAGCGCCAGTGGCTGCCCGGCGGGGACCTGCACACGCCGGCGGTCGTCGTCGACGTCGAGCGCCTCGACCGCAACATCGCCCGGATGGCGACCCACGCCGCCTCCGAAGGGATCGCGCTGCGCCCGCACGCCAAGACGCACAAGTCGCCGGCCATCGCCGGTCGCCAGCTCGCCGCCGGCGCCGCCGGGCTCACGGTCGCCACCGTCGGGGAGGCGGAGGTCTTCGCCGCCGGCGGGGCCACCGACCTTTTCGTCGCCTACCCACTGTGGGCCGACGCCGACGCCGGCCGGCGTCTGACCGCCCTCGCCTCCGCCGGGGTGCACCTCAGCGTGGGCGCCGACTCCGCCGCCGGCGTGGCCCAGCTGCGGCGCACGGTCGAGCCGGCCACGGGCGTGTCGGTCATGGTCGAGGTGGACTCGGGCATGGGACGCAGCGGCGCGCCTCCCGCAGGAGCCGGCGCGGTGGCGCTGGCAGCGGTGCAGGCGGGGTTCGGGGTGGCAGGCGTGTTCACGTTCCCCGGCCACAGCTACCGGCCCGGCGCGGCGGCGAGCGTCGTGTCGCAGGAGAACGCCGCCCTGGCCACTGCGGCGGCGGCCGTCGAAGCCGACGCCGGCGTGGCCTGCGCTCGCCGGAGCGGCGGGTCGACACCGACCGCCGCCCTCTCGACCGGGGGCGTGGTCAACGAGCTGCGCCCCGGCGTGTACGTGTTCCACGATGCCCAGCAGGTCGCCCTCGGTACGGCGACCCCCGACGACGTCGCCCTGTGGGTCGTGGCCACGGTGGTCAGCACCCCCTCTGCCGACCGGCTCGTGCTGGACAGCGGCTCGAAGGTCCTCGGCCCCGAACGGCCCGACTACCTCGCCGGCCACGGGATGCTGCCGGAACTGGCCGGCGCCGTGGTCACGTCCGTCTCCGAGCATCACGCCGTCGTGACACTGGGCGGCGGGAACGAGATGGTGGGTTGGGCGGGGGTCGGGGCGGGGGTCGGGGCGGGGCGGCGCCCACGCGTCGGCGACCGGGTGGCCGTCGTGCCCAACCACGTCTGCTACACGGTCAACCTCGTCGACGAGCTCGTGGCGGTCGCCGGCGGCGAGGTCGCCGGCCGCTGGCCGGTCGCCGCCCGGGGCCGCAACCGTTAGTTGACCAGTTCGGGCATCGCCGAGAGCGGCCTGCACGGACACGGCTGGCCGGCCACTGGACGAGGCGCCCGGCCCATGCCAGGATCGGCTCGACGGCTCCGGGGCGGAGACGTCATCGAAAGGGGTGGTCTGTGGACTCCTTCACAGTCCAAGTGCTTCCGGTCGCGCGACGGGACGAGTGGCTCGAGCTCGTCGTCAGCGCCGAACAGGGCGAGCGGGCGGAGGCACAGCGCGTCACCCTGCGGCGGCTGGGCGTCATGCGAGAGCACATCTACCACCAGGCCACGCCCGGCGACCAGCTCATGGTCCTGGTGTGGAAGGGCACGGACCAGGACAAGGTCGGGCAGGCGATGGGCGAGATGATGCAGGACCCGCAGAGCGAGCACGAGCGCTACCTCGCCACGCACATGATCCCGGTCATCCACGGCGTCGACCCGACCGCCGTGCCGCCGCCCGAGATGGAGAAGGTCGCCACGATCGAAACCTGAGCCGGAGAACCGCTCCAGCCGTTCCCGTCGTGGGCGTCGCAGGCACGGGCGACCCACGGCGGGGCGGCGATTCGCCTCTGACTGTCGCCAACCTGGTCACCTCGCCTGGCAACGGGTCCGCGCCCCGGCCCCGGCACGTGGTGAGCAGTCACGTTTAGTGGCGACGAGATCGCGATGAGTGAGCCTGGCGATCTTGGAAGCGGTCGTCGCCACTCGAGGTGGTGGAGGCGACAGCGTGCCGGAGCCCCCCGGCAGAACTTTGGAAGCCTGTTGTCGTCCAGCGACAACAGGCTTCCAAAGGTTCAGTCATCCTCTCGTGTCCGACCACGCTGGGTGGCGGGCGACATCGCCCTCGGCCCGCCGCGAGTACGGCCGGGCGACAAGGACCCGGACGCCTTCGAGGTGCCCAAGGCGCTGGGTCAACACGTTGGTGGCGATGCCGGGGACCGACTCCTGCATCTCGCCGAAGCGCAGCAGCCGGTCAGCCGCGAGGAGTGCGTCGACGATGAGCAGCGACCACCGGTCACCCACGGCGACAAGGGCTGCGCCCAGCCCGGAGCGTGCCGGCGCCTCCCCCCGCCGGCCCCGCCACCGGTCTCACGATCCCGGCCTTCGATCGCCGGCGGCGGTTGGCTGACCCGGCCCGCCGGCGCCACCCCAGGCGTCACCCGCGTCCGCCCCGTCGCCGTCGGCCTCGGTGAACGCCGGCGCCGCCGACCCGACCGCCGGCAAACCGACCGCCGCACCACCGGCTCCACCCGCATCCCCCGCGTCCCCGCCGGCCGCCGGCGCCACAACCCCGTCCCCGCCGGCCGCATCAGCCCCGTGGGCGCCATCACCTCCCGAGCGCAGCCGCAGCTCCGGCAGCAACCATGTCAGCAGGAAGGCCACCGCCCCGATCGGCACCGCCACGAGGAACACCGTGTCGAAGCTGGTCGCGTAGGCGGTGCGCACGCCGTGGAGGATGGTGGCCGGCAGCTGCTGGAGCAGCGCCGGGCTGACGGAGTCGCCCAGGTTCTTCGGCAGGGGCACGCCCCTCAGGTCGGCGGCGAGCTGGCCCCGCAAGACGTTGGAGAAGATCGCCCCGAAAATGGCCGCCCCGAAGGAGCCGCCGATCGACCGGAAGAACGTCGCCCCCGCCGTGGCGACGCCGAGGTCCTCGTGGCGCACGGCGTTCTGCACGGCAATGACGAGGACCTGCATCACGCCCCCGATACCGAGGCCCATGACGACCATGTACAAGGACATGAGCCCGTTGGAGGTGCCGGCGTGAACGGTCGACAGCAGGTACAGCCCGAGGGTCATGACAGCGGTGCCGACGACGGGGAAGACCTTGTATCGCCCCCAGCGGCTGATGAGCAGCCCCGAGGCGACGGAGGTGAACAGCAGGCCGCCCATGAGCGGCAGCAGCTGCAGGCCCGATGTGGTGGGGTCGACGCCCCTGGAGACCTGCAGGAACACGGGCAGGAACGTCACCCCCCCGAACAGGGCGAAGCCGACCACGAAGCCGATCGCGCTGGTGGCGGAGAACGTCTTGTTCGCGAACAGCCGGAGCGGGAGGATCGGCTCGGCGGCCGTGCGCTCCACGACCGACCAGGCGACGAGCAGCGCGACACCCGAGGCGCCGAGGACGAAGATGGGCGCCGAGCCCCAGGCGTAGGTGACGCCGCCGAGGCTCACGAGGAGCACGAACGCCGTGACCGACAGCGTGAGCAGCAGAGCACCCCAGTAGTCGATGACCCGCCTGATCCGGGCGAGGTTGCCCGGCAGGACGGCGGCGGTGACGACGAGGGCGACGGCCCCGATGGGAAGGTTGAGGTAGAACACCCAGCGCCAGCTGGCGTGCTGGGTGAGGAAGCCGCCGAGGAGCGGTCCGACGACGGTCGTGACCGCGAACACCGCCCCGAACATCCCCTGGTACCGCCCCCTCTCCCGCGGCGGCACGACATCGCCGACGATGGACTGGGCGCCGACCATGAGCCCGCCGGCGCCGAGGCCCTGGAGGGCGCGGAAGGCGATCAGCATGCTGAGGCTCTGGCTCACGCCCGACAGCGCCGAGCCGACCAGGAAGATGACGATCGATGCCTGGAAGAACGCCTTGCGGCCGTAGAGGTCGCCGAGCTTGCCCCACAGGGGCGTGGAGACGGTGGAGGTGAGCAGGTAGGCGGTGACGATCCATGCGATGTGGGAGGCGCCGCCGAGGTCGCCGACGATGGTGGGCAGCGCCGTCGAGACCACGGTCTGGTCGAGGGCAGCGAGCAGCATGCCGAGCATGAGCGCGCCGATGATTAGCAGCACCTTGCGCCGCTCCAGGTCGAGGGGGCCGGCGGGCGGCGCCGCCGCGCCGGCGGCGTCGAAGACTTCGGTCACGTAGTGCTCCTTGCGGTGGCCGCCAGCCCGGCGGCGAGAACGTCGAACTGTCGGGCGAGGATCCGCTCGAGGGGCTCACGCCCGTCGGTGCCGCACCAGGCCATGAATGCGGTCCGGCCGGCCGCCATGACGCACGCGACGAGGAGGGCGGCGTGCGGATCGTTGTCGGGGTCGATACCCCGTCGCTCGGACAGGGCTCGCGCCAGGGCACGCTCGAGGTCCTCGAAGCGCAACGCCTGGTAGGCGAGCAGCTGCGGCTCGGCGCGCAGGACGCGCAGGCGATCGAGGAGCTCCGCTGGGTCCACGTCGCTCGGAGGCAGGAGCTCGACCAGCACGGCCCGCAACGCCTCGAGCGGCGGCTCGGACGGCGGGCGCCGGCGGAGGGCGTCGACGATCTGGGCGACCCGCTGCGGGTCGTGACCGACGAGGGCGTCCTCCTTGGTGGCGAAGTAGTTGAAGAAGGTGCGGGGCGACACCCCCGCCCGCAGCGCGATGCGCTCGGCGGTCACGGCGGGGAAGCCCCGCTCGGCGACCAAGGCGGTGGCGGCACGGGTCAGAGCGAGCCGGGTCTCACGCTTCTTGCGCTCCCGGACGGACTCGCCGTCATGCTCGAGTACCACCACGACTTGCAGTATACGCAACTTGCAGTCACTGCAACAAGTAGCCGAAAGTCCCCGCCCTCGCCCACCCGGCCGCCGCCCCGGCAGGGACGCCTGGTGCTGCGAACGCCTACCCGGGCGCGGTGCCCCCCGGAACCTCCAGCCCCCCGCAGCGCCGGCGACCTTCCGCGCTCGATTCGGTATCTGTCGGTTGGACTCACTCGGCAGTTGCTGCAACCCCTCTCGCGCCTGGAAGCCGATTGGGAAGATCGGACAACGGAGCTCGTGGATGTCGCCTCCCGGCTCCTGCGCCACCCCTGAGCCGGCAGCCCTCTAGTCCGGCTGCGGGCGCCGAGGCGCAAGGGCTCGTCGCCGTCGTGGCCGGCGTGGTCGTGCACCCGGTGCCGTGCTTCTTGCGGCCCCGCAGGGGAGCCGGCGCAAAGCGCGCAACGGGGCCGGCCGCTGAAAGGGGGGGGCAGCAGGTACCGTCGGGGGTCACGGCCCACTCCCTGCGCCAGCCCGGCACCCTGCCACGCCACCGCTCGCAGCGCAGCTCGCGCTGGCCGAGACGGATGCTCGTCACGATGAACGTGGTCGTGGCGATGGTCCTCGTCGCCTCCGGCGCCGGCTACGGATATGTCCGCTACCAGCTTTCGCGGCTGCACCGGGTGAGCATCCCCACCTTGCAGACGAGCGGCGCCGGCGCCGGCACCGGCAGCTCGCAGGGAGCGACCAGCCATCCGGCGCCACCCGTCGGCGCGTTCAACGTGCTGCTCGTAGGCGAGGACGCCCAGGGAGGGGGCCAGCGGGCCGACACGATGATCGTGGCCCGCGTCGACCCGGGGACCGGTCGGGCGGCGTTGCTCTCGATCCCCTACGACTACTTCGCACCGATCGTCGGCGGCGGCGGGCCCAACAAGATCAGCGATGCCCTCGCCCACGGTCCCGCTGACATGGTGGCCACCGTCGAGCAGGACCTCGGCATCCGGATCCAGCACTACGTGCAGATCAACTTCCAGGGTGTGGCGTCGATGGTGAACGCGCTCGGCGGGGTCCGCCTCCGCTTCCCCTACCCGTCGCGTGATTCCATGTCCGGCCTTTCGGTGCCGCGAGCCGGCTGCGTCACGCTGCACGGCACCCAGGCCCTCGCGTTGGTGCGGAGCCGCTTCTTCTCCTACTACGAGGGTGGCTACTGGCAATACGACGGGAGCGGAGCCTTCGGCCGGATCAAGCGCCAGCAGGCGTTCCTCAGAGCCACCGTCCAACGGGTCAAGGCAAGCCTGCTCGGCAACCCGCTGCAACTGAACCGCTTCGTCAGCACCGCGGTGAAGGACGTCACGGTGGACAAGGGCCTCGGAGTCGGGACGCTCCTCCAGCTCGCAGCAGCCTTCCGTGGCCTGGGCTCCGGCACCCTCGCCACCTTCACCCTGCCCACCCAGATCGTCAACAACGACGGGCAGTACGGGGACGTGCTCTACCCCGTCCCCAGCCTCGACAACGCCACCATCGCCAGGTGGAACGCCTCCGTCATCGCCCCCGCCGTGACCCATCCCGCGGGCTCCAAGCCTGGCGGCCCTGCCGCCGCCGGCTCCCTGGCGCCGACGACGCCGTCCTCGGCCCCGAAGACCACCACCCGGGGAGGAGTCGTCTTGCCCGGCCCCCCCCAGGCGCCCCTCGGTTCGATAGTCCAGAACCGGACCAGCGCGTCATACAACCCGACCCCCTGCTGAGCCCGGCCCCGCAAACTGTGAGTGAAAAGTACACAGGGTGTGTCGTTATCACTCACAGTTGCTTCACCTCTCGATGAAACGATCCGCACCCGGCCGACGGCAGCCGGACAGGAGACGAGACAGGAGACGGGACAGGAGACGGGAGTGGGCGGCGGCTCGGTCGGTCCCCGCCCGGCGGGTAGCGTGGCCCAGGTGCCCGCCCCCAACCACCTCGCCGGCGAGACCAGCCCTTACCTGCTCCAGCACGCCGGCAACCCCGTCGACTGGTACCCGTGGGGTGAGGAGGCCTTCGAGACGGCGAGGCGGCGGGACGTGCCCGTGCTGCTGTCGATCGGCTACAGCGCGTGCCACTGGTGCCACGTGATGGCCCACGAGTCCTTCGAGGACCCCGACGTCGCCGCCGCGGTCAACGAGCACTTCGTGGCGGTGAAGGTCGACCGTGAGGAACGCCCCGACGTCGACGCCGTCTACTTGGAGGCGGTGCAGGCCATCACCGGCGGGGGCGGCTGGCCGATGACGGTGTTCCTCCTGCCCGACGGGCGCCCCTTCTTCGGCGGGACCTACTTCCCCAAGCCGCAGTTCCTCGAGCTGCTCGCCCGGGTGGGGGAGGCGTGGCGCACCAAGCGCCAGGAGCTGGGCGACGACGCCGGCCGGCTCGTCGACGCCGTCCGGCGGGGGACAGACCTGCCGTCGCTCGGCTGGGCGGCCGACGGCGACGGGCGCGCCGCCCGCTCCCCCGCGCTGCTCGCCGCCACGGCCGACGCTCTCCTGTCGCGCTTCGACCCGGAGTGGGGCGGCTTCGGCCAGGCACCCAAGTTCCCGCAGCCACCTATCCTCGAGCTGCTGCTGCAGGCGTGGGACCGCACCGGCCGCGACGACATCGCCGCCGCCCTCACCACGACCCTCGACGCCATCGCATCCGGCGGCATCTACGACCACATCGGAGGGGGGTTCGCCCGCTACGCCACCGACCGGCGGTGGTTGGTCCCCCACTTCGAGAAGATGCTCTACGACAACGCGCTGCTCACCCGGCTGTACGCCCGCGCCTGGGCGGCGACGGGCGAGACCCACTACCGCCAGGTCGTGGAGGAGACGGTCGCCTACCTGCTGCGCCCGCCGATGCGCCAGCCCGGCGGCGGCCTGTCGTCGGCCGAGGACGCCGACAGCGAGGGCGAGGAGGGCCGTTTCTACGTGTGGTCCTACGAGGAGCTCGTCGACGCCGGTGGCGACGCCGCCGAGTGGTACGGCGCCACGCCCGCCGGCAACTGGGAGGGCCGCAACGTCCTGTGGCGCCCCGAGCGCGGCGTGCTGGCCCGCCCGCCTGAGGTCGAGGCCGCCCGGGCGACGCTGTACGAGCGGCGCGAGGGCCGGGTCCGGCCCGGCCTCGACGCCAAGGTGCTCACCGAGTGGAACGCGATGGCCGTCGCCGCCCTGGCCGAGGCGGGCCGGCTCATGGGCCGCCCCCAATGGGTGGCCGCCGCCCGCGACACCGCCGAGTTCCTCGCCGACGCCCTCTGCCCCGAAGGTCGGTGGATGCGCAGCTGGCAGGCCGGCCGGGCCCGCCACCCGGCGTACGCCTCGGACCATGCTTGGCTCGTCGAGGCCTTCACCAGGCTGGCTGAGGCGACCGGGGAGGCCCGGTGGATCGAGCAGGCCGCCACCGCGGCCGACGCCCTCGTGGGGCTGTTCTGGGATGACGAGGCCGGCGGGTTCCACACGGCGGGGTGGGACAGCGAGAGGCTCGTCGCCCGGACCAAGGACACCTACGACGGGGCAGTGCCGTCAACCCAGTCGGTGGCCGCCGGAGCGCTGCTGCGGCTCGGGACCCTGACCGGCAACGAGGGCTTCCTCGCTGCCGGCCGCAACGTCGTCAGCGCCATGGGACCGGCCCTGGCGAAGGCGCCGGCGGCGTTCACCGGCCTCGTGGCGGTGGCCGACCTGGACACGACCGGGCTGACCGAGGTGGTCGTGACCGGGGCGCGCCCCGACCTGGTGGCGGTGGCGTCGGCCGGCTACCGGCCGGGGACGGTGCTGGCGTGGGGAGAGCCCTACGCCTCGCCGCTGTGGGCGGGGCGGGACGGCGCCGACACCGCCGGGCTGGCGTTCGTGTGTCGGGACTCAACATGCAAGGCGCCCGTGGCAACGCCGGAGGAGCTGGAGGAGGAGCTCGAAGAATGGGCGGTGTAGACGGCACCACGAGGAAAGTCCCCGCCCTCCCCCACCCACCTCGGGCGACGGCATCGGACCTCGGTGCCGGCCTGCCCTACCCCTCGCTGGACCTGCCGTCCACCACCATCCACCACCGGCGGCCCGGCGGAGGCAAGGATGGCGAGGCGATGACGGCGATCACCGCTCCCGACTTCCGGGTCGTACGTACCGACGTTCCTCGGCTCCACCCGGAACCGGGCACGACCCTCTCGCTCATGGTCCTCGCCGCCGACGCCACCTACTGCGCCGGCGTCGACCTCGACACGGGGGTCCTCGTGCGGGCCTGGTCGCCGGCGGTGCCGGGGCAGCGCCCCCGGGCCTACGACGTCGTGGATGTGACCCTCGGCGCCGGGGCGGACGGGGACGCCGACGCGGTCCCCGACCCCGCCCAACCGGAGGCGCTCGTCCTCGCCGGGCCCCCCCAACCCGCCGGCCGCATGCCCGCCCGGCGCGTCGAGAAGCTCCTCCGGCCGCTGCTGCACCCGGCCGACGCCCCGCTGCTGTCCAGCCACGGGCCGACCGTGCCGTTCTGGGAGCGGCGCGCCGATCATCCGTCCATCGCTCTCGTCGAGCCCCTCGGACCGGTCCACCTGCACCGGGACAGCTCGTACCTGGCCTGCCGGTTCCCCTGGCTCGGCATCCAACGGGAGCTGCCCTGCCTCGACCGCCGGCTGGCCGGGGTCATGGACAGCGCAGGGCAGCGCAACCTGGTCACCGCCCGGCGCACCCGCCTGCTCGTAGCCCTCACCCCCCCGATCGACGGGCACTGCCACAAGGTCGTCGAGGCGGTCCTGCCCCACCCCTGAGGCCGGCGCCGGTCGGCCCGCCTGCCGGCGGGAGCACGCTGGTGCATGGTCCTCCCAGCCGGCTGCCCACGACCGCTCAGGTTGAGGGCTGGTGACGCGGCTGCGGGCGACGGCGCCACCATCCTGATCGTCTCGCACGACGTCGGATCGCCGCCTGAGCCGCGTCCGACCGCCAGGCGGCTCGGCGGAAGAGCTGCTCGTGGGGGGACCGCTACGAGCCGTAGCGGGAGGCGAGATCCTCCGCCATGCCCCACCCGAAGGCAACGAGCACGTCGTGGCGGGCGGCGTCGAGGGGAGCGAAGAAGGACGCGACCTCCGGAGCGACGGTCTCGGGCTTGGTGGCAGAGAAGTCGAACACCCCCGTCACAGCGCCGTCGCCGGTCACCACGAAGGCCCGGTCGTCGATGCGGCCCTCCGCCCCGAAGCGCTTGGCGAGGCGGCGACTCCACGCCCGCTCCTCGCCGGAAGGCTTGTGACCGGGCCGGGGACAGACCTCCTCGAGCCCCCTGAACGCCACGAAGGCGCCGGGGTCGATGAAGCGGGTGCCGACGAGCACGTCCTCGTCGGGGAAGGCCAGCACCGCACGGCGGAACTGGCCGGCGGTCAACGCCTCCAGCACCTTGTCCCGCCTGGCGTTGCGGCGCACCGACGCCAGCCCCCACAGCAGGCACGGGGTACCGCCTATGCGCTCGAGGGTGCAGAACGAGAAGCCGAGGAGCTTGCCGGCCTCGCGCACCTGGGTGATCAGCACCCACTCCTCGGCCTGCTTGGAGAGCAACCCGATGCCGAACCCGGCCGGGCCGTCCGTGACCAGGTCCGCCATCTCGGCCAACTCGCCGTCGGAGAGGGCGGTGCAGTCCTTGGTCTCGACGTCCAGAGGCATATCGGCGACTACCCTCCTCGAACCTACCAGCCTGACCGCGCCATTTTAGGCGCTCGCGGCCCCTCCGTTCCAAAGGCACCCCGGGCCGAGGAGCACCCGTAGCTCGCCGAGCAGTCCGGTGCTGGCGTCCACCCCCCATGCGGCGTCCAGGCGGAGGCACTTGGTGCCGACGTGCAGGAGCACCGGGGACTCCCCCGGGTGGTCGCCGAGGACCTTCTTCAGCCGGTCGACGCGGTCCTCGGTGAGCGCCTGGACCGGAAGCTGCAGGTGCAGGGGCTCGGCCCCGGCGACCAGCTCGGGGCGCCTCACCTCCAGGCAGACGAGCTTGGGTTGGTCGTCCCTGGTGTCGAGCCGCCCCTTCACGCAGACGACGGTGTCGTCGGCGAGCAGGTGGGCGACGTCGGACATCGTCCGGGGGAACACCCAGACCTCGATCGCGGACTGGAGGTCCTCGAGCACGAACGTCGCCATCAGCTCACCCCGTTTGGTGTACTTGCGCGCCAGGCCGGTGACGACCCCGCCGACCCAGCGCGGCTCGCCCCGGTCGACGCCGCTCGTCGCCGCTTCGTCCCGCAGGTCGTTGATCGTTGCGTCGACGTGGCGCCCGAGGGCGGCCTCGAGGCCGAGCAGCGGGTGGTCGGAGATGTAGAGGCCGAGCATCTCCTTCTCGAAGGTGAGCCGCTGGCTCTTGTCGAACTCGACCGCCTGGATCGGCACCCGGGCGTCGTCGAAGCCGCCGTCGCCGTCCCCGTCGCCCAAGTCCCCGAAAAGGCTCATCACGCCCTGGTCCTGCTCTCGTCGGCGGGCGAGGGTGCGGTCGACGATCTGGTCGAAGACCTGGCAGAGGCCCATCCTCGGGTGCCCGAGGGAGTCGAAGGCCCCCGCCTTGACGAGCGACTCGACCGTGCGCTTGTTGAGGACCACGGGGTCGACCCGGCGGGCGAAGTCGTAGAAGTCGGTGAACGGCCCCGCCGCCTCCCGCTCGGCGATGATCCGCTCGACGAGGCCCTCCCCGACGTTGCGGATGGCGGACAGGCCGAAGGGGATGACGCCGTTTCCCTGTACGCCGCCGCCACGCACGGCGGTGAACTCCGACATCGAGACGTTGACGTCGGGCACGAGGACCTCGATGCCGAGGGCGCGGCACTCGGCGAGGTAGACGGCCGTCTTGTCCTTGTCGTCCTTGACGCTCGTGAGGAGCGCTGCGAGGTACTCGGCGGGGTGGTTGGCCTTGAGCCAGGCCGTCCAGTAGATGACGAGCCCGTAGCCGAAGGCATGGCTCTTGTTGAAGGCGTAGTCGGCGAACGGCTCGATCATGTCGAACAGCTGCGTCCCCAGCTGGCGGCCGTACCCGGTGCGCTCGCAGCCCGCCACGAACTTCTCCCGCTCCCTGGCCATGATCTCGCGGACCTTCTTGCCCGCTGCCTTCCGGAGGTTGTCGGCCTCCTCCAGGGTGTAGCCGGCCACCTTCTGGGCCACCCGCATCATCGACTCCTGGTAGATCATCAGCCCCTGGGTGTCGGCGAGCACGGGCTCCAGGTCGGGATGGAGGTAGGTGACCGGCTTCCGCCCGTTCTTCCGGTCGGCGTAGTCGTAGTGCATGTTGTGGGCCATCGGGCCCGGCCGGTACAGGGCGTTGAGGGCGGCCACGTCGGCGAAGTCGGTCGGCGCCAGCGCTCGCAGCAGGGCTCGCATCGGCCCGCCCTCGAGCTGGAACACGCCGATGCTCTCCCCCCGCCGGAGCATCTCGAAGGTCGGACCGTCGTCGAGAGGCAGGCGGTCGATGTCGGGGCGCTCGCCGGTGTTGGCCTCGATCAGGTCGAGGGTGCGCTCGATCACCGACAGGTTGCGCAGCCCGAGGAAGTCCATCTTGAGCAGGCCGAGCTCCTCCACGCCGTGCATCTCATACTGGGTGACGATGGGGGCGTCCTCGGGCCGGCCGCCGGCCTCCGGCTTGCGCTGGATGGGGAGGTGCTCGGTCAGCGGCTCGGCGGAGATCACCACGGCGGCGGCGTGGATGCCGTCCTGGCGGCGGAGCCCCTCGAGCCCGCGGGCGACGTCGACGACCCGCTTCACGTCCGGGTCGGCGCGGTACATCTCCCGCAGCTCGACGGCCGCCTTGAAGCCGTCGGCGAACTTGGGGTGCTCCTCCATGCACGCCCACAGCGGGGTGTCCCGGCCCATGACGAGAGGGGGCATCGCCTTGGCGACGCGGTCGCCGACGCCGTAGGGGTATCCGAGCACCCGCGCCGCGTCGCGCACCGCCGCTCGGGCCTTGATCGTCGAGAACGTGACGATCTGGGCCACGTGGTCCCAGCCCCACTTCTCGGCGGCGTAACGGATCATCTCCGACCGGAACCGCTCGTCGAAGTCCATGTCGATGTCCGGCATCTGCTTGCGGCCCGGGTTGAGGAACCGCTCGAAGATGAGGCCGTGGGCGATCGGGTCGACGTCCACGATGCGCAGGCAGTAGGCGACGCAGCAGCCGGCTGCGCTGCCCCGACCGGGCCCGACGCGGATGCCCTGACGCCGGGCGTGGTCGATCAGGTCCCAGACGACGAGGAAGTAGTCCGAGAACCCCATGGAGGAGATGACCCCGAGCTCGTAGTCGAGCCGCTCGACGACCTCACCGGGGACGGGGGACCCGTAGCGATCGCCGGCACCCCGCAACGCCAGGTGGCGCAGGTAGTCGTCGGCCGTGGCGAAGCCCGCCGGCCGGGGGTAGCTCGGAAGCTTGGGGTTGCCGAACTCGATCTCGACGTCGGCCCGCTCGGCGACCCACAAGGTGTTGTCGCACGCCTCGGGCACCTCGGCGAACAGCTGGCGCATCTCGGCGGCCGTCTTCAGGTAGTGCTCCTCGCCGTCGAACTTGAACCGCTTGGGGTCGTCCATGACCGACCCGGTCTGCACGCAGAGCAGGGCGTCGTGGGCGACAGCGTCGCCCCGGTCGGTGTAGTGGCTGTCGTTGGTGGCCAGCAGTGGAGCGCCGATGCGCTCGGCGATCTCCAACAGCTGAGGGTTGGTGCGGCGCTGCTCGGCCAGGCCGTGGTCCTGGAGCTCGATGAACAGGCTGTCGCGCCCGAATATGTCCTGCAGCCGGGCGGCGAGCTCGGTCGCCTTGTCGGCCTGGCCACCGAGCAACGCCTGCGCCACGACGCCGCCGAGGCAACCGGTCGTGGCGATGAGACCCTCGTGGTGGGCGGCCAGCATGTCCCAGTCGACCCGGGGCTTGATGTAGTAACCGTCGAGGTAGGCCTCGCTCGACAGCTCCAGCAGGTTCTTGTACCCGACGTCGGACTCGGCGAGCAGCGTCAGGTGGTAGTAGAGCTTGGCCCCCCCCTCACCGTCGCCCCCACCGTCGTCGATGCGGCCCCGGCGGGCGGGGCGCTCGTGGCGGCTCTCCCTGGCCATGTACGCCTCGGTGCCGATGATCGGCTTGATGCCGACGTTGCGGGCCTCCTTGTAGAAGTCGAGGACGCCGTACATGTTGCCGTGATCGGTGATGCCGATCGCCGGCTGGCCGTCGGACGCGGCCTTGGCCACCACCTCGCTCACCCGGGCCGCACCGTCGAGCATCGAGAACTCGGTGTGAAGGTGCAGATGGGTGAACGAGGCCGCCACAGCCGATTCTCCTCCTCGCTCGGCGTCCCGACCACGGTGATCCACAGGAGCTGTGGACGGGCCTGTGGACAGGCTTACACCGGTGTGATTCCTCGCGGGGAAGGCTAGCGCGCCGGGCCGTCGGCTCCAGCACCCCTCCGTGGCTCGCCGCCGCCGGCGGCGGCGCTCGCCCGGCGGCGGCGCTCGCCCGGCGGCCCGCCTTCGGTAGCGTCGGTCCTGTGACCTTCGATCTCAGCCCGGGCGGCTTGGCCGCCACTCCTCTCGACGAGCTCATGGCGGCGGCGCGAGCGGTTCGCGACACCGCCTTCGGCACCCGCACCACCTTCTCGCCCAAGGTGTTCGTGCCGCTGACCGAGCTGTGCCGGGACCGCTGCGGCTACTGCACCTTCGCCAAGGCGCCTGCCCGCGTCGCCTCGCCGTTCCTCACGATCGAAGAGGTGCTCGCCATCGCCCGCAGGGGGGCGGCGGCTGGATGCCACGAGGTGCTGTTCACCCTCGGCGAGCGCCCCGAGCAGCGCTACCCGGTGGCCGCCCGGTGGCTGGCGTCGGAGGGCTTCTCGTCGACCGTCGAGTACCTGGCGGCGGCGTGCGCGGCCGTACGGGACGAGACCGGCCTGCTCCCCCACGCCAACGCCGGCGCGCTGTCCGCCGAGGAGCTCGCCACCCTGCGGCCCGTCACCGCCTCGCAGGGCATGATGCTCGAGGTCCTCGTCGACGGCCTGGCCGCCCACCGGGGTTCGCCCGACAAGACCCCGGCCCGCCGCCTGGCGACCCTCGAAGCCGCCGGCGCGCTCTCCATCCCGTTCACCACGGGCATCCTCGTCGGCATCGGCGAGACCTTCGCCGACCGGGTCCGCTCCCTCGATGCCATCGCTGCCGCCCACGGGCGGTGGGGTCACGTGCAGGAGGTGATCGTCCAGAACTTCCTGCCCAAGCCCGGCACGGCGATGCACGCGACCCCCGCCCCCGGCGACGACGACTACTTGCGGACCATCGCCGCGGCCCGCCTGCTCCTCCCCCCGTCCATCCACCTGCAGGCGCCGCCCAACCTCTCCGACGACTTCGCTGCCCTGCTCGACGCCGGCATCGACGACTGGGGCGGGGTCTCCCCGATCACGCCCGACCACGTGAACCCCGAACGCCCCTGGCCGGCCATCGAGGCCCTCCGCACCGCCACCGAGCAACGGGGCCGCACGCTGGCGCCCCGCCTCACCGTCTACCCGTCGTTCGCGGCTCGAGCCGAGCGCTGGCTCGACCCGGCCATGCGGTTCCCGGTCCTCGACCACTCGGACGCCGAGGGCCTCGGCCGGGACCTCGAGGCCTGGTGCTCAGGAGGCGACACCCCCCCGCCGGTGCTGGTCGTGCCGGGGGCGCGCCCGTCGGCAGGCGGCGCCGTCGGGGAGGTCCTCGCCGGCGCCCTCGCCGGCGAGGAGCTCGGCGAGGAAGAGCTCGTCACCCTCTTCGGGGCTCGGGGACCCGAGGTGCGGGCGGTCGCTCTGGTCGCCGACGAGATCCGCCGCCGGGAGGCGGGCGACGCCGTCACCTACGTCGTCAACCGCAACATCAACTACACCAACGTCTGCACCTTCAAGTGCCGTTTCTGCGCTTTCAGCAAGGGGCCGCTGTCACTCAACCTCCGAGGAGACCCTTACCTGCTCGACTTCGACGAGATCGGCCGCCGCGTCGCCGAGGCCGAGAAGCTCGGCGCCACCGAGGTGTGCCTGCAGGGCGGCATCCACCCCAAGTTCGACGGGGACTACTACCTCGAGGTCATCAGGGCTGTCCGGGCGGCGTCCCCGACAATCCACATCCACGGCTTCACGGCGCTCGAGGTCACCGAGGGCGCCCGCCGGCTCGGCGAACCGCTCACCTCCTACCTGCGCCGGCTGAAGGACGCCGGCCTGCGGTCACTCCCCGGCACCGCCGCCGAGATCCTCGACGACGAGGTGCGGGCGGTGCTCTGCCCCGACAAGGTCAGCACCGACGAGTGGCTCGAGGCGCACCGCAGCGCCCACGCCGTCGGGTTGCGATCCAACGTGACGATCATGTTCGGCGCCGTCGAGCGGCCCGTGCACTGGGCCCGCCACCTCCTGCGCACCCGGGCGCTCCAGCGCGAGACCGGCGGGTTCACGGAGCTCGTGCCCCTCCCGTTCGTCCACATGGCCACACCCATCTACCTCCAGAAGCGGTCCCGGCGTGGCCCGACGTTCCGCGAGGCGGTCCTCATCCACGCCGTCGGGCGCATCGCCTACGCCGGCGCCATCCCCAACGTCCAGGCGTCGTGGGTGAAGCTCGGTCCCGACGCCATCCCCCAGCTGCTCGCCGCCGGCTGCAACGACCTCGGCGGCACCCTCATGGACGAGAACATCTCACGCGCCGCCGGCGCCACGCACGGGCAGCTGATGACCCCCGAGGACTTCAGGCGGATCGTCGAGCCCCTCGGCCGCCCGCTGCAGCAGCGGACCACGCTGTACGGGCGGGTCGGGGTGGCGCCGGCCAGCGCGCCCACCCGTGTGCCGTAGAGATCCTGGGTGGAGGTGCGGCTCGGCGGCCAGCAACTGCTCGTCTACACCTGGTGGGACGTCGTCCATGACCGCAGCCGATTGGTGGCAGTGATCCGCGAAGCGCTCCAGCGCTACAGGTAGGTGCCCCCCGGCTGGGCCGCCCGGTCTTCGGGGGCGGCCGGCAGGCTGCGCCGGCGCATCTCCTCGAGCTGGTTGCGGGCGGCCATCTGCTGGGCGAACAGGGTCGCCTGGATGCCGTGGAACAGGCCCTCGAGCCATCCGACCAGCTGGGCTTGGGCGACGCGCAACTCGCTCTCGCTCGGCACGCCCTCCTCGCCGAAGGGCAGCGTCAGGCGCTCCAACTCCTCCCTCAGGTCCGGGGACAGGCCGCTCGCCAGCTCCTTGACCGAAGTGTCGTAGACGTCACGCAGGCGGGTGCGGCTCGCCTCGTCGAGAGGCGCCTGGCGCACCTCGTCGAGGAGCTGCTTGATCATCGAGCCGATCCGCATGATCTTCGCCGGCTGCTCGACCATCTCGTTGACAGCGTTCTCACCATCTTGGTCCGGGCCGGGGCCATGCACGATCACGAGCTCTGACGGCAACCGCTCCTCTGGGGACATGCCTCCAGTCTGCCTCTCCCGGAAAGGCTTGCCCACCACCCCGCCACTACTCGCCCCGACGCCGGCGGCGGCCAGCAGGGGCACCAGCACCTCGCCGGCGGTGAGCGAGCCGTGGCGGCACACCAGGCGCGCCTCGCCGTCGTCGTCGGGCTCGAGGTAGGCAACCGGCCGGAACGGGACGAGGGCCACGTCCCCGAGCCGCTCGCGCACGACGGGACCGAGCCGGCCGCCGTACCACCCGTCGGCATCGAGCTCGTCGAGCGTGCGCACCCAGGCCTCGGCCCCGTAGCGCTCGGCGACTGCCGCCCGCACGTCGCCGGCGGCACCGTCGCGGACGTGGAGCCACCGGAACCGGGCCTCCCCCGACATCAGGCGAACGCCATCGAGGACCGCCCGGTCGAGGGCGGTGGCCCCGCCCCCCACCTCCACCTGGCCGTGGTCGGCGGTCACCACCAGCACGGCGCCTCGTGGGAGCAGGGAGAGGAGATCGGCGACGAGGCGGTCGGTCCAGCGGAGCTCGGCGTCGTAGTGGGCGCCGAGGCCGGCGGCGTGGGCGACCGTGTCGATCCCGTCGTAGTAGGCGTACACCAGCGCCTCACCCTCGGCCAGGGCGGCAGCCACCTCCACCGCCATCCCGGAGGGGAGATGCCAGCTGCGGTTGACGGCGTTGCGGAGGTGGGCCACGGAGAACCCGGAGCCGTTGAACTTCGACCGGCTCACGACCGGCAGCCTCCGCCCACCGAAGGGCTCGGCGGAGGAGAACGTCTCCGGTGCCACGAAACCCCGGGCGTCGCCCGACGCCGTGGTCCAGCGCAGCACGTTCATCACCTCCTCACCCTGGGGGCCGACGACCCGGACGCGGTAGCCGACGACGCCGTGGTCGGCCGGCGCCCGCCCCGTCGAGATCGACGTGAGGGCGGTCGCCGTGGTGGTGGGAGCGACCGAGGTGATCGGCCCGCCCGCCATGGCCGCCAGGGTCGGCGCCAGTGCCGGGCGCGCCTGGAGCTGCTCCCACCCGAGGCCGTCGAGGACCAGGAGCAGGACCTGGCGGGCGTCGGCCGCCGGCTCGGGCACCCAGGCGGGACGCTCACCGGGGGCGGCGAGCAGCGCCGGCAGGAGGCCGGAGAGGCACGCGCCACCGTAGGCGGGGAGGGTCGGGGCGGGGGGGAACATCCGGCCGACGCTACCGACCCGGCGCCTACCATGGGCCCGTGAAGGTCTCGACGCGCGGCGACTACGCGAGCCGGGCGCTGCTGTCGCTGGCCCTGCACGCCGACGAGCAGCCCACGTCGGTGCGCGACATCGCGCTGCGAACCGGTCTGCCCCAGCCGTACCTCGAGCAGATCCTGCTGGCCGTGAAGGGCGCCGGCCTGGTGCGCTCCAAGCGCGGCGTCGGTGGCGGCTACGTCCTGGCCCGTCCGGCCGAGGCAATCACCCTGGGGGAGATCGTGAGCGCCGTCGACGGGCCGATAGTCGCCGGCGATTTTGGCGAGCCGCACCAGAACGGGGCGTGCGACCACGAAGGCCAGTGTGCCCTGCTCGCCCTGTGGGCGGAGGTCGGCGAGCACATGCGCCACCACCTCGACTCCTTCACGCTGGCAGACATGGTGCGACGCACCGCCGGTGGCGCCCTGGAGGCATCACTGCCGCTGGCGCCGGCCGCACCGGTCGCCCCTGTCGGCTGAGGTGACCGCCATCGACGCCCCGGCCTACCCGGAGCGCTGGGAGTGGGACGTCGTCCTCCGCGACGGCGGTACCGTCCACGTCCGGCCGATCCGGCCGACCGACGGCCCGGCGATCGAAGCCCTGCACGGCCGGTTGTCGGCGGAGACGATCTACTTCCGGTTCTTCAGCCCTGTGACAACGCTGTCGCCTCAGATGCTAGAGCGGTTCGTGAACGTGGACTACGTCGACCGACTCGCCCTGGTTGCGCTGCTCGGCGACGACATCATCGCCGTCGGCCGCTACGAGCACCTCCCCTCCCGGGCCGGGGAGGGCGGCGAGGCGGAGGTCGCCTTCCTCGTCGACGACGCCCACCAGGGCCGGGGGTTGGGGACGGTGCTGCTCGAGCACTTGGTCACCTTCGCCCGGGCGGCAGGCATCTCGCGATTCGTGGCCGACACCCTCCCCGGCAACAGCCGCATGCTCCGGGTGTTCCACAAGGCAGGCTTCGACGACGAGCGGACCTTCGCCGACGGCGTCATCCGGGTGGCCTTCCCCATCGTGGCGACGGAGGCCTCCCTGGCGCTCGCCCACGACCGGGAGCGGGCGGCCACGGCCCGCTCGGTGCGGCGCCTGCTGGCGCCGCGCAGCGTCGCCGTGATCGGCGCCAGCCGCCGGGAGGGCACCCTGGGCCACCAGTTGGTGCGCAACCTCCTCTCCGGCGGGTTCGACGGCCCGGTGTACCCCGTCAACCCGGAGGCCGAGCACGTCTGCAGCGTGCGGGCGTACCGGAGCGTCCTGGACATACCCGACACCGTCGAGCTGGCCGTCGTCGCCGTCCGCGCCGACGCCGTCCCCGGTGTGGTCGAGCAGTGCGTCCGCAAGCACGTCGGGGGTCTGGTCGTGATCTCCTCGGGCTTCGCCGACCGGGACGACGCCGGGCGGGAGGCGGAGCGGCGCCTCGTCACCGAAGCGCGCCGCAACGGGATGCGCCTCGTCGGGCCCAACTGCATGGGCGTCCTCAACACCGACCCCGGTGTCCGGCTGGCGGCGACCTTCGCCGCCATGCCCCCCGCCGGCGGGATCGGCTTCATCGCCCAGTCGGGGGCGCTCGGGGTGGTGCTGCTCGACGAGCTCAACCGCCGGGGTCTCGGGGTGTCGACGTTCGTCTCGACGGGCAACAAGGCGGACATCAGCGGCAACGACCTGCTCCAGTACTGGGACGGGGACGGGCGAACGACGGTCGTGTGCATGTACATCGAGACCTTCGGCAACCCCCGCACCTTCGCCCGGATCGCCCGGCGGGTCGCACGCAACAAGCCCGTCGTCGCGGTGAAGAGCGGCGACCCGACGCCGGCACCCGGCGACCCGACGCCGGCCACGGGGCCCGCCGGCGACGACCGGGCGGTGGCCGCCCTGTTCCGCCAGACCGGGGTCATCCGGACCGAGACGCTCGAGGAGCTGCTCGACGTGGCCCAGGTCCTGGCGAGCCAGCCGCTCCCCGCCGGCCGCCGTGTGGCCATCATCGGCAGCGGCGGCGGGCCGGGTGCCCTCGCCGCCGGCGCGGCCCGCGCCGCCGGCCTGGAGGTGGTGGAGCTGTCGGCCAGGACCCAGCAACAGCTCCGGTCGGTGCTCCCCGACCCGTCGCAGGTCGCCAACCCCGTGGACCTCCCGCCCGACGCCACCCCCGCCACCCTCGGCCGCGCCCTCGCCGTCGCCCTCGCCGACGATGGCGTCGACGCTGGCATCGCCTTGTACACGAGCCTGCTGGCGGCGCCGATCGGCGACGTCGCCGGCGCCATCGCCACGGCCCGGCAGGCGGCGCCGGCCAAACCGGTCGTCGGCAGCCTGCTCGGGCGCCGGGGGCGCCTGGCCGGCGGGGTGCCGTCATTCGCCTTCCCCGAGTCGGCGGCGCGGGCGCTCGGCCGGGTCA
This sequence comes from Acidimicrobiaceae bacterium, assembly GCA_027320105.1. Taxonomy (GTDB): domain Bacteria; phylum Actinomycetota; class Acidimicrobiia; order Acidimicrobiales; family Palsa-688; genus JAKAQB01. Next base: position 68,770 of record DAHVMA010000068.1, on the reverse strand, counting down.
CCGACTACGCCCTGTGGCGCCGCCGGCCGGCCGGCACCCTCCCCGATCTGACGGTGGACGCTGCGGCGGCGCAAGCCGTCGTCGAGGCGGCCCTCGCCTCCAGCGCCCGCACGTGGCTCGACAGGCCAGCGGTGGCCGCCGTGGCGGCGGCGTACGGCATCGGGCTGCTCCCCTCCCGCCGGGTCACCGGCGCCGACGACGCCGTGGGCGCCGCGGAGGCTCTTTGCTACCCGGTCGTCGCCCTCGTCGACCCCGGGTCGGCACTGACGAAGCCGGACCGGCAGTCCATCCGCCTGTGGCTCCCCGAGGCGCAGGCGGTCCGCCTCGCCTGGGCGGAGCTGGCACCGAGAGGTCCCGTGCTGATCCAGGCGTCGGCGCCGCCCGGCTGGGACATCGCCGTCGGGGTGGCGCAGGACCCCGAGCTCGGGCCGTTGGTGACCCTCGGCGCCTGCGGGCGCCTCGGCGAGCCGGTGCGGACCCGGGCGAGCCGCATCCTGCCGCTCACCGACATCGATGCCGCCGAGCTGCGTAGCGAGGTGCTCGGGCTGCACCGCCCCGACGGGCGGCCGTGGTCGGCGGGCGAGACCACCGCCGTCGAGGGGCTGCTGCTGCGGGTGGGACGGCTCGTCGAGGACCGCCCGGAGGTCACCCACCTCGACCTCGAGCCGGTGGTGGTGGGCGCCGGCGCCGCGGCGGTGGCGGGCATGCGGCTGTGCGTCCAGCGCCCGACGCCCCATCCCGAACTGGCCGTGCGCCGCCTGCGCTAGCGAGGCCGCACCCAGGCCCGGGCGCCGAGCCGACCACCCCGGCGCCGCCACCCAGGCGCCACCACCCCGGCGCCACCACCACCCGCAGCGGTCGTCGCCGGTCCTCGGCCGCAAACCTTGGAAGCTTGTCGGTGCCCAGCGACAACGCGCTTCCAAAGTTTCGTCGGGCAGGTCGACCGCCGAGCACGCTGAGTGAGGAAGGGCGCGAACGCGCGTCGGTCTGGCTAGCTGGAGCTAGATGTCCGGCGGCCGGTTCCGCAGCTGCGCCCGGTAGACGAGCACGGCGCGCATGGCCAGGCCACCGACGGCCGCGACAGCGACGAGCACGAGACCGACCGTCCTGTGACCGGCGAGGGCGAGCACGAGCCCGGCTACGGCGAGGGCGCCGCTGGCGACGAACGACGGCAGCACCAGGCGCAGCACCTGCCCCGGCCGCGGCGGGGTGAAGCCGGGCCGGTCGTCAGGTAGCAGGGGCATCGGGGCGCAGGCTAGTGGCCGAGGGCGGCGAGCACGCCGGCGAGGTCCTCCGGCAGCGGCGACTCGAATCGCAATCGCTGGCCGGTCCGGGGATGGAGGAAGCAAAGTCCTCGCGCGTGGAGCCATGGTCGGTCGTGTGGGAGCAGCCGTGCGACGGCGGGCACACGCCGTGCGCCGTAACGGGGGTCCCCGACCACCGGGTGGCCGATGGCAGCGAGGTGGACCCGGATCTGGTGGGTGCGACCGGTCTCGAGGCGGCACTCCAGCAACGTGACCGCCTCGGGCGACGTGTAACGCCCCTCGACCCGGTAGCGGGTGCGCGCCGGGCGGCCGTCGCGCTGCACAGCGAAGCGCGTCGGGTCCCGGGCCGAACGCCCCACCGCCGCGTCGATCATCCCCTCGTCCGCCTCCACCTCCCCGGCAGCCAGCGCGGCGTAGCGGCGCTCGACCTCGTGGCCGGCAAGGGCAGCCACCATCGCCCGGCGGGCCTCCGACGTACGGGCGACGACGAGAAGGCCCGACGTCCCCTTGTCGAGGCGGTGCACGATCCCGGGCCGGTCGGCGTCGCCGTCCAGCCCGACGAGCTCGGGGTAGCGGGCCAGCAGCCCGTGCACCAAGGTGCCCGAGGCGTTGCCTGCGCCCGGGTGCACGACCACGCCGGCGGGCTTGTCGACCACCAGCAGGTCGCCGTCCTCGTACACGACCATCAGAGGCACCGACGGGTCGGCAGCAAGCGCCTCCGCCTTTGCCGGCTCCGGGCTGTCGACCTCGAGGACCTGCCCGGCCCGCACCTTGCGGCCGCGGGCCGTGACGACCCGCCCGTCGAGGCGGACCCCGCCAGCGTCGACGAGGGCGGCGACCTCCGCCCTCGTGAGCCCCGTCAACAGCGCCACCGCCCGGTCGGCCCGCTCCCCGTCGAGGGTGCCGGCCACGGGGGCGTGCAGGATCATGCCGGCCGCTGGCCGCGCTTGGAGAGCCGCCAGGCGAGGAGGATGGCCCCGACCACGACGCAGGCGTCGGCGACGTTGAACACGGGCCAGTACTCCCGGCGGCCGACCTGCGCCGCGTCGATCCAGTCGATGACCGCCCCGGGGTGGCCGGGGAGGTGGCGGAACAGCCGGTCGCCGAGGTTGGACAGGGCCCCCCCGACGAGCAGGCCGAGGGCGAGACCCTCGACGCGCGTGCCGCGCCGGGCGTTGCGGCGGGCAGCGAGCACCAGCAGGGCGATCAGCACCACGACGGCCGATTCGACGACCGGGGTCGCCCCGCGGCCCAGCCCGAAGGCGGCGCCGGGGTTGAACGTCAACTCGAGCCAGAGGGTCCACACGACGTGGTGGGGAACCACGGTGTGTCGCAACGCCCAGCTCTTGGTCAGCTGATCGACGACGATGACCGATGCTCCGGCGAGAACGGTCGCCACCCCGCCCGAAACGGTCCGCCGCTCGCGGCGCTGCTGTCGGCCGACCTCGGTGTGCACCGGGTCAGTCAACCAGTCCGGAGGGCGCGCTGCCCGTCAGCGACGGGAGGAGAGCCCGCCGCTCTTGCACGCCACGCACAGCGCGGCGTAGGGCAGGGCTTCGAGGCGGGCCTCGGCGATGGGCTGCCCGCAGCGCTCGCAGATGCCGTAGGTGCCGGCTTGGATCTTGGCGAGGGCCCGGTCGATCTCCTCGATCGCCGCCCGGGCCTGGGCTGACAGCACGAGGTCGAGCTCCCGGTCGACGTTGGAGGTACCGCCCTCACCACCCTCCTCGTCGAACTGGACGTCGCCGGGCTCGTGCTCGAGGGCGAGGCTGTCGGCCTCCGCCTTGAGCTCCTCGGCCTGCCGCAGGTAGTGGGAGCGCTCCTCCAGGAGAGCGGCGCTCCGCTCTTCCAGGAACGGCGACTTGGCGTTCTTGCTCCCGCTGCGCTTGCTCGCCGCCTTGGGCTGGGCCTTGGCGCCGCTCTTCGACGCCGGGGCCTTGGTCGCAGCCGTCGTTGCTTTCTGGGCTCTGGGCATGTTCGCTGACCTGTCTCTGACGGGAGCGGGGGCCGGAAGATAGCACGCCGGTTCCCGCGACGCGCGCCGGCCAACACCGCAGGCCGTGCCGGTGCTCCCGTCAATCCGCCGGGGTGGGTAGGCGCCTGACCGTAGGCTGGTGGTCATGCCGGACGGCCGATCTCCCTACCCCGACGTCGTCTCCTCACCCCGGTTCCCCGAGATCGAGGAGCGGATCATCGCGTCATGGGAAGACGACGGCACCTTCCCGGCGTCGGTCGCCGCCCGGGAGGGCGCCGAGGAGTACGTGTTCTACGACGGCCCGCCGTTCGCCAACGGGCTGCCGCACTACGGGCACCTGTTGACGGGGTTCGTGAAGGACGTGGTCCCCCGGTACCGGACGATGCGCGGCCTGAAGGTGGAGCGCCGCTTCGGCTGGGACTGCCACGGCCTGCCGGCGGAGACCGAGGCCGAGAAGGAGCTCGGCGTGTCGGGCCGCGGGCCGATCACCCAGCTCGGCATCGAACGGTTCAACGACTTCTGCCGGGCGTCGGTGCTGCGCTACACGCACGAGTGGCGACGGTACGTAACCCGCCAGGCGCGGTGGGTGGACTTCGACGACGACTACAAGACCATGGACCTCTCCTACATGGAGAGCGTCATGTGGGCGCTCGGCCAGCTGTACGACAAGGGCCTGCTCTACGAGGGCTACCGGGTGCTCCCCTACTGCTGGGAGTGCGAGACACCGCTGTCCAACTTCGAGATCCGCCAGGACAACGCCTACCGGGACCGGCAGGACCCGGCGGTGACCGTCGCGTTCAGCGTCGAGCCCGATCCCGGCGCGCCGGAGGTGGCCCTGCGCGGGGAGCTCGACGTCTGGGCGTGGACGACCACGCCGTGGACCCTCCCCTCCAACCTGGCGCTGGCGGTCGGCGCCGGCATCGACTACGCCGTCCTCGATGTCGGTGCTCGCCGGGTGGTGATCGGCGAGGCCCGGTTGAACGCCTACGAGCCGCAACTCGAGGGAGCCGTGCGCGTCGCGACGGTCAAGGGCAACGCTTTGGTGGGCCGGCGATTCCGCCCGCTCTTTCCCTACTTCGCCGGCACCCCCAACGCCTTCGTGGTGCTCGGCGGGGATTACGTCAGCACCGATGAGGGCACGGGCATCGTGCAGATGGCGCCGGGCTTCGGTGAGGAGGATCAGATCGCCTGCGCCGCCGCCGGCATCCCGGTCGTCTGCCCCGTCGACGACCGGACCCGCTTCAGCGCGGAGGTGCCAGATTTCGCCGGCCTGCAGGTGTTCGAGGCCAACCAGCCGGTCATCCGGGCCCTGCGCGCCGCAGGAAACCTGGTGCGCTCCGACAGCTACCTCCACAGCTACCCGCACTGCTGGCGCAGCGACACGCCGCTCGTGTACCGCGCCATCAGTTCGTGGTTCGTGGCCGTCACCGCCATTAGGGACCGGCTCCTCACCAACAACGACAAGATCCGGTGGGTCCCTTCACACGTGAAGGACGGAGCGTTCGGCAAGTGGCTGGCGGGCGCCCGCGACTGGTCCATCTCCCGCAACCGCTTCTGGGGCTCGCCCATCCCTGTCTGGAAGAGCGACGACCCGCAGTACCCGCGCGTCGACGTGTACGGCAGCCTCGACGAGATCGAGCGCGATTTTGGCGTCCGCCCGACCGACCTTCACCGACCCTCGATCGACGAACTGACGCGACCCAACCCCGATGACCCGACGGGCCAATCGACCATGCGCCGTGTGAGCGACGTGCTCGACTGCTGGTTCGAATCCGGGTCCATGCCCTTCGCCCAGGTGCACTACCCCTTCGAGAACAGGGAATGGTTCGACACCCACTTCCCCGGCGATTTCATCGTCGAGTACATCGGCCAGACGCGTGGCTGGTTCTACACCCTGCACGTGCTTGCCACCGCCCTTTTCGACCGTCCCGCATTCAGCACGTGCCTCGCCCACGGCATCCTGCTCGGCGACGACGGCACGAAGCTGTCCAAGCGGTTCCGCAACTACCCGGACCCCGATGTGATGTTCGCCAAGCACGGGGCCGACGCGATGCGCTGGTACTTCATGGCTTCACCGATCCTGCGAGGCGGTGACGCCGCTGTCGACGAGCGCGGCATCACCGAGGCGGTCCGCGCCGCGCTGCTGCCGCTGTGGAGCACCTGGTACTTCTTCAGCCTCTACGCCAACGCCGACGACCGGCGGGCCAACCTCGGCCGCACGGACAGCCCGGCGGTTCTCGACCGCTACGTGCTCGCCAAGTCGGCGGCCCTCGTCGAGGGCGTCACATCGGCGCTCGACGCCTATGACCTGTCCGGCGCGTGCGCCCAGGTCGAGTCGTTCCTCGACGCGCTCACCAACTGGTACATCCGCCGTAGCCGGGACCGCTTCTGGGGCACCTCGGGAGCGGCAGGAGCAGCCGAGGACACCGCCGCCGCCTTCGACACGCTCGGGACTGTGCTGGAAGTCCTGTGCCGGGTGGCCGCCCCTCTCCTCCCGATGTTGACGGAGTCAATCTGGCGGGGCCTCACCGGCCGCCGTTCGGTGCACCTCACCGACTGGCCGGCGCTGGCCGAGCTTCCCGCCGACGCCGCGCTTGTCGCCGACATGGACCAGGTGCGCGACGTCTGCTCCGCCTCCCACTCGGTCCGCAAGGCGGCCGGCCGGCGGGCGCGCCTGCCCCTCCGCAGGTTGGTGGTCGCCGCCCCTGACGCCGCCCGCCTGGCGCCGTTCGTCGACCTGATCAAGGACGAGGTCAACGTCAAGGAGGTCGCGCTCACCGACGATGTCGACGCGTACGCGTCGAGGTCGCTGACGGTCGTGTTCAAGGTGGCCGCCCCACGGCTCGGCCCTGCCACCCAGACCGTCGCCGCCGCGGCACGGGCCGGCGACTGGGAGCTCGTCGACGGTGGCCGCCGGGCGCTGGTCGGCGGGATCGCGTTGGAGGCCGGCGAGTTCGACCTGCGCCTCGTGCCCGCCTCGGAGGCGACGACCCGGGCCCTGCCGGGGCTCGGCGGCCTGATCGTCCTCGACACCGACACCGACGCCGCCCTCGAGGCGGAGGGCATGGCGCGCGACGTGGTCAGGCGGGTGCAGGAGAGGCGCCGGGATGTCGGCCTGGCGGTCACCGACCGGATCCTCCTCGCCGTGCGCGGCCCCGAAGCCGTCGTCTCCGCCCTCCGCTCCTGGAAGCCCTGGATCGCCGAGCAGACCCTCGCGGTCGACGTCACCCTGGAGGTGTCGTCGGGAGAAGCGGCCGAGGGTGGTGACGCCCCCGCCGACGACCGCTTCGACCGGGCCGAGTTGCCCGACGGCGCCGTCGTGTGGATACACCTCAGGGGGGTCCCGGCCGGCTGAGGCCCGGTCGCGCCCGGGCGGGTCGGTCACCCGACCGGCGGAGCCTTCTTGGCCGCTGTTGTCGGCTTCCTGGTGGTCGACTTCTTCGCCGTCTGCTTGGTGGCGGGCGCCTTGGTCGTCGTGGGCGCCTTCGTGGCGGGCGCCTTCGTGGCGGGCGCCTTGGTCGTCGTCGTGGCCGCCGCGCTGCCACCCGGCACGTCGGTGACCTTGCCGCCTGCCACCGCACGCCTGACGCCGGGCCGCTTCACCACCGCCGGCTCCTGTGCCGGTGCCGGGCGGACTGCCTCGCCGGCGGGTTTGGCGACCTTGCCAGCCGGCCCCGCCTCCTTGGGCGCACGCTTGGTCGGGCCGTTGGCTCCGCCCGCTGGTGTTGCCGCCGCTTTCCGGGCGGGGGCCTGCGCCTTCGCCGCCGCCTTGGGCGGGGCCGGAACCGGCCGGGCAGCAGGCGGCGTCACCGGCGGCGTCACCGGCGGCCCAGGGGGATCGGGCCTCCTCGCCATCGGTGACGCCGGCTCGCCGAGCAGGGCGGCGCATCGACGGAGGATCATGCCGCGGGCTTGGTGGACCGCCTCGTGGTCGCGCACCTCCGCGAGCTCGTCGGGGTCGAGCTCGTCGAGGAGCGGGACGATCTCGAGGACCCGCAACTCGTCGTAGGCGGCGATGGGGAAGACGGGAGTCTCCTCCCAATCGTCGACGAGCTCCGCCTGGTCCTCCCCGAGCTCGACATCGTCGATCTCGACGTCGACCTCGGCCTTCTCCGCCCCTTCGATCCCCACCTCCGCCGGCTGACCGGCGGGCTCGTCCACCCACGTCGAGGCCGCCTCAGCGGCGTCGCCGCCCGGGTGGCTCGACGTGGGCGAGGATCGGGCGGGCTCGCTTGTGTCCGGCGATGGGGGTGGGACCGCCAGTGGCGCCGGCCGATCTTCGGTCCTGCCTGCCATCGCTTGCTCGACGCGGGGATCATCCGGGCCGGCCACCGCTGGGCTGTCCGGGAGGGAATCGGCCGGCGAGCTCCCGTAGTCGGCTTCGCCGTTCGTCGCCGGCTCGCCCTGCGCTTGCGGCGCGACGGGGTCGGGTGCCACGTCCATGACCCCCGACGGCGCCGGCAAGCGCGCCGCCGGCGAGCTCCCCGCCGGCGTACCGCTCGCCCTGCTGGGACCGCCGAGCGCGACCGTGGCCGCCACGGCGCGCTCGTAGCGGCGGCGGAGCAGCCGGCTGGAGAGGACAAGGGCGACGGCCGCCAGCGCGGCACAACCGATGGAGCCGTAGACGTAGGCCCGGTTGTCGTTGATCAGGCCGAACGCCAAGAGCACCGCTGCGCCGACCAGCAACAGCATCGTGACGAAGATCATCAGCACCTACGCATCCCTCTGCCCGCGCCCGGCCATCCGGAGACCGACGGGCATCCGGCTACCAGCTCGCGCCTGGCGACGATGCATCCCGCCGCCTCGTTCCGCCCGACGCCGCCCGACGCCGCCCGACGCCGGTCCGTCAGCGCCGGCGGCGGAGCCTGCCGCCGAACCGCCGGTCGTCGCCGTACTCGTTGCCGTGGAAGAAGTTGTCCAGCGCCTCCTCGTCGGGGCCGCCCTCGTACCCGTCGTCAGAGGGGCGGGGCACGCCGTAGCCGCTGGGGCTGGCCACATCGACGGTGTGGCCGCCGGTGTCCTGCTCCGAACGTGACGCTCCCGCATCGGCGCCGGGCGTCGGCGTGCCGGCACCCGACGGCGGATCGTCGACGGGGCCCTGTCCGTGGGCTTCCTCGGCCGGCGCCGGCACGCTGGGGGCAGCCGAGGAGGTTCCGCTGGGGCCACCGACCGGCGAGGCACCGCTGGCCGGTGACGTGTCGCCCACCGGCGGGGCCGTTGCCGTGGGCGGCCCTGGCATCGGCGGGGGCGCCGCCGGCGCCGCCGATCCTGAGCCCCCGATAGCGAGCGGTGAGCCGGTGGTGTCGGCCAGCGGGGCCGGCCGGCCGGCCGCTGGAGCCCGGGGCGCCTCGAGCGGTGTGCTCCTCGGTGGTGGGCTCGTCAGCCCCCCGCCGTCGAGCATCTCCAGGGCGTCTTGGAGGGCTCCTATGAGGTGGGCACGCTGCTCGGCCGCCCATCGCTCCAACCCGTCGACCTCCTGCTGCGAGCGTAAGCGTGTCGCCTCGAGCTTCCCCAGCTCGGCGTGCACATCGGCGAGCGCCTCGTTGTGGAGCCTACGGGCCCGCTCCTCGGCCTCGGTGAGCATCGCCTGCGCTCTCTGCTCGGCGGAGGACACGATGCGCGCTGCCTGCTCCCGGGCCTCCTGCACGGCGAGGTCAGCCGTGCGCTGCGCCAGCACGAGGGTGCGTCGCAGGGTCTCGTCGCTGGTGCCTGCCTCGGCGGCCATCTGCTCGGCGCGCTGCGCCCGCTCGACGGCCTGGCGGAGGCGATCTTGGAGGACCTCCACACCTGTGGCCATCTGCTCCAGGAACTGGTCAACGTCCTCCGGGTGGTAGCCGCGCAGCTTCTCGCGGAACTCGACCTCTCGGAACGTCTTCGGGGAGACCTCCATGCGCCCGGATGCTAGCTGGGGCAGCGGCGCCCGACGCGGACCACCCGGATCAGGGAATGCGGATCAGCACGGTGTCGACGATGACCTCGACGACGATGAACGCCACGATGAACGACAGGTCGATGGCCCCCGCGGGAGGGATGAGGCGCCGGAACGGGGCGAGGACGGGCTCGGTCACGACGGTGACGACGCGACGGACGGGGTTGAGGGGTGAGTCCCCCGAATAGGGGAAGAAGCTCAGGACGGCCCGGACGACCATGATGATCACGTACACCTGGCCGAGGTCGTAGAGCGGCCGACTGGCGATGAACATCAGGCGGTCACGACCGGTACAGGCCCTGGTCGCGCAGCCGCCGCTTCTCTTCGGCGGAGACCTCCACGTTGTTGGGCGTGAGCAGGAAGACCTGGTCGGCCACCTTGTCCATGCTTCCCGAAAGGGCGTAGGTCACGCCGCTGCAGAAGTCGATCATCCGCCGCGCCAGCCCCGGGTCCTCGCCCGTCTGCAGGTTGACGATCACCGGCTGGCCGCCCCGGAAGCGGTCACCGATCTCCTGGGCGTCGGAGAACCGGGCTGGCGCGACCACGTGCACCTTGGCGCCCGGCATGGCGACGACCGGCCGCGGCCGCGGAACGGCCACCGGACCGCTCGGGTCGACCGGATCCCGGGGAAGCGGCCGGATGCCGCGAGGCTGCTCGACAGGTGCGACGTCAGCCACATCGGACGCGTACCGGCGCGCTCCTTGCGGGGCGACCGCCACGTCCGGCTCGTAAGCGGAGGCGTCGTAGTCGTCGAGCTCTTCGTCGTCGAGCCCGAGGAACACCATCGCCTTTCGCATGAAACCGGCCATTCAGAACCCTCCGTTGAGCAAGCCTATCGTCGCGCGGCGGTCCGACCCGGTCGCGGACCGAACAGGACCCGACCGAGCCGGACCATCGTCGACCCGGCGGCCACCGCCGCCTCGAAGTCATCAGTCATCCCCATGGACAGCTCCGCCAGCCCGAGCGATCGCCCGAGAGCGGCGACGCTGGCGAACGCCTCCTGGGCCCCATGCGGGTCACCGGCGGGTCCGACCACCATCAATCCCCGCGCGTCGAGGCCGAGCTGGCGGGAGCGTTCGACGAGGCCGGCCACCTCATCCGGGGGGCAGCCGGCCTTCCCGGGGGCGCCCACGACATCGACCTGCACGAGCAGGGGCGCTCCCGGGGCGATCCTGGCCAGCCGCTCGACCACCGCCAGGCGGTCCACCGCCTGCCACAGGGCGACGACAGGCCCCAGAGCGGCCATCTTGTTGCGCTGCGGGGCGCCGAGGAAGTGCCACCGCACCCCGGGCGGAGAGACCTGCGCCTTCGCCAGCAGTTCCTGGGCGTAGTTCTCACCGCATTCCTGCAGGCCGGCCGCGGCGACGGCCCGGACCGCCTCCGCTCCGAAGCCCTTGGTGACCGCGACGATCCTGACCCGATCGGGGTCCCCGACCGCGGAGATGCGCGCCCGCACCTCGGCGAGGCGCCGAGCGACATCCTCCACTTCGATCGTACGGTCGGCTCCGGCGTGCACGCGGCCGGCTACTTGAGGAAGTCCGGGACGTCGAACTCGTCGTCAGCGAGGGCGTCCTCCTCCAGCGCCTCGAGCTCCCGGTCCTCGCCGAGGCCGAGGCCACCGCCCCGCGCCGACGGTGCCATACCCGAGTTGTCGAAGCCTGCAGCGATCACCGTGACCCGGACCTCGTCCCCCATGGCATCGTCGATGACCTGGCCGAAGATGATGTTGGCGTCGGGATGGGCGACACCGTGGATTATCTCGGCGGCCTCGTTGACCTCGAAGAGGCCCAGGTCGCTTCCCCCGGCGATGTTGAGCAGGATCCCCCGCGCCCCTTCGATCGACGCCTCGAGCAACGGTGAGGTGATAGCAAGCTTCGCCGCCGTCAACGCCCGGTTCTCACCCGACGCCGTGCCGATGCCCATGATGGCAGTGCCGGCGTTGCTCATGATCATCTTCACGTCGGCGAAGTCGGTGTTTATCAGGCCGGGTGTGGTGATGAGGTCGGTGATGCCCTGCACCCCCTGCAGCAGGATCTCGTCAGCCATCTTGAAGGCGTTCACCATCGAGGTCTTGTCGTTGGACACCGTGAGGAGCCGGTCGTTGGGGATCACTATGAGCGTGTCGACGGCGGCCTTGAGGTGCTGGATGCCGAGCTCCGCCTGCTCCGAGCGGCGCCGGCCCTCGAACGAGAACGGGCGGGTGACCACCCCGATCGTGAGGGCGGAGAGGGACTTGGCGATCTCGGCGACGACGGGAGCACCGCCCGTGCCGGTCCCACCGCCCTTGCCGGCGGTGATGAACACCATGTCGGCGCCCTTCAGGACCTCCTGGATCTCCTCCTTGTGCTCCTCGGCCGCCTGACGACCCACCTCCGGGTCGCTGCCCGCGCCGAGCCCACGCGTGAGCTGTCGCCCGATGTCGAGCTTCACGTCTGCGTCACTCATGAGCAACGCCTGCGCGTCGGTGTTGACGGCGATGAACTCGACCCCCTTCAGCCCGGCATCGATCATGCGGTTGACCGCGTTGACCCCGCCGCCGCCGATCCCGACGACCTTGATGACGGCGATGTAGTTCTGAGCGGATCCGGGCATGCGGGTGCCTCCAGGGCGCATCAACGGGCCGGGACGGACGTGGCCGCCGGGGTGAGCTTGGGATGGGACAGCCAACGGGCCACGGCGACGGCACGCTGGCGGCGGGCTGTGGCATTCGGCCCGCGCCCGGCGCCGCGGCGCCGTCGAGTGCGATGCACCGTGGTGCGGGCAGGGATCGTGTGGGCCTCCGAGTAGAGCAGCCCCGACCCGTCGGTCAGGGTACGCCATGCAGGAACGAGGGCAACCCACGGCCATTTCCTCAATGTCAACATGAAGGTCCGCGCGTCGGCCCCGCGTCGTTCGGCGGACAGTACTGGCGACCGGGTGCCCGAATCAAGAGCAGATCCCACCACGACGGTCATGCAGACCTTCACCCTTGGCCCGTCCCGGTCGGAGCCGCCCCCGACGCAGCACCCACCCCTCCGACGCGCACTCCCCTCGGCGTCACTGTTGGCCGGTCGGCGACCTCGAGGTCCACCGCGCCGGCGTCGTGCAACGCCCCCGACGCTGCGAGCGCTTGGAGCACGTGCAACTTGGCAGTGAGATCCCGGAGCGTGCCGAAGGTGACTGTCGTGGCCCCGCCGGCGATGACGGCGATCGCCGTGCCGGCGCTGGCATCGACGCGCGTCGCCGAGAGGTGGTCGGCGTCGAGGGCGGCGGCCAGGACCAGCGCCGCCTCGAGCGTTGGTCCGCTCGCGCCGGCTCCGGCGACCCCGCCGGCAGCTCCCCTCCCCGCGCCGGTGGGCGCTCCGGGCGAGCCCGGCAGCCAACCCCCGACGGGTATAGAACCACCCACGCCTGCGAGGAGGGGCAGGCCGCTGACCTCGGCCGGTTCGTCGGCGAGCACCCGACCCGTCACGTCGACGAGGGCCACCGGCCCCGGCGCGCCCTCGGTGGCGGCCACCTGGGCAACGGCGACGCGCTCGGTGAGGCTGATGCGAACGGTGCCAGGCCAGTGCCGGCGCACGACGGCAGTCCTCACCCACGGCAACCCTTCGAGACGTCGCGCCGCGCGTCCCGGCGCGACGTCCACGAGCGGCTCGCCCCGGCGGATGCCGGCCGCTTCCATCAGCGCCGCGGGACCGGCCTGGTCGGGGCCAACGACCACCACCCGCCTGACGCCGAGCAGCGACGAGTGCAGCGCGACGAACCCGCCCCCCACCAGCGTCCCGACGATGAGGAGGCCGAGGAGGACCCTCCGGCTCCGTCTCCGCTGCGCATGCTCGACTTCAACTCGACGTTGATGTATCCGAGGGTCAATCGGCAGTACTCCCTCGACCGCCGGCTGAGCGGGTGCCGACGTCCTCATGCGGGAGGCTCTCCAGAAGCTAACGATCGACTAGACGTTGAGGATTCGAACCCAACCAGACGGATCTCGGTGTGGAGCTCGACGCCAAAGCGCTCCGCCACCCGGGCCTGCACCTGCCACAACAGCCGGTGCACATCGTCGGCGGAGCCGCCTGGGTCCGCCTGGATGAAGTTGGCGTGCTTGGCCGACACCTCAGCGGTCCGGAGCCGGTAGCCCTTCATGCCTGCCGCTTCGATGAGCGCCCCGGCGCTGCGCGTCGGGGCGTCGCCGGCCGGAACAGGGTTGGTGAACACGGAGCCGGCGTTCTGGCCACCAGGCTGATGCTCGCGCCGCCAGGCCACGATGGCGCGGATGGTCGCCCGGCCCTGCTCGGGGTCACCCCGCACCCCGACAAGATCGGCCCCGGTCACGACCTGCGATGCCTGTATCGACGAGCGGCGGTAGCCGTGGGCGAGCTGTGCTGGACCGAGCTCGCGCGCTGTGGCGGCCGCCGGGCCGGCGAGGTCGACGACCGTCGCACACCGCAGCGACGCAGCGACGTCGGAGCCGTGGCCACCTGCGTTCATCCGCACTCCCCCGCCGACGGAGCCGGGGACACCGACGGCCCACTCGAGGCCCCCCACACCCGCCTCGACGCTGCGGCGCGCCAGGGCGGGCAGGGCGAGGGCGCCGCCGGCCCGGACCACGACGGCGTCGTCGCCTTCGTGGCGCACCTCCAAGCCCCCGAACGCCTCGGCGTCGAGCAGCACGGCGATGCCGCCGAAGCCGGCGTCGGACACGAGGAGGTTGGAGCCCCGCCCGACGACGAGCACGGGCAGGCCGGATGCGGCGGCGGCGGCCGCCGCCCGCCGCAGGTCCTCCGAGCCCCTCACCTTCACGAGCACCGCCGCTCGGCCTCCCACGCGGTACGTAGTCAGAGCCCCAAGAGGCCCGTCCCGTGTCGCCGCCTCCCCGAGCTCGCTGAGCGCCGCTTCGACGGCAGGGGGTGCCGCCCCGCCGGCGGGCGCCGGCAAGCCTGCCGCGCTCATTCGCCCGGACCGTCGGGCGCCTCGCCGGCAGCAGCCTCGCCGGCAGCAGCCTCCTCGGTGAGGAGCTCGTCGGCCAGGGTGGTGATATCCCCTGCGCCGATGGTGAGGCAGAGGTCGCCGGGGCGCAGAAGGGGCCTCACGGCCTCCGCCAGCCGGTGCCGGTCGGCCTCGTAGCGGACCTCGATATCGGGGCCGGCCAGCCGGGCGGCATCGGCGACGATGCGCCCGTCAACGCCGGCGACCGGCTGCTCCCGGGAGGCGTACACGTCGGTGACGACGACAAGGTCCGCCGCTGCGAGGGCGGCGCCGATGCCGGGGCCGAGCGCCACGGTCCGGCTGAAGAGGTGAGGCTGGAAGACGGCCACGACCCGGTCCCACCCCCCGGCACGCGCCGTCGCTATGGCAGCGGTGACGGCGCTCGGAACGTGGGCGTAGTCGTCGATGAACGCGATCCCGCCGCGCTCCCCCCGCCACTCGAAGCGCCGGCCGACGGGCCGGTAGCCGCCGAGGGCAGCGACGGCGGTGCGCACCGTGATCCCGAGCCGGGTGGTGACGGCGATCGCACCCGCTGCGTTGCGCACGTTGTGGACCCCGGGCACGGGAAGCAGGACGGGGACAGGCGGGGATCCGCCGCCTGGCTGGAGGACGAACGACGAGCGGTCCCGCTCGGTGCGGACCTCGGCTACCCGGACGGCCGCGCCCGGCGAGGTGCCGTAGGTCGTCACGTCCCCGAGGCGCTCGGCCAGGGCGGACGACGCGGGTGTGTCGACGCCAACCACCCGGATGCGCGAGGCTCCGCTGGCGAAGGTGTTGAACGCCCGTCGGAGGGCGTCCATCGAGCCGTAGAAGTCGAGGTGGTCCTCCTCGATGTTGGTGACCACGGCCGCCTCGACCGGCAAGCGGAGGAACGTACCGTCGCTCTCGTCGGCCTCCACGACCAACCATTGGCTGTCGGCGACCCACCGGGCTCCGCCGTCGACGCCGCCGATGCCGCGCAGCTCACCGCCGACGAGGAACGACGGGCGCTCCCCCGCCTGCTCGAGGATGTGCACCACCATCGCTGTGGTGGTGGTCTTGCCCTTCGTGCCGGCGACCGCGACCGTGCGACGGAGGGCGCACAGCGCGGCGAGGACCTGGGCGCGGCGGACGACGGGGATGCAGAGCCGGTCCGCCTCGAGGAGCTCGGCGTTGGAGCGCGGCACCGCCGAGGACGCAGCGACCAGCTCGGCCCCGGTGAGGTCGGGGGGGTCGTGGCCCACCCTGACCGGGATCCCCTGACGGCGCAACCGCGCCACGACGGCGGAGTCGCTGCGGTCGCTGCCGGTGACGGAATGCCCCATGGTGGCGAGGATGGTCGCCAGGCCGCTCATCGCCGCCCCGCCGGCCCCGACGATGTGGATCCGCTGAGCTCGCTGCAGGTCCTGCGGTCGCAGGTGCACCTCGGTCGCCCCTTGGACGCGTTCAGCCACGCCGCGCCTGCTCCTCGACCAGGGCGGCCACGCGGTGGGCGGCGTCGGGGACCGCGAGGGTGCGTGCCGCGTCGCCCATGGCGGAGAGTCGCTCCGGGTGGGCTCGCAGGTCGTCGAGCTCGGCGGCGAGCCGGTCGGCGTCGAGCCGGTCGTCGGCGACGACCACCGCTCCGCCTGCCGCCGCCATGCTCCTCGCGTTGCGGGTCTGGTGGTCTCCTGGCGACCGGGGAAGCGGGACGAGCACCGACGGGAGGCCGGCGGCCGCCAGCTCGGCGACGGTGCTCGCCCCCGAGCGGTGCACAGCGACGTCCGCCGCCGCATACACCAGGTCCATCCGCTCCTCGAAGGGAACCTGCCGGTAGACGATCCCCGCCTCCGGCAGCTCCGGCCGGCGGCGAGCAAGGTCCTCGGCATTGCGGGCACCGACGATGTGGTGGACGGCCACGTCGCTGCGCTCCCGCCAGGCGTCGACGACTCCGAGCACCGCCTCGTTGATCCTGCCCGCACCGAGCGAGCCGCCCCCGACGGCGACGAGGAAGGCCGAAGCCGGGTAGCCGAGCGCCTCACGCGCCGCCTGGCGGCCCCGGAGGCTGCGGTCCACGTGCTGCATCTGCTCCCGGATCGGGTTGCCCGTCACCACCGCCCGGGGGAGCGGCGTGTCCGGGAACGACACGGCCGAGGCCCGGGCGAACCGGGCAAGCAGCTTGTGCACCGCCCCCGGCACGGCGTTGGCCTCGGCCAGCACGATCGGGACCCGCCAGAGCACCGCTGCCACGGCGGCGGGAGCGGCAGCGTAGCCACCGACGGACACGAGCACCACCGGCCGCCGCCGGCGGATCAGGACCACGGCCCGGGCGGTAGCGACGGCGAGCCCGGCTGCGGCGCCGAGGTTGTCCCGGCTGACGCGGCGCACGAGGCCACGACCGGGCAGCAGCTCGACGGGGAAGCCGGCCGCCGGGACCATGTCACGCTCCATCCCTCGGCGGGAGCCGACGAAGAGGATGCTGTCGCGCTGGTGGCCAGCGGCGACCAGGGCCCCGCCGATGGCAAGAGCGGGGGTGACGTGACCGCCCGTCCCACCGCCGGCGATGACCGCGAACGCTCGCTGCCGCCCTGTCCCCGTCACGGCTGGCGGGCGATGTTGCCGAGCATGCCCGCCGCGAAGAGCGTGAGCACCAAGGACGATCCCCCGAACGATACGAACGGCAGGGGTACCCCCGTCACCGGCAGGAGCCCCACGACCGCCCCGATGTTGATGACGGCCTGGCCTATCAGCCATGCCGTCACGCCGGCGGCCATCAGGCCGGAGAACCGGTCGCGGGCGCCGCAGGCGATGCGGACGCCCACCACAGCGAGCGCCAGGAACAGGCCGCTCATCAGCAGCGTGCCGACCAGACCAGTCTCCTCGCCGATCACGGCGAAGATGAAGTCCGTGGGAGCATTGGGCAGGTAGCCCCACGACGCGAGGCTGGACCCGATACCGTCGCCCGTCAAGCGACCGGCACCGAGGGCGAGCAGGCCCTGCACCGACTGGAAGCCGGTGTTGCTGGCATTGCGGAACGGGTGCAGGAAGGCGGTGAGCCGGCGCCAGCGGTAGGGGGCGGCGACCGCCATGAGCCCACCGCCAACCGCACCGAAGGCCAGCAGCGCCGCCAGCGGCCGGCCGGGCATGCCAGCGGTGCACAGCATCGCCAGGGAGATCGCCACGATCACCACGGTCGTCCCCATGTCCGGCTGGGCGAGCACGAGGGCGGCCAGCAGGCCGGTCACGGCCAGCACCGGGCCCATCTGGTAGCGCCAGTCACCGCGCTCGCCGCGGGCCGCCCGGCGGTCGAGCACGTCGGCGGCGAAGAGGATCAAGGTTAGCTTGGCCAGCTCGGAGGGCTGGACCTGGAACGAGGACGTCCCGAGCCACCGGGAGGCGCCCGAGGCGCTGCGCCCGACGTGGGGCACGAGGACGGCGAAGAGCGCCAGGACCGAGATGGCCATCGCCGGGCGGGCGAAGCGGCGCCACCACCGCCGGTCCGTGCGGAGGGCGACGAAGAAGGCGACGCACCCGAACAAGAGCCACAGGACCTGCCGCTCGAAGTAGTGCCACGGTGACCCGTACTGGTGGATCGACACCACCGACGACGCCGACAGGACCATGACGAGGCCGACGAGGTTCAGCACGGACAGCAGCAGGACCAGGAGCGTGAACGTCCCCCGGCCGGCGTGGGGGCGGGGCCTCAGGCGGACCGGGGCGTCGCTGCGGGCGCCGGTCCTGGCGCCGGCCGGCCGGCGCTGCTCGCCCCGCGTGCGCAGGTCGATCGTGGCCGCCCGCCGGCGATGACCTCCGGCCGGAGCATCAGTGGCCGGCACCACTTCCCTCGCCACCATGTTCCTCGCCACCATGTCCCTCCTCCTCCCGGCTGCCGTCACAGGCCCCCCCGCTGGGCGATGTAGTCGGCGTAGAACGCCCCTACCGCCAGGGTCGTGAACGCAGCGGCGAGGATCCAGAAGCGCACGATCACCGTCGTCTCGGGCCAACCGACCAGCTCGAAGTGGTGGTGGATCGGCGCCATCCGGAACACGCGGCGGTGGAAGAGCCGGAAGCTGCCCACCTGGATGATCACCGACAGCGTCTCGAGCACGAACAGCCCGCCGATGACCGGGAGGAGCAGGTCGAGGTTCTCGAGCAGCGCCAGCACGGCGATGCCACCGCCGAGCCCCAGCGCGCCCGTGTCCCCCATGAAGATCCGGGCCGGCGCGCAGTTCCACCAGAGGAAGCCGGCGCACGCACCAACCATCGCCGACGCCAGGACGGCCTCGTCCAGGGAGGCGGGGTAGGGGTTGTGGTAGACGCTGAAGTGCCGGAGCTGGAAGAAGCCGATGACGGTGAAGCTCACGAACGAGAACCCGGTCGCCCCCGCCGCCAGGCCGTCGAGGCCGTCGGTCAGGTTCACGGCGTTGGTCGTACCGAGCTGGGCGAGGGCGGCGAGGACGACCCAGCCGATGGCGCCGAGCTGCCAGCCCGGCGAGTCGAACCGCACGAACGACAGGCGCGTCGACACGTGCAGCACCCGCACCGCCACCACGGCGAAGCCGACCGAGACGACGAGCAAAGCCCCCGCCTTGGTCCGGGCGCTGAGCCCCAGGCTGCGCTGCCGGCTCACCTTGAGCCAGTCGTCGGCGAAGCCCACGAGCCCGAACAGGCAGATGGCGGCGCAGGCCACCAGTCCCCGGCTCGTGAAGATCTGGATGCGTTCGGCGTGGGCGGCCAGATAGCCGGTCACGCCCGCGCCGATGATCGCGATGCCCCCCATCGTGGGAGTGCCGGCCTTCTCGTGGTGGCCCCGGGGTCCGTCCTCGCGGATGTGCTGGCCGATGCTGCGCCGCCGCAGCACCGAGATGAGCACCGGGGTGCCCATCAGGCTGCCGAGCAGGCCGACGGCACCGGCGATCAGCAACGCGATCATCCGGGGCAGACCGGGCCCCAATGCGCCCGGTGCAGCTGCAGCCGCTCCAGCGCGTGGCGGGCAACCTCGGCGTCGTCGAACGGCCGGACCTGGCCGCCCATCTCCTGACCGGGTTCGTGGCCCTTCCCGGCTATGACCACGACGTCGCCGGGGCCGGCGACCCAGACGGCCGTCTCGATGGCCTCGGCGCGATCGGGGATGATCCGGACCCGGGTGACGTCGCCGGCGCCGCTGACCACCTCGGCGATGATGGCTCCAGGATCCTCGCTCCGAGGGTTGTCGGATGTCACCACCGCCAGGTCCGCCAGCTGGGCGGCCACCATCCCCATCTCCGGGCGCTTCTCACGATCGCGGTCACCGCCCGCCCCGAACACCACCACCACCCGTCCCCCCGCCAACTCCCTCGCCGCGGCGAGCACCTGGCGGAGCCCGTCGGGTGTGTGGGCATAGTCGACGAGCACGGTGAACGGTTGCCCGGCGTCGATCCGCTCGAACCGGCCCCGCACCGTCCGCACCTCGGCCAGCCCGGTGGCGATCTCCGACGCCGGCACCCCCAGCTCGCCGGCGCAGGTGGCGGCCGCCAGGGCGTTGGCCACGTTAAACCGGCCGCCGAGGGCGACGCGCATCGGTTGGCCCCGCCAGGTGAAGTTGCTGCCGCCGGCGGCGATGTCGAGGCCGGCGGCGTCGTCGAGGCCGTAGGTGACGACCCGCACGGGACCGCCTTCGAGCCCGGCGGCGAGGCGGCGAGCCCACGGGTCGTCGCGGTTGACGACGGCGAGGCGGGTGCGGCCGGGCTCGAAGAGCCGGGCCTTGGCCTCGAAGTAGCGCTCCATCGTCCCGTGGTAGTCGAGGTGGTCCTGCGTCACGTTGGTGAGCACTCCAGCGGCGAAGTGGACGCCGCCGACGCGGTGCTGGTCGAGGGCGTGGGAGGAGACCTCCATGGCTACCGCACGGTGCCCGTCCCGCCGCAACTCGGCGAGGCGCTGCTGGAGGTCGGGGGCTTCGGGGGTCGTCCGTGCCTGGCTGAGCGTCCCGACGGCTGCCGACCGCCAGCCGTGGGCCTCGAACACCGCCGCCAAGAGGACGCACGTCGTGGTCTTCCCGTTGGTCCCCGTGACCCCGACGACGATCAGGTCGTCGGCCGGCCACCCATGCACAGCGGCAGCGACCGGGCCGAGCGCGGCGCGCACCGAATGCACGACGACCTGAGGCACCCCTAGGTCGACTGGCCGCTCGCACAGCAGCGCCACCGCACCGGCACCCACAGCGGCCGGGGCGAAGGCGTGGCCGTCGGCGGTGGCGCCGGGCACGCACGCGAAGATGGCTCCGGGCACCACCCGCCGCGAGTCCATGCTGACGGAGACGATGTCGACGCCGGCGTCGCCGAGCACTTCGACGACGAGCCCGGTCCCCGCGAGTGCTCGCTCGACCAGCCGATCGAGCTGCACGGCGTCAGTGACCGGCCCAGGTGACCAGGGAGAACCCGATCACGGGTTGCCTGCCAACACGGCCTTCATCTTCGTCCAGTCAGACGGCCCCGACGGAGCGCCCGTTGCGGGGGCGCCACCACGGACGCGCAGGAAGGTGACCGACGAGGGCTGCACCATGCCCAGGTGCTGCGCCTCCGACAGGACCCGCTGCGGCGTGTCCAGGACGTCGACCTGCAGGCGCAGGTCGGAGTACGTGTTCTGGAGCTGCTGCTCCTGCGCGGCGAGGCGGTCGATCTGGAACTGCTTCTCGGCCGAGACCACGTGCAGGGCGACGAGCCCGAACACGGTGACGATTCCCAGCGCCGAAAGCCCCGCCAGCAACAGGCGGGCTCGCTTCCGGCCACCACCGGCGCGGCGTCGGGGCTCGACGAGCTCCAGGTGCCGGCGCTCCACCGGCTCACGGTCCGGGGCGCGCAGGGCTGCCGCGGCGGCCGCCCCCCCGCCCCGCCGGACCGCCGTCTCGGCCAGGGCCTCCGGCCGGCGGAGGATCGGCGGGCGCCGCCGGGATCCGGTCGTGTCGTCACCCGCCAGCGTCCTGCCGGCGCCGGGGCGGCGGGGCGCCACCGGGACCCGGCTCGCCACGGACGCCGGTCTCCTCGCCGGCGCCGGCGGCGTGGTCGCGCCAGTACCAGGCTCCCGCCGGGCTCGCGCCGCGGCGGCCCGAGCGGCCAGGCCACCGCTCGTCGACCCCGCACGGAGCTGGGCTCGACCTTGCGCCGACATGGCGGCGCGCGCCTCGGTCCGCCTGGACCCGGTTGGGTCGGCGCGCCGGCTGTGCTGGCGGCGTCCCATCGGTGCGCGGGACGTACGGGTTCGGTCGAGGGTGGTGGTCATGGCTGGTCCTGAATGGGTGTGTCGGGCGGGGTGAGGCGCTCGGCGGCGCGCAGCCGGGCGCTCTCGGCCCGGCGGTTGTCGGCGATCTCGGCACCGGTGGGGCGCCGGGCGCCCCGGCCAAGCAGGCGGACGAGCGGCTCCGCCCCGCACACGCAGGGCATGCCCGGAGGGCAGGTGCAGCCGCCGGTGGCCGCCCACCGCAAGCGGTCCTTGACGATCCGGTCCTCCCCCGAGTGGTAGGAGAGGACGGCGATCCTGCCGCCCGGCTGGAGGCGATCGACCAGCGTGTCGACGGTCCCGGGCAGGATCTGCAGCTCGTCGTTGACGGCGATGCGCAGCGCCTGGAAGCTGCGGCGGGCGGGATGGCCGCCGCGACGACGGGTGGCGGCGGGGATGGCGTCGCGCACGACGTCGGCCAGCTGTCCGGTGGAGACGACCGGCCGGGCATCGACGATGGCCCGGGCGATGCGGGCGGCGAACCGCTCGTCGCCGTACTCCCGGAGGATGCGGGCCAGCTCGCCGGCGGGCAACTCGTTTGCGAGGTCGGCTGCTGACCTCCCAGCACCCGGGTCCATCCGCATGTCGAGCGGGCCGGTAGCCCGGTAGCCGAACCCGCGCTCGGGCCGGTCGAGCTGCCAGGAGCTCACGCCCAGGTCGAGCAGGGCGGCGGAGACGGCCGGGACGCCCAAACGGTCCAGCACGACGCCGACCTCGTCGAAGCGGGCATGCACGATCGTCGCCCGCTCCCCGAAAGCTCCGAGCGCCGCGGACGCTGCCGCGATGGCCTCGGGGTCGCGGTCGATCGCGACGAGACGAAGCCCGGGATGCGCTTCGAGGAGCGCCCGGGCGTGCCCGGCCCCGCCGACTGTGCCGTCGAGGAGCACGCCGTCGGGGACGGGCTCGAGGAGCTCGACGATCTCTTCGAGCATGACGGGCCGGTGACCATATTCCGGGGCCGGGCTCATCCGCAGCCCCCCGACCAGCGTGCCGCCGGGATGTCTCCCCGGACGCGCGGAGTGGAAGCGGGCGGAGAAGGGGACTCCCACCCTGCCGGTCGAGAGGCTGCGCACGAGCCCAGCCACCACGGTGTCGAAGATCGCAGGGTGCCGGCCGTGGCCGCTCAGCTCCTTGCGGGGTCTACGGGGTCTGGCGGGTTGCGGAGGTCGGCCTCCGCCGGCTGCACCCGCGTCTCCCACTCCTGCGGGTCCCACAGCTCGATGCGCTCCATCGCCCCGACGACGAGCACGTTGCGGTCGAGATGGGCGTACTCCTTCAGGTGGCCAGGCACCGGGCCGACCCGGCCCTGCCGGTCGATGTCCACCTCGATCACCCCGGCGGACCAGAAGCGGGCCAGGTGCCGATGCGCCGTCCCCCGCTCCTGTGACTGGGAGAACTCCACGAATCGCTTGTTGAACTCGTCGGGAGTCCACAGAGCGAGGCAGCCGTCCAGGTATTGCGTCAGGTGGGCCTTCGTGTCGAAGCCCGCACGGAAGCGCGCCGGCAGGACGACTCGTCCCTTCGCATCCAGGGAGTGCTCGTACCTCCCGAAGAACATCGGCCCCACTGGTCACTCGGCTTTCGTCCTCCGCCACGCTCCGGGCCCACCCCTTCGCGCCACTTCCCACCACGATACGCCCTTTCCCCCCACCTGGTCAACCACCAGGGCCCCCGACGCCATCGACGCCGGCCTCGCGCTCGCGGCCCGCCACCGCGCCAGGGTGCCCAGGTCCGATGGCGCGCCTGAGATCAGCGCCCCGTCACCGTTCGTCGTCGTCGTCAGGGCGCGGGAGCCTCAGGCTCAGGCTCAGACGGTGACGAGCTCCAAGGTGGCGTCGAGGTGCCGGAGGTCCTCGGGGTCGGAGGTGAGCACGGCGACGTGACGCTCGCGGGCAAGCAGGGCTACCGAGGCGTCGATGACGTCGCTCGTGCGAGAGACGCCGCACAGCTGCCCTGCGGCCCGGGATCGACGGTCGTCGAGGGAGATCACGGCGCTGGCGTCCGAGGCCAGCAGGCGTGCCAGGCGAACCTGGCGGCGACCATCCCGCCAGACCTGAGCGACAACCCCGGCCGGGATGGCGAGCTCGTCGCCGTGCTCGACGGCTCGGGCAACGACAGCGACCACAGCGCGGTCGCCGCGCTCGAATGCGATGAGGGCGCCAGCGTCGAGCACGGCACCGCTCATCGGCCGAGCACCCGGTCGGCCTCCCGCTGCTCGGCCGGCGTGAGCGGCCCGCCTGACTCCGCGAGCATCGCGTCGAGCAGGGATGCCAGCTCGTCAAGCTTGGCGCGGTCCTCCAGGGCCCGCGCGACGTAGGCGCTGACGCTGGTAGCCCGACCTTCGGCGACAGCCCGCTGGGCTTGCTCAACGAGCCCGGCAGGAAGGGTCACGGCGATCTTGGACATCGTCATACCAGCGATCATACCGAACGACCTCTTTGCCACCGCTCATGCCTGTAAGCTCTCCTTACCTGTAGTAAGGAGAGTCATGCCGTCTGCGACCGTTACCAGCAAGGGCCAGGTCACCATCCCGGTCGACGTGCGCACCAAGCTCGGCCTTCGGCCCGGATCGAGGCTCGCCTTCGTACCCACCGCCACGGGTGGGTACGAGATCCACCCGGAAGCAGCGTCCATCAGGGACCTGAAGGGATCCGTGCCGCGCCCGTCGCGTCCGGTCGGCATCGACGAGATGGACGACGCAATCGCAGCGGCCGCAGTCGCCGTGGCAGATCCTCGGTGATCGGACTCGACACCAATGTCGTCGTCCGCTACCTCGTTCAGGACGATCCGGACCAGTCGCCGGTAGCCTCTGCGCTGATCGACGAACTGACCGAGACCGACCCGGGCTATCTCAGCCTGGTGACCATGGTCGAGGTCTACTGGGTCTTGCGCCGCGCCTACAAGGTCGGTGCTGATCGCAGCTCTGAGTTGCTGCAGGGTCTGTTGGACGCGCGTGAGCTTCGCGTCGACCGAGACGCCGTCGTGCGGGCGGCGCTGACCGCTTCGCGCGGCCACCTCGACTTCGTAGACGCCATCATCGCCGAACTGGGCCGGGCTGCGGGCTGCGAGCACACCGTGACCTTCGATCGACGGGCGGCACGAGACGGCGCCATGCATCTACTCGGTGCACAGGGCTCCGACTCATGACGGCCCACGCGTCGTCCTGGCACCTCGACATCGGTGATCCAGGACGGCACCAACCCGGCGCGGATGCCGTCAATCGCGACCTCGCGATCCCGGCTGAGAGCGCTCCGTTCCTAGCCAGTCAGGGCTGGGCGCCGAGGTGCAGCTCCTCGGAGCGCCGGGCGGCGATGGCGTCACGGAGGTAGGCGCCACGGCTGAACCACAGCGCCGCGCCGGCGACGACCATCGGGACAGAGAAGAGCAGGAACGCCACCTGCAGGCCGTGGCCGGCACCCGCCGGCAGGCGGACGTGCTTGGTGTTGACGCCGGCGCCGAACCCGGTGTGCGGCGCGCCGAACGCCGCCGACACCAGGCCGAACAGCAGCGGCGCCAAGCCTTGCAGGGCCTGGCGCAGGGCGGTGCGCACGGCCTCGGCCCGGCCCCACAGGAACGACGGGACCACGTCGAGGCGGGCGGTGTCCACCGGAGGGTTGACGGCTCCGAGGAAGGTGGCGGCGATCACCATGATCGGGATGGCGAGGGCGGCCTTGGTCAGCAGCGTGGCAGGAACGAACACGAGCGTGGTCCCGACGAAGGTGACGGCGCCGACGATCATCCGGCCCGCCGCTTTGCCGTGGCCGATGAGCCGGTCGGCCGCCTGGCCGCTCAGCACGACGCCGAGGATGGCTCCGGCGGCGATGATCACGAACAGGACGCTGGCGGCCGACTGGCCGACGCCGTAGCGCTCCCGGAAGAACAGCTCGGCGAAGATCTCGAGGCCCTGGACGAAGAAGTAGCCGATGCCCGAGGCGAAGATCAGCGCATCGTTGCTCGGGATGCGCAGCACGAACCTCACCGCCTGCCACGTGGTCAGCTGCTGGTGGTCACCGAGGATCGATCGGGGGTCGGCCTCCACGCCCATCTGCTCGGCGAGGCGCTCGACTTCCGACTCCCGCTCCGGGGCCGGCCTCTGCCCCAGCTGGCGCCGCGCCGTGGCGTCGCCGGCGGTCGGCACGGTGACGGCACCGGGCGGGAGCTGGGAGGCGCCCCCGCGTAGCGGTTCGGGCAGGTACCGGTACAGCGCCCACGCCAGCACGAACGCCGGGAGACCGAGCGAGGACAGGGCGACGCGCCAGTCCGCGAGCCCCGACAGGATCCCGGTGACGAGGATCCCGAAGCCGGCGCCGGCCAGCTCCCCCACCAGCACGTAGCTCCACAGCCGGCCCCGCTCCTCGCCCGGGAAGAGATCGCCTGCCAGCGACGCCAGGGCCGGCCCGGCTACCGCCGTGAGCCCACCCTGGAACACGCGGACGGCGAGCAGCATGGTGAAGGAGGTCGAGGCCCCGCTCACGACCGTCGAGAGCCCCCATACGACGGCGACGATCTGCAGCAGCCGCGTCCGGTTCCAGCGGTCGACGACCACGCCAAAGGGCAGCGTCGTCAGGCACCCGACCAGCGTGCTGGTGGTGGCGATCAGACCGATCTCGACGTTCCCCACGTGGAAGGCGCTCTCGATGGGGGCGGCGAGCGAGCCGATCGCCCCGGAGTCGGCCGACTGCAACCCGAGGACGGCAGCGAGCAGCACCACGACGTGACGTCGCGCCGGGCCGCCCAGGGACGTCAGGACGTCGAAGCGGCTGGGCGGTTCGCTCCCGGTCGTCACAGCGAGGTCCCCGCTCGGGATGCGTCGCGGACCACCATCCTCATCTGGCGGGTCCTCATGGGTGCGTTCGCCGCCCTCATCTACCCGACCACCCTCTCGGTGATGGCCGACACGTTCCCGACCGTACCGACCAAGCGCGGGCAACCGGCGAGCGCCGGGTGGCGACCCTGACGGTGACGGCCCACCACTGAACCTGAACTGCGCGCAGCCGCGCCTACCGCGCGCACAGACGACGGTATGGCATCACCACTGCGCGCGGTTCGCCCGACCGCGCGCGGATAGGCCCTCCGACCGCCCCACCACCGTGCGCGTGTGGCGCAAGAGCATAGAGCAAACTGGCCCGGAAGATAGCTAGCCCAGGAGCGGCGGCAGTTGCTCGGCCAGCTCGGAGATGGTCCAGCGGTCGGGGCGGGAGAGACCGGCCTCCTTGGTCCAGCCCGACATCGGCTGCACCGTCCCGCCGAAGGCGTAGAGCATCCGCCCCGTCACCTCGCACCCCTCCGTCGCCAGCCAGGCGACGATGGGAGCGACGTTGCCCGGGTCCCACTCGTCGAAGCGGGCAGCGTCCTCCGGCGGGCGGACGATCTCGTCGAGGCCCGGGGTGGCCTCGGTGAGCCGGGTGCGGGCGGCCGGGACGATGGCGTTGACCCGCACCCCGTACCGGCCGAGCTCGAGCGCGGCGATCGTCGTGAGGGCGGCGATCCCGGCCTTGGCGGCACCGTAGTTGGCCTGGCCCGGGTTGCCGTGCAGGCCGGACGTCGAGGACGTGTTGATCACCGACGCCCGCACCTCATCCCCCGCCTTGCTCCGCTCCCGCCAGTAGGCGGCAGCGTGGCGGAGCGGGACGAAGTGCCCCTTCAGGTGGGCGTGGACGACCTCATCCCAGTCGTCCTCGGTCATGTTCACCACCGTCCGGTCCCGCAGGATGCCGGCGTTGTTCACGAGCACGTGCAGGCCCCCGAAGGTGTCGACCGCCGAGCGGACGAGATCTTCGCCGGCCTGCCAATCGGCCACGTCGCTGGTGTCGGCGACCGCCTCCCCGCCCGCCGCCGTGATCTCGTCCACGCCGGACTGCGCCGGTCCGGTTCCCTCACCCTGGCGGCCGTCACGGCCGGTGCCCGTGTCGTTGACCACGACGCTGGCACCTTCGGCGGCGAACAGCAGGGCATGGGCCCGGCCCAGGCCGCGGCCGGCGCCGGTGATGATCGCGACCCGTCCATCCAGAGCACCCACGCAACGATCATGGCAGCCGGATCGCCGGCCCGCCGTGTTGGGCGGTCGGCGGAAGGGCACCGAGGAAGGCGTCGAGCAGGTCGCCGGGGGCCGCCCCGCCGGGTTGGGCCCCACCGGCGGCTTCGGCCGCCCCGGCGAGCTGATCGGCCGCCCGCGCCCGCTCCGCCTGCTCCATCACCAACACGTCGAGCAGGTCGAGCGGGCGCCAGCGCAGCAGGGCCGCCGTCTGGAACAGGGCGCCGGCCCTCGTCCGGCGCTGCGAGATGCCGACGACCTTGGGCCCGAGCAGGCCGCGGCCGGCGAGGGGGAGGCCGGGGCTGCGGGGCGACGCGGCCACACCCGCCGCCGGGCGCAGGACCTCGCCCGGTCCCACGCCGGCGAAGCAGACCTTGTCCGACCACGGCGACGAGACGAGCCGTCCCGCCCACCGCTCGGCAGGGCCGGCGCCAGCCGCCTCGAGGGCGTTGACCCATGCCTCGCCGATCCAGGCCATCGCCGCTCCCACGTCGTCGGACCAGAGGGGGTCGGCGCGTGGTATCGCCACGTCGACCCAGAGCGACTCACCCGGCCCGACCAGCACGGCGCCGCCCCCACTGCAGCGCCGGGCGACGTCGACGCCGAGGCGCGCCGCCCGGCCGCTGTCGACGTCGCTGTCGGGCTCCGCCGCGCCGAGGACGACGGCGGGGCGCTCGGCATGCAGCACCCGGACGATGCGCCCGCCGGGCCCCGCACCCTCGAGCAGCCTCCCGGACGCGGCGTGCAGCTCCCCGGCCCGCCCGACCGCTCGCTGCACCGTCCACGGACCCACCCCGTCGGGTGCGCCCATCGACGTCACGCCGAGATGCCGGCCGCCACGCTCCCCAAGAAAGGCTCCCAGTCCGGGCGGATCACCCCGCTGGCGACGAGGATCCACGCCCGCTCGCGGGGCACGACCGGCAGGCGCCGCAGCTTCATGCCGCTCTCCTCGAGCAGGCGGTCCCGCTTGCGGCTGTTGCAGGGACGGCAGGCGGCGACGACGTTGTCCCAGGCGTGGGTGCCACCCTTGGAGCGGGGCACGACATGGTCGATGTTCTCGGCGGACGCCCCGCAGTACTGGCAGCGGTGCCCGTCCCGGGCGAACACGGCCCGGCGGTTGAGCGCGATCCGTGCCTGGTGGGGGACCTTCACGTAGTACCGGATCCGGACGACCGAAGGCTCGGGGAGGCGGACCCGCTCGGCGCGGAAGACCCGCTCCGTCGCCGACAACACCTCCGCCTTGTGGTCGAGGACCAGGAGCAGCGCCCGCCGGCTCGACACCACGCACAGCGGCTCGTACGTGGCGTTGAGGACGAGCGACTGCGACATGTCGCCCTCCTTACCGACGCCTCAGGCGAGGTCCTGGCAGCACGTGCGGAACCCTACCGCGGTGTTGCCCGTGCCACCGCTTCATTGGCGCCGCCCCCGCATCGCCCGGCACCACCGCAGGTAGCCGATCAGCTCCTCGGCGCCGAGACGGGAGGCGGTCCCGGCGCCCCACATGGTCTGGCGCCGGAAGTCGGCGTAGGCCTCCGTCGGGCGGGGCCGGGGGGGCCACGCCCGCCACCAGCCGGGTCGGGCCGTGGACAGGGCGACCCGGGCCGCCGTCGGCCACAGCACCGGGCGGGCGGCGAGCGCCACCACCGCGGCGGGCGTGACGAGCGACGGCGTGGGGCGCTCGCTCATGGCCCCGGGGGGCAGCGGGCTGGCGGGGAGGGCGAGGTGGGCGGCGAGCCCAGCGACGCCACGCCCGCCCCCCACCACGCCACCGCCGCCGCCCCGACCAGCGGCCCGCTGGCGCCGAGGGCAGAGGGCACGATGCGGGTGCCGGCCGAGAACGCCAGTCGCGCACAGCGGTCCACCTCCTCCTGGGCCGGCCCGAAGAGCTCCGCCCCGTAGCCGAGCGCCACCGATCCGGCAACGGCAGCGAGCCGCAGGTCGAGGAGGTTGGCGACCGAGGCCACTGCCCGGCCGACGAGGTTGCCCACCCGGGCTCGGACCTCCGGGCCGGCGGCGGCTGCCGGCGCCCCGGTGAAGGCGGCGACGGCCGTCCCAGACGCCTCTGCCTCCAGGCAGCCGCGCGCCCCGCAGGCGCAGCGCCGGCCGCCGGGCTCGACGATCAGGTGGCCGATGTGGCCGGCGTTGCCGCCGTCGCCGTCGAGCAGGCGCCCGTCTAGGACGATGCCACCGCCGACACCGGTCGACACGACCATCGACAGGTAGCTGCGCCGGCCAACGGCCGCGCCGCAGAGGCCCTCGCCGAGCGCCAGCGCCTTGGCGTCGTTGTCCAGCCACGTCGGCAGCCCTGTGGCGGCCGCCAAGCGGTCGCGGAGGGGGAAGCCCCGCCAGGCCGGGATGTTGAGCGGGGACACGAGCCCGGCGGCCGTGTCCATGGGGCCGCCGCAGCCGACGCCGCAAGCCTCGGCGCCGGGCGGCGCTCCGGCGAGGAGGCCGGCCAGGGTGTCCCACAGCTCCTCGGCCTCCCCTGCGCCCGGGGTCGGGACACGAGCCTGCCAGGTGAGGCGGCCCTCCCCGTCGACGAGGGCGGCGGCGAGCTTGGTGCCGCCGACGTCCACGGCGAGGACGGGGGGGCGGGTCGCCGGCATCAGCCACACCGTAGGGCCCGCCGGGAACCAGCGACGGGTGCCGCGGGTCCAAGAGCGGGGCGACGAGTACGATTTGCGTCGGCCCGACAGGAGGACTCAGTGGCGACTCAGGACGTGGCGGCAGCGGGTGTTGACCAGTTCGCCTCACTGTTCGGCGCCATCGTCGACAACGTCGGGCGGGTCCTGCACGGCAAGGGAGACCCTGTCCGCCTCGCCCTGCTGTGCCTGGTGTCCCGTGGCCACCTGCTCGTGGAGGACGTCCCCGGCGTGGGCAAGACGAGCCTGGCCAAGGCTCTCGCCCGCTCGGTCGGCCTCGACTGGCAGCGCGTGCAGTTCACGCCCGACCTGCTCCCCTCCGACGTCACCGGCTCGTCGGTGTTCGACCGGGACAGCTCGACGTTCCGCTTCCGGCCGGGGGCGGTGTTCACCAACATCCTCCTCGGCGACGAGATCAACCGGGCCTCCCCCAAGACGCAGAGCTCCCTGCTCGAGGCGATGGAGGAACGGCAGGTCACCGTGGACGGCCACACGCACCGCCTGCCGAGCCCGTTCCTCGTGATCGCCACCCAGAACCCCGTCGAGCACGAGGGGACCTTCCCGCTGCCCGAGAGCCAGGTCGACCGCTTCCTCGTCCGCCTCAGCCTCGGCTACCCCGACCGCACCTCCGAGATCACCATGCTCGAGTCGCACGGCACGCTCACCGCCGACGACCTCGGCGCTGTCGCCGACGCCAGCGACCTGACGTTCATGTCCCAGGCAGCCGACGCCGTCTACGTCGCCCCCCCGCTGCGCGGCTACGTCGTGGACCTGGCCGCCGCCAGCCGGGTACACGCCGCCGTCGAGCTCGGCATGTCCCCCCGGGCGACGATCGCCCTGCAGACGGTCGCCAAGACGATGGCCGCCGCCAGCGGCCGGGACTACGTCACCCCCGACGACATCCGCGCCGTCGCCGTGCCGGTGCTCTCCCACCGCCTGGTCCTCTCCGCCGACGCCGACTTCAGCGGCACGACCGCCGACGACGTGGTGACCGAGGTGCTGCGGGCCGTTCCCGTCCCCGCCGCCCGGCCCTGACGCGGCCGCCCACCCCGCCGGTGCCATCCGCCTCCCCGCCTCACCTCCCCGCCGGGCCCCGCGCCGTGCTCACCGCCCGGGGCTGGGCCCTGCTCGCCGCCGCCGCCGCCGGCGCCGCCGCCGGGAGGCTCTTCGGCGTGGCCGAGCTCGAGGGGCTGGCCGCCGGCGCCGCCGTGGCCGTGATCGCCGCCGCCGTCTACGCGTGGCGCCAGGCGGTGCGCCTCGAGGTGAGCCGCTCGCTCCACCCGCCGCAAGCGGCGCCGGGCCACCGCAACGTCGTCCTTGTCCACATGCGCAACGCCGGCTCGAAGGCCACGCCGGTGCTCACCGTCGGGGACCCCTTCGACGGCCCCGGGCCGCAGGAGCTCCTCGCCCCTCTCGGACCGGGCGGGACCCGAACCTGGCGCTACATGCTGCCCGAGCTGCGGCGGGGCAGCTTCACCCTCGGGCCGCTCGTCACGGAGGTCAACGACCCCTTGGGGCTGGCCCGCAGGCTGCGCACCGCCGGCGCGGGCACCCGCCTCGTGGTGCACCCCCGGATCCTGCCCCTGCGGTGGCCGGTCGTCGCCCGGGCGGCGCAGCGGGAGGGTTCGGCGGCCACGGTCCAAGACGACGGCCAGGAGTTCGCCACCCTCCGGGAGTACCTGCCCGGCGACGACCTGCGCCGCGTGCACTGGCCCAGCTCGGCACGCGCAGACACGCTGCTCGTGCGCGAGGACCTGGTCGAGCGGCTCGGCCGGGTGGTCGTCGTGGTCGACCTCCGCCGGCCGCTGTGGTCGCCCGCCGCCCTCGAGGTCGCCCTCGAAGGAGCGGCCAGCGTGGCCGACAACGCCCTCGGCCGGGGCCTGCAGGTCCGCCTCGTCGCCACCGGCGGCACCGACTCGGGGCTCGGCATCGGACCGCGCCACCGCAGCAAGATCCTCGACGAGCTGGCGCTCGCAACCCCCCACCCGGTGACAGACGGGCCGGTGCTGCCGCCCTCGGTCGGCAGGGCCGTGGCGGCCAGCGACCACACGATCGTCTTCACGAGTGACAGGGCGAGCCCCGACGACGTGCGGGCCCTGATGGGACGGCGGCGGCGGGCGCCGGTCACCGTCGTCGTCGTCGAACCCCGCTCCCGGGGCAGCGCCACCACCAGCCGCCCCACCCCGCCCTCGCCGCCTCCCGGGGTCCGCCTCGTGCGCGTGGCAGCCGGGCGCGACTTCCCGGCTGCGTGGAACGAGGCGGGCCTGCGGTGACGGCGACCCTTTCGGCTCCTCCTCTTCGACCGGAGATCAGGCCCCGCCCGCCGGTGCGACAGGAACCACCCCCGGCGTGGCCCCGCTGGGCGCCGGAGGTGGCGCTGCTGGCGCTGGTGAGCCTGACTGCGATGTCGTTCGGCCGGGTGTACACCGGGCAGGGGTGGCAGGGTGCCGCCGTGGCGCCCGCCGTCACCGCTGTCGCCGTGGTCGCCGTCACCCGCCGGTGGCTGCGGCCGGCGGTGCTGGCCGCCGCCGTCGACATCGCCGCCGTCGGCCTGTCGGTGATCTGGACGGTCCTGCCCGGCTCGACGCTCGACGGCCTACCGCTGGCGCACACCTGGCGGGCCGTCAGCGACGCCCTCGCCGCCTTCCCCACGCAGTTCGCCGCCTCCCAACCCCCCGTGGCCCCGACCACCGCCTTCCTGCTGCTGACCGCGGCGGGCGTGGGCACCGCCGCCCTCGGCTCCGCCTGGCTGCGGCGCACCCCCGGCCTGCGGGTCTGGACGCCCCTGCCGGCGCTGCTCGCCTTCCTGGCCACCTGCGTCCTCGGCGGGTCGCGCGGCCGGGTGGCGTCGGTCATCGTCGAGACCGCCGCCGTCGGCGTCTACCTCCTCGTGGAGCGGATGGCCGCTGACGCCGACCCGGCCCGCTGGGTGGCCGGCGTGCGCCCTGACGCCTGGGAGAGGCGGGGGCGGGTAGGGGTGCGCATCGTCGTGCTCGCCGCCCTCGCCGCCGCCGTCGCCGCCGCCCTGCCCGGACCCGACGGCGGGGGGGCGTTGGGGTGGAAGAACCTCGGCGGGGGCAGCACCCGCATCATCGTGAGCCCCATGGTCAGCCTCTCCACCCGCCTCGCCCCCCACAACGCCGCCGCCGACGTGTTCACGGTGCGCAGCCCGGTCCCCAGCTACTGGCTGCTCACGACCCTCGACGTCTACTACGGCGGCACGTGGCAGGCCGGCCGGGCTTCGTACTCGAGCTTCGGCCGCCGCCTCCCTGGCGCCGGCGCCGGCGCCGGCGTGCCCCGAGGGACCCGGCAGGTGCGCCAGACGTTCCACATCCAGGCGCTCGACTCGCCGTGGCTTCCCGCCGCCTTCGACCCCGTCGCCGTCTCCGGCGTCCGGGACGTGCAGTACAACCCCGGCACCGGGAGCCTGCTCACCAAGCACGCCACCGCCGACGGGCTCACCTACACCGTCACCTCCCTGCAGGCGCTCGGCACCCTGAGCAGCAAGAACCTCGAGTCGGCGCCAGCCCCGACGGCACGCCAGATCCCCCCCGGCTCGCTCTCGCTCCCACCGACAGTCCCGCCCGACGTCGTCGCCCTCGCCCAGCGCATCATCGCCCACGCCCACGGCGAGTACCGCAAGGCGCTCGCCCTCCAGGACTTCTTCTACGGACCGCAGTTCAGCTACAGCCTGCATCCGCCGGTGGATGGTTCGGGGATCGAGGCGATCCAGACCTTCTTGTTCCAAACCCGAACCGGCTACTGCCAGCAGTTCGCCGGCTCCTTCGCTGTGATGGCCCGGGCGGTGGGCCTGCCGACCCGGGTGGCGGTCGGCTTCACCACAGGCAGCCCGATCGGCCCGGGCCGCTACCAGGTGACCGACGCCGACGTCCACACGTGGCCCGAGGTCTGGTTCCCGAAGTACGGGTGGGTTCCATTCGAGCCGACGAAAGGCCCCGCCTCCGGCGGCTTCGCCATACCGGGGACCGGCGCCTACACCGGCAACACGGCGAAGGTGGGGTCGGCGGCGCCTCAACCAGGTTCCAGCCACGGTGGCGCAGCGCAAACCAACCCCGCCGTATCGACGCCGTCGACGACGGTCCCGACCCAGAGCGCGGATGGCGGCCGCATCCACGGCCTCACCGCCGGCAGCCGGCCCTCGGGCGTCCCCGGGGACACGGGCACCGGCACCGGCTCCACCGGCGGGGGCGGCACCCACCTCCCCACGGCGCCGCCCCCGGCGGCGACGAGCAACCTCACCTGGGTCCTCGCCGTGCTCCTCGCCCTCGCCGCCGGCGTTGCCCTCGTCGCCGGCGCCAACGAGGTTGCCCGCCGCCGCCGGCACCGCCGGCGCCGCCGGCGCATCGCGGAGGCCGGCCCCGCCTCGCCGGAGGCGATCCGCCTGTCGTGGGAAGAGATGACCGAGGCACTGGCGGCGATCGGGCTGCGCCGGCGGGCCTCGGAGACGACCCCGCAGTTCGCCCAGCGCGTCGCCTCCGTGCTGGACGTCTCCGGGCACCTGCCCGGCGCGCTCGGCGCCGCCGCCCGCATCGTCGAGTCGGCGTCGTGGCGCCGCGACGACGGGACCGCCTACCCCGGCGGCGTCGCGGGCACCACCCGCGAGGTCGAGCGCCTCGCCGGCCTCCGGGTCCGCCTCCGCGACCGGGCCCGGCTGCTGCTCGACACGCGCATGGCGTGGCGGCCGGCGCTCGTCGACCCGGACGGGACCCAGTCGGTGGCGCCGACGGGTTAGGCAAGCCCGCTCGCGTTGTTTGGGCAGTTCACCGCGATAATCGCGGCCAACTGCCCAAACAACGCGAGCGGCGATGGCCCATTGCTGATCATGCCGGCCCTTCCTATATTTCTGATCTTTCTGATATGATACTAGATGCTGGATAGCGGGGGCCGGGTGGTTGGCGGCGGCGCGGCTCAGCGGTCTGGGTCACGGCCCTCGCCGAAGCGCCGGCGGAGCCGGCGGCCGGTGTCGCCGACAACATCTCCGACCGAGCGGTCCCGGAAGCTGGAGGACAGCTGCGACCAGCCGTGCCGGCCCATCTTCCGCAGGTTCTGGGTAAAGACCAGCGCCGACCCGACCATGATGGCGAACCCGCAGACCCCGAGGAACCAGCTCGTGGAGAAGGACACCAGCAGGACGATCAGGCCGGCGACGAAGCCCACCGCCGCCAAACGGCAGTTACGAGCCAGGAAGCGCGGGAGCGTGGTGGAGCTGATGCGCTCAGCGGAAGCAGGGTCCTGCTGGTAGAGCCGCTGCTCGATCTGGTTGAGGATGCGCTTTTCGTGATCCGACAGGGGCACGTCCGCACCTCCGCCTCGCTCGTGGGATCAAAGTCTCGCGCCCCGTCACGGCGATGGCAACGCAGTCTGCGAGGGGTCGACCGGCGCCCACCGGTTGTCGCCGGGCCGGCCGATGCGCAAGCCCCCGGGCGCGACGAGCGACCCCGGGCCGACGGCCCGCTCTCCGAAGCGGGCCCGCACCGCGTCCACCGCCACGGCGGCGGCGTCGCGCCGGGGGCCGCCGGCAGGCGCGTCGTCGACGACCTCGTCGAGGCCGAAGGCGAGCTGCTCGACGCCGGCGCCGGCGGGTTCGAGGGAGCTCACGCTCAGCCCGAGGAGCCGCACGCCGACCTCCATGTCGACGGCATCGAACAGTGCTCTCGCCAGGTGGGCGATGGTCGGTCCGTCGCGCAGGGGCCGCCCCACCGTGCGGGCGCGGGTCACCGTCTGGAAGTCACCACCGCGGACCTTCACCTGCACCGTGCGAGCAGCCAGCCCGGCGCGCCGCAAGCGGGCGGAGACGGCGTCCGCCATGCGAACGAGCTCGACGTGCAACCCGTCGCCGTCGAAGCGGTCGGCGATGTAGGTCTCCTCCTGGCCGATCGACCTGGTGGCCCGGTCCGGCTCGACGGGGCGGGGGTCGACGGCATGCGCCAGCTGGTGGAGGTGACGTCCGTGGGCCCGCCCGAGCACCGATTCGACAACGGCGAGCGGGGTGTCCGCCAGCTGGGCGACCATCCCGATGCCGACGCCCCGCAACCGGGCCGCCGTCGCCGGCCCGACGCCCCAGAGGGCTTCGATCGGGAGGGGGCGCAGGAAGTCGAGCTCCTCACCGGGGGCGACCACGACGACCCCCCTGCCGGGATGGACGCCCTCTCGGTCCGCCCGGGGTTTGGCGGCCTCCGACGCCAGCTTCGCCAGGAACTTGGAGGGCGCCACCCCCACCGAGCAGGCGAGGCCGGTGGCAGCGAGCACGTCCCGGCGCAGCTGCGACGCCATCGCCGGTCCCGGCCCGAAGAGGCGCTGCGCGCCGGTCATGTCCAGGAACGCCTCGTCCAAGGCGATGCCCTCCACCAGTGGGGTGTAGCGGTGGAACACCTCGTGTATCTGCTCACTGACCTCCTGGTACCTGTCGAAGCGGCCCGGCCGGAAGACGGCGTGCGGGCACAGTCGCCGGGCCTGTGTGGACGGAAGGGCGGAGCGCACGCCGTAGCGACGGGCCTCGTAGCTGCAGGACGCGACGACGCCGCGCCGCCCGTCCCCGCCGACGATCAGCGCCTTGCCGTCGAGGGTCGGGTCGTCGAGGACCTCGACGGCCGCATAGAAGGCGTCCATGTCGACGTGCAGCACCACCCGGGGCTCGCCGCCGGCACCACCTCCCGACGCCGCCGACACCATCAGAGCAGCACCCGGCGGAAGCCCTCGGCGAAGCGCACTCCCGCCCGCCGCCCGGCGTCCTCCGCCCGCTGGCGGACCACCGACCGCAGCCACTCGCCCGGCTCCCCCACCTGGCTGTGGTGACAGGCGACGGCCGCCGCCTTCACCTCGACGGTGCCGCCAATGTCCACCCATACGTCCGGTTGGAGCGTCCCTGAGAGGTACAGGGCGGAAACGCGGTGGGCCGGGCCGGCGTCGGGGAAATAGTGGGGGTTGGCCGCCGCCGGGCTGACCGCGTCGATCGTCGCCCAGCCGAGCACCCGGTGATCCCTGTGGTTGACGTAGCTCTGCCCGAAGAACACCGCAGTCGGGTCCGCCCCCACCACCACCTCCGGCTTCAGGGCCCGCACCAGGGCGACGATCGCCTCCCGCAGAGCGGGGGTGTCCTCCAGCTCGCCGTCGCGCCCTCCGAGCCAGTGGTGGGCAGCGACGCCGAGCACGGCACCCGCCTCGGCGACCTCCCCCCGCCGGCGGCGGGCGAGGTCCGCCGGATCGACCGCCGGATCGCTCGACCCCTTGGCGCCATCTGCCGCTATGCACACGTGCACCTGGCAGCCGGACGCCGCCCAAGCGGCCAGGGCCCCGCCGGCGGCCACGTCCGGGTCGTCAGGGTGGGCGTACACGGCCAGCACGACCGACGGCACATCGAGAACCAGCTCGGTCACAGGCGCCGAGACTACCGGCGGCCACTGACCGCCTCGGGAGTGGGTAGCGTCCGGAGCGGACCGTTCCGGACCACGAGGAGGAACCATGCGCGTCGGGATGCTCACCGGCGGCGGCGACTGCCCGGGGCTCAACGCCGTCATCCGCGCCGCCGTCCGCAAGGGGGAAGTGCACTACGGTGACGCGTTCGTCGGGTTCCGCGACGGCTGGCGGGGCTTGGTCGAGGACCTGACCATGCCGCTCGACGTCGAGCGCTGCCGGGGCATCCTGCCGAGGGGAGGGACCATCCTCGGCACGTCGCGCACCAACCCCTACAAGCTCGACGGGGGCGCCGAGAAGGTGGCCCGGGCGGCACGGGCGCACGGAGTGGACGCGCTCGTCGCCATCGGCGGCGAGGACACCCTCGGGGTCGCGCACCGCCTGGCCGAGGAAGGGCTCCACGTCGTCGGGGTGCCCAAGACGATCGACAACGACCTGTCGGCCACCGAGCTCACCCTCGGCTTCAACACCGCCGTCCAGATCGCCACCGAGGCGATCGACCGGTTGCACACGACAGCCGAGTCCCACGACCGGGTCATCGTCTGCGAGGTGATGGGCCGCCACGCCGGATGGATCGCCACCTACGCCGGCATCGCCGGCGGCGCGGCCGAGATCCTCGTGCCCGAGGTGCCCTTCGACATCGATGTCGTCTGTGAGAGCCTGAAGGCACGCCACGCCAAGGGCCGGTACGCTTCGGTCGTCGTCGTGGCCGAGGGGGCGACACCGGTGGAAGGGACCCTGGAGGTGGCGTCGACGGAGCTCGACCAGTTCGGTCATCCCCGCCTGGGCGGTATCGCCAACATCCTCGCGCCCGAGATCGAGCGGCGCACCGGCTTCGAGACCCGGGTGACGCTCCTCGGCCACACCCAGCGGGGCGGCACACCGACAGCCTACGACCGCGTGCTGGCCACCCGCTTCGGCATCGCCGCCATCGAAGCCGTCCACGACGGCGCCTTCGACCAGATGGTCGCCCTGCGCGCCGACACCATCGTGCGCGTACCGCTCGCCGACGCCGTCAGCCGGCTCAAGACGGTCGACCCCCAACTGCTGCACGACGTGGCCAGCACCTTCTTCTGACCCGGGGTCGTGCGATGGCCGGCCCCGGGCTCGGCTTCGGGCGCGCCCGACAGGCCCGAGCTGCTCACATGGCGTTCACCTTCGGGCCCCGCCGCCGGCATGGGACCTCGGAGCCGGATGAAGGGCGGCCGCGCCGGCGGCCAGGAGGAGGGTCCGCAGCGGGCCGGCCAGTGACGGGGTAGAGGCGACCACCAGCTCCCCGTCGAGCTGGGCCACACACCCGCCCGCCTCCTGGCAGATGAGCGTGCCGGCGGCCAGATCCCACTCGTTGAGGCCCGCCTCGTAGTAGGCGTCGACGCGGGAGCCCGCCACCCAGCACAAGTCGAGCGCCGCCGATCCGAAGCGCCGGATGTCACGCACCTGGGGGAGCAGCACCTGCACGACGCCGGCCTGCTCCGCCCGCCGTCGCCGGTCGTAGGCAAACCCGGTCGCCACCAGCGCCGTGCCGAGGTCGGAGCGGCCCTCGGCCACCAGGCAGCGCTCACCGTTGCGGAAGGCGCCCTGGCCGGCGGCCGCCGCCCACACCTCGCCGCGGGCAGGGTCCGCCACGACACCCACCACCGTCCGGCCGTCGAGTTGGGCGGCCACCGAGACCGACCAGGCCGGCACGCCAAACAGGTAGTTGGTCGTTCCGTCGAGCGGGTCGACCACCCACCGCACCCCGCTCGTACCGGGGCGTTGAGCGCCCTCCTCGCCGAGCAGGCCGTCGTCGGGACGCCTCTCCGACAGCAGGCGGCTGATCAACGCCTCGGCGGCCCGGTCGACCTCCGAGACCATGTCCGTCGCCGACGACTTGGTGCCGACGTCCTCGCGGTGCGCACCCCACGCGGCGGCGGCGAGGTGAGCTGCTCCGGCCGCCACCTCCAAAGCCACGCCGGCCAGCTCGCAGACAAGCGGATCCCCGTCCGGCACCGCCCCGCCGAACGCCTCGCCAGCGGCGAGGGTCGGCAGGCCGGGGACGGGCGGCGTGGCTGGCACAATGCGCTTCCTACCCGAGCCGGTACGGTGACCCCCGTGGTAGTCGACCTCCGCTCCGACACCGTCACCCGCCCGACGCCAGAGATGCGCCGGGCCATGGCCGACGCCGAGGTCGGCGACGACCTCTACGGCGAGGACCCGACCGTGAACGCGCTCCAGGAGGAGCTCGCCGCCGTCGTCGGCCAGCCGGCCGCTCTGTACGTCGCCAGCGGCACGATGGCCAACCAGCTCGCCCTCCGCGTCCTCACCCACCGGGGCGACGGCGTCATAGTCGGTGCACGCCAGCACGTCGTCCTCTACGAGGACGGCGCTGGCCCCATGAACGCCGGCATCACCTGGCTCACCGTTGCCGACGAGGACGGCACGTTCGACCCCGCCGCCGTCGATCTCGCTGCCGAGGGCGCGGCGCACCACCAGCCACGCCCCTCGCTCGTGGCGGTGGAGAACACGCACATGGCCGCGGGCGGGACCGTCTGGCCGGCCGACCGCCTGGCAGCCGTCTGCGCCGCTGCCTCGGCCCGGGGACTCCGCGTCCACATGGACGGCGCCCGGATCTGGCACGCCGCTGCTGCCTCGGACACCACGCCGGCGGTCGCTGCCGCCGGCGCGACGACCGTGATGTGCTGCCTGTCCAAGGCGCTCGCCGTGCCCATCGGCTCCGTGCTCGCCGGGCCGGCGGACGTCATCGAAGCCGCGACCGTAGAGCGCCACCGCATGGGCGGCGGATGGCGCCAGGCCGGCGTGCTCGCCGCCGCCGGGCTGGTCGCGCTGCGCACGATGCGCGACCGCCTCGTCGAGGACCACCGCCGGGCTCGGAGGCTCGCCGAGGTCGTCGCCGAACGCTGGCCTGGCTCCCTCGACCCCGGGGCGGTGAAGACCAACATCGTGGCGTTCCCCCACCCCCGACCGGATGAGCTGCTCGACCACCTGAGATCCGAGGGGGTGCTGGGCGGCACAGTCGCTCCACGGGTCGTCCGCCTCGTCACGCATCCCGATGTCGACGACGAAGGCCTCGAGCGAGCGGCCAAGGCGCTGGCAAGCTCGCCCGTGTGACGCGCCAGGGCGCCCTACGCCGACTTGGGGGCGCTCTGCTTGATCAGCAGCCCCACCTCACGCTGGAAGTCGCCGGCATCGGTGAAGCCCTTGTACACGCTTGCGAAACGCAGGTAGGTCACCTCATCGAGATCCCGCAAGCGGGCGAGGACGGCGCGCCCGACCCGCTCGCTGGTCACCTCGGCTCCTTCGAGGCGGAGCTCCTCTTCGATCTCCGCCGCCACAGCGCCCCATCGTTCCTCGGCGATGGGCCGGTTCTTGCCAGCGGCTGACAGCCCACCGGCGACCTTTCGGCGTTCGAACACCTCCCGCTCACCGGACCGCTTCACCACGACGAAGGGGACCTCCTCCAGGCGCTCGTAAGTGGTGAACCGCCGACCGCAGGCCAGGCACTCACGCCTCCGGCGGATCGCAGCCCCATCCTCGGTAGCGCGTGAGTCGACGACCTTGTCGTCGAGCGCCGAGCACTGCGGGCACCGCACACCGGGGACAGTAGCGGCCGCCCCGGTGACCGGCAGGGCGGAGGCGGGGCGGGGGGCGGGGGCGGGTCACGGAACCACGACCCGCTCACCGACCTGGAGCGGGCGGCCGTGGACCTCGGCCTCCAA
The DNA here is from genome assembly GCA_027320105.1 of Acidimicrobiaceae bacterium. GTDB lineage: Bacteria > Actinomycetota > Acidimicrobiia > Acidimicrobiales > Palsa-688 > JAKAQB01. Next base: position 27,598 of record DAHVMA010000068.1, on the reverse strand, counting down.
CTGGTCCACCAGGGGGCGGATGTCACCCTTGACGCCGCTGGACAACGCTATCGACCACAGCGTGTCCCCCGGCCGCACCACCACGACGTGGGCGGCGATCGGCCGCATGACCGGCGACCCCGCGCCGGAGACCAAGCGGTGCACACCCGTGAAGCCGGCCAGCCCCAGCGCCGCCAGCAGCCCCGCTACGACCGTACGCCGGCGGCGGTAGGTAGCGGCGTCGTGGCGGCGGGAGCGGACGACGGTCGACTCCCTCGCCGTCGACTGCGACCCCGCCGGTGGCTGCGGCCTCGCTCGGGATGGATGCGGCGGGCCGCCGGCGACCACACGCAACCGAGCGGGACGCCGCTCGCCCGCCGGGCGGCGCTGGGGCGAGGTGCGGCTCTCGGGCACGGTGACGGTGACGGTGACCACGGCTCCTCCTCGAACATGTGTTCCCTTGCTGAGGACGAGTCAACCAAACATATGTTCGATTGTCAAGGCCCCGTCACCATGGTGAGGGAACGTATGTTTGATCTGCGGTCCGTGCGGGGCTACCGTCGAGATGGCGTGAGCTACGGGAAGTGGCATGAGCGCCAGACCGACCACATCTGAGGGAGCGGCATGACGGATACCGAGTTGACAGGCAAGCGACGGGAGATACTCGACTTCATCGCCGCCCAGCTGCGCGAGCGTGGCTACCCGCCGTCGGTGCGCGAGATCGGCGAAGCCGTCGGCCTGACCTCCTCGTCCACCGTGCACACTCACCTGCAGACACTCGAGCGCCAGGGGTACCTGCGCCGCGATCCGACCAAGCCCCGGGCGATCGAGGTCCGCTACGACGCCAACTCCGGGGCTGCAATCGAGCGGCGTCCGACCCGGCACGTACCCCTCGTCGGCGACGTCGCCGCCGGTACGAACGTCCTCGCCCAGGAACGGGTGGAAGAGCTTCTCCCCCTGCCGGAGGACTTCACGGGCGACGGGCAGCTGTTCATGCTGCGGGTGCGGGGCGACTCCATGGTCGAGGCCGGGATCCTCGACGGCGACTACGTCGTCGTCCGCCAGCAGGACACCGCCGACAAGGGTGACGTGGTCGTCGCCGGCATACCGGGTGACGAGGCGACGGTGAAGACGTTCAGCCGGCGCGGCAACAAGATCGTGCTGACCCCGCACAACCCCTCCATGGAACCCATGGTCCTCGACCCTCAAGACGTTCGCGTCTACGGGCGGGTCGTCACGGTGCTACGGCGGCTCTGATCCTTGCTCCCGGTCCTCCGGCGCGCTGGGCGCGGCCGGCCCCGTGATGGGCCGGATGGTCAGGGAGTGTCTAGGGACGGTAGAGCAGCGAGCGCAAGATGCGGTGCGCCGCCTGCACGTCGGTCAAGGTGACGTTCTCGTCAGCGGTGTGGGCGAGCTCGGGATCACCGGGGCCGAAGTTGGCTGCGGGGATGCCCCGTTCGGCGAAGAACGCTACGTCGGTCCAGCCGAGCTTCGCGCGTGGGGCCACCCCGGTCTCCTCCACGAGACGCGCCAGGAGCGGCTGGTCGAGGTTGGGGGGGGCGCCACCTGCCGCGTCCCTCACCACAGTGCTGTCCCCCAGGGTCTCGTCGAGGGCAGGGGCCAGGTGGGCCCGCACCGCCTCGGCAGCCTGTTGGGCCGTCCGATCCGGGGCGAAGCGGTGATTGAGGCTGAGCGTGACCGAGTCCGGCACCACGTTGCCGGCGACCCCGCCCTGCACGCCTACCGCCTGAAGCGCTTCCCGGTAGGTGCACCCGTCGAGGACGGGGCGGCGTTGGGGCCAGTCGGCAACCCGCTCGATCAGTGGACCGAGGCGGTGGATGGCGTTGGCGCCCCGCCAGGGACGCGCCGTATGGGCCCGAACGCCGCCGAGCGTCACTGCCAGGGCCAGCGAGCCCTGGCAGCCCGCCTCCACGACCGCGCCCGTCGGCTCGCACAGGATGGCCGCGTCACCGGAGAGCAGGGTCGGGTCGGCGGCCTCGATCTGGAGCAGCCCGCTGTGCTCCCGCGCGATCTCCTCGGCCACATAGAAGGCGAGGGTCAGGGCGATGGGCGGCGGCCGGCGTTCGGCTGCCAACTCGAGCATCACGGCCAGACCTGACTTCATGTCGGCGGCCCCGAGGCCCCAGAGGACATCGCGATCCCGGAATGGCGTCGCATTGCCGTTGGGCGGGACCGTGTCGAGGTGGCCGGCCACGACCAGCCGGGAGCCGGGTCCGGACGTCCGCGCGACGAGGTTGTCCCCGACACGTCCGACCTCGAGCCAGGGTGTGGTCCGCAGGCGGCCCTCGACCAGGTCAGCGAGGGCAGCCTCGTCTCGGCTGACCGAGGGAACGGCGACGAGCTCCGCCACGCGGTCCAGCAGGTCACCGCCACCGGTCATGGTCCGCTCACGGTAGTGCCAACGCGTGGCTGACGCGTCTCTGCTGCAGATGCGTCGGTGCTCCAGATGCGCCGCCCCCTGCTGATACGTCGTCCGTCGCTCTGCGCCCGCCGGGCCAGGCCCCCGATGGCACTCTGGCGGCGCGACCACCGTCCCTGCGGGTCGGCCGGCTGCGGGGCGGGAACCACACGGCGCCGGCGGCGACCCTCTCAGCACCCAAACACCCAGCCCCGGGAACCACACGGCGCCGGCGGCCGTCTGAGAAGTGACGGCCGAGATGGCTGAAGGTGAGGTGTTGAGGATCGATGCAGAACCAGGCTCGCAACCCCGATCCCGAGCTCAAACTCGTAGGACTGCTCCGGTCACTCGCCGCAGCCAGGTGGCCGGGGCGCGTCACGGGGTGGCCCGCGTGGCGGCGTGCCATGAGGCGCGCGGTTGTCGGCGGAAGCGTCCTCGGTCTGGCTGCCGGGGCGACAGCGGTAGCTCTCGCCGCGACCGCGGCTGCTCCGACCGGGATCGTGATGTCATCCTCCGGCAAGCCCTCGGGCTCGGAGCACCCCGCGCCGGGTGGGGGTCACAGAGGGAAACCAGTCCCGGTGCCGCCTCTACCCCTGCCATGGTGGGGGAACGTGGTCCACGCCACCTACACCATCCAGGTGGGACCCGCCAGCTTCGAGACCTACGACGTCCAGCACGGAGCCGCCAGCGACATCAGCCAGACATCGATATCCGTGACGAGCCCGGACGGCTACTCGAGCACCTATGTCGTCGACCCGACGACCATCGTGGACGCCCAGCGGGACGGTGTCCTCTCGATCAACACCGGTGACGAGGTGGACATCACCGCCACGGTCACAACAGCCACGAGCGGGACCACCACGACCGCAACGGCGACGGCAACCCAGATCATCGACGTCACCGAGGTGGGCTACGGCGGCTGCGGATGGCCGCCCCTAGCGGCTCCGGGACCGGGCGGGGGGATCACGGGCCCCGGCGGGGTTGCCGGAGCCGCCGCCGGCGGGGGCGCCCGAGGCGCGATGGTTGGGGTTGCCGGAGCCGCCGCCGGCAGGGGCGCCCGAAGCACGATCGGCGGAGCCGCCCGAAGCGACACAGGTGCGCCGGCCGCCATCATCTGCCCCGTCCCCTCGCCAGTCGTAGGCGGGGGGCCGGTACCCGCTCCGGCAGTCCACAGTGGGTCCGGCAGTGCCGGAACTGTGCGCTCCGGCAGCGGAGCGGGACGCCCGACCGTCACGAGCTCATCGGCCTGAACCGATCAGCTCGCTACTTCCGCAGCGTCGACCGCTGGAGAAACCGGTCTGGTGATCGGTTGACGATGGCTTGATGGCGCGGCGAAGCGGGCCTCCCTGGCCGGTCGTCCTAGCCCGTCTGCACTGCCTCGATCTGCTTCACCCGGAAAGCCGGGATTGTCCCTGTCGTGACAAGGTCGGCCAACGTTCCGGACTTGCCGGCTAGCGTCCAAGTCGCTGTCCATGCCTCGCTCACGGTGATGGTGTACGCGCCCACGAAGTCGTAGGTATGTGTGATCGTCCCCGTCGGCCAAGGACCGCCGGGCGTGTTGTACGGCCCCGCGCTCGTGCCGTCCCCCCAGTTCACCGTGTAGGTGCCCGTGATCGTGATCGAAAGCGTTCCGAGTGGAGTGGCGAACGACCGGGAGACGACGTACGCGTCCCCGGCGATCAAGAACACCTCTTTGCCTGTGATGCCATAGCCGGGCGGCGCCAAAGGTCTGGGAGAAGGCAGCGGGATCTGGTAAAGGTACTCAGCCGCGTACTGCGAAGCCGTCGCTGCAACCACCCCCGGGCACGGCGGGTACTGGCTCTCGATCGTCGCCCAGAAGTCGACGATGGCCAAGATGGCCTGGTTGGTGAAGCCGGCCACGTTGAGTTGCGACCAGGACCAACAGACCGGGTGCGTAGTCGTGGCCCCCGAGAGTTGCCCGATCTGGATCCACAGTCCCGGTGGCGGACCTGATGATCCCACCCCCGCACCAGGACTCGAACTGCCACCGCTGACCGTAACGACGCATGTGACACCACGACCGGTGTACCCTGGATAGCAACTCGGCGGGGGCTCTTTCCTTAAGTTGGCCCGCGCGCCTATCAATGGCAAGAGAAGTACTACCAGGAACACTAGCCGTCGATGGGACATTGGTTAGTGACCGAGAGATCCTGTCGCACTACGTTGTCGTAATAGATTGCCCATTGACTTGGGTCGCCATTGAGGGCATTAGTAGTTGTGGCTGGCCTGAGTTCCTCGAACTGCGCATACGAGGAAGCCGGGGCTCGTATGTCCACGGCGGAGTAGTTCACTCTGACCCTTAAGAAGATGCATTCTGACGACGCATAAATCAAGCGCAGTACCTCAGTGCGTTGATTGCCCGGATGGACCCGGACGTCTTCGAAATGCTTACTCTCAAGGATCCCCAGAGCTTTCGTGGCCAACGGCACCAGCGACGGTGCAAGTACGGCGTACAGGTCACGGACGGAAGTCGCTGTCACCTTGCCCGCAGCGACGGCGGAACGAAGCGCGTCACCGTACTTGGCGTCGAGTTGGGCGAAGACGGCATCGACGTAGGCGACGGTGATGACCCTGGGGATGGGCCCCGCGCCACCGCCGCCGCCACCCCCACCCACACCGCCGGCCCCAGCCAGCGTCGTCGACGACGCCGGCACGCTCTCCCCGGATACCGGCACGCTGGTCGCGGGCCCAGTCGTGCCAGTCGCCGGCGCCACCCCCGTCGTCGCAGGGACTGCAGGCGAGCCTGAGGCCGAAGCGCCCCGTGGCGAGGTCGCTGAGGACGCGGCGTGGTGGGGCGACGAGCCGCATCCCACCGCCACGACGACGAGGACCGCGCACAATGCCATCCCGACGCGCTTCATAGCACCGCACGCACTGTCGCGCTCCGAGCGGCATACGACAAGATGCAACTGCGCCGAATGTGTGACTACTGAGGCTACTGGGAGTGCTGTGAGAGGATTGGCCTGACGTCGACGACGGCAATGCCGACCACCGTGGGATCGCCCGTAATCTCGAGAATACAGCCTTCAGCCTGCCACGGCGATTCGCGGTGCGGGAGTGAAGCGGACCGGCAGGCGTTTGATCCCTCCGACGAGTGGGATCGCCTGGGATTGCAGCAGCTCGGGCTCGGCGGATGGCTCGAGGCCTGGGAGCCGCGTCAGCAACTGCCGGCAGAGGACCGCCATCTCCCGGCGCGCGAGGTGGGCGCCGAGGCAGAAGAGCGGCCCCGGACCGCCGAACGCCACGTGCGGGTTGGGCTGGCGCCGCAGGTCGAGGCGCTCCGGGTCGGCGAGGACCCGGGGATCCCGGTTCGCCGCCCCGTAGGACAGCACCAACTCGTCGGCTCCGCTGAACTCGTGGCCGGCAAGCACGCCGTCCCGAGTAGCGGTGCGCCACTTGTAGGTCACGGGCGAGGCCATCCTGAGGATCTCCTCGACCGCCGTGGAAGTCATGCTGCCGAGGTCGTTCCGCCAGGCATGCAGCCAGCCCTCGCCGTCGTCAGTGTGGACGAGGGCGCTGGTCAGGTCATGCCGAGGGTGCTCCCGCCTGTCCTCGACGAGCTCGGTCAGCAGGCCTGTCAGCTCGACACCGGCTTCGATGATGGCGGCGAACACGTCGTCGCGCCCTCCGACGGCCTCGGCGTCGCCGGCACCGAGGATCACGTTGGTGCAGCGCAGCAGGGTCCCGAACTCGCTTCTCGGGATGCCCAGCATGTCGCAGATGACCAGGAGCGGGAATGGCTCGGAGACAGCGGACACGAAGTCGGCTTCCCCCCGCTCGAATGCCAGCCGGCTGACGCTGGGACACGGCTCCCCTGCCGGCGTTGCCTGGGCGGCGCAGCGCGGGCGCGGCGTCCGAGGCAGGCGCTGAGGCTGCGGTCTCCGACCGTGTGTCGGCTGCAAGTCGGGCGCGTCGGCTGCCAGCCGGTGTGTTTGACAGTGGGTCGGTGCGTTGGCGGTAGGTCGGTGCGCAGCGTGCGATATATGGCGCCCTGTGAACCGACCTCCCGGTTGCGCCAGGACCTCCACCCAACCGACCACGCCAGCCCGAACCGCCACGCCAGCCCACCAGCCCACCAGCCCACCAGCCCACGCCACCCCAGCCCCCAACCCCTACCGACCCACGGCGGCAACGGTCGCCCCCGCCAGCCTGACCAGGTCCGCCGGCGGCAGCTCCAGCTCCAGGCCCCGCCGGCCGGCGCTCACGAAGATCGTCGGGAAGCGCGACGCGCCCGCGTCGACGACCGTAGCCAGCTTGCGCTTCTGACCGAGGGGGCTGATGCCGCCGATGACGTAGCCGGTGGCGCGCTCGGCCTCGGTCGGATGGGCCATGGCCGCCCTGCGGGCACCGAGGGCGCCGGCCAGCTTCTTCAGGTCGAGCTCGCCGGAGACGGGCACCACCGCCACTGCCAGGCGCCCGTCCGCCACGACGACGAGCGTCTTGAACACCCGGTCCGGGTCGACGCCGAGCGCCTCGGCCGCCTCGCTGCCGTATGACGGTTCGTCGGGGTCGTGGTCGTAGCGGTGCACCTCGAACGCCACGCCGGCCCGCGCCGCCAGCGTCACGGCCGGAGTCGGGCCGGCGGCGGGGCTCACGGGCCGGCCAGCGTAGCCAGCCGCTCGGCGACGAGATCCAGCCGCTCGTCGGGGACCACCATGGCGAAGCGCACGTAGCCAGCGCCGGCCGGACCGTACAGGTCGCCCGGCGAGCCGACGACGCCGAGGTCGCCGGCGAGCTGCTCGGTCCACGCCCAGGCATCGCCGCCGGGGGCCCGCACCCATAGGTAGAACCCGCCGGCGGGCAGGTCCACGGAGGCGCCGGTCGAGCGCAGCAGCCCGGCCATGCGGGCAAGCCGGCGCCGGTAGGTCTCCCGCTGGCGGGCGGCATGGGCCGTGTCGGCGAGGGCGGCGACGGCGGCCCTCTGCGCCGGCCCGGGGACCATCATGCCGACGTGCTTGCGAACTTCTCGGAGAAAGGTGACGAGCTCCCCGTCTCCCGCGTAGTGCCCAACGCGTAGGCCCGCCAGATTCGAACGTTTGGAGAGCGAGTGGACGGCGACCACCCCGTCCATCCCGGTCGAGAGGATCGTGGCCGGGGAGCCCTGCCACGTGAGCTCCACGTAGCACTCGTCGCTGAAGATCGGCACGCCCCGTGCCCGCCCCCACTCAGCCGCCGCCGCCAGGTCCTCGATCGCGCCGGCGGGGTTGCCCGGCGAGTTGACCCATACAAGCAGCGCCCGGTCGGCGTCGGCCGGGTCGACAGCAGAGAGGTCGACCCGCCAGCGCTCGTCGAGAGGGACGGGCACCGCCCGCAGTCCGGCGAGCTCGGCGCCCATGGCGTAGGTCGGGTAGCTGACGGCCGGGTACAGCACCGTGTCCCGGTCAGGCCGGCGCAGGTGCAGCCATTGGGGTGTGGTGGCGACAAGCTCCTTGGTGCCCACGCACACCCCGACCGCATCGGCTCGGACCGCCACCCCGAAGGTCCCGGCCAGCCAACCCGCCACCGCCTCCCGCAGGGCGGGCGTGCCCACCGACGGCGGGTACCCGCCGACGCCCTCCCCGGAGGCGAGGGCGGCCAGGACACCTGCGGGGGGCGGGTCGACCGGCGTGCCGATCGACAGGTCGATGGCGCCGCCCGGCAGGGCCGCCGCCTTGCGGCGGGCCGGCTCCAGCCGTTCGTAGGGATAGGCCGGCGGCTCCCAGCCGGTCACGACTGGAACTCCCCGAAGCGGGCCTTGCCCGCCCCGTCGAGGCGGACCCGGAGGTGGGCGCCCTCCGCCTCGTGGGTCTCGACGAGCACCTCGCCTTCCCGATGGACGGCGGCCAGCACGTCGCCGTGGTCGTAGGGGACCACCAGCTCGACCACCTCGAGCGACGCCCGTAGCCGGTCGCCGATGGCGCGGAGCAACCCGCCGATGCCCTCACCCGTCAGGCCGGAGATCACCAGGCCGCCAGGGTGGCGGTCGGCCAAGCGCTTCGCCTCCCGGGTGACGTCCGCCTTGTTGAACGCCAGCAACTCCGGGACGTGGCCGGCACCGATCTCGCCCAGGACGGTGCGCACCGCCTCGATCTCGCCCTCGGGGTCGGGGCTGGCCGAGTCCACGACGTGCACGAGCAGGTCGGACTCCTTCACCACCTCCAGGGTCGACCGGAACGCCTCGACCAGCTGGTGGGGGAGCTTGCGCACGAAGCCCACCGTGTCCGAGAGCAGCACCGCCTCCCCGCCGGGCAGCTCCAGGCGCCGGGTGCGGGGATCGAGGGTGGCGAAGAGGCGGTCCTCGACGAGGACGCCGGCGTCGGTCAGCCGGTTCAGCAGCGTCGACTTGCCGGCGTTGGTGTAGCCGACGAGCGACACGCCGAACAGCCGGCTGCGCTCCCGGCTCTTGCGCTGCAGGCGGCGGGTGGCGGTGAGCCGGCCAAGATCGGCCTCGAGCCTGGTCGTGCGGCGGAGCAGGCGCCGGCGGTCCTCCTCCAGCTTGGTCTCCCCCGGCCCGCGGGTGCCGATCCGGCCGGCCTGCTGGGACAGGGCGAGCCCGCGCCCCCGGAGGCGGGGCAGGCGGTAGCGGAGCTGGGCGAGCTCGACCTGCGCCCTGCCCTCCTCCGTTCGGGCGTTCTGGGCGAAGATGTCGAGGATCACCGCCGTCCGGTCGATGGCGGTGCGGCCGAGGATCTTCTCCAGGTTGCGGGACTGGGCGGGGCTCAGCTCGTCGTCGAAGACCACCGTGTCGGCGTCGACGGCTTCCGACAGGTTCCGCAGCTCGGCCGCCTTGCCCTTGCCGATGTAGGTGGCCGGGTCGGGGGCGTCACGGCGTTGGACCTCCCGGGCGACGACGTCGGCGCCGGCGGTGTCGACGAGGAGCGCCAGCTCGTCGAGGTGGCGTTGGGTCTCGTCGTCGGTTGCCGGCGGCACGGTGACGCCGACGAGGACGATCTTCTCCCGGAACTCGCGTTGGATCAGGCTCACGGGAGGCGCACGGTGCAGTCGGCGACATGCTCGCTCGGGCCGGCCAGGTGCGTCGCGCCGTCCGGGTCGATGCGCACGGCGACCGGACCACCCGGCTGGTGGACGGTGACAACCGCCCCCACCCGGCCCCAGTGGTGGAAGGCCACGGCGGCGGCCACCGAGCCGGTGCCGCAGGCTTCCGTCTCCCCCACACCCCTCTCCCAGACGCGCATGGTGAGCTCGTCGGAACCGGGCCCGAGGGTGACGAACTCGACGTTCTGGCCGCCGGGCACGGCCACCTCGAGCCGGGCGCCGAGCGTGGCGACGTCCACGCCGGCAGGGTCGGGCCCGGCGACAACTAGGTGCGGGTTGCCCACCCGGACGGCGAGCTCCCCGTGACCGACGTTGCAGCGCTGGGCATCACCGTCGATGGCGGCAACACCCATCTCCACGTCGGTCCACGCGGAGGTCGGGCCACAGCGCTCGATCACGAACCGGCGGGGGCCGGCGGGTGTGGCCACCGCTACCGGTACGCCCTCGGCGACGACCCCGGCGTCGAGGGCGGCGTGAGCCAGGCAACGCATGCCGTTGCCGCTCATCTCCGCCTCGGAGCCGTCGGCATTGAACAGCCGGAAGGTGAACGGCTCGGTCCTCGCCACCACCAGCCCGTCTGCGCCGACGCCGCGGCGGCGGTCGCACACCCGGCGGGCGAGAGCGGCGCCGGGGATCACCACCGGGTCGAGCGCCACGAGGAAGTCGTTTCCCAGGCCGTGGTACTTGCGGAGGGCGAGGGTGGTCATGCCTTCCTCCAGTCTCCCAGCAGCAAGGCGCTGTCGGCGAGCGGATTGCCAGAAGCCTCGTACCAGGTGATGCGCGGGTCGCGCCGCCACCACGCCCGCTGGCGGCGGGCGAAGGACCGGGTACGGCGCACCGCCTCCGCCTCGGCGTCGGCGAGGGGGACCCCACACTCCAGGTGGGCGAGCAGCTCCCGGTAGCCGAGCGCCTGGCGGGCCGTGCGGGACAGGCCGGCGGGCCGGTCGGCGAGGGTCCTCACCTCCGCGAGCAGGCCTCGGTCCATCATCGCCCGCCAGCGCAGGGCGATGCGCTCCGCCACAGCGGCGGGTGGCAGCGACAGCCCGGCGATCCGCCACGGCGCCGGCGGGTAGGCCTCCAGACCAGGGCCGTGGGCGGAGAAGGGCCGGCCGCTGCCGAGGGTCACCTCCAGGGCGCGCAGGACCCGCCGGCGGTTGGCCGGCTGCATCCGGGAGGCGGCGAGAGGGTCGAGCTCGGCGAGGCGGCGGTAGAGAGCGGCTGTGTCGGGTTGGGCGTCGAGCCGGGCCCGCACCTCCGGGTACCGGCCGGGTGGGGTGAGCCCGTCGACGAGCGCCTGGAAGTACAGGCCGGTCCCGCCCACGAGCAGCGCACGCCGGCCGCGCCCCTCGATGCCGGCCAGCGCGTCGCGGGCGGCAGCGAGCCACCGGGCGACGGTCCACTCCTCGGCCGGGTCGGCGAGGTCGACCAGGTGGTGGGGCACGGCCGCCCGGGCGGCGGGGCCCGGCTTAGCGGTGCCGATGTCCATGCCCCGGTACACCTGCATGGAGTCGACGGTGACGATCTCGACGTCGCCGAGCTCCAGGGCGACGGCCAGGGCGGCCTCCGACTTGCCCGACGCCGTCGTCCCGACCAGGGCGAGGTGGTAAGGGCAGGTGCTCAGCCGGCGGCCACCGGGATGCGGGTGCGGTGCCGGGGTGCGGCGGTCACCTCGACCAGCTCGCCCACGAGGAAGTGTGGCGCGGCGCGCACGACCTGCACGGCACAGAAGGCCCCGGGGCGCAGGCCGGGCGAACCCGCCGGCAGGTGGACGAGCTTGTTCTGCCGGGTGCGACCCGACACCATGCCCGGGTCCCGCTTCGATAGACCCTCCACGAGGACCTCCTCCACCCGGCCGACACGGGCTTGGTGACAGGCGAGGGCGGAGCGCTCGACTGCGACCTGGAGGCGCGCGAAGCGGGCGGCGGTGACCTCGGGGGGCACGAAGTCGTCCGGGCGGGCGGCGGCCTCGGTGCCCGGGCGGGGGGAGTAGACGAAGGTGTAGGCGCTGTCGTAGCCGGCTCGGGCGACGACGTCTAGGGTGGCGTCGAAGTCGTCCTCGGTCTCGCCGGGGAAGCCGACGATGATGTCGGTGGTGACCGCCAGGTCGGCAACGGCGGCCCGGGCGGTGCCGAGCCGCTGGAGGTAGCGCTCGGCGGTGTAGCCGCGGTGCATGGCAGCGAGAACCCGGTCGCTGCCGGACTGCAGCGGCAGGTGGAGGTGCTCGCAGACGGCCGGCTCCTCGGCCATGGCGGCGATCGTCTCGGGGCGCAGGTCCTTCGGGTGGGGGCTGGTGTAACGAACACGTCGGATCCCGGGCACACTTGCCACCGCTCGCAAGAGATCGGCGAAGAGCGGGCGCGGGCGGGGGCGTTCGTCGCCCGTCCAAGTGGGGCCGGTGAGGGCGGCGCCTTTCTTCCAGTCCGGATCCCCTCGCAGCGCCAGGGTCAGATCGCGGCCGTAGGAGTTGACGTTCTGGCCGAGCAGTGTCACCTCGACCGTGCCGTCGGCGGCCAGGCGTGCCACCTCGTCGACGATCTCGCCGAAGGGGCGGCTCGCCTCCCGTCCCCGCACTGCCGGCACGATGCAGAAGGCGCAGTGGTTGTCACAGCCGACCTGTATGGTCACCCAGGCTGCCCAGCCCGCGTCCTGGCCCACCGGGAGGGCGGAGGGGAAGGCGTCGGCGCCACCCTCCTCCCAGATCTCGGTGACGGGGCCGGCGGCGGCCGCCCGGGCGAGCAGCTCGCCGGCCCGCCCGACATTGTGGGTGCCCCACACGGCGTCGACCCACGGCGCCCGCTGCCGGATGAGCTCCCGGTCCTTCTGGGCGAGGCACCCTCCGACGGCGATCTGGAGTTGGGGGCGCCCGGCCTTCACGGTCTTCAGGTGGCCGAGGGCGCCGTAGAGCTTGTTGTCGGCGTTCTCACGGATGCAGCACGTGTTCAGGACGACGACGTCCGCGGCGGCGGGGTCCTCGGTCGGCACCATCCCGTCCGCTTCGAGGATGCCGGCGAGGCGCCTGGAATCGTGCTCGTTCATCTGGCAGCCGTACGTGCGGATCAGGTACTGGCGGGCAGGTGCGGACACGACGGGCAATTGTAGGAGGTGGCGGCAGCCCGACGGGGCCCGGGCGGCGAATGGCGGGGGCCCGGATGGCAAACCGCGCGCAGGGCGGCGAACTGCGCGCACCGACGACGGCATCTGGTTGCCTGTGCGCGCGGTCGGCCCGGCTGCGCGCGGAACGGGGGCGGGGGGTCAGGCGTGGTCGCAGTCCGTGCCGGCGAGGTCGCCGGCCGCCTGCCCATCGCCGGCCGGCTCCACGTCGAGCTGGACGCCATTCACGAACAGGCGGATCGCCGTGCGGGCCTCGCCGTCGATGTCGACCGTGGCGAAGGTGGGCAGGCACGTCAGGTCCAGCCCTGAGCCACCTGTGGACCTGCGGGCGATGGCGATCGCCTTGACCGCCTGGTTGAGGGCACCGGCTCCTACGACCTGCACCACCTCGTCGCCGCTGGCGCGCACCAACCCGGCCAGCGCCCCCGCCACGGCGTTGGGGCTCGACCTGCTCGACACCTTGACGACTGCAGCCACGCGCTTCTCCGAGCTCGGAGGGCGCCCGTCCTGAGCACTCCCGCCGGAAGGTTCGCCACAGTGCCGGCGCCCCCTCCCGACGGAAGGTTGTTACCCAGGGGGTCAGTTGCATTCAGTCGCTGAGGGAGATGGGCTCGTCGTCCATCGGGTCGGCGCCGATCGGAGCATCGCCGGCGACGCCGAAGCCGATCATGCCGGAACAGGCCCTCACGGCCTGGTCGATCTCGAGGAGCACCTCGAGGTTCTCCGACAGGAACTTCTTGGCATTCTCCCGACCCTGGCCGAGCTGCTCTCCTTCGTAGGTGTACCAGGCACCCGACTTCTTGACGATGCTCATCGTCACGGCCACGTCGAGCAGCGATCCCTCACGGCTGATACCCCTGCCGTACATGATGTCGAACTCGGCCTGCTTGAACGGCGGCGCGCAGTTGGAGACCACGATGTCGTTGGCGACGAACGTGTGGTCGACGTCGACCTCGATGTCGTAGATGTCCCGCCACTCCGGCGGGTGCACAGCGACGATCCTGTCGTACCAGACCTCCTCGGTCAGGATCTCCCGCAGGAAGGGGCTGTCCAGCGCCTCAGCGAGCCGCCTGACCTGATCCCTGCGCACCTCGACACCCGGGCGGAGGGAGCCCAGGGGGAGGCCGAACACCTCGGCGACCGTCGTTCCCTCCAGGTCGAGGGTCTGCACGTACCGGATCACCAGGTCGCCGAGAGAGCTCGGCAGGACGTCAGCGTCATCGCCGGCGGCAGGCGGCGCGGGCTTCCCGAAGCGGCCGGCCCAGCAGGGACGGGCCAGCCGGTCACCGGCGCCGAGCTCGCCGGCCTCCCGCCACCCGGTGGCGGTCAGCACCCGGTGGTCCGGTGTCACCCACAGCTGCGCACCGTCGCCGAGCTCGACGCCGATCACCTCGGCCTCGCCCTGGTTGAAGCGGTCGACGATGGGTCGGACCTCGAGGCGGCCCGCCTTGTCCACCGCCACGACCGAGACGCCGGCGCCGCGGTCGACGATGTCCTCGATCCGATGCGTGCGACCGGTGGTCGGGTCGAATACGAGCGTGCCGGCGGCGACGCACTTGTTCTTCACGACCTTCACACGGGTTCGGTTGCCAGTTACCTCGGCCCCGTCCTTGATGGACTCGATCCGGCGGATGTCCAGGCGGACCGAGGAGTAGAACTTGAGGGCGCGGCCGCCGGGCGTGACCTCCGGTGACCCGTAGGAGATCCCGATCTTCTCTCGCAGTTGGTTGATGAAGATCGCGATCGTGTTGGACTTGTTGAGGGTGGCGGTCAGCTTGCGCAGGGCCTGGGACATCAGCCGGGCCTGGAGGCCGACGTGGGCGTCGCCCATCTCGCCCTCGATCTCGGCGCGGGGGGTGAGGGCGGCGACCGAGTCGATGACGACCACGTCGAGGGCACCGGAGCGGATCAGCATGTCGGCGATCTCGAGGGCCTGCTCGCCGGTGTCGGGCTGGGAGATGAGCAGGTCGTCCACGTTGACGCCGATGGCCTTGGCGTATACCGGGTCCATGGCGTGCTCGGCGTCGATGTAGGCGCAGATCCCGCCGTTGCGCTGGGATTCGGCCACCACGTGCATGGCGAGGGTCGACTTGCCGCTCGACTCCGGCCCGAAGATCTCCACGACGCGGCCGCGAGGCAGGCCGCCGATGCCGAGGGCGATGTCGAGGGAGAGGGCGCCGGTCGAGATGCTCTCGATCTGCATGTGGGTGTTCTCCCCCATCCGCATGACGGCGCCCTTGCCGAACTGCTTCTCGATCTGACCAAGCGCCATGTCGAGGGCCTTGTCACGTTCCACGGGATTATTCCTCTCGCTGCTCGGACGGTGCGCCGACAACCCTACGGACCGGGTGTGACAGAACCACACCGGTGTGGTTCCCTGGCAGCGTACTACCGAACGTCTGTTCGATGGGGGATCCCGCTCCGAGCCCCGCGCCCCGGGAGCATCTCCGGCTCGCCGTCCAGAGGAGCTGGGAGAGCGGGGCGGGGCTGTTCACCGCCAACGCCCTGCAGGAGCCCGCCGCCGCCCCGGGAGAGGAGGCCACCGCAGCCGCCTTCGAGCGCGGCCGGCGCCTCGACGCGGCGAGGGCCGTGGAGGTCACCTGCGAGCGGTTCGCGGCGTGCGGGGACACGTCGTCGCCGCGCCTCAGCCGCCGGGGGCGGGAGCTCCTCGCCCTGGTAGCCAGCGACCTGACCTACGGCGAGATCGGCCACCAGATGTTCATCAGCATCGGGACTGTGCGCTCCCACCTCGACCGCATCAGGGAGGAGAGGGGCGGCGCCGGCGGGGCGAGACGGTATCCGCGCCTCGGGCCGGCGCTGGTGCTCCAATGGAAGCCATGACCGAGACGGAGCTACTCGACCGGGTCCGGGACCTGAGGGAACGGGGTCGGTCGCCCAAGGAGATCGCACGCGGGCTGAACCTGCCACCATCGAAGGTGAGGCCGCTGGTCGCAGCGGTGGCGGCCGAGCGGGCCGACGACCCGCCCCCGCTCGTCGGCTGCTGGGTCAGCGCCGGGTGGGACGAGGCGGGGCTGGCCTGCGTTCTCGTGGCGCGCTCACCGCGCTACGGCAGGGTCTCCTGCTGCTGCTACCTCGTGGACACCTGGTGCCTCGGGGTGAAGGACGCCCTCGGCCCCGTCACCATGCACGCAGCGAAGCTCCCGGAGCTGCGCGCCAGGTGCTTCGCCGGCTTCGACGAGCCGCCCGTCCCGGCACCGGTGGAGCTCGCCGGGCACCTGGTGTGGGGTGGGGTCGACTACGCCCGCAGCCTGGGGTTCGAACCCCACCCCGACTTCGCTGCGGCGGCAGGTCACCTCGACCGGCCGACAACCCCGTGCCCGATCACCTTCGGCAAGGACGGCAGGCCCTTCTATGTCCAAGGGCCGTTCGACGACGCCGAGCGGGTCATGGGCACCATGGCGCGCACAGCAGGAGAGCGCGACCTGAACTTCGTCCCCGCCCCAGCCGGCTGATGGCCGTCGACTCCCGCCTTCGCATCCCTGTCGCCCTCCGGGACGACGTCGAGCAGATCTTCGCCCTGACCGACGGCTTCTGCGCCGAGCACCTCGACGGCGAGTACGCCGAGCTGATCCGGAACCTGGTCGCAAAGCTGGCCCGCAAGCGCCCCTCCCCCCTTGCGCGCGGGGACCTGCGGGTGTGGGCGGCCACCGCCATCTACACCGTGGGACGGGTCAACTTCCTCTTCGACAGAACCCAGAACCCCCACCTCTCCGGTGACGACCTGGCCGCCCTCACCGGCGTGGCCAAGTCCACCATGGCCAACAAGGCGGGCGCCGTCTGCCGTCTCCTCGGGATCGGCCAGCTCGAGCCCGAGCTGTGTCGCCGGCGCCTGCTGGAGGACCACCCCTTTGCCTGGATGGTCGAGATCGACGGCCTCATCATCGACGTACGCGCCCTCCCGCCGCCCCTCCAGCGCGAGGCCGCCGACCGGGGCCTGGTGCCCGGCCCGGCCGATCTGCGACGCCGGGAGCAACAGGCGGCCCTCCTGTAGGGCCGTGGCAGGATGTTGCGGTGCGTGACGCCGCAACACCCGTGGAGATCGCCTCCTACCAGGAGCACGGTTTTGTCGTGCTGCCCTCGCTGCTCGACGCCGCCGAGCTCACCCGGTGGCGGGAGCGCCTCCACGCCACCATCGAGCGCCGGCAGGCCCGGCTGCCCGACCCGGACGGAGAGTACGGGGAGTTCTTCCGGTCCGAGCACGAGTACTACGACCGGGTGTTCACCCAGCGCATCGACCTGCGGCTCGACGACCCGGCCGTCGCCGAGCTCGTCTGCTCCCCGGCGCTCGGCCGCATAGCAGCGCAGCTCGCCGGCGTCGGCGGCGTGAGGATCTACCTGGACCAGGCGCTGGTGAAGGAGCCCTACGCCAACCCGACCGGCTTCCACGTCGACGTGCCGTTCTGGTCGTTCAGCTCGCCGGACGCCCTGACGATATGGGTCGCCCTCGACGACGCCACCGCCGAGAACGGCTGCCTGTGCTACCTGCCGGGCACCCACCGCACCCGCCGGTACGACAACGCCGACATCGGCCCGCGGCTCGGGGCGCTGTTCGAGGTGTACCCGGAGTGGCGTTCGATAGACCCGGTGTTCTGCCCGGTCCCGGCCGGCAGCGCCGTCGCCCACAACGGGCTCACCGCCCACGGGGCGGGCGCAAACATGACCCGCCGCCGGCGCTTCGCCATGACCGTCGCCTACATGCCCGACGGGGCCACCTACAACGGCAAGCAGGACATCATGACCACCGAGGAGGCGGGCCGCCTACGCGTCGGCGACCCGCTCGACGACCCGGTCCGCCACCCGCTGGTTTCCGCCATCTGAGGACCCGCCGTCGAGGCGGGCGACGGCGTCGAACAGGAGCGCCCAGAACCCCTCCACGTCGAGGGTCGTGCCGACGCGGTGCACCGTCCCGCCGGCCGGCGCCGCCGGGCCAACATCAAAGTCGACGACGGTCATGCCCGAGGTCGCCGCGCCGGCCGTCTCCACGACCACCACTGCCGGCTCGCAGCGCAGCAACGCCGGGCGGATGGCGGCCGCCAGGGCCACCGGGTCGTGCATGGCCGGGTCCTCCCCGCCGGCCCCGCCGCTGCGGTACTCGTCGAGCAGCCCGGCGAGGTAGGCACCCACCGGCCCGGTCGCGGCCAGCCGCCGCTGGTGGTCTGGGGTGCAGCGCGCCTGGTGCGTCACGTCCAGGCCGACCATGGTCACCGACCAGGGGGCGCCGAAGACCATGGCCGCTGCCTCCGGGTCTGCGTAGATGTTGAACTCGGCGGCCGGCGTCGTGTTGCCCCGGGTGGTGGCACCTCCCATCACCACCACGCCGGCGACGGCATCGGGCAGCCCCGGGTCGAGGCGCAGGGCGAGCGCCACGTTGGTAAGCGGGCCGGTGGCGACGAGGGTGACCTCACCCGGGCGGCTGCGCACCACCTCGACGATCCGGTTGGCGGCGTGGCCGTCGAGCAGCGGGACACCGGAGACGTCGGACACCGGCGGCGGGCCGTTGCCGAGGCCGGTCTCCCCGTGGATCTCCGGGGCGATGCAGCGCTCCCGCAGCAGCGGGCGGTCGCAGCCGGCGGTGACGGGGACGGCGGCGCCGGCCAGGGCGAGCACGGCCCGGGCGTTGTGAGTCGTGCGCTCGAGGACGTGGTTGCCGGCGACGGTGGTGACGCCGAGGAGCTCGACGTCGGGGCAGCCGACGGCGAGGCACAAGGCGACGGCGTCGTCTATCCCCGGGTCGCAGTCCAGCAGGACGGGCAGCACCGCAGCTCGCGCTACGCGGTGCCCGCGATGGGCATCTCGGTGAGCTCGATGCCGTGGGCGCCCGAGACGGTCTCGATGTCGGTGCCCATCCCGGTCTCGATCCCGCCGAAGAACCACAGTACGGCGCCGAGCAGGCCGACCACCCACACGCACACGTTGAAAAGGATCAGGTGGGGCGTGCTGAAGTGCTCCGTCCAGTAGATGGTGCCGATGTAACCGCCGACGCTGATGAAGCGGCACAGGGCGGTGAAGCGGGCCCGGTACTTGGTGGGCCAGACCTCCCCCTTGAGCGTGTCCTCGGTGATGTAGGCCAGGTTGACGAAGGTGTTGAGGATCACGAGCAGGATCCAGAAGTAGGCCAGGTCCTTGGCCCAGGCCGACTCTGTCCCCCACGCGAGGGCGGTGAGCAGCAGGGAGCCGGCATAGCCGACGAGCAGCATCCACCGCCGGCTCCAGCGGTCGGCGAGCAAGCCGAGGAAGCCGCTGGCGAACCCTGCGACGGAGGTGACGAGGATGATGTCGGGGGTGAGCTTGGGGAAGTGCACCGGGCCGAGGGTGTAGGTGAGCAGGCCGAAGCCGGTGGTGTCGGCGAAAGCGACCATGACGACGGCCGTCACGCGCAGCCACAACGGCGGGTACGGCCACCGCCGGCCGGACGCCGGCCCGCGGGCGGCGCGCTCCCTGGCCTCCTCCTGGGCTCGCAGCACGGCTCGCCGGCGAGCCTCGACCTCCTCCGCCCCGTAGAAGTGGAGCATCTGGGCGTTCGCCTCGTCGGCCCGCCCCTTGCGGACCAGCCATCGCGGCGACTCTGGTGTCTTGCTCCGGGCGAGTAACAGGACGAGCAGCACGCCGATGAGGGCGGAGGCGACCATGGCCCGCTGGAAGCTGTGCGTCCCCGACGACGAGGACAGGTCGACGGCGGCAACGACGAGCCCGCCGAAGTTGATGAAGTTGATGCCCATGAGCGCCGCCTTCGAGCGGTGCTTGGTGGGCATCGTCTCGTGGACCGCGACCATGATCATGTTCATCTCGGCCCCGGCGGCGGCGAGCAGGATGGCGAGGAAGGTCAGCAGGATGGCGTAGCTGGATGCGAAGTACAGGCCGATGGCGCCCACCCCGTAAGTGGCCATCGTCAGGTAGAAGGTGCGCCGCCGGCCGAGCCAGTCGCCGACGGGACCGGCGATGCCGATGCCGATGATCAGCCAGATCGGCGCCCACGACAGCAGCAACGAGCGCAGCGAGGCCGGCTCGTGCACCCAGCCGGTGGCCACCGGCGCCAGCGTGAAGATGTACGCCTCCATCGTGTAACCCAGGGCGAACGAGGCGAACAGCCACGTGTCGGTCTTGGCCCACCGCTCGTCCCGGCCGCCCACCAGCGGCACGGACCGCTCCTCCACAGCCATGGGGAACTCCCTCTGCTCGAGTTGTCGCCTCTCATCATTGCACCACCCCCCCAGCCGTCAAGGGACGGTACGGCGAGCCGCCTGCTGGCCGAGCACCGCCGCACGCCCCGGCTGCGAGCGACCACACTCGTCGCCAGGGATGCCTCTGCGACCCGTCGTACCTTTCGCTGTGGCGGCGCGCGAGCTTGCCAGTCGAGAGCATCCGCACTGTCGACGTGGTCGCGGCCCACGGCGGAGGACCACTTAGGGTGGGCGTCATGACGGAGGAACGCCAGGTGACCGGGAGCGACGACAAGGGCCGGCGGGAGCCGGATCCCGCCGACGACCTAGTCACGAGCGGCCACACCCTGGCCACGCCGGGAGGCGAGCTGCGCTACACGGCGACCGCCGGTCGGGTGGTGCTGCGAGAGGAGGTCCACGACGGCGAGACCTGGGTGGGCCACCGGCCCAAGGCGGAGCTGTTCGTCGCCACCTACGTGCTCGACGGCGCCGACCCGGCGACCCGTCCGGTGACCTTCGCATTCAACGGCGGCCCCGGCTCCTCCAGCGTGTGGCTGCACCTCGGTCTGCTCGGACCCCGCCGCGTGGTGATGGGCGACGCCGGCCGGCTGACCCCCCCGCCGTGGGGCCTCGCTGACAACGCCGAGACCCTCCTCGCCCACACCGACCTGGTCTTCATCGACCCGGTGACGACGGGATACTCACGGGTGGTGGAGGGCGGCAAGCCCGGCGAGTACCACGGCTTCCAGAAGGACCTGGAGTCGGTCGGGGCGCTGATCCGGCTGTGGACGTCCCGCAACGGGCGGTGGCTGTCACCCAAGTTCCTCACCGGCGAGTCGTACGGGACGGTGCGAGCCGCCGCCCTCGCCAACCACCTGCAGCGACGCTTCGGCCTGTTCCCCAACGGGATCGTGCTGATCTCCTCGGTCATCGACATGGGCACCATCCGCTTCACGGAGGGCAACGACCAGCCGGCCGCCCTCTTCCTTCCCACCTACGCGGCGATCGCCCACTACCACGGGCGGCACGGCGACCGGCCGCTCGAGGAGGTCCGCGCTGAGGCCGAGGAGCTGACCGCCGGCCCGTACGCGTTGGGCCTCGCTCGCGGCGCCCGCCTGTCCGCCGAGGAGCGCGACGACCTCGTGCGCCGGGTCGCCGCCGTGGCCGGGCTGAGCGAGGCGTACGTCGACCGGGTCGACCTGCGCGTCGAGCACCACCGCTTCTTCCGCGAGCTCCTGCGGGACCGGGGCCTGGTCGTCGGCCGGCTGGACGGGCGGTTCGTCGGCTACGAGGCCGACGGCGGCGGTGAGAAGCCGTCCCACGACCCGAGCAACGTCGCCATCCACGGCCCCTACGCCGGCGCCCTCAACCACTACGTGCGCCAGGAGCTCGGATACCACTCCGACCTGCCCTACGAGGTGCTCACCGACCGGGTCAACCCCTGGAGCTACGCCGAGTTCGAGGGCCGGGCGGTGAGCATCTCCTCGATGCTCGGCGAGGCGATGCGGCACAACCCTCACATGCAGGTCCACGTCGCCTGCGGCTTCTACGACGGGGCGACGCCGTACTTCGCGGCCGAGCACGCCTTCGCCCACCTGCAGATCCCGGCGCAGCTGCGGGCCAACATCGAGATGCGCCACTACCCCGCCGGCCACATGATGTACGTCCACGAACCGAGCCGGCTGCAGCAGAGCGCCGACCTGGCGGCGTTCATCCGGGCAGCGGCGAGGCTCGGCTGACGGTCCAACCGCAGACGCCGAGCCAAGACAGTGAAGGTGGCCAGGACGCACCGTCCCAGCGAGCCCCACCCGCGTCCACTACAGGTGAAAGGGCTCCCTATCGAACTGCCGGCTCCAGTCGAGCGCCAGCACTTCGCGCAACCAGGCGACCGCCGCCCCCTGGAACGGGGCGCCGCGATTGCAGGCGGTGCTGTGCTCGAAGATGCGCAGCTGCCGCTCCAACTGCTCGCGATGCTCCGGGCGGCCGGCGGCCTCGCGCGGGCTGAGCCCGCCAAGGCGCGGGTCGGGGTCGTCGATCCAGCGCCGGTAGACGAGTGCCTGGAAGCGCGCCTCGGGCCCGTCGGCGGACCCGGCGCGTCGCTGTCCGGGGGCCGGCTCGGAGCCCGTCCCGGCTGGTCGGCCCCCTCCGTCCTGCCGAAACTCCTCGATCGAGCGAAGGCGTCGCTTCGGCTCCGTGGCGAGAGGCCCGAGGGTGCGCTCCACGAGCGCGACAGCGGCGTCCAGACGCCCTGCGGAGAGGCAGGAGAGCTCGAGAAGCTCTCCACGCACGGTGAAGGTGCCAAGGCAGGTGATGTCACCGCCCGTGAGCTCGCCTCGCTCGTCCATGGTCACCGGCCCGCCCTCCAGGACTACCGCGCCCGGGGGGAGCACTGCCCGGCGCGCGACGAGGTCGCGACGGGGAGCCAACCAGTCGAAGGTGTGCCCGTTCCCATCCGTGCCCTCCGGGCACAACGCCAGCTCGGAAGCGCCACACAGCGCACGCAGCGCCGCCGCCCGGTCGCGCAGCCGCCAGCTCCCTTCCGCAACGACCACCGGATCACCCTCGAGAGTGAAAAAGGTCCGCTCCGCCAGGCGGCTGGGCGGCACGAAGCACGCCATCTGGCGCGCGGCGGCGGAGAGCGCGGCCGCCAGGCCGGCCGCGTCGGTGCCGAGCCCGTTGGCTCCTGCGACGTGCTGCAACTCGGCCAGGATCTCGGCCTCCTCGCTCGGCTCGTAGAAGGCGGCCCCACCCCACAGCGCTGGCACCGGGCCGCCTTGCTCCACCCGGCAGATGAGGAGTGCCAGCGAACGGCGGCAACCGAAACGTTCGGGCTGTCCACACGTACGCGCGTCCCGGTGAGGACATCCTCCAGCTCCATCCAGGCGCCGGGCTCTGCGTTGATCACCCGGTGCACACCGAGCCGGCTGGCGGCGATCCGCCCGGCCAGCCACCGCTCTCGTGGAGGCGGCTCGGACATCTCGGCATAGAGGCGCGCCGGCGTGGCGCCACAGGCGACCGGGCGGTCCAGGAGCAGCCAGGCCAACGACAGCGCCATGTCGTCCTCGTCGGCCGGATGCTCCGTGCTCCCGACCCCGCGCCCCGTTAGGTGCTCGACCAGCGCCGAGCCGAGCTCGTCATCGAAGCAACCGAACGCCCAGTGCTGCATGCGAGCCCACATCTGCTCGCACTCACGCCTGTCCCTCGCAGCTACATCCGCGCGTCGAGGCAGCACCGCTTGTACTTCCTCCCGCTGCCGCAGGGGCACGTGTCGTTGCGTCGAGGCTCGGTCACGTGCCGAGCGTGCCATGACGAGCCGACCGGGTGGTGGATGCTGCGACGGGCTGGCGCTTCAGGTCAGCTTCAAAGCTTCAGGTGACCGCGGGTGATTCCTCGGCCGGACCGGCGTAGCCGCAGAACCCGACTCGAGCATGCCGGGCCTGGCGAAGCTCTTGCCGCAGAGCCGGCACTGCCGCTCCCGCACGGGCAGGAGATCCCTCACACCCCGCGTCGAGTGCGGCCTGTCCCTGCCGGTTGGAGGGAGGTCGCAGACCCCCCAGGCGACCCATCCGAAGCCCCAGCCGACGGTCCACGCTGACCCTTCGCACGTCGGAGCGACCACAGGGGGTTGCGCGCCGGCCGCCCATAGCGGAAACTGTACGGGCGGGCGCGGAGCGCAGTTCCCCGTGGCGGTCACGGCCGAGCAACGCGCCGTTCCCGCCGGTCGGCGTCGGTGAGGCGGTACGCAGTGGCAGCAGACAGGAACAGAACCCCGGTGGGTGGAGAGCAGGCCGGGAGCGGATCCCCCCGCCGGGGCGAACCGGGCGGGTCGCTGTGGGGCGCCGCCGTCCTCGCCGTCGGCGCGCTGCTCGCTCTGGCCGGCGTCGTCGGCCTCAGTGCCGGCGCGTTCCGCCCAACCACGGCGCCGGCGCTACCCGCGGCCGCCACCACCGGGACGCGACTCGCAACGACACGGCTCGCCGGTGCGATCGCCACACCGTCGCTGGCGCAGCAGGCGTCCCTGGCCCGCTGGCGCCTGGCGGTGAACCTGAAGGCGCCGCACGCCGGTCACCCCGAGGCCATCACCCACCCGTGGGCCGACTTCCTCGGCTCGAGCATCCCCGGCCGGCGAGCCCGCACCGCCCGGGCCAACACACCGATGCAGTCCGGCACCACCACGACGACCACCACGACGACCGTCCCGGGCGGCTCCACCACCACCTCCACGTCCACCACTTCGACGTCGTCGACGTCCACGACCACCGTCCCGCCACCGCCGGAGCCGATCGGCATCGACGTGTCCAGCCACCAGGGCAACGTCAACTGGTCGGCGGTCGCCGCCGCCGGAAACACCTTCGCCTGGGTGAAGGCCACCGAGGGCACCTACTACGTCGACAGCACCTACTTCCCGCAGCAGTACAACGGCAGCTACGCCGCCGGCCTGATCCGGGGCGCCTACCACTTCGCCATCCCCAACAACTCGACAGGCGCTGCCCAGGCCGACTTCTTCGTCGCCAACGGCGGCGGCTGGTCCCCCGACGGCAGGACGCTGCCCGGAATGCTCGACTTCGAGAACAACCCCTACGGGCCGGAGTGCTACGGCATGACCCCGGCGCAGCTGATCGCCTGGGTCCAGTCCTTCGACAACGAGTACCAGTACCTGACCGGCCGGTACCCGGCGCTGTACACCAACGCCAACTTCTGGAACACCTGCACCCACGGCTCCCCCATCGCCGCTGTCGACCCGCTAGACCTGGCGGCGTGGGGGTCGAGCCCCACCCCCGTCCCCGGCGGGTGGACCAGCCCGACGGTGTGGCAGTACACCAACAACAACCAGTGGGGCTACGACGGCGACATGTTCCTCGGGAACGCGGCGGCGCTCCAGAACTTCGCCCTCGACCCCAGCGCGACGCCGCCGCCCACCACCACCACCACCACTGTCCCCTGCGTCACGACGACCACCCCCGCGGCCTGCGTCACGACGACGCTGCCGGCGCCGACCACGACGACCACCACCACCACCCTGCCCCCCCCGCCGCCGCCCCCCCCGCCGTCCAACCTGCTGACCGCCGGCGAGGTCCTCACCCGCGGGCACGCGATCGTCTCCGCCAACGAGCGGTTCGAGGTGATCATGCAGCGCGACGGCAACCTCGTGGAGTACATCGTGCACGGCCGGGCCCTGTGGCAGTCCCACACCTACGGGCACCCTGGCAACGTCGCCGTGCTGCCCGCCAACGGCAACCTGGAGGTCGTCGCCTCCTCCGGCAAGCTGCTGTGGCAGACGCGGACCACCCGATCCGGACGCACGCACGCTGTGATCCAGGACGACGCCAACTTCGTCCTGTACCCGGCGCGGGGGCGGGCGGTGTGGGCGACGGGGACGGAAGGAAAGTAGCGCTACCCGTCCAGCGCGTCGATCTGGGCCTGCAACGCGGAACGCGTTGACAGCGGGGGCTCGACCCCGTTGAGGCACCTGCCGGTGGCCAGGTCGAAGCTGCGGCCGTGGAGGCTGCAGGTGATCGTCCCCCCGTGCACCCGGCCGAAGCGGCTCAGGTCCGCGCCGAGGTGCGGGCAGCGCCGGCCGATGACCCAGTCGCCGCAGCGGAACGTCTCGAGCCCGGAGTCGGGGCCTGCGCCGCCGGCGAGGCGTTCGGCGGAGGCGAGGGTGGACTCGAGGTGCGCCATACGGCGGGGCTCGAGGCACTTGAAGAACGTGAACACGGCGTCGTTGTACCCACCGACCCGGTCGGCCTCGAACCGGCAGGAGAGGAACAGCTCGTTGACCCAGTCGGTCACGTGGCGGTCGACGACATCCCACAGGACGGCCTCGTCGAAGCCGAACCAGTGCTCCCACTCCTCGCCCCGCCACGGCCGCAGGGTGCCCTCCCCAGGATCGAGGACCACCCCGTAGGCGCCGACGTCGAGCACGAGCCGCCCGCCGAGGGCCCGGCGCAGGGTCGGCGCGTGGCGGAGCAGAGGTTCCCACCATGCGCCCAGAGCGGCAGCGAGGTCCCCCACGCCACGGGCTGCTCCGCTCAGGCGGGGGCGGGCGGTGTCCAGCTGCGGTTTTCGGCGCTGCTGGTAGCTGCGCAGGTAGCGCTCCTTGCCGGCAAAGATCGCCTCCGGCGGCTCGGCATGGGCGACCTCGAAACGGCCGGGCCCGAGGTGGATCCCCGTGCCAGCGACCGCCAGCTCCCCGTGGTGCATGCCGGCGGCGGCCATCTCCTCCAGGAACTGCGGCTGGTCGAGGAAGATGTTGGCCGGGTCGGCGTGCAGGTCGTTCAGCCCGAACAGCTCCGGGTCCAGGAACGCCGGCGGGCCGGCGAAGGGCACCACGTGGGCTGCACCCACGGCCCGGATGTAGCCGATCGCCCGCTCGATCTGGCGGCGCCGCTTGTCCCGGGCCAGTGCCTCCTTGCGCCCGGGTTCCATGCGGTAGACCATCGGGTACCAGATCGCCCCCGAGTACTGCAGCAGGTGCAGGTCGTAGGGGCCGAGGCCGGCGAGGCCGGCGGTATCACGGGTGTGGCAGTCGTTCTGGTCGATGAGGCGCACCTCGCCGTCGTCGACAGCGAGGACCGAGTCGCCGATGGGGCCGTCGGAGGGCGACGTGGCGGCGACGATCATCACCCGCACGCCGTCCAGGTCGACGGGCACGCCGTTGCGGGTCGGCACGAACCTGGTGAAGCCGACGTCCTCCAGTGCCTCCCGCAGGTCCGGGAGGGGGAAGTCGGGCAGCAGGACGGTGGCCCGCTTGTCGACGTGTTCGGCCAGGAACCGGCGGTCGAAGTGGTCCTTGTGGAGGTGCGACACGTAGAGGTAGGTCGGCGACGAGATCCGCTCGACGTCGACGCCGGCGTTGTCGGGGAAGGGGAACCACGCCCCAAGGTAGGCGGGGTTGAACCACGGGTCGCAGAGGATGGTGGTATCCCCCGTCGGGCCCGCGGCGACGAAGAGTCCGGCGTGGCCGGTGATCAGGACGTCCACAGCGCTGCACGCTACCGAGTCACCGGGCCGGCGGTGGGTAGGTGGAAGAGGGAAGGTGGGCGGAGCGCCTTTGGCCTGCCGTGGGACCCGGGCGAGACCGGTTACGGGATGTCGCCGGCGGACGTCGGCAAGGTCCAGGCCCGAGCCGGCCTTCTCGCCGGCCTTCTCGCCGGCCACCACGAGGCGGTCGCCCGCCACGTCCTGGAATGGGTCGCTGACCTCTCCGACGACGACCTCGAAGCCGTCGTCGACCGGCGCTGGGACCCGCCCGTCACCCTCGGCACCCGGCTCGTCAGCACCCGGCTCGTCAGCGTCCTGCTCAACGCCGCCCGACACTCCGGACAGGCGGCGTACCTGCGGGGGCTCGCCACCCGGGCGGGCGTCGGGGCCTCCGCTCGGGCGGGAACTTTCCGCCGTTTCCGCAGACCCCTGCCGTTGTGCGAATCCTCAGGCAACCGCTCAAGTTCGCCGAGAGACAATTGTCGACAGCGGCCGTCAGGTCCGGCGGTCGTCAGGTCCACAGAGAGGCGAAGCGAGGAGAGCGTGCTCAGGGCAGCGTTCGTAGCAGCAGTCATCGCGACCGGTGCGGGCGTCGCCATGCTCCTCGGCCTCGACCCGGCGTTGCGGTGGTTCCTGGCCCAACTCCACGTCGCCGGCCACGCGCTGTCGCCGGCCATGGTCCGGGAGGTGAGCGCCGCGTTCGGCGTGGCCGTGTTCCTGTGGCTGTGGTGGGGATCTCGCCGTACCGTCGTGCGCCACCGGCGACCGTCGCAGACACGGCCGATCCGGTAGGTCCACCGGCCGGCGGTGGGCAGTCGCGCCGGCGTGGCCGGCGGCGCGGGGCGTGGCCGGCGGCGCGGGGCGTGGC
>DAHVMA010000054.1:0-3640 GCA_027320105.1 Acidimicrobiaceae bacterium | reverse complement strand
CCTCCTTCTTCGCTTCGTCGGGGAGGCTCTCCCCATGCCCAAGGCTAAGAAATCGAGGTGGCGGAGTCCCTCCCTCCAAGGTCATGTCTTTCCTCGCCCGGAGGCAAGGCCCGCCTTACCTGAGGGCAAGGGCGGAAGTCCTCAACGGCCACGAGTGGGCCAAGTGAACCCGCCCGCCGCAGCTAGGACGATGAGCGCCCTCGGGACCCTACGAGACCAGGTGATCGCACCGATCCTCGCCGGTGTTGCCTCACCCCGACGGGGACGCAGGCCGGCCACCTCGACCGCCTCAAGCGCCTAGAGGTTCTCGACAGGCACCTCAACCGCGCCCTCCGGGGTGAAGCCGAGGACCAACCCGTAGAAGCTCATTTCCGCGCTCAGCGCCGCGACGATCGTCTCGGCCTTGCGGAACCCGTGCTGCTCGCCGGAAAAAGCGAGGTAGGCGACGGGGACGCCTTTCTTCTTCAACGCCTCGTAGATCATCTCGGACTGAGCGGGCGGGACCACCATGTCCTCCAAGCCCTGCAGGATCAGCAGCGGGCGCTCGAAGCCGTCCACGTGGAAGATCGGCGACCGGGCCCGGTAGGTCGCCTCGTCCTCCGGCCACCGCCCGACGAGGCGGTCCAGGTACCGCGACTCGAACTTGTGGGTGTCACGGGCCAGCGCCCCAAGGTCGGCCACCCCGAAGTAGGAGGCGCCGGCGGCGAAGGCGTCGGTGAAGGCCAGGGCGGCGAGCGTCGTGTACCCGCCGGCGCTCCCTCCACGGATCACCCGCCGCTCGCCGTCGACCACCCCTGTGGCGGCCAGGTGGCGGGCCGCCGCCACCACGTCCTCGACGTCGCAGACCCCCCAACTGCCGCGCAGGCGGTTGCGGTAGGCGGTGCCGTACCCGGTGCTGCCCCGGTAGTCGACGTCGGCGACAGCGAAGCCTCGGGTCGTCCAGAACTGCACCGCCAGGTTGAGGTCGTCGACGGCCTGCGACGTCGGGCCGCCGTGGGTCATCACGACCAGCGGCGGCCGCTCGCCCTCGGGCCCGGTGACGCCGGGGTTGGCCGGGCGGTAGACCAGCGCCCACGCCGTCTCGCCGCCGGCGGTGGGGAACTGCAGCCGTTGGGGCACCGATACGGTGTCGTCGGGCAGGTCGGCGTCCCGGGCGCGGCGCAGCACGGCCGTGCTGCCATCCAGGCCGAGCCGGACGACGGCGGGGAACTCCCGGGCCGACGACGCCACCGCCACGACCGCGTCACCGGCGGCGGCCAGGTACCGGAAGCTCGTGTAGGCGGTGGCGACCGGGTGCACGCGGCCGCCGTGGACAGCACCGATCCCCGACCCGCTGGGGCCGTGCCAGGCGGCAACGAGCGTCCCATCGCCGAGGAAGGTGTAGGTCCGCTGCCCGAACACCCACGCCGGCACCCCGAACTCCGCCTCCATCGGCGCCAGCGCCTCGCCGTCCCGGTACAGGTTCCACCAGCCCGTCCGGTCGCTCACCCAGTGCAGCACGCCGTCGGGCGACCACCGCGGCTGCTGGACCGACTCGCCGTCGCGCCCGGCGGCGAGCCGGGCCCCGTCGATCGTCGCCCCGGCCCCGTCCGTGCGGAGGTCGGCGACCCACAGCTCCGTGGCGTCCCACGGCATCTCCGGGTGGTCCCAGGACAGCCAGGCAAGGTGGGTGCCGTCCGGCGAGAGCGCCGGGGCGGCGAAGAAGTCGTGCCCGCTTGCGAGAACGACCGGATCATCGAGGCTGCCTCCCTCGGCGGCGCCCGGGGCGGTGGCGCCTGGGGCGGTGGCGGGGCCGTGGCCCGAGGCGTCGCCCAAGGGCACGGCCACCAGGTCGTTGACGACGTCCTCACCGTGACGCTCACGTACGCAGATCAACCAGCGGCGGTCGGGGGTGACGACCGGGTCGGCGAACCGCACGGCCCGCGGTGCCGGCGGTGGGGCGGTTAGGGGCACCGGCTCACCCCCGCCGGCCGGGAACCGCCACAGCCGCTGGTCCTCCCAGTTGGAGCAGATGAGGTCGTTGCCGTCGAAGGCCCAGCAGCGACCGCCGTACTCGTGCGCCTGCGTTCGGGCGGAGAACCCTGAGGGTACGAGATCGACGCGGCGCCCGTCGGGGCGTTGTTCGACTACCACGAAGCGGCCCGCCTCTGCCGGGCGGCCTTCCACCCACACCACTCTTTGGTCGTGGGTGTCGACACCGTCGTGGGTGTCGACACCGTCGTGGGTGTCGACACCGTCGTGGGTGTCGACGTCGGAGAGGCCGACGGCCCGCTCCACGAGGTGCTCGGCGCTGATCGGGGAGGGCCAGGTGCCGTAGGGAGCGACGGTGGGAGCCATGGGGCGATCGTACGGGGCCTGGCGGCGGGTGGCACTCGCCCGCCGGCCGGACCTGCTGCGGGAGGCGGGGCTCGGCTGGGCCGGCGTGGGGGTGGTGGGCTGGGCCGGCGTGGGGGTGGGCTGGGCCCAGCTCGGTGCACTCGGTGTCACTCGGGGGATTAAGGCTTGAATACGGCATCGAATGCACCGGCCTGCCGGCGCCCGGTGGCGCTCCCGCCGGCCTGCTGGCGCGGGGGGTGGGTTGGGCCGGCGTGGGGGTGGCTGGGCCCAGCTCGGTGCACTCGGTGCCACTCGGGGATTCAGGCTCGGTAACTATTCGGTGAACCCGGGGGGGCTTGTGGTCGGGTAGGTGACGCCTCCTGGACCAGCGAGGTCGAGACCGAGGTCTGGTGCGACGAAGCACAGGCGAGGGCTGGACGCTGGCACGACTGGATGTTGGAAATACGAGCCCTGTAGTCGCAGCGGTGATGGCCCAGGCGCAGATCACCGCCGAGACCGCTGTCGCGTGGGGAGTGCTCCTCTCCGAGCTGCTCCGTCTCGCCTAGGCCCGCCTAGGCCATCCACCAAGCTCACCTCACCCGTGGAGAAGCCGTCGCCGCCGGGGCTCTGGCCGGCGAAGCCAGATCCAGGCTCGAGGAGGCCCGGGCCTCCTACGGGTCAGCCGGGCGGGCGGCCGAGGCCGTCGCCGAGACGCTCCGAGCCGAGACCGAGGCTGCTGTTGGCATCGCTGGCCACAACAGCGAAGGACGTGAGCGGCGCCACCGCAAGGGCGAGGCAACCCCGGCGATGCGCCCAGCCGACTACGCCGCCCGGCGTGCCGCCGCAGAAAGCAGACGGCCGGGGGCGGTAGACGGGGTCGATCCTGCCGGTCAGCGGCCACGAGCCGCTACCGCCGGGAATAGGCTCTTGGGGCCGGCCAGTGCGACGTTCAGGTCAAGGTCGTCAAGGTCCCTTGTCGCCCACCGTGGGAGTGCATCCGAGTCCGGACTCTCGGGCGGCGATGGTCAGTTCGGTTCGGCGCGGTTGTTGTCGAGGTCGATGCCCGGGTGCTCCAAGAAGGCGACAAGGCCCGACCACTCGTGGTCCAAGGTGGCGGCACCTTCTTCGCCGGATCGGGCAAGATCTCGTCTCTGTCCTGGCGGTGGTGGGTCGCGTCCATCTCGGAGACAGGCTCGAATACGGCATCGAATGCGCCGGCCTGCCGGCGCCGCGTGGCGCTCCCGCCGGCCTGCCGGCGCCGCGTGGCGCTCCCGCCGGCCTGCCGGCGCCCGGTGGCGCTGCTGGGCCGGCGTGGGGGTGGGCT
>DAHVMA010000053.1:0-88316 GCA_027320105.1 Acidimicrobiaceae bacterium | reverse complement strand
GGCGTAGAGCGGGTGGGCGCCTCCGGAGACCTGCAGCCGCAACCGATGCCCGCCGCCGAGCCGGACACCGATCGGCCACATGCGCACGCGGACACGCACGGTTCCGTCACCCATGTCGGTCACGTCGCCATCCGCCTCTGTCCCCATGTGCGCCACCCCGCCGCCCGCCTCCCTCGCCGCGTGCACGACCCCGCCGGCGCCAGCCGGCTCCAGGCGCAGGATCCCGTCGGTGAAATTGATCGACCGGCCCGAGGGGCGCAGGTCGCAGAGCCGGACGAACAGGTCCGTGAACCAGTTGGACGACCGCAACCAGATCTCGGCCGACACCGGGCCGGCGAGGACGAACCCGGCCGGCAGTGGATCGCTCGTGAAGGTGACGACGTCGGCGCGCTGTTCCCGGCGGCGCTGGTTCCTTCCTCCCGCCCGGAGCGGGTCGAGCGACGCCCCGCCGAGCCCGGGCGTAGGGTCGGCGGGATCCCACCGGTAGCGGGTCGGGGTCGACGGGCCGGGCAGCACCCGGCTGAGCACCCCGCCGCCGTGCAGGTACCACCGGACGGATTGGGCGGGCGGCGGCCATGTGTCGAGGCCGATCCAGCGTCGGGTCCCTAGCAGTTGGAGCCGGACCAGGCTCCGCCCCGCGGGGCCACCGCCGGCCACCCCGCCACCGCCGGCCCGCCGTGACCCACGGAACGGCCGCGACCCACGGACCGGCCGCGACCAACCGGCCGGAGGCAGCTCACCCGGGACGCACCCGCACCCGCCGCGGAGGTGGGCGTCGAACCAGTCCAATGCGTCGGCCAGGCCAGCCGCCGACAGGCGGAGGCTGGAATGGGTCCACGGTCCGATCGTCAGGCGCACGTCCCGGCCGGCGGACTGCAGGCGTGCGTAGTCGTCCAGCTGGAACGGCAGGAAGATGTCGTACCACCCCCCGACAAAGGCTGCCGGCGGCATCCGCGAGACGTCCTTGCCGAACTCCACCGGGTCCCACCACGTGTCGTCGGGCCGTTCGTGGACGAGCCAGTCCTGGTAGTAGTCGATGCGGCGCCCGATGCCTGCAGCCTCGGCATCGCTCAGGGGCAGGGTCGTGTAGGCGGCTGCCAGCCCGCGGCGGGATCGCAGCTGGGCCGCCAGGGCAGCTCGCCACCCGCCTTCTTGGTGCTCGAGGAAGGTGAGCCACGTCGCCCCCGTCTCCAGGCCGAAGGTGCCGCCGGTGTAGACGACGGCGTGGCGGAACGCCGCAGAGGTGACCGCTAGTGCCATGGCCCGCAGCGAGGGCGGTGGGTCGTCGACCACGGCCCACTGGGTGAGCCCGAGGTAGCTCGGGCCGAACGTGGCGACCACGCCGCTCCACCACGGCTGGCCGGCGATCCAGCGGAAGGTGGCGTAGCCGTCGGCACGCTCGTTGCGGAACGGGATCCAGGTTCCGCCGGACCCAAACGTGCCCCGGACGCTCTGGATCACCACCTGGTAGCCCCGCTCGGCGAGGAGCCGCCCCACCAGGTCCAAGGTCCGCCTGCCATAGGGCGAGCGGAGAAGGATCACCGGGACGGTGGTCGCATCCACCCCCGCCGGCGCCCAGCGGTCGGCGAGCAGCACGACGCCGTCGTCGGTCGCCATGGGAAGGTCGCGCTCGACGAGCAGGTCGTCGTGCTCGGCGGGCCGGAGGCGGGCCAGGCGACCGGCGAGGCGGCTGGCCGCCGTCACCGCCACCGACCGCCGTAACCGGCGGGAGCCGTCACCGCCACCGACCGCCGCCACCCACGGGAGCCGTCAACCTTGGATGGTGATCGCCTGCTTGGGGCAGGCAGCGGCCGCGGCCTCCACCTTGGCCCGCAACTCCTCGGGCGGCTCCTCCTGCAGGACGTAGAGGAGGTCGTCGTCACGCACCGCGAACACCTCCGGAGCCTTGCCCATGCAGAGGGCGTTGCTCTCGCAGAGGTCGTAGTTGACGACGACGCGCATCCGGCACCTCCGGTCGACGCCCGGCCGGAGCGACGGCCAGGGGTGGCGCCCGCCACCGGCGATCACCCTAGGCCCCAAGCGCCTAGTGTCGGCTTCATGGAGACGACCGCCTTCGCCCTGCCGCGGCTGGGCCTGTGGACCGGCTCCCTCGACGCGGCGCCCCTCGCCGGGGCCTGCGAGCGCGCCGCCGAGCTCGAGGAGCTGGGGTACGGGGTGCTGTGGGTGCCCGAGGTCGCCGGGCGAGATGTGTTCGTCGCGCTGGGCGCGATGCTCCACTCCACCCGCCAGCTGGTCGGGGCGACAGGTATCGCCAGCATCTGGGCTCGCGACGCCGTGACCATGACGGGTGGCGTCAAGGCGCTGACCGAGGCGTTCCCCGAGCGGGTGCTGCTCGGACTTGGCGTGAGCCATCACACGCTTGTCGAGGACCTGCGCGGCCACGAGTACCGCCGCCCTCTGGATGCCATGCGGCGCTACCTCGACGTCATGGACACCTCTCCCTACACGGCGTTCCGGCCGGCGACGCCCGTCCGGCGGGTCCTCGCCGCGCTCGGCCCCCGGATGCTGGCGCTGGCCGAGGAGCGCACGGACGGCGCCCTCACGTACTTCGTCACGCCCGAGCACACCGCCACGGCCCGCGAGGTGCTCGACGTGGGCCTCCTCTGCGTCGAGCAGGCGGTGCTGCGGGAGACCGACCCTGTCCGGGCGAGAGATGTCGGGCGGATGCACACCGAGGTCTACGTCCGGTTGCCGAACTACCAGAACAACCTTCGCCGCCTCGGGTTCTCCGAGGAGGACTTCGCCGGAGGTGGTAGCGACCGCCTCGTCGACGCCATCGTCGCCTGGGGGGACGACGACGCCATCGAAGCGAGGGTCCGTGCCCACTTCGACGCCGGCGCCGACCATGTGTGCGTCCAGCCGCTCCCCGCCGACCGGCGGGGGGTGCCTGCCGAGCAGTGGCGGGCGCTGGCGCCGATGCTGCGCGAGGTTGCGGCGCGGCCGTAGCCAGCGGCGCCTGGCGTGTCCTGGCGTGAAGGGCGGGAAGCCTTACCCGAGAACCTTTCGGCAGGCCGCCTCGAGGACCCCGAGGCCCTCGTCGAGGAGCTCGTCGGAGATCGTGAGCGGGGGCAGCAATCGGATCACGTTGCCCCAGCTGCCGCATGTGAGGACCACCACCCCCTGGGAGTGACAGGCGGCGGCGACCTCCTTGGTGGCGGCGGCGTCGGGTTCCAGGCTGCCAGGACGCACGAGCTCCATGGCCTGCATGGCGCCCCGACCCCGGCGCTCGGCGACGGCGGGCAACTCGTCGGCGAGGACGCCGAGGCGCGCCTCGATCGTGACGGCGAGCCGTCTGGCAGCGCCGGCCAGGTCGCCGTCGCGCATGGTTGCGATGCCGGCGAGGGCGGCGGCGCAGGCGACGGGGTTGCCTCCGTAGGTGCCGCCGAGGCCGCCGGCGGGGACGGCTGCCATGATCTCCGCCCGCCCGGTCACAGCAGCCAGCGGCATGCCGGCGCCGAGCGCCTTGGCCGTCGTCACGAGGTCGGGCACGACGCCCTCGTGCTCGCAGGCGAACCACTGCCCGGTGCGGCAGAACCCGCTCTGCACCTCGTCGGCGGCGAAGACGACGCCGTGGGCACGGCACCAGTCGGCCAGGGCGGGGAGGAAGCCGGGCGCGGGCACGACGAAGCCACCTTCGCCCTGGATCGGCTCGATCAGCAGGCACGCGACACGGTCGGCGCCGACCTGCCGCTCCACCTGCTCGAGGGCGGCGCGGGCGGCCTCCGCCCCGGGAAGGCCGCCGTCGCGCAGCGGGTAGGACATGGGCGCCCGGTAGACCTCCGGTGCGAAGGGCCCGAACCCGTCCTTGTACGGCAAGTTCTTGGCGGTGAGGGCCATCGTCAGGTTGGTGCGGCCGTGGTAGGCGTGGTCGAAGACGACGACGGCGTCCCTGCCCGTCGCCCGCCGGGCGACCTTGACGGCGTTCTCCACGGCCTCTGCACCGGAGTTGAACAGTGCCGACGTCTTGGCGAAGTGGCCGGGGGTCAGCCGGTTGAGCTCCTCGCAGACCTCGACGTAGCCCTCGTAGGGCCCGACCATGAAGCAGGTGTGGGTGAATCGGGTCGCTTGCTCACGGACGGCCTCCACGACGGCGGGCACGGCGTGGCCGACGGTGGTGACAGCGATGCCCGAGCCGAGGTCGATGAGGGCGTTGCCGTCGACGTCGACGAGGATGGCTCCCTCGGCGTCGTGGATGTAGAGGGGGAGCGTCGAGCTCACGCCGGGGGCGACGGCCGCCTCCCGCCGGGCGGCGAGCTGCCGGCTGCGGGGGCCGGGGAGCTCGGTGCGCAGGGCGCGCTGCTGGGGGATGGCGGAGCGGGTCTCGGTCTGCACCATGTGCCGACGATACGTCAGCCCGCTGGACGGTCGCTGGTCTCGTTGAGCGACAGGAGCGTGGGTGCTCCCTCCCGGCCGGAGCCGATACGGTGCAGTGACGCCACCTCCACGAACAAGCTGGGCGGCGTCTCCGCCGAAAGCCCCATCCCCCAGGCAAGGGCCGCCTTTATGGGTGAGACGTGGCTGACCACGGCGATGTCCCTGTCGGCGGCCTCGTTCCACAACTCCGTGCACGCCTGCCGCACGCGGCGGGCGACCGATCCGAGTGACTCCCCACCGTCGGGCGCCCACTCCGGGTCGTGCTGCCACGCCTCCCACACCGAGGGGGGCACCTCCGCCAGCGGCAGGCCGTCGTAGACCCCGTAGTCGATCTCGACCCATCGGTCGTCGACGTCAGGCTCGACGTTGCAGACCGCGCCGATGGCGAGCGCCGTCGCCACCGTCCGCTGCAGCGGGCTGGTCACCACCCGGCGCACGCCCTGCAGGTGGGTGCTGTGGGCGAGGGCTGCGACCTGGCGCTCACCCAGCTCGTCGAGCTCCACGTCAAGCCGGCCGAGCAGTCTCCGGGAGGCGTTGTGCGCCGTCCGCCCGTGCCGGACCAGGATCAGCATGCTCCGGCACGCTAGGCGCAGACCCGGTCGGCGCCCGTTGCCGCCCGGGCAGCACCAGCCACCCGTACACGCCGGCGCCCAGGGCGGCGAGGGCTCCCAGCCCCAGGCCGAAGCGGGCGCCGAGGGTCCCGGCCACGAACCCGACCAGCGGCCCACCGATGGGTGTCGTGCCGAGGAACGACACCGACCAGAGCGACATGACCCTGCCACGCATCTCCGGATCGGCTTCCAGTTGCAATGTGGCGTTGCCGAGCGACAGCAACGTGACAGACGCCGCTCCGACGGCGAGCAGCACGATCCCCTCGGCGATCACCGACGGTGCCAGAGCAGCGGCCAGCGTCACCAGGCCGAATGCCAGCGCCGTGTGGGCCAGCCGGCGCGGGCTCCGGTTGCGCCGCGCGGCAGCGACGAGGCCGCCGATGACAGCGCCTGCGCCCATGGCGGCGGTGAGGAACCCGTAGGTGGCTGAGCTTCCGGAGAAGGTCCTCCCGGCGAGCAACGGCAGGGTCGTCTGGAACTCGTAGGTGAACAGTCCGATGACGGCCATCATCACCAGGGAGTCCCGCAGCAGGGGCCGGTGGGCGACGTAGCGGAAGCCCTCGATCAGCTGGCCGCGACCGCGCTGGGCGCGGGGTGTCGGTGCCAGCTCCGCCTTGCGGAGGGCGGCGAGCGCCGCGACGACGAAGCCGAACGACACCGCGTTGATGGCGAAGCACCACCCCGGCCCCACGGTGGCGATCAGCACGCCGGCGACCGCCGGCCCGACGGAGCGGGCCGCGTTGACCATCACCGAGTTGAGGGTCACGGCGTTGGGGAGGTTCTCCCTACCGACCATCTCCACGACGAAGGTCTGCCTGGTCGGGTTGTCGACCATGTTTATGAGGCCGAGCACGAAGGCGATGGCGTACAGCTCCCAGAGCTGCAGGTTGCCGGTGAGGGCGAGAGCGCCGAGAGCGCCGGCCTGGACCCCGGCCAGGCTCTGGGTCCAAAATAGGATCCGGTACTTGCCGAAGCGGTCGGCGATCGTGCCGCCGACCGGGCCGAGGACCAGGATGGGGAGCGTCTGCACGGCTGTGATCAACCCGACGTCGATCCCCGAGTGCGTCATCTCGAAGACCAGCCACGACTGGGTGATGCTCTGCATCCAGGTGCCGACGAGCGACAGGCTCTGGCCGGCGAAGTAGTAGCGGAAGTTCCGGACCCGCAAGGACGAGAAGGTCCGTCCCAACCCCGCTCGCACCGCCCGTCGCTTGGTCACCGAATGCGCCTCCAGCCCTGTTCCGGGCGCAATCTTAGCGCAGCTAAGGATGTTGGCGGCGATGTCCCGGTCGGGAGGTGATGCTCCCGGTCAGCGGACCAGGATCCGGCCGCACTGGTCGCAGGTCACGACGGCATCGGCAGGTAGGTGGCGGACGCGGTCGAGCTCGGTGGCGGGGAGGCTGAGGTGACAGCCGCCGCAGCGGTCCCCGACGAGCCGGGCGGCGCCGACGCCGCCGAGACGAGCCCGCAGGTGGTCGTAGGTCACCAGGAGGTCGGGGGGCACGCCGGCGGCCGCTCCGGCCCGCCGCGCCAGGAGATCCTGCATCTCGGCGCTCGCCTCGGCCTCGGCGGACCCGAGCGCCGCCAGCGCTTGGTCCTCCTGTCCAGCGAGCGCCGCTTCCTCGGCGTCGAGATGCGCGACCGCCGCGTCGAAGGGCTCCCGCTCCTCGAGCACGGCGAGCACCTCGTCCTCCAACTGCGAGGCGCGGACCGTCAGGCTGTCGACCTCCGCCGACAGCGCCTGCAGGTCACGCGATGCGCTCACCGTGCCGCCGTAGAGGCGAGCGGACACCTCGGACCGACGCTTCTCGGTGGCCGCCAGGTCCTCCTCCAGCGCCTGCTGGCGGCCGGCGACGCCCTCGCGCTCCGCCTCGGCCTCGGAGCGCCGGGCGGCGAGGTCCCGCCGGCGCTGCCGGACCTCCTGCAGCTGGCGGCGGGCAGGCAGCTGCCCGAGGCGGTGCCGAGCCTGGTCCGCGGTGGTGTCGAGCTCCTGGACGGCGAGAAGGGCTTCGAGCGCCGGGGCGCTCACTTCTTGCCGTTCCCGCTCGTGGTCGGCGGGGCGTTCGTAGGTGGCGACGAGGTGGACGGAGGCGTGGTCGGTGGCGGGGCTGTCGATGTGGGGGCTGTCGATGTGGGCGCTGTCGATGCTGGCGACGTGGTGCCGGTCGTCGCGGTGACCCCGGTTGTCCCCGGCACGCGCGGCACCGAGGTGGTGGTCGTAGTCGTCCCCACGCCCAACCCCCAGGACTGGTAGCTCGGCGACGAGCAGCTCCCGAGCTGCGAGCAGGCGGGCGGGCACGCGCCGTAGCCGGGGTTGCCGCTGTACCAGGCGCAGCCGGGGAACGGCCCCGACACCTCCGGGACGGGCTTCGGCGGTGGCAGGGTGGCGGCGTCGATCGGCGGGAAGTCGACGACCGGTGAGTTGGCGAGGGCCGCTGCCAGGTAGGCGTGCACGGTCTCGGCGGGGTAGGTCCCGCCGTAGACGGGGGCGCCGTTGATCTGGAGCAGCCTGCTGTCGGCCGGCGCGTAGCCCATCCACACCGTCGCCTCGAGCTGGGGGGTGAAACCGTTGAACCAGGCGTCGGTGGGGCCGTTGTTCGTGCCCGTCTTGCCCGCCACCTCGCGGCCGGGGATCTGCGCTGCGGTGCCGGTGCCGGACTGGACGACGGCCTGGAAGGCGGCGTCCGCCTCGCCGACGATGCTCTGGGGGATCACGCGCACACCTCTGGCGGGCTGGCGGTAGATGACCGATCCGGTGCGGTCCACGATCCGCTTGATGAACGCCGGACGGTGGTAGATGCCGCCGTCCGCCAGGGTCGCGTAGGCGTCCGCCATCTGCAGCGGCGACACGCTCGCCGCGCCGATGACCACGGAGGGGTCCAGGGCGAAGGGCTGCAGCTCGCTCTTCGGCACGCCGAGCCTTTCTGCCGTGGCGAGCACCGTCGGCAGGCCGACTTGGTGCGCGATCCGCATGAAGGCGCAGTTGAGGGACTGTGCCGTCGCCACCTCGATGGTCGTCGGGCCGGACTGGCCGTCGCCCACGTCGTTGCGCACCGGCGCCTTGAGCAACCCGTCGTTGCCCGGGAACGGGAAGGCGCACGGCGAGGTGGCGTCGACCGGGGCGAAGATGCTGTCGCCTTGTTGGAGGGCCGGCAGGAGCGTGAACAGCTTGAACCCAGAGCCCGGCTGGCGGAGGCCCTGGGTGACGACGTCGAACTTCTCCGTGGCGAAGTTCTGCCCGGGCACCATGGCGACGACGGCGCCGTTGTGCGGGTCGATGGATACCAGCGCCTCCTGGTATCCCTGGTTGTTGGGGGGTGTGATGGCCTGCACCGCGGCGATGGCGTCGGCTTGGAGCGCCGGCTCGAGGTTGGTGTGGATCTGGAGCCCACCCTCGAACACCTCCGCATACCGCTCACTCGGGGTACCGCCGAGCGGGCTGCCTGGTCCGAGCAGCTCGTTCTCCACCTCGGCGACGTAGTAGCCGTCGACGCCCCCCAAGCTGCTCGTCGCCGCCTCCCTCTGGGAGGTGGGCAGCGGAGCGGCGTTCGCCGCCTCGTACTGCTTGCGCGTTATGTCGTGGTAGTGCAGCATCCGGCCGAGGACCTGGGTGCGGCGGATCCGCGCCAGCACCGGGTCGGTCACCGGGTCGTAGCCGGACGGGTCCTGGATGAGCCCGGCGAGCATCGCCGCCTGCGGCAGGGTCACGTCGGCGACGGGCTCGTTCCAATAGGCGCGGGCCGCGGCCTCGACGCCGTACGCGCCGGCTCCGAGGTAGATGGTGTTGAGATAGGCGTCGAGGATCTGGCTCTTCGTGTAGAGCTGCTGGAGCCGGATGGCGATGAACGCCTCCTTGATCTTGCGGGTGAGCGTGCGTTCCGAGTTGAGGTAGACCTGCTTCACCAGTTGCTGGGTGATGTCCGAGCCGCCCTGGAGGCCGCCGCTGGCGCTGTCGTGGAGCAGCGCCCGGACCTCCGAGGGGATGTCCACGGCGCCGTGGAGGTAGAAGCGGTGGTCCTCGGTGTCGAGCACGGCAGTGACGAGGACCTTGGGGACCTGCGAGAGCTTCACCGGGATCCGGGTGACCGAGGCGCTGAGCGTGGCGAGCACCTGGCCGTTGGCGGCGTACACGGTGGAGCCGGTCTCGGTGAGCGACGTGAGCGGCGCCAGCGGACGAGGTGACGACGAGTACCCGTGGCGGAGGATGCCCTGGATGGCGACGGGCACGACGATCGCCGCCGTCGCGAGGACCGCGACGGCGGCGACGACGGACACCACGAGGCGCACGAGGTTGCGCACGACCACGGCAGTCTATGACCCCTGGGGAGGTGGGGGCTCACTACGCTGGGGTGTCGTGACCGCCGCCGCCCTCCCCGACACGGCCGCGCCCGGGGACGAGGACCGGGTCACCGCCCTCGTCGAGCGCCTCCTCGCCGAGCACCCGCCGGCAGCCACGCCCGAGGGCACCTTTCTCGGGGCCCAGTTCGACATGGGGCTCGCGTGGGTGGGCTTCCCGCTCGGCCATGGTGGCCTCGGGGTCTCGCGACGGCTCCAGGGGGTGGTCCAGGAGCGGCTGGCAGCGGCCGGGGCGCCGCAACTCCTCGCGCGGAACCCCATCGGCTACGGCATGGCCGCTCCGACCGTGCTCACCCACGGCTCCGACGACCAGAAGAGGCGGTACCTCCGGGCGATGTTCACCGGGGAGCACATCTGGTGCCAGCTGTTCTCGGAGCCGGGCGCCGGATCCGACGTGGCGGCGCTGGCGACCCGGGCACTGCGCGACGGCGACGAGTGGGTGCTCAACGGCCAGAAGGTCTGGACCACCCTTGCCCATCGGGCCCGCTACGGGATGTTGCTCGCCCGGACGGACCCCGACGCAGAGAAGCACAAGGGTCTGACCTACTTTGTGGTGGACATGCAGGCGGCGGGAGTGGACGTCCGCCCGCTGCGCCAGATGACCGGTGACGCCGAGTTCAACGAGGTGTACTTCACCGACGTGCGGGTCCCCGACGCGGAGCGCCTCGGAGGCGTCGGAGAGGGCTGGCAGGTGGCGATCACCACCCTCATGAACGAACGAGTCTCGATCGGAGCCACCGTCGGCGCTCGCGGAAGCGGTGCCATCGCGACGGCGCTGCGGCTGTGGGAGCGGCGTGACGACAAGGACCCCGTCCTGCGCGACCGGCTGCTGGCCTTGTGGGTGGAGGCGGAGGCGCACCGGCTGACGAGCCTGCGGGCGGCGGCCAACGCCCTGTCGGGTAACCCAGGCCCCGAGGGGTCCACCGCCAAGCTCCACTACGCCGAGCTCAACCAGCGGATCTACGAGCTGTGCGAGACGCTGCTAGGTGCGGAGGGCATGCT
Source organism: Acidimicrobiaceae bacterium (assembly GCA_027320105.1). Classification (GTDB taxonomy): domain Bacteria; phylum Actinomycetota; class Acidimicrobiia; order Acidimicrobiales; family Palsa-688; genus JAKAQB01. The sequence goes on along the minus strand of DAHVMA010000053.1, from coordinate 77,952 downwards.
CTACGACGGCTACGAGATGCGTCGCCCCGACACCGCCGGCGGTCTCGGCGGCACACCCCAGCGGATGTTCCTGCGCTCGCGCGCCAACTCGATCGAGGGAGGCACCTCGGAGATCATGCGCAACATCCTCGGGGAGCGGGTCCTCGGGCTCCCCGGGGACGTCCGCGTCGACAAGGGGCGCCCGTGGTCGGAGGTGCCGAGGAGCTGAGCCGGCGGCAGGCGGTAGTCAGCCGTCCTCCGGTCGGCGCCGCCACAGCCCGACGATGGTCCGATCGTCGTGACAGCCATGGCGCGAGAAGTCGAGGAGCGTCAGGAGCTCGACCGCCGCCGGCGGCGTGACCATGCCGGCGGCGAGAGCGGGGGCAACGGTCGTCGGACCGTCCCGCAGTGGGTCGGCGATCCCGTCGGTCATGACGACCAGCGCCTCTCCGGGCCTGAGAATGCACTCAGCCGCTTCGATCGAGGGGGCATCGGCGGGCAGGGCGGCTGTCGCGTTGCTGCTGACACTGTCGGCAGCCCGGGATGGGAAGAGCGCCCGCCACTCCCCGGCCGCCAGCACCATTGCCGTGCTGTCGCCGACGCGCGCCAGGCTGCAGTGGCCTTCCGGCCCGGCGACGGCGACGACCAGCGTCGTGGCGCCGGTCCCAGCGCGTACCGCCCGGTTGGCGGCACCGACGGCCTCCTCGCAGGCGACCCTTGGGTCCGGCGCATCCTGGCCCACCAGGGCGGATGCCGCCTCGCACCCGGCGTGCACTGCCACAAGAGCTGCCGCCGCCGATCCGCTGCGGCTGCCGACCCCGTCGCCGACCGCCACCACGATCGACTCCCCAGCCCGCCGCCAAGCGTAGGCATCCTCAGCGTCGGCTCCGGCCAGGCGATGGTGCACACCAGCGACCGACGCCGCCCGGAGGCTCCAGTGCTCGTCCTGCCCCTCGTCAGCCCGGTAGGCGGCGCGCCCGGCCGAACCCTCCGGGCGGAGGGCAGCCGGCTGCCCGGCGGCGGCGGACGGCCGGCCGAGGACCGGAGGAAGGCCCGCCCCCGGTGCTGTCAATCCAGCTCGTCGACCGGGATCGGGGTCATGCTCGGGACCTCCGGCGGCACCAGTTGCGCCTCGCCGCTGTAGACGCTGGCGGAGGAGCTGACGATCGACTGGATCAGCCCGGCGAGGAGCTCGGGGACCACCGTGGCCGGCTCGGCACCCTCCGCAGCGATGAACGCCCTGTGGGGCTTGCGCTCGCTGACGTGTGCCAGCACGGCCGGGTCGGCGTCGCCAAAGCCGAACGACAGGATGTTGGGGTGCCGCTTCCACCCCGTATCGGTCAGGCGGGAGTGGGCCGACTGCCACCTCTCCGGGTCGTCGGTCGGCCGGCCGTCCGACACGAAGATGACTGCCGGGCGGTACCAGCGGTCGCCCTTCCCCCGGCTCGCGTGGTAGTCGTCCTCGATCGTCTGGCGCAGGTGGTCGAACGCGGCTGCATAGGAGGTGCGGCCGGCAGCGACGACGGTCGGCACGGCCTCGACCAGGCTCAGGTCGCTGAGCGGCAGCGTCGTGTGGGCGACGTCGTTGAAGGTGACGACGCCAAAGCGGATCACCTCAGCAACCGCAGGGTCCTCTCCGACCGCAGCGCGCAGCAGCGGCAGCTGGCGGTTGACGCTCTCCATCGGGGTGCCCGCCATAGAGGCGGAAGCATCCAGGCAGAGATAGAAGGGGAAAACCGCGTAGCGCTCCTCGGCATTGACCACGTCCGCTTCCACAGCGCTTCGACGCTACCGGAGGTGGAGTCCTATATGCCCAGCAGCACGCTCGCGACCATTGCAAACATGTAGAAGATCACCGCCAGCAGGGCGAAGTCGAGGACCGCGCAGCCGAGGACCTGGCGCGCTCCTCGCCGCCGGCGACCGGCCCTGGAGAGCGACGCGAGGGTCGCCTGGTGGGCTCCGAGCCACAGCTCCCCGCCCCGCCGGAGCCCCGTCCGAGCCAGCTCCACGATGCCCGGCGGCGCCGGGAGTGGCGCGGGAGCCGCCGCGCGGGAGGGCGCGGCCGGTGACGGCGCCGGGCGGATCGATAGGGGCGTGGCCGGCACGCCGGGACCCGGGGGCCTCACCCGCTCCCACCGGCGGGCAGCACCGGACATGGCAACGGGCCGCACCGTCACGTCGGCGGGCTGCCCCGCTGACCGGGTGGGGCTCGGCGCAGGCGTCCCACCCCCCTGGGCTGCCCACACGGCTCGCACGGCGCTCATCGCGCCGAGCCCGTCGAGCGCCTCCTCCAGCGCCGACACCCACTCCGCCGCCGGCGGGCGCCGCGCCGGGTCGGCGGTGCTCAGGCTCCGGGCACAGACCGACCAGACGGCCGCGCCGTCGAGCAGCGAGCGCGTGCGGCGCGCCGCCGGGGGGATGCCGAAGTCGATGCTCAACAGCTCGCGGTCTCGCTGCCGGCGCTGCAACGGGAAGTGGGCCGCCCCCACGACGCGGAGGAAGATGAGCCCCAGGGAGTACCGGTCGGAGGCCAGCGTCGGGTTGGCCCCTGCAGGGATGGCCGGGTCGTCCCAGTTGGGCGTCATCGCCCGGCGGCGGTGCCCGGCGTCGAGTGCCTCTCCGTCGGGGCTGTAGCGTTCGCAGCTGTCGCAGTCGAGGAGGAACACCTCCGGCCCGCGCTCCAGGGACCAGAGGATGTTCCTGGTGGAGAGGTCCCCGTGGCCGACCGGCGGCGCGGCCCGCTGGAACGCCTCGAGGACGCGCGCCAGGGCGTAGACGATCCCGATGCGCTCAGCGGAGACGGGCGCCGGCAACGCCAGGCCGTAGGCTGCCGCCCGCTGTCCGGGGTCGGCTGTGAGGTACGACAGGTTGGCGAGCCGGCTGGTGCCGTCACGATGTCGCACGGCGAAGCGCCGCGGCGCGCGAGGCAGCAGCAGTCCGGCGGCGGTGCCGGCGGCGCCGCCGGGTTGGGTGACGACCGCCTGGGGCCATGCCGTCGCGGCCCGGACGCGCGCCGCCAGCTCGGGCTGCGCCTCCGCGAGGCGTGCCTCCCACGCGATGAGCGCGTCGAGCGGCGCCAGCGGCGCCGGGCGCCGGTAGGCCTTGTAGAGGGTGCCCGGCCGCCCCGCGAGCTCGTAGACCCGACCCTCGCCGCCCTCCGCCAGCATCTCCCCGGCCCGCAGCTCCGGGCGTGACACCGCCGCCGGAGCACTGTCGAGGGCGCGCATGAGAAGACCCCCAACCTACCGGCAGGGGGTGGCGCCGCCCGCCGAGGGTCGCATCAGGGGGCGTGGGTGCCGAGGAGTGTGCCGACGGCGAAGGTCACCCCGGCGGCGACGGTCGCCGCCGTCAGTTGCCGTAGGGCGGTGCGGCCCACCCCGCGCCCGGTGAACGCTCCGATCGTGGCGCCGAGGGCACAGGCGGCCAGGGCGCCGACGACGATCGAGGCGACGATGCCGTCCAGCCCGGAGACGAAGAACCACGGCAGGAGCGGGAGGAGCGCCCCGAAGCCGAAGGCGAAGAACGACGTGACGGCGGCGGCGGAGGCGGAGCCGACGGCGTCCGGGTCGATCCCGAGCTCGAGCCGAGCATGGGTGTCGAGTGCGACGGCGTGATCGGCCGACAGTATCCTCGCCACCGTGTCTGCGTCGCCGGCGGGGACGCCCCGGGCCCGGTACATCGCCGCCAGCTCGCGCTGCTCCTCCTCCGGATCGGTGCGCAACTCCTCCGCCTCCACGTCGATCTCCCGACGCACGAGCTCGTGTTGCGCCCGGACCGAGACCAGCTCGCCGGCTGCCATCGAGAACGCACCCGCCAGGAGCCCCGCCACCCCGGCCAGGCGCACGGCCGGTCCCGCGGCGGAGGCCCCGGCGACGCCGAGGACAAGAGAGACGTTGGTCAAGAGGCCGTCACCCGCACCGAGGACGGCTGCTCGTGGAGCGCTTCCCTGCACGTCCCGGTGGCGGCTCGCGCCCCGGTCGCGCCCAGCACGCCGTACCGTGTCCAACAAGTTGTGAGCGGGGATAGCCGACATTGGTCACCTCGGGGCGTCGGTGGTCGGCTCCAGAGTGGCCCACGCCGGGCTCGAGCGGTACTCCGGACGCCGAAGCACGCGCCTTCGGACGACCTCACGCACGCGCCGGCCCGGGTGCAACCGGCGCGGGAGCGATCGGTAGCATCACCGCCAGCGTGAGCCGATCCTCCCCGGTCAGCCGGCTGCGGCACCCCGGCACGCCGGCGCCTTCGATGTTCGGGTTCCTGGTCGGAGCCACCGGGATGTTCGCCACCATGTACTCCACCCAGGCCATCCTGCCGGTGCTGTCACGGGCGTTCCGGGTTTCCCCTTCCCTGGCCGGGCTCAGCATCTCGGTGACGGTGCTCCTGGTCGCCGCCGGTGCTTGGCTGTGGGGGGCCTACTCGGACCGCCACGGACGGCGCCACACGATCCTGCTCGCCAGCGGCCTGCTCGTGCTCCCGACCGTTGCGCTGGCGGCAGTGCCCGACTTCGCGTTGCTGCTGGTGTGCCGAGCCATCCAGGGATTGTGCATGCCGGGCCTGCTCACCGTGGGCGTGCCCTACATCCGGGAGGTGTTCTCCTCGCGCCACGCCGGGAGGGCGATGGGGAACTACGTCGCCGCCCTCGTGGTCGGGGGCCTGGTCGGGCGGCTCGGCGTGGCGTTCCTCGCTGCGGGCATCGGCTGGCGCGCCGCCCTCGCGAGCCTCGCCGTCCTGCCCTGCGCCGGCACGGTGCTGATGTGGCGGTCGCTGCCGGAGGCTCCGCCTTCGAGCCACACGACGCGCCGGGTCTCCGCCGTCGCCGGCCACCTCCGCAACCCCCACCTCCGGCGTGCTATCGCCGCAGGCAGCGCGCTGCTGTTCGTGTTCATCGGCGTGTTCTCCTACGTCACGTACCGCCTGCAGGCCGCACCGTTCCGCCTCGGCCCGCAGACCAGCAGCCTGGTGTTCCTCCTGTGGGTCGTCGGCGCGATCGGACCGGGGGCCGGGAAGCTGTCCGACCGGTGGGGCTGGCGGCAGGTGGGGGTTGCCTCCCTGGCCGCCGCCGCTGCCGGCACGGCCCTCACCCTCGCCCCGTCCCTGCCTGCCGTGATCGCCGGCCTCGCGATGCTCGCCACCGGGATGTTCTCCGGGGTCACGGTCATCCAACTCGGCGTCGCAGCATCGGCCGAGGTGGACCGCGGCACTGCGAGCGGCGTCTACTTCAGCTGCTACTACGCCGCCGGCGCCCTCGGCGGCTACCTCCCGGGTCTCGCCTGGCAGCACTGGGCCTGGCCAGGTGTGGCGCTGCTCGCCGTCGGCGTCCTCGCCACCGCAGCAGTGATTCTCGCTGCCCCCCTCCCCCGCCAGCCTCGTTGAGGACGACCTTCACCTCGTCACGGTTGCGGAGGTCACCACTGGGCGGCGGCGTTCCCGAAGAACGAGCAATGTTGCCCATCACCCCTCCAGGTGGCAAGCGCGATACCGACAGTGGTGATGTGCTACCGTACCTACCGCGCGCGGAGTGGTCGCCCAACTACACTACGCGACGATACCCAATTGTGTTTCGGTCGTTCCCATACTAGCCGACTGATCAGTAGGAGATTCCAGTGCCTAACGACACCACCTGTCGTAGCTTGCGACGCCTCGGAGCCCGAGGTGTCGCTGCCGGGGCCGTCCTCGCGATCGCCGGCCTGGCCGGGGCGTCCCCCGCTCTGGCCGCCGGCTCCGGTTACGGTCCCGGCGGCCCTTCGTCGGCTCCCTCCGCCGGAGGCTTCATCAAGGTCGTCTCCTCGAAGACGTTCGGCAGCGCCGGCGGCCAGCTATACGGCAGCTATGGGAACACGTTTATCAAGATATCTGTGCCTGCCCCCGACTTCACCACCCCGACGCAGGTGACGATCATCAAACCCAGCAACCTCACCGTGCTCAATGGGATCGCCGGAGTCGAGGTCGTCTTCTCGAACCCGGTGACCGGCAAGGTGCTCACCGGGCAGACCTTCCTTCTTCCGGTGACCTTGACCATCGCCGACCCGAACATCGTCACGGGGGACGTGGTCAGGGTCTACGACGGGGTGGGTTACACCACCTACAAGGGCCACTACAACATAGGGTATGGCTCGGCGCACATCGAGCTCACCTCCGACCCGACCTTCGTCGTCGTGCCGCCGCCCAAGACCACGGTCCCCAAGACCACCGTTCCGCCGAACGTTCCCGGAGCCACGACCGTGCACACCGGCAAGCCCTTCCTCGGTGAGGAGCTGGCCGCCGGCGCAGCCGCAGCAACCGGCCTCGCCGCCATCGCCGCCGCGTTCCGCCGGCGCCGCAGCGCTGCGTGATGCGAACCGTCGTCGTCACGCCGACCTTCGAGGAGGCCGGCAACATCGGCAGGCTGATCGACGCGATCCTCGCGTTGCCCGGCGTGCCGGTCGACGTGCTGGTGGTCGACGACAGCTCCCCTGACGGCACCGGGGAGGTGGTCGCCGCGGCAGCGGCCGCCCACCCCGGACGGGTCCGGCTGCTCCGCCGCCCGGCACGCTCCGGGCTCGGCAGCGCGTACGTGGACGGCTTCGCCGCGGCACTCGAAGCCCGCTACGACCGGGTGGTGGAGATGGACGCCGACGGCTCCCACGACCCCGCGTCGATCCCCGCAATGCTCACCGCGCTCGACGCGGGGGCCGACGCGGTGATCGGATCGCGATACGTCCCGGGCGGCTCGGCCGAGGGGCTCGGCTCGCCGTGGCGCAAGGCGCTCAGCCGGGCCGCCGGGTTCTACGCCCGGCGGGTCACCGCCATCGAGGTCGCCGACCTCACCAGCGGGTTCCGGGCCTTCCGGGCCTCGCTGCTCTCCCGGGTCGATTGGGAAGCTCTCGACGTGGCGGGGTTCGGGTTCCAGGTGGTCAGCCTGCGCGCCTACCTCGACGCCGGGGCCCGGGTGGTAGAGATCCCGATCCGCTTCGGGCCCCGGGCCGCCGGCGAGTCGAAGATGAGCACGGCGATCATGGCCGAGGGGCTCCGGGTCACCTGGGCCTGCCGGGCTCGGCGCCCCGACCTCCCCCCTTCGGTCACCACCACCGCCCCGGCCACCTGAGCCAGGGCGGTACCGCCCCGGGCTACCGGCACACACACCCGTCCATGTCATCCACCACTGTCGACGCCGCCGAGCTCGGCGTCTCCCCTGCTGAGCCCGGCGACCGGAGCCGTCCCCCCACCCACGCCCACCGGGTGATCTCCGCGCTCGCTGCTATCGGCCTCGCCGGGCCGGCGTTCTCGATCTGGGCGGGGATCATCGAGGTCCCCTCCGCGGGCGCCTTCGCCGTGCTCCTGTCCCTCGCCAGCATGCTCCTCGCGCTCGGGGCGATGACCGCTCGCAGCCGTCGGCAGATGACCGTCGTCGACGTCGCGGTGCTCCTCGCCGGGATAGGGACCCTGCTGGCCTGGGCGGCGAGCGTGCTGGTCGCCAACCCGAGCTACGGCACCGACGAGGCCGCGTTCGTCCAGTACGCGGCCACCTTGCTCCTCCACGGCCGAGACCCCTACGGGGCCAACCTGGCACCAGCGCTCGACCGCTACGGGGTGCCGATCCAGTACGCGACCTACCTGCTCAACGGCAAGGTGGTCGGGAGCCTCGGCTACCCCGCCTGGTCGGTGCTGTGGACGGCGCTGTTTGTTCTCATCAGCGGTGGCGTGCAGTCGGTGATCATCGCCAACCTCACCTCCGGCCTCGCCGGGCTGGTCCTCGCCTTTCTCATCTTGCCCCGCCAGTGGCGGGGGCTCGCAGTCATCGCCACCGTCGACCTCCCGATCCTGTTCGGCTACGTCGTCTCCGGGGACATCGCCATCTTCGCGTTCCCCGCCCTCGTGCTCGTCGCCTGGCGCTGGAGCGAGGTCGGCGCCGGCGGAAGGCTCGGGTGGCGAGGTCGGATCGCGGCCGGTTCGATGGGTGTGGCGGTCGCCACCACCCAGCTCGCCTGGTTCATCGCCCCGTTCGTCGCGCTCGGCATCTTCGTTTGCCGACGACGCGAGCTCGGCACCCGGCCTGCGACCGGGGTGCTCTCCCGTTACGTCGGTCTCGCCACAGCAGTCTTCACCGCCATCAACCTCCCGTTCGCCGCTATGAACCCGACAGCGTGGTTGGCAGGGATCCTCGGACCGATCACCCAGCACGCCATCCCCTACGGCCAGGGTCTCGTCGACCTCGCCACCTTCGCCGGTGTCGGCGGAGGCAACCTGAAGCTGTTCAGCGACGGGGCCATCCTCCTGCTCCTCGGGCTGCTGGCAGCGCTGGCGCTGCGCTTCGACCGGCTGTGGCGCGCAGCGCTGGTCCTGCCCTCGGTCGCCTTGTGGTGGCCGTCGCGCAGCCTCGCCGAGTACTGGATGACGCTCGTCGCCGTGTGGATGGTGGCGTTCGCGACCACCCCACCACCACCTGCCAGGACCGAGACATCCCGGTACCACACCCCGACCTGGATGGTCGTCGGGGCGCTCCTGCCCGGCCTCGCAGTGGCCGGCATGGCAGTCGGCTCTCCGTCTCCGCTGCGAATGCGAATCGCCTCGGTGCGCACAAACGGCCAGTTCGAGCGGGTGTGGCAGGTAGAAGCCCGCGTGACCAACACCACCGGGCGCCGTCTCGCCCCGCATTACGGGACCGACTCGATCGGGCAGATGACCTCGTTCTGGGAGGTGGTCTCCGGCCCGACCAGCCTGGCCCCCCACTCCTCGGCGACGGTCAGCCTGGAGGCCCCCAACGTCGGCTCCATGCCCGGCATCACCTCCCGCTTCCAGCTCGAAGCGGTCACCAACGCCCCCGAGACGGTCTCGGTCTCCGCCCCCTACACCGCCGAGCCCTACCAGCTCCGCCTCACCCCGAACTACTTCGCGCCGGCACCTCGCGGAGCCTCGATCCGTGTCAGCGTCGAGCTGCGCTCCGCCTTCGGCGCCCCGGTGCGCAAAGCTGGGGTGCCGGTGTTCCTCGGACAGGTGATCTACGGGGAGAGCCAGCTCATCCCCGCCGAGGCATCCATCAACGGCCACCCCGAAGGCCAGAGCCCCGTCAGCATCCGCACCAACCGCCAGGGCGTCGCCACCTTCGTCGTGCGAGACACCCAAGCCCAGCCCGACCCGCTGTACTTCCAGGCCTGGGCTGTCGGCAAGGCCGGGTTCCCCTTCGGCTACTCGCCCATCGTCTCGGAGACCTGGACCTCGACCGGTGGCCGATAACGAGATGGGTCGGCTCCGCCACGCCCGTCCCCGGCGCCTGCCACCTGTCGTCGTCGGCTCGGTCGGGACCGGACTGCTGATCGTGGCGGTAGCCCTGGTGGTCCACGTCGCCGGCTTCTACGCTCGATCCTCGGCCGTCGGTGGGGCGCTCATCGCAGCGGAGCGCTCCGCTATCGCCAAGGCAAACCGGACTTCCCCACCGTTCCGCTCGTCGGCTCCCCCAACCTCTGCTGAGGCAAGGACCGCATCTTCGTGTCCCGTCCCGACCTCGGGGGCCGGGCGGCCGGCGGCGCTGCTGGAGATCCCCGCCATCGGGCTCAGCGCCCCGGTGCTCCAGGGAGCCACGGCCAGCGTGCTCGCGGTCGCCGTCGGCCACGACCCGGCGTCCGCCTGGCCGGCGGGGACAGGGACCGTCGTGCTCGACGGCCACGACGTGACCTGGTTCCACCGCCTGCCGAGGCTCCGTCCCGGCCAGGTCGTCTCGGTCGTCGACCCTTGCGAGACGGTGCGGTACCGGGTCGTCTCCTCGCGGGTGGTGCCGGCCGGCACCCCGGTAGCGAACCTCGCCGGCCGGCTCGTGCTCGTCACCTGCTACCCGCTCGACGCCCTGTTCTTCACCACCCAGCGCTTCGTGCTCACCGCCGCCCAGATCGGGCACCCGACCGCCACCCCCACCCCCGCTTCGACCTCCGCCCCGAAGCGAAGCGCCACCCCCTCTTCGGGCGTTCCCGCTTCTTGGGCAACGGTCGACACCCTGGCCGCCAACCCGACCCCACTCGGCGCGCTCCAGGTAGCCGGGCATCCCTCCGCGAGCTGGTCACAGAGCCCCTCCCCCCTCGACGCCGCCGCCGCCATCCAAGAGGCGTTCTTCGCCTCTCTCCGTCAAGCGGAGAGCTCCACCGGAGCGTGGAAGGCCCTGCACATCGGGCTGCCGCTCGACGCCGCGGTCACCGACCTCTCCGGCCAGCAGGTGGTCGGCAACCTGGCGGCGCTGGAGACCACTCTCGAAGTGGAGGGTTCCACGGTCCGCTCGGGAGTCGTCACAGACGGCGTGGCCCTTTCCGACGGCGCGGAGCTCGCCTTGAAGGCGGTCTTCGAGGCGCGCTCGGGCAGCTTCCTTCTCACCACCTGGTCTTCTTGATGCGGTTCGCACACCTCCGCCCCAGTAGTCTTGACGCATCCCGGTCCTGAAAGGGCCGGGATTCCCCGTGTTGCATGGACTGTCTCTTCCGGCTGGGCACGGGGCTCCGGTCGCCGTAGGTCTGGACGACAGCCTGTCACGGTCGAGTTGCAAAGAGCTGGGGGCAAGCTGGTCACCCCGGGCGGTGGCGGCGGCCATCTCCGCCTCGACGGTGTGGCGCACGCTGCGAGCGGAAGGGTGCCCTGGCCAACCTGGTCGCCGACCCGTTATCGTCGTTGATGATCGAGCGGCGGAGAGCCGAAGCCGCAGCTCAGCTCCTCCGCTATTGGGCGCAGAAACCTCCGCCAGGTAGGGTCCGCGGGTGGTGCACGACAACGTGGAACCGGCCCGGGCAGGACGCCGGGTGCTGCGCCCGACGGGGACGGACCTGGCTCCGGCGTGGCGGGGCCGGCTCCACCGGTGGGCAGCAGTCGTCTCGGTGCCGGCGGCAGTCGCGCTGGGCTTGCACCGGCCCACCCCGGCCACCTGGGGGTACGGTGCCGGCCTGGTCGCTCTCTTCGCCGTGAGCGCCGCCTACCACCTCGCCCCGGTCTCCGCCGGCGCCCGACAGCGGTGGCGGCAAGCCGACCACGCCGTGATCTACCTGTTCATCGTGTTGTCCTACATCCCGTTCTGCCAGAAGGCCGTGGGCGGGACGCTCGGGGCGGTGCTGCTCGGCATGAGCCTGGCGGTGGGTGCCGCCGGTCTCGGCATGAAGGTGTTCGGCTTCGGGCGCAGCCGCGTGGTCGGGGCGGTGCTCTACATGGTGCTCGGCTGGATGGCGGTAGTCGCCCTGCCCGCCGCCGTGCGCACCCTGCCGGCCGTCGAACTTGTCCTCCTCGCCGCCACCGGCCTGCTCTACACGCTGGGCGCGGCGGTCTTCGCCCGCCGCTGGCCGGACCCGTTCCCCTCGGTCTTCGGCTACCACGAGATCTGGCACGCCTGCGTCGTCCTGGCGTCCGCGTGCTACTTCGCCTTCGTCTGGAAGCTGCCGTCCTGAGTGAGTCGACCGGCGGCGGTGTCAGCAACGATCAGATCTTCAGAAGACCAGCTCGGCCAACCGCTCCACTCCACCTGGCGCTTGCCAGCATGACATGGCCCAGGATCGGCTCCAGGGGTCGGCCGTGGCCGCGCTCTCATTGATGTCGAGGCGCCGGGCGAGCTGCGACACGGTGACGTTGCGGCCGGCGCCGCTTGGTCCGGTACATGGCCCGATCGGCCCGTCGCAGCAGGTCGGAGGCGCTCTCGGTCCGGTCCCAGGTGGCGACACCGACGGACGCCGTGACCTCATCTGGAAGAACGTCAGCGAGCCGCTTGGCCAGCCTGCGGATCCCGGTCTCGTCGGAGCCCGGCGCGAGCAGGCCGAACTCGTCGCCGCCGAGGCGGGCGAGAAAGTCTCCGCCCCCGCGGACCGCTGCTTGCCAGGCGTGTGCGAGCTGTTGAAGCAGGCGGTCACCGGTGGCGTGGCCGCTGGTGTCGTTGATCGCCTTGAAGTCGTCGAGGTCGAACATCGCGACCGACACTGCGACGCCGGTACGCCGGGACCGTTCCAGTTCGTCCTCGACGCGCTCGTCCCATGAGCGCCGATTGGCTAGCCCGGTAAGGGGGTCCTCTCGCGCGGCTACCCGCAGCACGCCCACGAGGCCGGACACGACCGCCGCGGCCACTGCAGCGGTACCGAAAACTGCCAGCCACGCAGCCCAGGGATCGGCGTCTCCCGGGCCGAAGGCGAGCACGACCGCATAGGCAGCTCCCGCGGCAGCGATGTGCGCGACCGCGGCGCGGAGGCGGAAGTAGAGCACGGCGAAGAGCGTGACCCAGACGTAGAGATCGGCAAACGGGACGTCGTTGGTCGCACCGATGGCCGCGAGGACGCTCACCAGCACCGTGGCCAGCCCGACGTCGGCATGCAGCGCCCAACAGGGAAGTCGCCTACGGGTAACCAGCCGGGCAGTGCAGACGGCACCGCAAACCACGGCAATGACGATCAGGGCGAGAAACGAGCGACGCGTCCAGTGCCCGAGGGGGAGAACCGAGATCGCCGCAACAGCGGCTCCGGCCCAGAGCACCGCTCCGGTCTGGTTGGGGCGAGAGAAGAAAGCCCTCGTCCAGGCGGCTACCTCGGTGTTGAACGAGTTCGGCATGCGGGTCTGCATCGGCTGTGCTCTCTCGCTTCGGGATCGCCGCAGCGGCGCGCGGCGCCCGACATCTGGACTCCTCATCGGCATACCGGGCGGCATCCCTAAGCAGAGTCCCGACCACAAGGGCCAAAGCGGCTGCCCCAGCCGTTGCCGAGTTGGTGGATCCTCCGCGGAGCGCTTGCGCGTTGTGGGTGCCACTTTGCGCTGTCTCACGCGCTCGGGTCCGGGTTGAAGACAGGCCAATCAGGCGATCGAGACCAGACTGCACACGGGGATCAGGCCCCACCCCCGGGCTCGTCGGGGATGGGATAATTTCGGGCCAACTCCTGGCGGTTGAGCGGCAGCGTCGAGCTCACGTCCGTTGTGCCTCCTGCCGGACGATGCCACCGGCGCTCTCGGTCGGCGCCCGCCCGTCCTGGCGGGCCAGCCGGTTGGGCCACCACACCGGGGGGCCGATGTCGCAGATGAGCGCTGGCACCAACACCGAGCGCACCAGCAGGGTGTCGAGCAGGACGCCGAAGGCGACGATGAAGCCGATCTCCAAGAGCGCGACGAGGGGTAGGACGGTGAGGGCGGAGAAGGTCGCGGCGAGCACGACGCCAGCGGAGGTGATGACCCCGCCGGTGACCCGCACCCCGGCGATAGCGCCTTCTCGCGTGCCGCGGTGCAGGGCCTCTTCCCGGATGCGGCTGACCAGGAAGATGTTGTAGTCGACACCCAGGGCAACGAGGAAGATGAACGCCAGGAGCGGGATCGTCTGGTCCACGCCTGCGAAGCCGACGGCGTCGAAGACGACCGCGCTCACGCCCATCGCCGCCGCGAACGACAGGACCACGGTGGCAGCGAGCAGCACGGGCGCGACGACCGCTCGCAGCAGCAGGCCGAGGACGATCATCACGACCACCAGCACGAGGGGCATCACCACGTAGCGGTCCGCCGCCGCGGCGGTGTTGGTGTCGAGCATTATCGCGGTCTCGCCGCCGACGATGGCGCCGGATCCGGTGATCGCGGCCAAGCGGGATCGCATGGTGCGGATGGCGTCGAACGCCGCCGGGCTGCCGGGCCCGACACCGAGGACGGCGACGGTCTCCACCTGGCCGGCCGCCCTCGCCACCGGGAAAGCCTGGCTCACCCCGGGCACCCCCTTGACGGTGGTGAGCACCTGGCTGGTCTTGGCGGCGCCGGCGATCACGATGACCGGTTGCCCGCCACCGGCGGGGAAGTGCTGCGCGTAGATCTTCTGGCCGGTCACCGACTGGGGGGCCTCGACGAACACCTGGGCCTGCTCCAGCCCGAGGTGCAGGCCGGACAGGCCGAGGGCGAGCACGACCAGCAAGAGGGTGGAGCCGACCCAGACGGGGCGGGGACGGCGCGCGACGCGCCGGGCGATGCGAGCCCACAGCCCTGCCTCTTGGTCCGCGCCGGCGCCGTAGGTCGGCCGGGCCGGCCAGAACAGCCGCCGGCCGAGCACGACCAGCAACGCAGGCAGGAACGTGAGCTGCGCCAGCAGGGCTGAGCCGATGGCGATGGCGCCAATCGGCCCGAGCCCACTCTCGCTGTTGAGCTTGGCTGCCAGCAGGCACAGCAGGCCCAGGATGACCGTCGCGCCAGACGCGACGATCGCCGGAGCGGCGCGGCCGAGTGCGGCGCGCATCGCGTCGTGGCGGTCCTCGTGGCGGTGTAGCTCCTCCCGGTAGCGGGCGGTGAGCAGCAGCGCGTAGTCGGTGCCGGCACCGAAGACGAGCACGGTCAGGATGCCGCCGCTCTGCCCGCTCACCACCAGCCCGGCGTGGCGGGCCAACTGGTAGACCGCCCAGTCCGAAACGCTGATCGCCCCCGCCACGCTCAGGACCGGCACCGCCCAGAGGGTGGGGCTGCGGTAGATGAGCAGCAGCAGCACGATCACCACGATCCCGGTGACTACCAGCAGGATCCCGTCGATGCCCTTGAAAGCGTTCATCGAGTCGGCGAGCAGCCCGGCCGCGCCGGTTGTGTACGCCTTCAGGCCCGGCCCACCCACCGCGATCCGCCGGAGCGCGGTGATGTCATTGGCGAGCTTGGTGGCATCAGGCTGCTGCACCTCGAAGCCGTACTCGAGCGCCCGCCCGTCCCTGGACTGGCCGATCGCGGCCGGCTTGAAGTCGGGCACCCGCCGCGCGGCCTCGGCGCGCTGGCTCGCGACGAGCGCCCGGTCAGCCGCCGTCAACCTGCCGCGGGCGACGTAAACAACCACGCCGGGCGTCTGCTGGCCACCGGGGAAGTGGGCGAGCGCGCTGTTGACCTTGGTCGACTGCGCCGAGGCCGGCAGGTAGGCGACGGCGTTGTTGCTCTCGACGCTGGCCAGCTTCCCGGCGAAAGGCCCGGCGAGCACCAGGATCACCAGCCACCCGAGGACGAACACCCACTTTGCCCGCCGGCCAGCAGGGGCGGCGATGGCTCCCCGCCACCACCGCTGCGCCGCACCTCTGTTGGGGCCCGCCCTCATGCAGGGGTGGCGACGGTCGCCAAGCGGTGCGCGTCCCCTCCCTTGGATCGGACGGCGCCTTTGAAGCGGGCCATGGCCCAGCCCACCGCCAGGTCCCCCGGCCCCCTCGGCTGTGCGAACTGCCCCATCACCGCCCGGTGGGCACGCCGATACTTGGTCATCGAACGGAGTCTCGCTGCAAGCTGCCGGAGCGTGCAACCGCGGATGGCGGCGCCATGCTGATCCCCGCCTCTCCCGAAGCGGACTGAGCACGACGTTGCGTCCAGCGACGCCGCCGATGCTCAATTGTAAGGGAGATCGCCGATCTGCTTGGCGGTCCAAACCCATGATGATCCCGCACCCAACTCCCACAACGCCGGCGTCAAGGGCCCTTCGGGTCCCCCCGGGACGCCGGGCTCCGCCCGTCGCCCTTGACCCCGGCTCGCGCGACCCACCGGAACTGAGGCCCACTACCGAGCTTTGACAACCTCAACCGGCTCCTCTTCATATCATGGAGAACCTCCACGACGTGCGGAAACGCCTTCGCCGCTCGATGTGAGCAGGTGCCGAGGAAGGGACGCGTGATCGCGTATCACAGTCGTCACCAGTGCGATACACTGAGCGAATGCGAAGTCTCCGTCTTGATCCCGACCTCGACGAGAAGGTGCGCCGCGCAGCAGCGGCGAAGGGCGAATCCGTGTCCGAGTTCCTCCGGCGAGCTGCGGCAGAGCGAGCCGATGAGACCCTGGCCGGCCGCCCGAGCGAGCGCTTCGTTGACGTAGCCGGGGTGGTCCACGGCGGTGGCGGCCGAGCTCGCCGGACCGGCGCCGCCTTCCGCGAGTCGCTGGCGGAGGACCACACGAGCCGGTGACGCTCGCCGACGCGGGGCCGCTCATCGCGATCATCGATGCCGACGAACCCGATCACACTTCGTGCGTGGATGCGCTCGATCAGCTGACCCTCCCGCTCGTCACGACTTGGCCGGCGTTCACCGAAGCGATGTACCTGCTCGCTCGCGCCGGTGGCATTCGGGCTCAGCAAGCGCTCTGGCGCCTCATGTCATCTGACCGTCTCGTCGTCGCAGACCTCTCGCCATCCGCCGTCAACCGGAGCGCTCGGTTGATGAACCAGTACGCGGATCGACCGATGGACCTGGCGGACGCCACCCTCGTGGCGCTGGCAGAGGAGCGCGGTGACCGGCGGATCTTCACCCTCGATACTGACTTTCAGATCTACCGGTATCGCGGGAGGCAGCGTTTCCAAACGATCCCGACGCCGTGACCACCGGTCGTGCGGTGCCGCATTGCGAATGCTCTGTTTGGAGGCTCCTACAGTATCGACCCCACGTGCGGGCTGCAGAACGTCGCCACGACGTCGAAGCCGGCCGCGACGAGCACGTCCAGCTCGAAGGCGAACAATCTCGGGAACCTGACCAGCCGGTCAACACCGAGATCGAGGATCTCGTCCTCGCTGCCGACGATGAACCCAGAAAGCCCCGATCGGCCCCATGCCGGGTACCGAGCGCTGAAGATCCTCGCCTGTTGTCGTCGTTCTGCGCTCGACAACCGGCGGCCGGGGGCGCGGGTAGCCAGCCAGCTGCTGGAGATTATGGGCGACCTCAGATCCGCTCGACGCGGACGCCTTTGGCGTAAGACGCGAGTGCTCCGAGATCCTCGACGTCACCGGAGAGGACGACGCCTCCCGGCTCGGCACTGGCAACGACGATGGCATCGACAGCGGAGCCACGCCGGGCGCGGTGTCGGAGCCCGCCTGCGCGGCGAGCGAGCGGCACTGCCAGTTCCTCCCTGACGTCGCAGGTCTTGAGCAGCCGGTTCGCCGGGGCGTCGTCGCGCTGGCGTCCCGAGACCGACTCGACAAGGACAACGGATGGAACCAGCGGTGGCCACTCTCACTCTCTGACCAGCGCGCGGATGGTGGCGACTGCCTCCTGGTTCCGCTTGGCGAGGAAGCTCACTCCCCCGGAGTCGAGGACCAACACCTTCACCTCGCCTTGGGCGAGCCGTCATTCCCTCCGCATACGCGCTGGACTAGCCGTTCGGCTCGTCCCACCGATGCAGGCGAAGGCTCTCCCACTTCGTCAACCAGCTCGGACAGGTAGCGGTCCGTCTCCTCGAGGAGCGCACGGCGTCGCAACTCCGTGCGAACCGCGCCCTGTAGGAGCTCTGATGCGGGGAGTTGGCGCTCCTTGACGACGCGATACAGCTCGTCGGGAAGATAGACCTGCAGCCGTGGCATACGCCTAACTATACGCCTAATCGTCGCCTGCGGCCAAACTCCCCGGTCTGGGACCTCGCAGCCTCGCAAGCAGCGCCGCCGCGGGAACGGGCCTCGGCCTGAAGGCAGTGCGAGGCCTGTCGTGGTGCAGTGGATGACCGTCTGGCGTCCGGGGCCGCCACTCGCCATGCACGCCGAGCCGGAAACTGGCAGCGAGAGGAGGGCGAACGCGAAGGCGAGCCCGCCGGGCAGCACCAGACTGCTTACCGGCGGGGTGTCCCCGTCGAGGGGCTGGCGACGTCGTTCGGTGTGAACCGGACGACGGTGCTCGGGCATGTTCGACGCCACGGCGTCCCGAAGCGGGATCGCAGGGCGCTCCAGGGCGACGAGGCGGATCGGGCCGCCCGGCTCTACGCCGAGGGTCAGTCGGCCGATTCGGTGGCTGCGCAGTTGGGCGGGGCGGCGAGCACCGTCCGGCGCGCCTTGAAAGACGCTGGCGTCACCCTCCGGCCAAAAGGTCGGCGACGTACAGACCACCAATCGATGGTGCCACACAAGGAAGGCCTCGACCTCACGCAACAAACAGCAATCCCGTCGATCTCGGCACCAGTGATCTACAAACCCATCCCCAGGTCGTCCCCTCTATCTCGCGATCTTTCCCGTTCCCTGTAGGGAAGCCCGATCTCGCTACCGCGCTGTGCGGCGATCCATCTCTGCACGACACGACCCAGCTCAGGTACGTCGTCGCGAAGCGTTCGCCAGACTCGCTCGTAATCGATGCCGTGGTACGCGTGGTCAACAACGATCCGCATGCCTTTGATCTCAGCCCAAGGCAGCTCACTCGTTCCAGCGACGAGGTCCATCGGGAGCTTCGTTGCGATGTCGCCGAGGCGTCCGACCACTGCCTCGCCTGCGAGGCGGAGCGGCCGTTCGCCCTCCCAGCGATCCTTGCCGAGGGCAACCAGCTCGGCGGCCGCGTCGACGGCTTCGGCCAAGTCTTCCAAGAGGTCATCGAAGTTCCGGCGAGCGGCCGTCATAGATCGATCGCTTCCTCGCTGATTCGGTGATGGCGCGGTCGGAGAGCCCCGGTCGAGATCACGTCGACGGGCATCTGCAGCAAGGCTTCCAGATCCTGGGTGAGCCCCACCTGATCGAGGAGCGACGCCTCCGCCTCGAAGTCAACGAGGAGATCGACGTCGCTGGACGGTCCGGCATCGCCTCGGGCGACCGACCCGAAAACCCGCACCCTCGACGCGTGACGACGAAGAGCGGCGGCCAAGATCGCCTCCCGGCGGCCCCGCAGGGCGTCGATCGTAGGTACGGCTCGGGCCACGTCCGAAGCGTACCGGGCGTGGGGCCGTAGCGTGAACGTCCGCCATCAACGAACAGGTGGCCATTGTCCGTCTTTCGTAGGCGTCGCATCCCGGCGCGATCATTGCCGACGATGGACAACCTCTCAGCAGAAGGACGCTGGTGGCTACCTGGGCGCGTCGAGGAGGCAGTGCCGGGATCATTCAGCTTCCAGGGTGGGGATGCCGCGCTCACCGTGTACGGCTCTCTGTCGCGGCCGGACGATGCGCAAGGGCCAAGACGTGGCCTGAGGCAGGTCGTCTATCGCGTCGTCCACGGCCACACCAATGCAGGCGACGACATCACCCTGTTCGCTGTGCATGGCGTGGAGTCCTCCTGGTCGGGCACGGACTCAAAGACCACCTTCCTAGTTGAGGGTGGGGTGTCCGGGCGACACCTCGACGCAGATGCCTTCGACGCGATCGCATTCGAGCTCGACTACCTGCCCCCGTAGCTCAACCCACCGAGCCTTCTCAACGAAGAGGACTTCAACGCGCAGGCACCCAACGCCGAGCACACCAAGGGCGTGGAAGCTGTGCACAACGTGGCCGTCGCCGCTGGAGTAGACGTCGGCATTTGCGACTGGGCCAGGCGGGTTCTCTCCAGTGCCAACAGGAAGCCATTGAAGGAGGTGGTGGCTGAGCTACTTGCTGCCCCTGGCAAGGTCGGTCGGGCGATCCTGGAGGCAGAGCCGGCCTTCTGCGCCAACATCCTCTCTCTCAGGGTCCCGGTAGCCCACGGCAATGCCGGGAGCCGGAGAACGCTGTCACATGCGCAGCGACACCGGCATGATCAGGCGCTCCGCTGGGTGGTCCGCTGCCTCTTGGTCGGTGAGCTCCTGGACGACCCTGCCGAGGCGCAGCGCCGCGTCTTGTCGAAGGAGTCCTTCAAGTTCGCCGTCCGACGCCTCGCTGACCCAGAAGGGGCGGACTGAGAAGTCCCTGGTCGCCTACGGCCCAGTGCCGGGCTACCTTCCGTGGCCGCGCAACCAGCTCGACGTGACGATTCGGCCCCGCGCTCGGCGGCTGGCCGACCCTGCTGGCAAGACGGGACTTTGCCAGAGTTCTCGCGCCGTGACAAGAAAGTGGGCGTTGAGGGACTCGAACCCCCGGCCACCGGCTTGTAAGGCCGGCGCTCTGCCAACTGAGCTAAACGCCCACCCTGACCATCGTAGAAGACGGCTGGACATGCAGCGCCCGCCAGCTGACCGCGTGGCTCGAGGCTCACGCGGTCAGCTGGATCGACTCTGCCGGCCGGTGTTTTGGGGGCCGACCCCGTTTGCGCTTCTGGGTCAGGATGCGGCCGTTGGCGAACAGCTCGCCGCCCCACACGCCGGCCGGCTCCCGCCGCTCGAGGGCGCCGGCAAGGCACGGATCGGCCAGGCGGCAGCCCAGGCAGATCATCTTTGCCCGACGGATGTCGGGGATCTCGTCGGAGAAGAACAGCAGCGTCATGGTTCCCGAGGCGTCGCGGCACAGGGCCTCGTCCCAGTCGGTGACCTCGAGGGGCTCGTTCACATCGTCCAGTACTTCGGAGGCGAACACGTCGCTCTCCCCTTCCTTGCGGTGGTCCTGTGAGAACGAAGAAGGCCGCCGGGGTTTCCCGGCGGCCTTGGAGCCCTGCGTCCGAACGGAGGTGGACCTATACGGTCCACCGGTCCGGGGAGCTCGTCGGCCGCGCGACGGAGATGGTCGTGGCGTCGGTGCGGATCGGGCAAGGCCCGTCCATGGTCTTCGCCTGCGCTCCGCCGGGCCACGGGTAGTCCCGCTCGAGCACGATCGGACCCTCAAGCGCGCCGAAGAGGGACGCCGGCGTCGGCTGCGTAGTGCAGTGGCTGCTCAGCACCGGTTCACTCCTTCCTCGCTATCCATGGGTCGTCACGACGTCGATCGCCGACGTGGCGTTGGATCCCAGCACGCCGAGCGTGTCTCGTCAACCGATTTTCTTCACGGGTCCCATCATCAGTCCTGTCCGAGCCATGCCGGTGCCTGCGCGAGGAGGTACTCGCTCACGGCGAGGGCGCGGTCGAAGGCGTCGCAGAGCAGCTCCTCGCCGGCCAGGATCCGCGCCAGGGACACTTGGCGGTGGGCGACGACGGTGACGCGCCGCTCCGACGGGTCCGTCGCCGACGGGTAGCTGTCTATCGCTGAGGACTCGAGGGGCAGGTCCACGCCGCCGATGCCTGCCAGCTCCATCGTGAGCCGCAGCAGGTCGGGGCCGTGTGCCAGCGGCGGGAGAGCCCACGTGAAAGTCAGCGGGAAGGTGTACTCGTCCGGTGGCTCGGCATCGTCGGGCAGCTCCATGACCTTGTCCTCGAAGGCGAGGAGCACCCGCGGGTCGACTTCGAGCGCGAGGTGGAGGTCGAGCGGCCCGTCGCAGCCCTCCTCCGGGTGCAACTCCACTTCCCAGGACTGGCGCAGAGAGTAGGTCTCGACGAAGTGACGCTCGTCGTGGACGTGGAACCCGTGGTCGATGGCATGGTCCTTGAGCTCTGCCACGTACCCGGCGACGTCGATGACGGCCATCGGGCCAACCCTACCGTGCGGGTGGGAGGGACCAGCGATGGCGCCGGTAGCGTCGGGTGGTGCCCGCCGCCACGGCCATCGACGTCCTCGAGGTGTTGCACGCCGTCGCGACGGCGATCCGCTCCGCCCTCGACGGCCTCGAGGACTGGGGGCTTGCCGGCACCAACGCCTGGCAGTACCGCCACGACCTGGTGGCCGATGCCGTGGGCGTCGAGTTGCTGGTCCAGGCCGGCTACGGTGTGCTCTCCGAGGAGTCCGGCCTTCATGACGGCGACCGGGAGCTGCTGGTCGTCATCGATCCGGTGGACGGCTCCACCAACGCTGCACGGCAGATCCCCTGGTTCGCGACGAGCCTCTGCGCCCTGGACGAGGACGGCCCCCTGGCAGCCGTGGTCGCCAACCTGGCGACGGGAAGCCGGTTTGAGGCCGTGCGAGGCGGTGGCGCCCGCCGCGATGGACTGCCCATCGCGCCGGCGCCGACCGCGCACATGGGTGCCGCTGTCGTAGCCACGTCCGGCTGGCCCCCCTCGCACCTCGGCTGGTCGCAGTTCCGCTGCCTCGGGGCCGCCGCGTTGGATCTCTGCGCCGTCGCATGCGGGACGCTCGACGGCTTCGTGGACTGGGGGCAGCAGTCGCTCTCACCCTGGGACTACCTCGGCGGCCTCCTGGTCTGCCGTGAGGCCGGAGCGGTGGTCGGCGACGCGTGGGGTCGGGATCCGGTCAGCCGGGAGGCCGGTGGGCGTAGGACGATCGTCGCTGCGGCCACACCCGCGTTGCACGCGGCGCTGGCAGGCGCACGGCGGGCGCACCCGCCGGCGCCGGGGCAAGGCGGGGCCTGAGCGTCAGGCACCCACTGCCAACGCGAGGTCCTTCAGTCCGGTGTCGAGGTGCCCGAGGAGCCGCTGCAGGTGAGGCAGGGCCCGCCGGTCTCCGGTGAGCCCAAACTCGAGGCTCCCGTCGTAGCTGATCACCGTGACGTTCAGCGCCTGACCGTCGATCGGGACCGACAGCGGGTAGAGACCGGCCAGGCGGGCTCCGTTCAGGTACCGGGGATGGCGCGGCCCGGGAACGTTGGAGATGATCAGGTTGAACGGCGGCGGGAGGAGCCCGACCAGCGGCCGGAAGATGCTGGTCGCCAGCGGCGCCATCTGGACGGCGCTGAGGGCGGTGATCTGAAGGGGCGTGAGCCCGGCCAGGGATGCCTTGCCGGTCGCCATGGACGAGTGGATGACCGCCAGTCTCTGGGCGGGGTCGGCCAGGTCGGTCGCCAGGTTGCAGAGGATCGCACCGACGGCGTTGCCGCCCTCGTCGGCTCCTTCCCTCCTTCGGAGCCTGAGCGACACCGGCGTCATGGCAACGAGCGGGGCGTCCGGCAGGGCGTCGAGGTCCGACAGGTAGCGCCGAAGGGCGGCGGCGCACATGGCCAGCACCACGTCGTTGACCGTCCCGCCTCCTGCCCTGGCCACCGCCCGTACCTGGTCCAGCGGCCATCCCTGGGCGGCGTAGCGCCGGGAGCCGGTGATCGCCACATTGAGGATCGTCCGGGGGGGCACGGCATGCTGATCGGCGCCGAGGGCAGCCTCGAGCACCCGACGGGCGAGGGCCGGACCCAGTTCGGCAAGGTCGATGCCGGCCTGCAGCAGGGTCCCGGGCACGGATGCCGAGGCCGCGTTCGCCGACCGGTTCCCTCCCGGCCGGGTCGCCCAGAAGGGGGCTACGTCTTCGGAGGGGTTGCCGGCCATCGCGTCGGCGAGCAGCCGCACCCCGGTGACGCCATCCAGGAGGGCGTGGTGGACCTTGGTGTACACCGCGAAGCGGCCCCCTTCGAGGCCGTCGATCAGGTGGAGCTCCCACAGCGGGCGCTGACGGTCGATCGGTGTCCCGTGGAGTCGCGACACGAGAGCGAGGAGCTCCCGGACCCTACCGGGACGGGGCAGCGCCGAGAGGCGGACGTGGTGCTCGAGGTCGATGTCGTCGTCCACCGCCCAGGCCCAGGCACCGAGCGTGCGTAGGGTCCGCACGGGGCGGCGCCGGAAGAGCGTGCGGACGTCGGTGCACTCCAGCCACGAGGCGTACAGGTTCGCCACCCAGTCGGGCCCGGCATCCTCAGGGAGCTGGTACACCTGCAGGGAGCCGACGTGCATGGGCTGTTCCCGGCGCTCAGGAACGAAGAATATGGCGTCGGCAATGGACATGAGGGCCACGGCACCTCCTCCCGAGGACGGCACCGGGCCGCCCTTTCTCCGACCCCATCCGCGGCCGGCGGCCGTCGCGAGCCTAGGACGATGTGCACGGACCGCAAGCGCCGGCCGCTCCCCCCGCCCCTCTCGCCAGTAGATTGAGCCCATGGGGGAGCCGGGCTCGGAGCTTGCCGGGCTCGTCGCTACCCGCCTCGAGCGGGCGTCGCGGCGCACCTCGCCCGGGGGCCTGGCGGGGGTGCGCGCCGACGTGGTCCTCGACGCCGGCATCGCCGGCGCGGCCACGCTCGTGATCTGGGACGGCCGGATCCGGGTGCACCCCGGACGCACCCGCACGCCGACGACCCGGGTCAGCGGCGACCGTGGCACCATCGTCTCGATCGTCAGCGGCGAGATCTCCGGCCTGGACGCCTTCCTCGACGGTCACATCCACGTGGAGGGCGACGTGGCGCTGTCCCTCCACCTCGACGGGTTGCTGGGCGCTGGCCCGGGGCGGGTGGTCGCCACCGGCGTCACCGAGGCCGCCGGGGTACGGACCGCCCTCGTGGAGGCCGGGGCGTGCCGAGCCCCGACCGCCGTCCTCCTGCACGGTCTCGGCGCCACGAGCGCCTCGATGCTGCCCGTCCTTCGTGACCTGGCGCCCGGCCACCGCGTCCTCGCCCCGGACCTGCCCGGCCACGGTGCCAGCTCCGCCCCGCCGGTGCGCTACAGCGCGGGGTTCTTCGCGACCTGGCTAGAAGCTCTGCTCGACGCCAAGGGGGTGGACAAGGCGGTGGTCGTCGGCAACAGCCTCGGCGGGCGCATCGGCCTGGAACTGGGCCTCCGCCGACCGGCTCGGACCTCGGCGCTGGTGCTGCTCGCCCCAGCGGTGCCCTTCCGCCGGCTCCGCCAGGCCGTGCCGCTGGTGCGCCTCCTCCGTCCCGAGCTCGCCGGCCTGCCCCTGCCCACCGCCGCCGTGCCGGAGTGGGCCGTGGCCGGCGCCATCCGCCTGCTCTTCGCTCATCCGGGGCGCCTCCCGCCGGGCGCGTACCGGGCGGCCGCCGGGGAGTGGGCCCGGGTGTACCGGAGCCGCCCCTACCGGGTGGCGTTCGCATCCGCGCTGAAGGAGATCTACGTCGATGACGCCTTCGGGGACGAGGGCTTCTGGCGGCGGTTGCCGTCTCTCCGCCCCCCGGCGCTGTTCGTCTGGGGAGCCAGGGACGTCCTCGTGCCGGCGGCCTTCGCCCGGCACGTGGCGGCCGCCGTTCCCTCCGCCCGCTCGGTCGTCCTCCCCGACTGTGGGCACGTCCCGCAGTTCGAGCAGCCCGCTCGGACAGCCTTCGTGACGCGCGCTTTCCTTGCGGATGCGGCACCGGCGGAGTCGGCGGCACCGGCGGAGTCGGCGGCATCAGCGGAGGCGGCGGAGTCGGCGGAGGCGGCGCTTGGTCCATCGCTCGCGTTGTTTGGGCAGTAGTCCGCGATCATCGCGGCGTACTGCCCAAACAACGCGACGAACCCGGCGCTTGGGTTCCGCTCAGGGCCGGTACGTCCCGTTTGGCGATCTCGCGGCGAGCTGCCGGCGGAGCCGGCTCACGACGGCCCCTGTGAGCCCGGCTGGTCCCCGTCCTCCTCGCCGTGCTGCTGCGCCTCCGCCTGGTCGTGCTTGCGCGCCTGACCGTGGCTGGCGGCCCCGTCGGAGCTGACCACGATCGCCTGGATCGCCTTGAACCGACCCGCCCGTGAGTCCGGTGAGACCGTGGCCCGGTGGGGATCGAACCCACGACCGAGGGATCATGAGGCCGGACAGAGAGGTGGCAGCAGCTCCAGCCTCGTCGCAGCGCGTGGCATCCAGGCTGGTCACAGGCAGCCCTTCGCCCGGTGAGCGCTACGGCAAGGGACCGCCGGGGACGGGGGGGCGGGGGGCACGGCTTTGTTGGGTGGCTTGTTGGGTCCACCCCTTGCCCGTGGAACAGCCGAGCGATCGGCTCCCGATCCGCTGGCGAGTCCGAGGGGGGCACTACGGTGCCGACATGTGAGCTCAGAGGCCCTTGAATCGTGGCGTAGTCGCCGGGCCGGCCGGCTGGACGAGCTGGCGGTCGCCCATCGGCCCGTGGGAGGCACCGGCCCGGGGCGGAGATGGCGAACAGCGGCGTTGAACGAGGCCCTGGTCCTGCGCCTGGCGGCCGAGTTCCAGGGTTTCGCTCGAGACCTCCACGACCTGGCCTGCGACACGTTCGCCTCCTGGACAGCCGCGACCCGGCCGGTGATCGAGTCGGTCGTCCGCACCAGGCTTCGGGAAGCTCGTAGCCTTGATCGGGGCAACGCCCACCCCGGCTCGCTGGGCAGCGACTTCGGTCGCTTCGGGCTGGACCTCTGGTCGACACTGGCCGCCCGCGACCCATCGTCGACTGTCCACAACCGATCCCTGGACCGGCTGAACGCCGCCCGCAACGCGGTGGCCCACGACGACGAGGCCGCTTTGGCTGTCCTGCGTGCCGAGGCCACCCGTTGACGTTGCGGACCTACCAGCAGTGGCGGCGGGACCTCGACGTCCTGGCGGGTAACCTCGACGCGGAGGTATCCCAACATCTCGGTCGTCTGTTCGACCGGCCGGGGCCTTGGTGAGGAGCTTTGGATGGCACGACAAGTCACGCTGAAACCCGGCGACAAGGTGGCAGTGCCGTGGGGGCTGGACGAGATCGTCGGCGTCGTGCGCGAAGTGTACGGCCCTCCCCTTCGCAGGTCCGCCGTCGTGCGCGTACCGGTCCACGGCCCTTCTGGAGAGGCTCTGGACGAGTCGGACATCTCTTTTCCTGCCCATGTTCTCCGGATAGTCGCCCCGGCATAGCCGCTCGACACCCACAAGTAGGGCCTACCCTCGGCAGAACAACGACGGATCCTTCGGGCTGCGCCCCATGGCCCATTGGGCGTTTTGGCTGGCTGGTGGGCCCGGTGGGGATCGAACCCACGACCGAGGGATTATGAGTCCCCTGCTCTGACCACTGAGCTACGGGCCCTTACCCTGCTCATGCAGGGCATAGTAAGGGGTCGCCCCACCCGCCGGCGCCTTCATCCGGCGGCGCCGGGAACCAACGCCCTCACGCCGGCGTCCAACGCTTCGATGCGCACCCGCCCCGCCGTCCTCGCCTGCGCCGTCGCCGTAGCCGTCACGGCCCTGGCCACCGGTCTCGGCGCCACACCGTCGGGCGCCACACCGTCGGTCGCCGCCTCCCCGCCGCACCCGCACCTCACCGTCACGCCGAGCCACGCCATGGCCGGCCGCCGGCTCGTCGTCAGCGGCTGGGGCTTCCCGGCCGGCACGAGGGTCACCCTGGCGGAGTGCGGCGCCAAGGTGTGGATCGCCCCCAAGGACCCGTGCGCCCACGGATCGGTGACGGTGAAGACCGACGGGCACGGCCGCCTCCACACCCGCATGACCGCCCGGCTGTGCCCGCAGACCAGCCGGGCGAAGCGCACAGAGGACACCTGCTACGTCGGCCAGCCGATGGGGCGGGACGTCGACGTGATCGTGCTGCAGGGCGCGGCGAGGGTCGTGGTCAGTCAGCCCTGAGCCGGCGCCGGCCACGACGGGAACGGCCTTCCGGCCTTCTCGGCCCTACCCGTGGCGCGGCATGATCGAGGCGGTGCCGGCCGACCGGCCGGCCGCGGAGGTCGCCATGCCCGCCAAGCCCATCAACACCGACGATTTCGGCGGTGAGCTGTACAACCTGTCGGTCTCCGAGGAGGCCCGCCCTCTCCTCCAACGCGTCAAGCGGTTCGTGGCCGACCAGGTCGAGCCGATGTCGGCGGAGTTCTTCGCCCTCGGCGAGGGGCGTGCCGACCGGTGGAGCTTCGCTCCGGGCCAGCTCGAGCTGCTCGACGGCGCCAAGGCGCAGGCGAGGGCAGAGGGTCTGTGGAACTTCTTCCTGCCCGACGCCGAGACCGGTGAGGGTCTCGCCAACCTCGATTACGCCTACATCGCCTTCGAGCTCGGGAAGAACCCGCTGGCCTCCGAATGCCTCAACTGCTCGGCGCCGGACACCGGCAACATGGAGGTCCTCCAGCGGGTGGGCACCCCCGAGCAGAAGAAGCGCTGGTTGGAGCCGCTGCTCGCCGGCGAGATCCGTTCGGCGTACGCGATGACCGAACCGGATCTGGCCTCCTCCGACGCCCGCAACATCGCCTGCTCGGCCGTGCTCGACGGTGACGAGTGGGTGATCAACGGTGAGAAGTACTTCATCTCCGGCGCCGGCGACCCTCGCTGCCGGGTCCTGATCGTGATGGTGCGGACCAACCCCGACGGACCCACGCACCTGCAGCAGAGCCAGATCCTCGTGCCGATGGACGCACCTGGTGTCGAGGTGGTCGGGCCCATGCTCGTCTTCGGCCACGACGACGCGCCACACGGGCACATGCACCTGCGGTTCTCCGACGTTCGGGTCCCCCGCGACAGCATCCTCCTCGGCGAGGGTCGGGGCTTCGAGATCTCCCAGATGCGACTCGGACCCGGTCGCATCCACCACTGCATGCGCTCCATCGGGGCGGCCGACAAGGCGCTGGAGCTCATGGTCAAGCGTGGCCTGTCGCGGGAGGCATTCGGCAAGCCGATCATCGCCCTCGGCAAGAACACCGAATGGGTCTCGCGTGCTCGCATCGACATCGAGGCGATGCGCCTGATGGTGCTCCGGGCCGCCAAGGCGATGGATCTGATGGGCAATGCCGACGCCCGGGTGTGGGTGAGCGCTGTCAAGGCGATGGTGCCCCAGCGGGTGTGCGCCATCATCGACCAGGCCATCCAGATCCACGGAGCCACCGGCGTCTCGCAGTGGACGCCGCTCGCCGAGATGTACACCGCGCAACGGACGCTGCGCTTCGCCGATGGGCCGGACGAGGTCCACCACATGGTGGTCGGCCGAGCGGAGATCGCCCGCTGGCAGCATGGGTCCGGGTGAGCTTCGCCGCTGCACCGACCGCCGCAACGACGTGGCTCGGCCCAGGACGCGTCGGGACGGTCTTGTTGGGACTGGCGTTGGGACGCGACAGCTCTCCGTCCTGCTCTGTTCGCTGACCGTCGAAGGCATCCGGGGGGCGCTGGCCTACGGCTCGTGGCTTGCTCGCCAAGAGGTCCATCGGCTGGCGCCCGTCGCCCGCTAACGAGCCAGTGAGGTTCAAGCTCGACGAGAACCTCCCTCACCTGGCCACCAACATTTTCCTCGAGGCCGGCCATGACGCCGACACCGTCTTTGACGAGGATCTCGCCGGTCAGCCCGACGAGATCGTGGTGGCGGCCGCCGTGTCCGAGAATCGGGTCCTTGTGACGCTGGACCTGGACTTCTCCGACCTTCGCGCCTACCCCATCGGCACGCACTGCGGGATCGTCGTCCCCCGCCCGATCGACGAAAGCCGAGCAGCAACGCACGCAACCCTCATGACGCTGATCGCCGCCGGCGACCTCGACGGCCTTGGAGGAGCGCTGGCGATCGTGACTCACGATCTGATCCGCATCCGACGCTCTCCACCCTGATCTAACCTTCGTGTCAGAGGTTTGTGCGGTCGGCGGGAGACAGCGTGAGGCCTCCGGCGGCAATCTGGCCCAGTGCCGATGCCGATGCCGAGGGAGAGAGCCAAGGCCCCGTACTCGCCCGGGAGCTTGCTTGCCACCTCGCGCTCCCGGACGCGCAGCCGACCAGGCTCCGCCAGGATCGCGCGAACGCCCCTGCCTGCCCCGGAGCGGGGGCGGGACTGATCGGCGCCGAGCTGCGCGGCGTTCGCGGCACCGACGTTCGTCTGTCGCTCGGGCGGGGTGCTCGTTCTCGTCGGCGGTCGTCGGGCCCGCGCCGTGCCGGTGCTCTCCGACCACCACGACCGCCTGCTCGTCGGGATGCAGGTCTGCCTCGCGACCGGTCATGGGAGCGCGCACCCCACCGTCGGGCACGCGGCTCTCTGCGCCTCGAGCCGGCCGACCAGGTCCGCCTCGGGGTGCGGACCTCGTGGAAGGCCGGCCCGCATCTGCTCACCTGCCGCCAAGTGGAGTACACGACGCACCTCGTGGCGAAGGTGCTCGCCAAGGACCGTCCCGACGGGACGCCGTCCGAGGCGCTCCAACAGCTCTGCGACGCCCTCGTCGAGGCGAGCATCCCCGAGCGCTTCACGAGCACGTCTGCGAGCTATGCGATCGACTGGACCGGCGCTCCGGGGGAGGGACTCGAACCCCCAACCTAGTGGTTAACAGCCACCCGCTCTGCCGGTTGAGCTACCCCGGAAGGTCCGCTAGACCCTACCAGCTGCGAGGCGGCGCTACCGTCGGCGCCGATGCACCAGCGCGCTGACGCCCGGGGGTCCGGCAGGGTCAGCCGGCACCACCACCGGGTCCGCTACTTCGAGTGCGACCAGCAGGGCGTCGTGTTCAACGCCTGGTACCTGGCGTGGTTCGACGAGGCGTTCGGCACGTTCCTCGACGACGGCGGGGTGAGTTACGTCGCGCTCGTCGCCTCGGGGACCGACGTGCAGTTGGTGCACTGCGAGCTGGACTGGCGGGGGCCGCTGCGCTGGGGAGACGAGGCGGACGTCCTCGTCCGCCTCGTCGGGATCGGCGCCCACTCCCTCACCGTGGCCTTCCGCGTCGTCTCCGGGACCCGGGTGGTGCTCGACGCCCGGACGGTGTACGTGACCGTCGGCCTGGAGACCGCCGGGCAGGGGACCGCCGGCGAGCCTCGAGGCAAGATCCCGGTCCCCGAGCAGCTGCGTGCCGCCCTCGGGCCGCCGGCCGGCGGCGACTGGCCCTGACCCCACCGTCCCAACACCCCTACCGGTCGTCGAGGTAGTCGCGCAAGTGACCGTGGCGGGACGGGTTGCGGAGCTTCGCCAGGGTCTTGGACTCGATCTGGCGGATCCGCTCGCGGGTCACCCCAAACTCGCGACCCACCTCCTCGAGGGTGTGCACGTGGCCGTCGTCGAGGCCGAAGCGGAGGCGGACCACCAGCCGGTCCCGCTCCGGGAGATCAGCGAGGGCCGCCGCGACGGCGTCGTTCAGCAGCGAGCGGGTGGCGGCATCGGCCGGGCCGAGCGCACCCACGTCCTCGATGACGTCCGACAGGCTGAAGTCGTCCTCGCCCATCGGCTGCTCGAGGGAGACCGTCTCCTGGCTGACGCGCAGGATCTCCCGCACGCGGCTCGGGGTCATCTCGGCAGCCTCGGCCACCTCCGCCACCGTCGGCTCCCGACTCAGGTCCTGCAGCAGCTGGCGCTGCACGCGCACCACACCGTTGATGGTCTCCACCACATGCACGGGGATGCGGATCGTCCGTGCCTGGTCGGCGATCGCCCGCGTTATCGCCTGGCGGATCCACCACGTGGCGTAGGTGGAGAACTTGAAACCCTTGCTGTAGTCGAACTTGTCGACCGCCCGCATCAGACCGAGGTTGCCCTCTTGGATCAGGTCGAGGAAGGGCATCCCCCGGTTGCGGTAGCGCTTGGCGATCGACACCACGAGCCGGAGGTTGGCCTCGACGAGCTCCTGCTTGGCGGAGCGGCCGTCGACGCGGAGGCGCTCGTCGGCGCCGTCGTCGACGTCCTCTCCGGCCTCGACCCGTTCCACGAGCCGGCGGGTGGCGGCCAGGCCCCGCTCGACGCGTCGGGCCAGGGCGACCTCCTCGGCGGAGCTCAGCAGCGGCGCCCGGCCGATCTCACGCAGGTAGAGGCGGACCGGGTCGGCGCCCGCGCCACCCGCCGGCATCTCGCCGTCCTCGTAGCCGGCGGCGCGTGCCCGGCCGCCCGCCGAGGGTGTCCACCCGGTGGGCGCCGGCGGGGACGGACCCCCGCCAAGGAGCGCCGGCGGGGACGGACCCCCGTCGGTGGGCTCCTCGCGCCACTCGACGCCCTCGGCCCGGACCCGGTCCACGGCGGCGTCGATGAGCGCTGGGCTGAGCTCCACACCCTGCAGGACGGCCATCAGGTCGTCCGGCGACAGCCAGCCTCGCTCCCGCCCGACCACCAGCAGGGCGAGGAAGTCGGCGGTCGGCTCGCCGCCGTCGGTGAACGGCGTGGCCGGGCCGGCGATCATCCGCTCCCCCCCGTCGGCTCTGCCTGCTCGCCGGCGTCCAGCGGGCCGGGCGATTGTCGGGCCACGAACCAAGCTACCAAGCGACGCTCCGCCTCCGACGCAGCGGCGGCCCCCGACGGCGAGCCCGGCCGCAGCGCCTCGACCGCCAGCTTGAGCCAGGCGATGTTGTCGACGTACGCGGGGGCGTCCTCGCTTGGCGCGGCGCGCAGCTCGGCTTGCAGCTCGGCCACCGCACGCTGGCCGGCGAGCTCGACCACCCGCACCATCACGTCGTCAGCCGAGCTCTCGGGCTCCGTCACGGCCAGCTCTGCCAGCAGGCGGCCCACCTCGGGCGGCGATGTCTGCACCGCAGCGGCGAGGGTGTCGGAGCACGCCAGCTGGTCGTAGACCGCCCGAGCCAACGGGTGGGACAGCAAGCAGCGCTCCAGGCGGTCGGCGACGTCGCCGGGTTGGTGCACTGCGAGGGTCAGCGCCGCCAGTTCCGCAGCGGGCATCGATCGTTCCGGCGCCGGCCGTGGCGTGCCCGCTGTCCCCGCTGCCGTCGGGGACTGCCCCTGCCCGCCCGAGCCCCGCAGCGGCCGGTGCTCCTCCTCAGGCGATCGGTCGGGCACCGCCCGCTGCCCGGCACCTGACCGGCGGGATCGGGCCGCCTCCGGCTGGCGGTGTGCCTCGGCCGGTGCCGCCCGCAGCCGGCGGAGCTCGTCGGGAGGGATGCGGGTCCGATCCGCGATCTCCATCAGGTACTGGTCGCGCACCAGCGGGTCCAATCCCTCGGGGACGACCGCCAAGGCTCCCCTCGCCGCCCTCACCCGGCCCTCGGGGCTGGCGAGGTCGGCCCGGCCGAAGTGGCGCGCCAGCTGGAAGCCGACGAGGGGCTGGGCCCCGGCGATCGCCCGCTGCAGCAGGGCGGGGTCGCGGCGCGCGACGTCGGCAGGGTCCTCGCCCGACGGTAGGGCTGCCACCCGGACGTCGACGCCGTAGCGTCGCTCCCAGTCCTGGATGCGCTCCGCCGCCGCCTGGCCGGCGGCGTCGGCGTCGTAGGCGAGCACGACGCGGTGGGCGAACTTGGTGAGCAGCCGGAGGTGGCCGTCGGCGAGGGCCGTGCCGCACGTCGCCACCGCCTCGTCGACCCCGGCGCGCTGCAAGCCGATGACGTCGGTGTAGCCCTCGCAGACCACAACCCGGTCGCCGGCGACGATCGCCCGCTTGGCCCAGTTGAGCCCGTACAAGACGCTGCTCTTGTCGTAGACGGCCGTCCCCGTCGTGTTCTTGTACTTGGGCGGCCTGCCTCCGGGCAGCGAGCGGCCGCCAGCACCGATCGGCCGGTCGCTCGGGTCGAAGATCGGGAACAGCAGCCGGGAGCGGAAGAAGTCCCGGTACCGCCCCTGCCCGTCGAGGGAGCCAAGGCCGGCGTCGACGAGCGCCGCCTGGGGGAGGCGCAGCGCCCGCCGCAGGGGCTCCCAGCCGTCAGGCGCCCAGCCGAGCCGGTAGCGCCGCACCACCTCGCCGTCGTAGCCCCGCTCTGCCCGCAGGTAGCGGCGCGCCGCCGCCGCGCCGGGAGCGTCGATCAGCTGGGCGTGGTACCACTCCACGGCACCGGCGACGACGTCGTAGATGCGGGCCCGCTGCCGGTGGTCGCGTGCCGTCGCCTCGTCGTCGTAGCGCAGGGTGATCCCTGCCCGGGCGGCCAGCTTCTCGACGGCTTCGACGAAGTCGAGGTGCTCAAGCTCCCGCACGAAGGTGATGACGTCGCCGCTGGCCTGGCAGCCGAAGCAGTGGTACAGGCCCTCGGCGGCGTTCACGTACAACGACGGCGTCTTCTCGGTGTGGAACGGGCAGAGGCCGACCCAGCGGGTGCCGACGCGCCGAAGGGCCAGGTGCTCGGAGACGAGGGCCACGAAGTCGGTAGCGGCGCGGACGCGGGCGATGTCCTCGTCGACGATGCCCACGGCGCGCTCCCCCCTGCCGGTCGGGTGGGATCAGGAGCGGGCCACGACCGCCTGGGCCGCTGCCAGGCGGGCGATCGGCACGCGATAGGGGGAGCAGGACACGTAGTCGAGCCCGACGTCGTAGAAGAAGTCGATCGACTCCGGGTCCCCGCCGTGCTCACCGCAGACGCCGAGCTTGAGGTTCGCCCGGGTCGCCCTCCCGCGCTCGACGGCGGTGGTGACGAGCTCGCCGACGCCCGCCTTGTCGATGGTCTCGAACGGGTTGCGCTGGAGGAGCCCCTGCTCCAGGTAGGCGTTCATGAGCCGGCCCTCGACGTCGTCGCGGCTGAAGCCGAACGTCATCTGGGTGAGGTCGTTGGTCCCGAAGCTGAAGAAGTCCGCCTCCTCGGCGATCTCGTCGGCACGCACGGCGGCGCGTGGGGTCTCGATCATGGTGCCGATGAGCACCTCCAGCTTGCCGGCCGTCCGCCTGGCTACACCGGCAAGCACCTCGGCGACCGTGTCGGCCACCCAGCCGCGAGCCAGCCCGAGCTCCTGGCGGGTCACGGTGAGGGGGATCATGACCTCCACTCGGGGCTTGCCGCCGGCCTCGACGCGCTCGGCAGCGGCTTGCATCAGGGCCCGCACCTGCATCTGGTAGAGGCCCGGCTTCAAGACGCCGAGGCGAACGCCGCGGGTGCCGAGCATCGGGTTGGCCTCCTTCCACTCCTTGGCAGCCGACAGGAGCTTGCGCTGCTCCTCCGACAGCCCGGTGGTGGCATCCTCGAGCTCCAGCTCCTCCGTGGAGGGCAGGAACTCGTGGAGGGGAGGGTCGAGCAGCCGGACGGTGACCGGCAGGCCGTCCATGGCCTCGAGGATGGCGAGGAAGTCGGCCTTCTGCGCCACCCGCAGCTCCTCGAGGGCGGCGCGCTCGTCGTCGGCCGTGGAGGCGAGGATCATCCGGCGGACGATCGGGAGGCGATCCTCGGCGAGGAACATGTGCTCCGTGCGGCACAAGCCGATGCCCTCGGCGCCAAACTGCCTGGCATTGGCGGCATCGGCTCCGTTGTCGGCATTGGCCCGCACGGCCAGCTTGCCCCTGCGGATCCGGTCCGCCCAGCCGAGGACGACGGCGAGCTCCTCCGGCGGGTCGGCCAGCGTGAGGGCGACCTCGCCGAGAGCGACCTCGCCACTTCCCCCGTCGATGGAGATGACGTCGCCCTCGCGCACCGTCGTCCCCTCGACGGTGAACGATCTGCCGCTGATCCGCACCGCTTCGGCCCCGACGACAGCAGGCTTGCCCCAGCCGCGGGCAACGACGGCGGCATGGCTCACCAGGCCGCCCCGGGAGGTCAGGATCCCCTGCGAGGCGATCATCCCGTGCACGTCCTCCGGGGAGGTCTCGGTGGTGACGAGGATCACCGCCTCGCCCTTCTCGGCGGCCGCGGCGGCGTCGGTGGCATCGAAGTAGACCTTGCCGACGGCGGCGCCCGGTGAGGCAGCCAGGCCCCTGGTGAGAAACGTGGAGGGCTTCTCCGCGAACTGCGGGTGCAGGACCTGGTCGAGGTGCTCGGCCGTGACGCGGGCGATGGCCTCCTCACGGGAGATCTTCCAGCCCCGCTGCCTGGTCATGTCGACGGCCATGCGCAGCGCCGCCCGGCCGGTGCGCTTTCCGACCCGGGTCTGCAGCATCCAGAGCTTGCCCTGCTCGATGGTGAACTCGGTGTCGCACATGTCCCGGTAGTGCTCCTCCAGCCGGGCGAAGACCCCCATGAGCTCCCTGAAGATCTTCGGGAACCGGTCCTGGAGGGCCGACAGCGGGAGCGTGTTGCGGATGCCGGCGACCACGTCCTCGCCTTGGGCGTTGACGAGGAAGTCGCCGTACTCGCCCTGTGCGCCGGTGGCCGGGTCGCGGGTGAAGCCGACGCCGGTGCCGGAGTTGTCGTCGCGGTTGCCGAACACCATCGCCTGCACGTTCACGGCCGTCCCGAGGTCGTGGGGTATGCGCTCCCGCACCCGGTAGGCGACGGCCCGGGCGCCGTTCCAGCTGCGGAAGACGGCCTCGATGGCGCCCCGCAGCTGGTCGGCGGGATCCTGGGGGAAAGGTTGGCCCGTGGCGTCGGCCACGACGGCTTTGTAGGTCTCGGCCAACTCGCGGAGCGCGCCGGCGCCCACGTCGGCGTCGCTGTCCACCCCGGAGCGCTCCTTCGCCTGCTCGAACGCCCCGTCGAAGAGCTTGCCGTCGAGGCCGAGCACGATCCGCCCGTACATGGAGGCGAACCGCCGGTACGAGTCGTACGCGAAGCGCTCGTCGCTCGTCTGCACCGCCAGACCCTTCACCGACTCGTCGTTGAGCCCGAGGTTCAACACGGTGTCCATCATCCCCGGCATCGAGAACCTGGCTCCGGAACGGACGCTCACGAGCAGCGGGTCCGACGGGTCCCCGAGCCGCTTGCCCATGGCCCGTTCCAACTTGCGGACCTGCCGGGTGACCTCGGAGTCGAGGCCGTCCGGCCAGCCTCCCTCGAGGTAGGCGCGGCACGCGTCGGTGGTGATCGTGAAGCCCGGCGGCACAGGCAACCCGAGCACCGAGGTCATCTCCGCCAGGTTCGCCCCCTTGCCCCCGAGCAGGTCCTTGCGCTCCATCGGCTGCCGGCGGTGCTTGTGGTCGAAGGAGTAGGTGAACGGCATCGGCGGTCCTCCGGGAGCGGACGGGTTGGCGCTGAGCCTACCGACCGACGCGAGCGGCGACCTCCGCAGCGAGGGCGTCGATGGGGACACGCACCTGCCCGGTCGTGTCGCGGTCGCGGATCGTCACCGCCCGGTCGTCGAGGCTGTCGAAGTCGACGGTGACGCACAGCGGCGTGCCGATCTCGTCCTGGCGCCGGTAGCGCCGGCCGATCGACTGGGTCTCGTCGTAGTCGCACATGGCGACCGGCGCCAGCAGCCCCAGCACCTCCAGGGCGACGGGGACGAGCGTCTCCTTGCGGGACAGGGGCAGCACCGCCACCTGGTAGGGGGCGACATCCGGGTGGAGCCGCAGCACGCTTCGCGCCTCGCCCCCCACCTCGTCGGTGTCGTAGGCGGCGATGAGGAACGCCATCATCGTCCGGGTCGCCCCAGCGGCCGGCTCGATGACGTACGGCAGGTAGCGCTCGCCGGTCGCCTGGTCGAAGTACTCGAGGCGCACGCCGCTCGCCTCGGAGTGGGCGCGCAGGTCGTAGTCGGTGCGGTTGGCGACCCCCTCGAGCTCACCCCAACCCCACGGGAAGAGGAACTCGACGTCGGCGGTGCCCGCCGAGTAGTGGGACAGCTCCTCCTTGTCGTGGTGGCGGAGGCGCAGCAGCTCGCGCGGGATGCCGTAGCGCACGTACCACTCGAGGCGCTCCCGGCACCAGTACTCGAACCACTGGTCGGCCTCCGCCGGCGGGACGAAGAACTCGAGCTCCATCTGCTCGAACTCCCGCGTCCGGAACACGAAGTTCCCGGGCGTGATCTCGTTGCGGAACGACTTGCCCACCTGGGCGATGCCGAAGGGGGGCTTCTTGCGTGACGTCTGCAGCACGTTCAGGAAGTTGACGAAGTGGCCCTGGGCCGTCTCCGGGCGCAGGTAGGCCTCGTTGGCCCCGTCCTCGACGGGACCGACGTGGGTCTTGAACATCATGTTGAAGGCACGAGCCTCGGTGAGGTCCGTGCTGGCGCAGTTGGGGCAGCGCACGACGCCGTCCCCGCCCGCCTGGAGGTGGTCGGCGCGCCAGCGCTCCTTGCAGCTGCGGCAGTCGACCAGCGGGTCGGTGAAGTTGGCGAGGTGCCCGGACGCCTCCCAGATCCTCGGGCTGGAGAGGATGGCTGCATCGAGGCCGACGACGTCGTGGCGCAGCTGGACCATCGTTCGCCACCAGAGGTTCTTCACGTTGCGCAGCATCAGCGCGCCGAGGGGCCCGTAGTCGTAGGTCGAGCGGAACCCGCCGTAGATCTCCGCAGAGGGGAAGACGAAGCCCCGCTGCTTGCAGAGCCGGACGATGTCGTCGAGGTCGGGCGCGGCCATGACCGGCCACCGTACCCGGCAGATCAGTGCGGGCTTCGGTCCAGCAGGCGGGGCACCCGCAGCCGGCGCTCGAGGTGCGCTTCGAGCGCCTCGGTCGCCACGTCGGTCACCTCGGCCGCTACCGGCCCGGCCGGCGTGGCCAGCGCCCCGGCGAGGTCACCGCCGAGGATCCGCCCCACGAGGGCGAGGGCATCCGGGCCGAGCGCCCGCCGGCCTCCGCCGGTCGGCAGGCAGGCCCGGCACACGGCACCCCCTTGGGCCAGGTCCAGCGCCACCAGCCCGTCACCGGACCCGCAGCGGATGCAGGCACCCACCTGCGGTGCCGTGCCCTCGTGGGCGAGCAGCTTCAAGTAGAACCCCGCCACGACGAGCGGGGCGGGGCGCACGGCGAGTGTGCGCAGCGCGCCGAGGAGCATGGCGAGCAACCCCGGGTCGGCCTGGCCCTCCCGGGCGACCTGGTCGACGGCTTCGAGCACGGCAAGCGCGTCCCGGAGGCGGGCCAGGTCTTCGCGGAGCGCACCGAAGTGCTCGACCACCTCGGCCTGGCTGACGACGTCGAGCTCGCGCCCCTCGTAGATGAGCAACTCGACATGGCTCGCCGGCTCGAGCCTGCCACCGAGGCGGCTGCCTGTGCGGCGCACGCCCTTGGCGACGGCCCGCACCTTGCCGCGCCCGGCGGTGAGGAGCACGACGATGCGGTCGGACTCAGCCAGCTTGTAGGTCCGCAGCACGACGCCGGTGTCGCGGTAGAGCGCCACGGGTTCAGCTCGGGATGCCGTCGTGGCGGCCCGTCGTCCCGAAGCGCCGGTCCCGGGCCTGGAACTCGCGGATCGCCTCGACCAGGTGCTCCCGGCGGAAGTCGGGCCACAGCACGTCGGTGAACACGAGCTCCGAGTAGGCCAGCTCCCAGATGAGGAAGTTGGAGATGCGGTACTCCCCCGACGTGCGGATCACCAGGTCGGGGTCGGGTATCGACGGGTCGTAGAGGTGGCGGGCGATGGTGCGCTCGTCGATCTTCGACGCCGCCACCCCCGAGGCGACGATGGAGCGCACGGCGTCGACGATCTCAGCGCGGCCGCCGTAGTTGAACGCCACCGTCAACGTCATGTTCCGGTTGCCGGCGGTCAGCTCGGCCGCCTCGTCCATGCGGCGGGCGACCCAGCGCGGCACCCGCCAGTCCCGGCGCCCGATGAAGCGGATCCGCACCCCGAGGGCGTGCAGGTCGTCACGCCGGCGGGTGAGGAGCTGGTCGGCGATCACGTCGAGGAGGAACCGAACCTCCTGGTGCGGCCGGCGCCAGTTCTCCGTCGAGAACGCGTACACGGTGAACCACGACAGCCCGAGCTCCAGGGCCCCTTGGGCGGCATCGAACAGCGCCTCCTCACCGGCCCGGTGGCCCTCGGTGCGCGCCAGCCCCCGCTTGGTCGCCCAACGCCCGTTGCCGTCCATCACGCACGCCACATGGCGCGGCATGCGGTGGTGGTCGAGGCCGTCGAGGTCCATCGGCGGTCACGGTACTGCCGCGCGTCACCCGCGCCGGGGCGCGATGCAGCTTCGTGCGGGCACCCTGCCCGCTATGGTCCGCCGGTGGCGAGCTCACCGGTCGAGGGGGCGCTGCGGCGGGTCACCGCCACGCTGCCCGGCCACGAACGCCGGCCGTCGCAGGTGGCGATGGCCGAAGCGGTGGCCACCGCCGTTTCCTCGCAACGCCACCTGGTCGTGCAGGCAGGCACGGGGACGGGCAAGAGCCTGGGCTACCTGGTCCCGGCACTCGCCGCCGGCGCCCGCGTCGTCGTCGCCACGGCGACGAAGGCCCTCCAGGACCAGCTCGCGAGCCGGGACCTGCCGCTGCTGGCCGAGCACCTGGGCGTCCCCTTCGAGTTCGCGGTGCTCAAGGGTCGGTCCAACTACGTCTGCGTGCAGCGCCTCCGCGAGCTGGCCGCCGCCGGCGACCAGCCGTCCCTGCCCGAGCCCGGCGTTCCCGTCGCCTCCCTCGGCCCCCTGGGCCGGGAGCTGCGACGGCTCGCTGCGTGGGCGGACGAGGCGGCGACCGGTGACCGCGCCGAGCTCCCGTGGGAGCCGAGCACCGCCGCCTGGGCGCAGGTGAGCGTGACCGCCCGGGACTGCCCCGGCGCCGCCCGCTGCCCCTCGGGCCCGGAGTGCTTCGCCGAGGCAGCCCGCGCCCGGGCCGCCGAGGCAGACGTCGTCGTCGTCAACACCCATCTCTACGCCGCCCACCTGGCGAGCCACGGCGAGGTGCTGCCGCCCCACGACGTCGTCGTGTTCGACGAGGCCCACGAGCTGGAGGACATCGCGTCGGCGAGCTTCGGGGTGGAGCTGTCGCCTGGGCGGTTCGCGGCTCTGGCCCGCACCGCCCGCCCGCTGCTCGCCGACGCTGCCGCCGCCGAGGCCGTCGACCAGGCGGGTGGCTCCCTGGCGGCCGCCCTGGAGGCCCATCTCGGCCGGCGGCTCCACCCCGTCCCCGAGGAGCTCGCCCGCGCTCTCGGCGACGCCCGCACGAGGATCTCCTCCCTCGACGCCGGCCTGCGCCACGGCCCCGACGACGGTGCCCGCCGGTTGCGCGCCCAGAAGGCGGCCCTGCACCTCGCCGGCGACATCGACACCGTCCTCGCCCTCGACGACGGCTCCGTGGCGTGGGCGGAAGGCCCCGCCCACGCCCCCGTCCTGCGGGTGGCGCCGCTCGACGTCGGCGGGGTGCTCGCCGATCGACTGTGGTCGGGTGAGTCCGCCCCGACCGGCGTGCTCACCAGCGCCACCGTCCCGCCGCGCATAGTCGAGCGGGTCGGCCTCCCGCCCGAGGCGACCGACGAGCTCGACGTCGGCAGCCCGTTCGACTACGAGCACCAGGCGCTGCTGTACTGCGCCGCCCACCTGCCTGTCCCCAAGGACCCGACGTTCGAGGCGCTGGCCATCGACGAGCTCGTGGCCCTGATCGAAGCGGCCGGTGGTCGCACGATGGCGCTGTTCACCTCCTGGCGGGCCATGACCGCTGCCGCGGCCGCCGTCGCGGCGCGCGTCCCCTGGCCGGTGCTCGCCCAGGGCGAGCTGCCCAAGCCGGCGCTGGTGGCCCGCTTCGCCGCCGATGAGCAGTCGTGCCTGTTCGCCACCATGGGCTTCTGGCAGGGCGTCGACGTGCCCGGCCGTGCGCTCTCGCTGGTTGCGATCGACCGGCTGCCGTTCCCCCGCCCCGACGACCCGCTGCTCGAGGCGCGCCGTGAGCGGTTGGGGCGGGCTGCGTTCGGGGTGATCGACCTGCCCCGGGCGGCCACGCTGCTGGCCCAGGGCGCCGGTCGGCTCATCCGCTCCTCCGAGGACCGCGGTGTCGTCGCTGTGCTCGACCCGCGCCTGGCGACGGCCCGGTACCGCTGGGAGCTGATCGGGGCCCTTCCTCCCATGCGGCGCAGCCGGCACCGCAGCGACGTCGAGGCGTTCCTCGCCCCGCTTCGCACGCAACGATGATGACGCCGCCTACGATCGGCGGAAGACATCGTCGTGCGGGGACAGCTACGGCCCCGTCGTGGACCGGTAGGAGGGCTCTACGTCGTGACCGTGATGGTGGGCGTCGCCAGGGAGGACGGCGCGGGCGAACGCCGGGTGGCACTCACCCCCGACGTGGTGGGGCGCCTCGGCTCGGTCGGCGCGCAGCTGGCCGTCGAGGCCGGCGCCGGCGCCGCCGCCGGGTTCCCCGACACCGACTACGAGAAGGCGGGCGCGACCGTCCTCGGCCCGGGGCAGGCGTTCGACCGGGCAGACATCGTCGCATGCGTGGGCCTCCCCGACCCCGCCCGGCTCCGAGCCGGGAGCGCGGTGGTCGGCCTCCTCCAACCGTTGCTGCGCCCGCAGCTGATGGAGGAGCTCGCCGCCCGGAAGGTGACCGTCGTGAGCCTCGACGGCCTGCCGCGCACCCTGCCGCGTGCGCAGGCGATGGACGCCCTTTCGTCCCAAGCAAGCGCTGCCGGCTACAAGGCAGTGCTCGTCGCCACGGAGCACTTCGGCCGCTACTTCCCGCTGCTGATCACCGCCGCCGGCACCTCCAAGCCGGCGGAGGTCCTCGTCCTCGGTGCCGGCGTCGCCGGCCTCCAGGCCATCGGCACCGCCCGCCGGCTCGGCGCCGTCGTCCGCGCCTACGACGTCCGCCCCGCCGCCAAGGGCGAGGTGCAGTCCCTCGGCGCCCAGTTCGTCGAGCTCACCTCCGTCGGTCCAGCGGCCGGCGAGGGCGGCTACGCCCGGGCGTTGACCGCCGAGGAGCAGGCAGCGCAGCAGGCCGAGCTCGAGGGCCACATCGCCCGCCACGACATCGTGATCACCACCGCCCAGGTCCCGGGGCGCCGCCCCCCCGAGCTCGTCACCGCCGCCGCCGTCGCCGCCATGCGCCCCGGGTCGGTGCTCGTGGACATGGGCGCCTCGGACCTCGGTGGCAACGTCGCCGGCTCGGTGCCGGCCGAGACCGTCGTCACCGCCAACGGCGTGACGATCGTCGGCGCCGGCGACCTGCCCTCCAGGCTGGCCACCAGCGCCTCGGCCGCCTACGCCCGCAACCTGACCGCCCTCCTCGGCCACCTGCTGGCCGACGGTGCGCTGCACATCGACCTCGATGACGAGATCACCGCCGGCGTGGTGGTCGCCCACGGCGGCACCGTCGTGCATCCCGCCACCGCCGCTTTGCTCACCCACCCCCAACCGAGGGAGGCCCCCCAATGACCACCGGCTTCGTCGGCGAACTGACCGTCTTCGTCCTCGCCCTGCTCGTCGGCTTCGAGGTCATCAGCAAGGTGCCCGCTACCCTGCACACCCCGCTGATGTCCGGCGCCAACTCCATCCATGGCGTCGTGCTCGTCGGCGTCATCGTGCTCTCCTCCGAGGTGCACGGCCCGCTCGGCTACACCCTCACCTTCCTCGCCGCCGCCTTCGCCGGCGCCAACGTCGTCGGCGGCTACGCCGTCACCGACAGGATGCTCCAGATGTTCAAGAAGCGGCCCACACCGCCGAAGGCTGGGACCGGGGTCGACGAGCGGTGAGCTTCCACCAGGGCGTCAACCTCGCGTTCCTCTTCGGCGCCGTGTGCTTCGTGCTCGGCCTCCACTTCATGAACTCGCCGGCGACGGCGCGCCGCGGCAACCAGCTGTCGGCTGCCGGCATGGTCGTGGCCGTCGCCGGTGCCTTCGCCCTCGTCGCCCAGGGCGGGACCATGAACGCCACCCGCTGGCTCGTCCTGCTGATCGGCGCCGTCGTCGGAGCCGGCTTCGGCCTGTACGCCGCCCGCTCCGTGCTGATGACCGCCATGCCGCAGCTGGTGAGCCTGTTCAACGCCGTGGGCGGCGGCGCCGCCGCCATGATCGCCGTCTCCGACTACGCCCGCAACCCCACCCAGGGATCGGCCACTGCCGTCGCCACCGTGCTCGACGTGGTCATAGGCTCCGTGACCTTCCTCGGCTCCCTGATCGCCGCCGCCAAGCTGCAGGGCTACGCCAGCCACCCGGTCCGCCTCCCCGGTGGGCGGGCGGCCAGCTACCTGCTCGCCGCCGCCGCCGCCGGCTCGGCGGCAGCCGTCGTCGCACGCGTCGACCTGCTGTGGGTGCTGCTCATCACGGTCGTGGCGGCGCTCGGCGTGGGCGTGCTCATGGTGCTCCCCATCGGCGGCGCCGACATGCCGGTGGTCATCTCGTTGCTCAACGCCTTCACGGGCACGGCTGTGGCCATGGCGGGCTTCGTGCTCGGGAACATGATCCTCGTCGTCGCCGGCGCCCTCGTCGGGGCCTCGGGCGGCATCCTCACCAAGTTGATGGCCGACGCCATGAACCGCTCCGTCCCGGCGATCATGGCCGGCGGGTTCGGCACCGGCACCGTCGGGGCCGAGGCGGCGTCCGGCTCCGGCGGGTCGGTCCGCTCCATCCAGGCCGACGACGCCGCCCTCCAGCTGGCCTACGCCGAGAAGGTGATCGTCGTCCCCGGCTACGGGCTGGCCGCCGCCCAGGCCCAGCACGAGCTGCGGGAGCTCACCCAGGTGCTCGAAGGTCGCGGCGTGGACGTCTCCTACGCCATCCACCCCGTCGCCGGCCGCATGCCCGGCCACATGAACGTGCTGCTCGCCGAGGCCAACGTGCCCTACGACCAGCTGAAGGAGATGGACGAGGTCAACCCGGAGTTCCCCCGGGCCGACGTGGCCCTGGTCGTCGGCGCCAACGACGTGACCAACCCTGCCGCCCGCCGCCCGGGCAACGCGGTGTCAGGCATGCCGATCCTCGACGTCGACCACGCGAAGAGCATCATCGTCATCAAGCGCTCCATGGCGTCGGGCTACGCCGGCATCGACAACGAGCTGTACACCGATCCGAAGACGTCGATGTTGTTCAGCGACGCCAAGAAGGGCCTCGCCGCTCTCACCGCTGCGACGAAGGAGCTCGTCGCCTGACGGCACGGGACCGTGGGCCCCGCTGCCCAGCGGGGTCAGCGGCCGGTCAGCGGGGTCAGTAGCGGTCAGTAGCCGAGGCGCTCCAGGGCCTTGGGCCGGCTCTGCCAGTCGGGGTCGACCTTGACGAACAGCTCGAGGTGAGCGCCGGCCGGGAGCTGGGCGCGCACCCGGGTGCCGACCTCTTTGAGGACGCCCCCCCCACGGCCGATCACGATCGGCTTCTGCGACTCCCGCTCGACGAGGATCTCGCAGCGGATCCGGGGCCACTCCCACTCCGTGACCCGGCAGGCGATCGAGTGGGGCACCTCCTCGCGCATGACTGCGAGCAACTGCTCACGCACCAGCTCGGCGACCCAGTCGGCTTCCGGGACGTCGGTCACGACGCCGAGCGGGTACAGGCGGGGTCCTTCGGGCAGGCGAGCGGCGATGGCGTCCACGAGGTCGTCCACACCCTTCCTGGTGCGCGCCGACACCGGGAAGTACTCCTCGAGGCCGAGCGAGGCGGCGGCCTGCAGCTGGTCGAGCACGGCCTTGCGCCCAGCGAGGTCCAGCTTGTT
The DNA here is from genome assembly GCA_027320105.1 of Acidimicrobiaceae bacterium. Taxonomy (GTDB): domain Bacteria; phylum Actinomycetota; class Acidimicrobiia; order Acidimicrobiales; family Palsa-688; genus JAKAQB01. The sequence continues at coordinate 33,660 of DAHVMA010000053.1, read as the reverse complement.
GACGACGCAGATGGCGGCCGGCGGCAGCTTGGCGGCGACGAACCGGTCCCCCCGGCCGAGCGGCTGGGTGGCGTCGATGACGAGCACGGCGACGTCGACGCCCCCGAGCGCGTCGCCGGCTACGTCGTTGAGGCGGGTGCTGAGCAACGTGCGGGGCTTGTGGATGCCGGGGGTGTCCACGAAGACGATCTGGAGCTCGGGCCGGGTCAGCACCCCGCGCACCGGTGTGCGGGTCGTCTGGACCACGGGCGACGTGATCGACACCTTCTGGCCGACGATGGCGTTCAGCAGCGTGGACTTGCCGACGTTGGGGCGCCCGACCAGGGTCGCGAACCCGGAGCGGAAGGCGTCACTCATCGGCCGCGACCCCGGCCGATGAGCCGGGAAGGATCCGCACCCGCCCGATGCGCCGGCCGGAGACCCCCTCGGCCCGCAGGCGGTGGCCCTCCACCTCGACCTCCTCGCCCTCGTGGGGCACGTGGCCGGCCTCGGAGTACACGAGCCCGCCCACGGTGTCCCAGTCACCCTCGGGCAACCCGGGTCCGGGGAGCAGGTCGTTGACCTCGTCGATGGGCATGCGGGCATTGACCACCACCGTGCCGTCGTCGAGGACCTCCACGTCCGGCAGGGCGTCGACGTCGTACTCGTCGGTGATCTCCCCCACGAGCTCCTCGATCAGGTCCTCGAGGGTCACGAGCCCGGCGGTCCCGCCGTACTCGTCCACGACCATCGCCAGGTGGTACTTCTCGGTCTGCATCTCGCGCATGAGCTCGGGGACCCGCTTGCTCTCCGGGGTGAAGTGCGCATCGCGCATGACGGCCGTCACCGGCTCGCCAGCCTGGTCGTCGCGCACGGCACGCAGCAGATCCTTCACGAACACCACCCCGACGATGTCGTCGATGCCCTGGCCGTAGACGGGGATCCGGCTACAGCCGGCGCTGATGGCGATGTCGACCACGTCCCGGATGATGGCGTGGGACTCGACGACGACCATGTCAGGCCGTGGGATCATCACGTCGCGCACCACGGTGTCGCCGAAGTCGATGATCGAGTGGAACAGCGTCCGTTCCTCCGTCTCGATGACCTCCTCCGCCGCCGCCGTGTCGACGATCGCGCGGATCATCTCGTCGGAGGTGTACGGCCCCTCCGACATGCCCTTGCCGGGGAGCGCCACGTTGGTCACCTTGATGAGAGCACGGGTGACCCACCGCAACGGCGGGAACCCGTACAGGGCCCGGATGAACGGTGCCGACATCAGCGCAGCGCGCTCGCTGTGCTGCACCGCCCACGTCTTCGGTGCCAGCTCGGCGACCACGAAGACGACGATCACCTCGAAGACGGTGGCGACGAGCACGCCGAGGGCGCCGAAGAGGTGGGCGGCCACGACGCCGACCAGGGTGGCGGCGACAAGGGTGCACAACTCGAGGGCGAAGAGCACGACGGGGAGGACCCGCTCGATGCGCTCCACCAGCCGGAGCAGGATCTTGGCGCCCCGCCGTTGCTCCTCGACGAGGCTCAGCGCCTTCACCCGCGACGTACGGGTGAGCGAGGTCTCCGAGAGGGCGAGGAAACCCGTGACGACGATCAGGACGACGACCGCGACCAGAAGGCCGATGTCGGTCCCGTCGAAGTGGGTGCTTGGGGGGTCGGCGGCGGTCACGGGCCCGATGGTCCCTGGAAGGGCTCGTCGGCAGCCGGGCCGGGGCGCGGTGCGGAGGCGTCGGGGGCGGGAGGGGCGGGGTCCACGGCGGCAGGCCGGAACTGCGGCGAGACCATCACGCCGTGGTGGCGCGCGAGCAGCTCGCGCTCGCGCCGCTCCATCTCCTCCGCCTCCTCCTCGTCGAGGTGGTCCATGCCCAACAGGTGCAACACGCCGTGCACGACGAGCAGGGCCAGCTCGTCCTCGTACGCCCCGGTGTGCTCCGGGGCGTTGCGATGGGCGACGGCAGGGCAGATGACCACATCGCCGAGCAGGGCCGGCGCCTCCTCCATCTCCCCGGTGAAGCCAGGCCCGCTTCCTCCCGAATCCGGCGAGCGCCCACTCTCCGCCGGCTCCTCGTCGATCGGGAAGGCGAGCACGTCCGTCGGGCCATCCTTGCCGAGGAACCGCTTGTTGAGATCCGCGATCGCGTCCTCGTCCACGAACAGCATCGACAGCTCGGCGTCACCGCGGACACCCTCGTCGGAGAGCACAGCCTCGGCGAGCCGCACCAGCCGCAACGTGTCGACCGGCTGGTCGTGCTGCTCGTCGGCGGCGAAGACCTCGACAGCCATCGTCGGTTCAGGCACGCGAGGCGTCGGCCGCCTCGAATGCCGACACTATGTCGGCGACGATCCGGTGACGCACGACGTCACGCCGTCCGAGGCGCACCCAGGCGAGGCCCTCGATCCCCGAGAGGACCGACTCCAGGTTGAGCAGCCCCGAGCGACCGCCGGGGAGGTCGATCTGGGTGTCGTCGCCCGTCACGACGACCTTGGACCCGAAGCCGATGCGGGTGAGGAACATCTTCATCTGCTCCGGGGTCGTGTTCTGTGCCTCGTCGAGGATGATGAAGCTGTTGTTGAGCGTCCGGCCGCGCATGTACGCGAGCGGCGCCACCTCCACCGTGCCCGCATCGAGCAGGCGGCGCGCCCCCTCCGTGCCGAGCATGTCGTAGAGGGCGTCGTAGAGCGGTCGGAGGTAGGGATCGATCTTGGCCATGAGGTCCCCTGGCAGGAACCCGAGCCGCTCCCCCGCTTCGACCGCCGGACGGGTGAGGATGATGCGGTCGACGGTCTTTGCCTGGAGGGCCTGAACGGCGAGGGCGACGGCGAGGTAGCTCTTGCCGGTGCCCGCCGGGCCGATCCCGAAGGTGACGACGTTGTCGCGGATCGCCTCGGCGTAGCGCTTCTGCCCGCTGGTCTTCGGACGGACCGCCCGGCCGCGGACCGGGCGCAGGACCTCTGCGGTCAGGACCTCGGAGGGGCGCTCGTCGGCCCGCACCATGTCTATGGTGCGCGTCACCATCGAGGGGTCCACGCTGTGGCCCTGCTCGAGGATGAGGCGCAACTCGTCGATCAGGCGCGCCGCTGTCGAAGCGTCGTCACCGTCGATGATGAACTCGTTGCCACGGCTGACGATCCGCGTGCCGGCGAAGGCCTCCTCGACCAGCTTGAGGTTCTCGTTGAGCGGGCCGACCAGGCGCGGCATCAGGTGGTTGGGGACGGTGACAGTCGTTGGCACGGCGGGCTCTGGCTGCCAGGCTACCGCCGGGGCGGGGCGGAGACCGGTGATGCTCGTGCCCGCGGCAGATCCTCCGCCGGCCGCCTCGGTCACCCCGGCGGCCACCCCAGCCGCTTGCCACCGATGACATGAAGGTGGAGGTGCGCCACGCTGTTCAGGGCGTCTTCGCCCACGTTGAGCACGAGCCGGTAGCCGCGCTCGAGGATGCCCTCGGCTTCCGCCACGGCGCGCGCCGTGGTGAGCAGCTCCGCCACCACGGCGCCATGCTGTGCCGACACGGCGGCGGCGCTGTCGATGTGGTCGCGCGGGACGACCAGCACGTGCACCGGCGCCACCGGACTGATGTCCCGGAAGGCGTACGTCCGCTCCGTGCGGAGCACCTCCTCTGAGGCCACCTCCCCCGCCACGATCCGGCAGAAGAGGCAGTCGGACGCCACGGCGCCACCGGGGCCGGCAGGGGTCAGGGAAGCTCCTCCTCGCCGACCATCACAGCGAGCTCGCCACCATCGTCCGGCAGGCCGCCGGCACCCGCCTCCGCCTCCGCCGCCTCCTCCTCCGCCGCCTCCTCCGCCGAGACCCGGCCACCGGCCTGGCGCTCGTGGCCCTTGGGCTCCGGGTACAGGTGCTCGAGCGTCCCCGGCGGGATGCGCATGCGGTCGATGAAGTCGGCCACGTCCGCCGCCTGGAGGCGGATGACCCGACCCATCTTGTAGGCCGGCAACTGCCCCTCGTCGATGAAGCGGTACAGCGTCCGCAGGGTCACGCCCAAGCGCTCGCAGGCCTCTCGGGTCGACAGCCAGCGGATCGGCGTGTCAGCGACGCTCATGCCCGTCCCCCTTCCCGCTCGGCGCCCCTGTCGTGGCCGCGCTGCGTGTCGTGGCCGCGCTGCGTGTCGTGGCCGTGCTGCGTGTCGTGGCCGTGCCTCACCGGTGTCACCGTCCTTGCGACCATGAGCCCACCTTAGCGTCCAGTAGCGAACATGTGTGACTTCTCGTGATCTTTCATGTGCCACCCGAGGGTTGTGCGGCGCCGGCGCCTCACGCACCGAGCGCGCATCGCTTGGAGACGGGCGCTGCGGTACGCCAAGCGTCCCCTTTGGGGCTGTTGCACCCGGCCGGCACGACGATGGGGCCCGTGAGCGGCGATCCCGCGGCGCAAACCGCGCGCCAGCAGGGGAACCGCGCGCAAAGAGGACGACATTTCGTCGTCCATGCGCGCGGTTCATCTCGCTGCGCGCGGTTTGCGGTTGACGGCCTTCGCCGGTGAGAGCGCCCCGCCGGCAAGGGTGACGGCCTTCGCCGGCGAGAGCACGCGCCCCGCTTGCCGACCAGGGGCACGGCCGGCGGCCGGCGCACGGGAATGCCCGGTGCCAGCCGTGCCTGCGCCGGGCAGACGCCGTAGAGTCCCGCCGTGGACGGCACGGAGGGCACGGAGGGCACGGACGGCACGGAGGGCAGGGACGGCGACGGAGAGGGCGACGGAGAGGGCGAGCGGACCCACCGGTACCCCTTCGACGCCGACGCACTGCTCTCCGCTCTCACCGCCTGGTCCGCCGACACCCGCACCCGGGAGGCCGTGGCCGCCCGGACACGGGAGCGCTGGCTGCGCCAGCAGGCGCAGGAGGGGGCGACCTGGCTCGGGGTGCTTGTCGACCTGGCGGAGCGTGGCTCGGATGTCACCGTAGGCCTCGACGGCCGGTCGGCCAGTGGCAGGCTCGTCGGCGTAGGGAGTGACCTCTGCGTCCTCGCCCACGCCGGCGCCACGACGTTGATCGCGCTGGCGCACGTCCACTCCGTCCGCGCCGGTGGCACCCCGCCTGCGGCCGGATCCGACCGCCGTCCCGCCCTGCAGGTGAGCCTTCCCGAAGCGCTGGCCGCGCTTGCGGCCGAGCGCGATCCTGTCACAGTGACTCTGGGCGGCGGCGGCGAGGTGCGGGGGGTGCTCGTCGCGATGGGTGCCGACGTGGTCACGCTGCGGAGCCGGACCCGGCCCTGGACGCACACCTACGTCCCGCTGGCCGCCATCGCCACCTGCTCCCCGAGCCCGTAGACGGCAAAGCTCCTGTCGACATGCCCGTGCTGCTCCAGTAGGTTCCGCCCGTGGCCGCCCCCTCCGCGGAGGCAAGGGTCGGGAACGGGTCCGCTGCCGGGCTCCGGTTGCAGCCGCGCCCGGCGAGGGTCGGCGGGCGGGCGATCGCCGGTGCCTTCGTGATCGCGACGTCCGCGGTCCTGGTGTTCGGGGCTTGGCTGGGTACCCGGCCCGGCCGGGGACGGCCATGGGTGGTCGCCGCCGTTCCGGTGGCGGCCGGCACGAGGATCACCCCGGCTGACCTGCGGACCGTGCAAGCCCATCTCACCGGGACGCTCGCCGCCACAGCCTTCGGCAGCCGGGCCGAGGTGGAAGGTCGGACGCTCGCCGTGGCACTGCAGCCCGGCGAGCTGGTGACGGCGCCCGAGCTGACCCCCGCCGGCACCCAGCCGGGGCTCCGCCCCGTGACCGTGACGATCTCCGCACCGGAGCTCAGCGGTCTGGTGGCCGGCGAGCGAGTCGATCTCTTCGAGACCACCGGGACGGCACCGACCTCCAAGACGACCGTCCTGCTGCGAGGGGGGGAGGTGATGGCGGTGACCGGCAGCGGCGGTGGCCTGCTGAGCGCCGGCAACGGCACCGAGGTGCTGACGCTCGGCGTGGCGACCCTCCCAGAGGTCGAGGCGGTGATCGCCGCCGAGCACGCCGGCGTCCTCGACGTGGTGGCGGCCGAGCCGTCCGACGGCGTCGGGCTGGGCGCCGGCGGGACGCCCCCGGCGAGGCGATGACCGGCAGCGAGCGCTGGGTTCTCCTCGGGCTGGCGCCGCCGCGCGCGCCGTGGTTCCGGGAGGTGACCCGCTGGACGGCGTCCGGTGCGCTACCCGCCGAGTTCGTGAAATGCCGGTCGGCCGAGGAGGTGCGCGCCCGGCTGGCCACCGGCAGGCCCTGGTCCGCCCTCCTCGTCGACGCCGCCTCACCGGGGTTCGACCGGGACCTCGTCGCCGGTGCCGCCACCCTCGGCGTGCCGGTGCTGCTGGTCCGCGCCGCCACTGCCACCGCAGGCGCCGCGTCGGATGCGGGCGGCGACCCTCCACGAGTGGGCGGCGCCCCTGGGAGTGAAGGCGGTAGGCCTGACGGCGCCCGGCCGGCGCCGCCCGGCCTCGGGGTCACCGCGGTCCTCCCAGCGGCCTTCGGCCGGGACGAGCTACTGGACGTCCTGTCGCTGCACGCCCGCCTCGTCGGTCGGGGAGACCGGCTCCCAGCCGAGCTCGACGACGCCGAACCAGGTGCGTGGCGCGGACGTCTGGTGGCCGTCAGCGGCACCGGTGGCACGGGGGCTTCGATGATCGCCGTCGCCCTCGCCCAGGGACTCGGAGGTGACGTTCGCTACGGCGGGCGGGTGCTTCTCGCCGATCTGGCGCTGCGAGCTGACCTCGGCGTGTTCCACGACGCCGTCGACCTCGGTCCTGGGCTCCAAGAGCTGGTCGACGCCCACCGCATCGGCACGCCGTCGACCGGCGACGTCGTGGCGGCCACCTACGAGGTCCCGGGGCGACCGTACCGGCTGCTGCTCGGGCTCCGCCGCCCGGCGGCGTGGGCGGCGCTGCGCCCTCGTGCCACCGCAGCTGCCCTCGACGGTCTCCGCCGGGCCTTCACCCTGGTCGTCGCTGACGTCACGGGCGACGTGGAGGGCGAAGCGGAGTCCGGGTCGGTCGAGGTCGAGGAGCGCAACCATCTCGCTCGCTTCGCGATGCGCACCGCCGACGTCGTGGTGGCCGTCGGCCTGCCCGGTGTCAAAGGTACGCACACCCTCGCCGCCCACCTGCGAGCACTCGGCGCGCTCGGCGTCGCGCCCGAGCGGCTCCTGCCCGCGTGCAACCGGGCACCTCGAGATCCTCGCGCCCGCGCCGCCCTCGCCGCCGCCCTGGCAGCGCTTGCGCCCGCCACGACGTCCGTCGCCGCGCCGCTGTGGCTGCGCGAGCGCAACCTGGAGCACGCGTGGCAAGACGTCCGGCCGCTGCCAGCGCCGTTCGTGCGACCGCTGGCCGCTGCCGTCACGACGCACCTGGAACGCCTTGCCGATCTCGCCCCACCCCTGGTGGAGCCGGCCGCCGTCACACCTGGCTCGCTCGGAGGCTGGTCCGACGACGGTGCATGACGATCCTCCACGGCGCCGCCACCCTGCCCACCCAGGCGGTCGCAGGCTGGCCGGCCAGGCGGTCTCAGGCAGTCAGCCCGTCGCCGGTCAACACGCTGCCGGCGAGGTGGGGACCGGGGAGGGGGGTGGCTGCCGAGCGGACTCCGCCGTGGCCGTCGCCGTGGCAGCCACCGGCCACCGGGCGAATCCAGGGATCGCCCCGCCGAAGACGCCGTCCACCACCGCCCTCCCGCTCACCGTCACGACCGGGCCGTCTACGCCGATGCTCAGCTGGAGGTCGTGCAGGGTTCCCATCCCCTGCGCCGCCAGCGCCGCACACACCGCCACCCCCGTCGACGCCGGGTCGAGCACCACCGCCCCAGTGGTGTAGAAGACCCTGTCGTTCATCCCTGCGGTGGCGGCGTCGTCGGCCGCGACGGCCAAGGCGTTGGCGAGCTGGCGCTGCCCGAGCACCGCAGTGGCGGCGTCCACCGCCATGGCCGCGAGGAGCAGCAGCACCAGGATCCCAACGGGAACGAGGACCATGACGCTGCCTCGTTCGGTCCTCACCCGCATGTCGCCGTCCCGGGGAGCCCGGAGCGGAACGGGTCCACCAGTTCCGACTGCTGCGCACCGACATCGCCCCCCGCGCCCAGCCGCCCCACCCAGGGCAACTCCAGCAACGGTGCCGGATATCGGACCGTGACTGTCACCCGGGCGCACCTGGCGAACCCGCCGCTGACCGACACCGCCGCCCGCAAGGGGTCACGCCCCCATCCCTGCAACGACTGCTCGGCCGCCTGCACGGCTGCGGTCGCAGCGGAGGAGGCATCAGGCGCCTGGACGTACTCCCTGGCCGCCAGGCGCGCCGCGTCGGCGACCGCCAGCTTCGTGTCGACCACCGCCCAGGCGTAGGCGACGATGAGACCGCCAACGACGAACACGAGCACCCCGAACAGCAGCCCCTCGAACCCACCGACGAAGCCGTCTTCGCGCGGCGGCCCGTCACGGCGCGCCACGGAAGACCTCCGTGCGGACGGTGACGGTGCGGCGGATGACCCGTGACACCCCGGGCAGCAGCACGAACCCCGGGCTCTCGGCGACCACGCGGAGCTGGACCACATCGGGACCTACGGCCAACCACTCGAAGCGGGTGTGGGCGGCGCCCCAACCGCCCAGGCTGGCCGTCGCATCCGCCTGGGCAGCAGGTACGGCCGAGGGCGCGCCGCCGGCCTGGGCGACGGCGTCGGCCGCGTCGGTGGCAGCGGCGGTCACCATCGACGTGGCGTAGAGGTGCACCAGGACCTGCGCGCAGAACAGCAGCAGCGTCAGGAAGATGGCGAACCCGACGATGGTCCCGACTACCGCCGTGCCCCCCTGGTCAGCACGACGTGCCGGCGTTGGTGCTCCCGATGCAGTTGACCTGGTTGTTGATGGTCTTGGCGGCGTTGTTGAACGTGGCGTTGAACGCGACCCACATCCCGACCCCGATGAACGCCATCACGAGCACCGCGATGGCGGCGGAGATCACTCCTTCACCGCGCTCGTCCCGTCGGAGCCGGGGCGGGGCCAGCGCCGGCGATCGGCCGGCGGGCGGTGCGGAGGGAGAGGCAGGGTGGGCGGGCAGGGACATGAGTTGTCCTTTCTGTTTGGTGTGCTCCTTCAGGCGTTTGCGAAGAGCCGCAGGGCGGCGAGGAACGGCACGGCCAGCAGGATCACGCCCGGCACCAGGGTCGAGACGCTCACCGGGATCCAGACCTGCTCGGCCCGTCGCTCGATCAGCTCCGTCGTGCGGCGCTGCAGGTCCCGCCGGCTCTGGCGGGCCTCGGCGCTCACGAGCCGCCCGAGATCGGGAGCCTCCGCGTGGAGGGCGAGCATGCCGACGAGCCGGTCGACGGCATCGACCCGCACCACCTGCGCCCACTCCCGCAAGGCGGCGGTCTCGCCGACGCCGTGGCGGATGCGGTTCGCGACGACCCGCAGGTCGGTGGCACAGCATCCGTCGCCGCGGACAGCCAGGCGGTTGACGGCCGCGCCCAGCGAGTAGCCGGCGTTGATGAGCATGGCCAGTTGCTCGGCGACGACAGGCAGCTCCCGTGCCACCCGGTCCTGCCAGCGTCGGGACGCTTCGCTCAGCCGCTGCTCGACGACGAGGAACGCCAGCACCGGGCCGCCGGCCAACGCCAGCACGGCCAGCGGTACGGGAGCCCCGACGGCGCCGACGACCAGGCCGAGGGCCAGGCCGGCACCCATCCACCCGACCTGCCTGGTGCGGAACGCCACCACATCGAGGGGCGAGTGCACCCGGCGCAGCCGCACCCCGAGCGGCTCGTCGACACCGGCGACGGCTGCCAGGCGGTCGCCCAACGCCTGGGCAGCGGAGCGCATCAGCTGGCCGCTCGACGCGGCGGGACGCGGGCGGATGGCGGCGCTCGGCGCTACTGGGTGGAAAGGCGCAAGCCGTTCGCTGAGCGGCAGGCGTGCCAAGCGGGTCCACCCCGTCAGCAGCAGCGCCGTGCCCGCCCAGAGCAGCAGGCCGGCAGCGACCAGGAGGCGGGTCACCGGCCCACCCCGCCGTCCCGGCCGGCGAAGACCCTTCGTTCGGGGGGAAGGCGCATCAGCCGACCCGACCATGCCCAGCAGGCGACCACCGCGAGCACGGCGACGACAACGGCGACCTGGCCGGCCGTGCTGGCATAGGCCGTACGGCCTGTGCCGATGGACAAGCCGGCAAGGGCCATCCCGGCCGGCACCAGCAGCACGAAGGTGCGTGCGAAGCGCACACCGGCCTGCTTGCTCAGCGCGTCCTTTCGGCCCTGCTGGTCGGCCAGGCGGTCCTCGACGAGCTCGGCGAGCTGGCGGTCGAGGCTCCCACCCCCCACCTCGTGGGCGACGAGGAGCGTCTCGGCCACCACGTCAGCGGTCGGGTCGACCATCCGGCCCTTCAGGACCGCCAAGGTCCGCTCGAAGTCCGTCGTGAGGAGCCACTCCCGCTCCGCCTGGTCGAACGCCGGCCGCAGCTCGGCCGGCGCCCGCCGACCGACCTCGAACAGTGCTTGGGGGATCGACCGACCCGCCGAAGCGGTCAGCAGCCGGAGCTCCTCCAGCATCCTCGGCCACGCCTCAGCGGCGGCGCCCAGCCGCCGGCGGCGCCGGCCGCGGGCCGCTGCAACGGGGAACGACCCGGCGAACACGGCAATGGCCGCCGCCGGCAACACCCCCCCGAAGACGACGTACCCGAGGCCGGCGGACGCGGCGACGACAGCGAGGACCGCGGCGACCAGCCGGCCGACCGTGGTGTCGCCCAGACCGGCTCGGGCCAGCCAGGCCCGCGCCGTGGGCGGCCTCCGGGTGCCCAGCGCCGGACCGACGCCCACGCCCCTCCATCCGAGCGCCACCGCCGTGAACACCAGGAACGCCCCGTAGGCAGCCATGGCGGCCGCCACCACGCCGATCACCGCTGACCCACCAGCTGGGGGCCCGTGTCGGCGCCGACCAGTGCCCGCACGTCGTAGCCGGCCAGCTCCAAGGCCCGGGCGGCGCGGACAGGGAGGTTCCCGGTCCACGCGAGCGACGCCCGCCGGCGGGGCCGGTCGTAGACCGTGGTGGTGGTGAAAGCGACGCTCTCTGCGCCGACGTTCAGGTCCTCGACGGCGACGACCTCGGTCACCCGGGGCACGCCCTCGACGCGCGAGCAGTGCACGACCACATCCACCGCCTCGCTCACGAGAGCCGACAGCGCCGGCAGCGTCAGCTCCCGGTTGTCCGCCAGGGCGGCGACGAACCGCAGCCGCGACAACGCCTGGCGGGCGGAGCCGGCGTGGATGGTCGTGAAGCCCTGCACCCCCGACGAGAGGGTCAACAACAGCGGCATGGCCTCGCGGTCACGGACCTCCCCGACGATGGCCACGTCCGGCGCCATGCGCAGGAACCCCGCGACCAGCCGGCGGAGGTCCACCGCCGGCCGGTCCGGCCTCGCCGGCCGCGTCTGCATGTGGGCGACGTTTGGCAGGTCGCAGTCGGTTTCGAAAACTTCTTCCGCGATCACCACCCGCAACGCCGGATCGAGCTCGGCGGCGAGACACGACAGCAGGGTGGTCTTGCCGGACCCGGGCGGTCCGGCCACGAGGATCGACAGGCCGGCCCGCACGCAGGCACGCAAGAAGCCCGCCGTGGCCGCGTCGAGCATGTCGCGCTCGACGAGCTCGGCCACGGTGCGCAACCCCAACCCGGTGAACTTCCTCACGTTCACCAGGACGTGGGCGTCCCTGCCTATGTCGGCGTGGACGATGTGGAGGCGCGCTCCGGTGTCGAGCTGGGCGTCCTGCAGACCCTCGGCCGGGTCGAGCTTGCGGTGCGACCGGCCGGAATCATCGAGGATCTTGGTGAGCACCCGGACGACGTGGTCGTCGTCGTGGAAGACCTCATCGTGATAGCCACTGTCGCCCCGGTGCCGGCGCACGAAGATGGCGTCGGGCGCGTTCACCTCGATCTCCCACACGTCGGGATCGTCGAGGAGGGGCTGCAGCGGGCCGTAGCCGACGAGGTTGCGGACGGCGCGCTGTGCGGTGCGGTCCGGCTCGGCGAGGTCGAAAGCCCGGCGGCCGCGCAAGTAGTCGGCGCGCCAGCGGGCGATCTCCTCGTCGACCAGCGCCCGCAGCTCCGAGGCGGCACCGGGGTCGTGCATGTCGAGGGCGAGGTCCTTGGCCCGATCCTGGACGGCGCGTTCGATGGCGAGCAGTGGCGATCCCCAACCGGGGCCTCCCAGGCCGTCCATGCCGGACCACCTCCTTCGGCGTGCGCTTCCCGGGAAGCTACCGACAGGCGTGCCCTCCCACTAGTAGACGTCTCTGCAGTAGGGGCGGTACTCAGCACAACGCGAGGAAAGCCCGCCGCGCTGCGATGTCGGGGCGCTTCCAGGTGTGGCGAACGCACCGCCGAGGCGGGGTCCGGACCCCTGTTCCGCGCGCACTCCGGTGAAGCGCGCGCACCGGGGACGACATACCGCCGTCTGTGCGCGCGGTTGGATCGGGCGCGCGCGGAAAGGCGGGCCGCCCGCCCGTCCCCGGGCAAAGGTGGGGCGTCGGATAGGGATGAACGCCCCGCAGTAGGAGCTCTCAGAAGGCGCAGGTGTCCCGCGGCGCCTACACTGGCTGGATCATCGGCTGGCCCTACCGGCCCTCGGCCACGTCGATGCCGGCCATCGAGGCCGAGGCGCTCGTCACCTGCCCCGTGGCCCCCAGCCGGCGTGACGCCGTACCTCTCCGGGAGCCCCCGGTAGGCTCGGCGAGGTGCATGCAGCCACCGGGCTCGGGCTCTACGCCTTCTCCGTGGGGCTGGTCGCAGCGGTCAATCCCTGCGGGTTTCCCCTGCTCCCCGCCTACCTGACGCTCTCGAGCGCCGGCGAGACCGCCTCGCCGCTGCCGGTACGGATCGTCCGGGCCCTCGGGTCCGGCGTCGCTGTCACGGCCGGCTTCGTGGTCATCTTCGCCGCTCTCGGCGCCCTCGCCAAGGCCGGCGCCGGCGTTGCCTTCGGGTGGCTGCCGTGGGTGATGGTCCCCTTCGGTCTCGCCTGCGCCGGGCTCGGGCTGTGGACGCTGCTCGGCCGGGGTGTCAAGCTCCCGGTCCCGCAACGTCGCTTGTGGAATGGCAGGCGGCGCGGGTTGGCACTGGTCGGGTTCGGGGTCACCTACGCTGTGGCGAGCCTCGCCTGCGCGTGGCCCCTGTTCGTCATCGCCGTGGTGGGGTCGTTCACGACGCATGGCGCCGCCGCCGGGCTCGTGGACGGCCTCGCCTACGCGCTGGGCATGGGTCTCGTCATCTGCGCGGTGAGCCTCGCCGGCGTCGGAGCCCAGCAGTTGCGGTTGCGATGGCTCCGGCGGGCCCAGCCTGCCCTCCTCCGGGTCGCCGGCGGCGTCATGAGCCTCATCGGCGCCTACCTCGTCCTGTACTGGACAGCCGATGCCGTCGCCCCCAACTCCACGCCCGGGCCCGTCCGTCTGGTCGAGAGCTTCCAGACGACGCTCCAGGGCTGGCTGTCGGCCTCGCCCCGCGCGACCGGGCTGGTCATCGGCGTCATCGTCCTCGTCGCCCTCGTTGTGGCGTCCTTGCGTCTCCTGCACCGGCGGGACGGGCCGACGCAGGAGCCGCCGGCGCACGTCGACCCGCCGGCGGGCGACGTCATCCGGGCGGCGTCAGGTGGCCGGCGCACTTCGAGCTGAAGCTCCTACTGCCACTGGCGGTGGTTGTCGTGTAGTTTCATCGTGTGCGCGTGCACCCGCTGCTCATCAGTGGCATCCCGGCGATCCGAAAGGTGGCCGAGGGCCCCGCTGACGCGGAGCGGCTGGAGCGGGAGCGGGGGTGGCTGGGCCGGGCTGCACACCCCGGCGTCGTCGCCACCCTCCCATCCGGGGGTGACGGTTCCATCTGCACCCGCGAGGTGGGAGCACGGACCCTCCGGGATTGCGGCGCCCTCCCGCCGGCCGAGCTCGCCGGCCTTGGTTCCGCCGCTGCCACCATCCTCGCCGACCTGCACGACCTGGGCATCGTCCACGGCGCGCCGACCGCCGACCATGTCCTGATCGACGACGCCGGCCGGCCAGTCTTCTGCAGCTTCGGCGATGCCGCCGACGCCGACGCCGTCCGCGCCGCCCGGGACGTGCGCGTGCTGGCGGAGGCCCTGGCGGCCCAGGTCCCGGCGCGTGGACCGCGAGCGCTTCGTCGCGTGCTACGGCGGGCGGCCGACCCCGGCCGGCCGCTGGCAGCAAGGACCCTCGCGACGCGCCTCGCCCGGGCGGTGCCTGAGCCGCGGCTGCCGGCGGTGCTGGGCGGCCGACACACCGATGTGGGGCCGGGCGTGGCCGGCTGCCTCCCCCAGGAGCCGGCGGGCCCCCAGGAGCCGCCCGCCCCGCGTCGGGGGGAGGCCCCCAGTGCGCGTCCCGGCGGTGCTGGCAGACGGGTCCTCAGGCCCGAGGTGCTCGCCGGCGCCACCCTCGCCGGCCTGCTCGTCGCCGTCGGCATCGGGAGCTGGATGACGGCCTGGCCGGCGGTGCAAGGCCGGGGGACCGGCCCCCAGGCAACGGCGCGTCGCCCCCCGCCGCCACCTGGCGTGCCGTGCCCGGCCGTCGACGCCGGATGCGGGCCGCTGCGGCTGCGCCACGGCGTCTTCACTGCCCACGGAGGCCGTTGGGCCCTGTCCGCACCCGGCGATGTGGTGGTGCTCGGCCGCTGGACGTGCGGACCGGCCCTGCCTGCCGCCCTGGACCGGCGGGATGGGTCGGTCTGGGTCTTCTCCCGCTGGGGCGTCGCGACGGGACGGCTCGCCGCCGAGGTGCCCGGCGCGACGTCGCTGCGCGTGCTGCCCGGGCGCGGCGGCTGCGATGCGATCGTCCTGCTCGTGGCCGGGCGGCCCACACGGGAGGTCCTCCCGTCCGCGATCGGGCGCCCGGGCGGCGAGACGCCGGCGGGACGCCGCCCCGCCGGCACGAGCGCCACGAGCGGAACGAGCGGCGCCCGGCGCGGAGCCGGCGCGTGACTCCGCGCCGCGCCCGGCGCGCCGGCCTCGGTGTCGGTGCCGGGATGATCCTGCTGTTGGAGGCGGGGCGCCTGCGGGTGCTGGCCGCACCGGTGTGGCAGCCGGCGAAGCTCGTCGGCTGGCTGGGCCGGGAGGGGCCTGTCGACGGGACCTTCGCCGCCATCCGGATCGTCGCACTCGCAGCCGGCGCCTACCTGGTCGGCGTGACGGTCTTGACCGCCACGTCCCGGAGTGGGCGGGCCCGACGCCTCCGCGCCGTCTCGGTGCGCCTGACGGTCCCGCCACTGCGGGCGTGGGTGGCCGCCGTCGCAGGCATCGGCGTGTGGAGCGCCGGGTTGCCGGTCGCGAACGCGGCCGCGGCAGGCGCGGTGGTGACACCCGCCGCACCGGCCGCCGCACCGGCCGCCACACCGGCCACCCCGCCCGGTGTGGCCATGCGCCGACCGCAACGAGAGCACCGTGCCGGGCCTGCTCCGGTGCTCCGACCGGCGCCACAGGGGCGACACGGCGCCGCCCCCCTACCGGCGCCACCGGTGCTTCGCCCGGCCGGAGCGCCACCGCGGCGGAACCGCGCTGCGCCCACCTGGTCGGCGTCCTCGCCGGCCCATCGACCGCCCGGCCGCCCGGCCCGCCGGCGCATGGCCGGCGCAGGGAATGCAACGCCGTCAGCCGCCGAGCGGGCGGTTCCGGGCCGGGCCTGGATCGTCGAAGCCGGGCAGAGCTTCTGGAGCATCGCCGAGGACGTCGTCCACCGCTACGACCCGGCCGCCTCCGCCGGGGCGGTGGGGGCGTACTGGTGGCGTCTGGTCGAGCACAACCACAGCCGCCTTCCGGTCCCCGGCAACCCAGATCTGTTGTACGTGGGCGACGAGATCCTCCTGCCGCCACCGCCCTGACTGCCGCCACTGCCCTGACTGCCGCCACCGCCCTGACTGCCGCCACCGCCCTGACTGCCGCCACCGCCCTGACTGCCGCCACCGCCCTGACTGCCGCCACCGCCTCGGAGCTCCCCGAGCGGCCGGGGCCGGGGCGTCGTGGTCCAGGGCACGGCGGCGCCTCGAGTACATGGGGCACTTGGGCGCACGGGCACACCGCCAGCTCGGCGAAGGGCACACCGAGCGGTCAGCCGAGGAGCAGCAGCGTGACCTCGCTCGCCAGCAGCCGTCCCCGCCGGGTGAGGACGATGCGATCACCCTGCCGCTCTGCGAGCCCCTCGTCGAGCACGAAGGCCACCGGAGCACCCGGGGGGAGGTCGGCAACCGCGACCCCGTCCCGGGTGCGCAGTGCCAGCTGGACGCGCTCGGTCGCCCTCGCGCCGGCGTCGATGAGCTCGCCGGCGCCGGCGGGGCTCTCGCCCGACCCCACCAACGAGACGTAGCGCTCCGGCGTGTGCACGTTCCACCACCGCCGCGCCCGTCCGTCGGGCGCCACGGCGTGCGAGTGCGCTGCGCACCCAAACCCGCGGTACTCCCCCTGGGCCCAGTACAGCCGGTTGTGCCTGCACGCCGCCCCCGGTACGGCCCAGTTGGAGATCTCGTACCATCCGAGGCCGCTGGCGGCGAGCGCGTCGTCGACGACCCCGTACTTGTCCGCCTGGTCGTCGGGATCAGGGTGGCGGGCGGGGTCCGCCCCGAGAGGGGTGCCCGGCTCCGGGGTGAGCGCGTAGGCGCTGACGTGTCGTGGAGACGGGTCGAGAGCCAGGACATCGGAGACGGTCCGCTCCCAGTCCGCCGGCGTTTCCCCGGCAGCCCCGAAGATCAGATCGACGCTGTACGCCGCTGCGAAGCCGGCGCCGGCCATGGCCGAGACGGCAGCCGGCACGGCGGCAGGATCGTGCTGCCTGCCGAGGGAGCGCAGTACATGGGGCACGGTCGACTGGACACCGAGGGACAGGCGGGTGACACCGGCGTCCCGGTAGGCGGTCAGCCGTTGGAGCGTCACGTCCTCCGGGTTGCACTCGACGGTCACCTCGGCTCCAGGCGCCAGAGGGATGCACCCGAGGATCGCCGCCAGCTCCTCGGCCCGCAGGAGGGACGGAGTGCCGCCACCGAAGAAGGCGGAGCTGGCTGCGGGAAGCCCGGCGTCGGCGGCCCGCTCGACCTCGGTGCGCACCGCTGCGACGTAGGCGCCGGTGAGGTGGGAGCGATCGGACCAGGTGGCGAAGGCGCAGTAGTCACAGCGCCGCTGGCAGAAGGGGACGTGGACGTAGGCACCGAAGCCGGGCGCGTCCCGGGGGGGCGGTGCCGGCGGGCGGGCCGGGGCGGGGGCCGTGGGCATCGCGGCGATGGTGCCACCGCCTCGGGCTGTTGCGGCGGCGGTCCCAACGGGTGGGCGGGCCAGTCCCCCCGCCCGTGCCTACAGGCGCAGGCCCATCTCGGCGAGCCGCCGGCGAACCTCGTCGGCGGGCACGTCGAAGAGGGCGGCAAGGGCACGTACGTCCTCACGCCGGACGGTGAGCACCCGCCCGTTGAAGTCCTGCCGCTGCACCTGGATGGTCGACAGGTAGCGCCCCAGCGCTTGGCTCTCGGGTGACGCCGCGCTGTCGAGCTGCGTCAGGTCGATCGTGATGCTGTCGTCGTCCCGGCGCTCATCGGCACCGACCTCGCCGTCGCGGCGGTCGATCCGTCCCTTCGATGCGACGTCCCCGGGCAGGAGCTGGTCGACCGGCACGTTGTAGAAGCGGGCGAGGCGTTGGAGCCGAGGCACGGAGATGGCCCGCTCCCCCCGTTCGTAGGCACCGAGCACCGACGCCTTGAACTCCTCGCCGGAGGCCGCCTCGACGGCCTGGAGGGACATGCGCTGTTGTAGCCGCACGCTGCGCAGGCGGTCACCTACCCGGCGCGCATAGGAGCTCGGCATGCTCTCGGACACGTTGGCCTCCCCTTTCAAGCGGTGATGGTAGCGAGCATTCCGGGAGCTGGAAACGGATCCTGCGGCAAGTCCTGCCCGCCACGGCCTCCGACGCAACGGCCCGGCGCCGCGGCGGCCATCACGAGGCTGCGACAGCTGCCCGTCATGTGCCGCCTGATCGGGCATCGAGCCCCTCGCCCGACGCCACCCCCCCGCCCGACGGCACCCCCCCGCCCGACGGCCTCACCAGCCCCGCCCGTAGCGCCACCAGCACGGCGCCGGCGGCGACGGCGGCCGTCTCGGTGCGCAGGACCCCGGGCCCGAGCGCGATCGTGGGCATGCCCAGCGCTAGCTCGTCGTCCGACCATCCCCCCTCGGGTCCGATCAGCACCGTGGGCCAGGACAGTGACGGTGGGGCGCCACCGGGCTCGGCCAGCGCCACCGGGCCGAGCGGGCGGGGGTCCCCCGCAGCGCTGCCGACCTGGGCGGGCGGACAGGGGTCCTCCACGACGGGCAACCACAGCCGCCGGCTCTGCATGGCCGCCTGGTGGCAGATGGCACGCCACCGGGCGAGCTGGCGCTCGGAGCGCTGCGCCTCCCAGCGGACGACGCCGCGCCGGGTGCGTAGGGGGATGATGCGGTCGACGCCCAGCTCGGTCAGCTTCTGCACCGCCCACTCGGCCCGCTCACCTTTGGGTGGGGCGAAGCCCACCGTGATCGCGGGGCGGGGCGGTGGCCACGACTCCGTCTCGCCGACCGGTTCGACTCCGCCCTCGCCGTCGAAGCGGCACAGCACCCACCCGCCCGCACCGTCGCAGACGCTGACCCGCTCCCCACGGCGCAGGCGCAGGACCCGCGCCAGGTGGTGGCGGTCGCCTTCGTCGAGCAACGGCCGCTCGACGTCGGCCACAAACACGTGCGCCGCCGCAGCACGGGCGGCGGCGCCAGCCGGCGACGCCGCCCACGCCGGCTCCCGGGAGGCGGCCGCCGTGGCCCCTACTTGAAGGCGCCGCGGATGCGGGACAGCAGGCCGGCGTCGGCCTCGGCGACCGGCTCCCCCCGCTCGGCGGCCAACCCCCGCACGAGCTCCTCCTGGGCCTTGGTGAGCTCCGTTGGCGTGTCGACGGAGATGGTCACGACCAGGTCGCCCCGTCCCCGCCCCTGCAGGTGCGGTACGCCGCGGCCGCGCAGGCGGATCTCCCGCCCCGACTGGGTGCCGGCCGGCAGCGTCACGTCCTCCGTACCGTCGAGGGTCTCCACGCCGAGGTGCGACCCGAGCGCCGCCTGGGTCATGGCGACGTGCACGACGGTGTGCAGGTCGGCCCCATCGCGGACCAGCGTCGGGTGGGGTCGGACCCGGAGGTGCACGTAGAGGTCGCCGGGGGGGCCACCCCGGATACCGGCCGCGCCGCGCCCGGTCAGCCGCAACGTCGAGCCGTCGTCGATGCCGGCCGGTACGTCGACGACGAAGCCCTGCTCCACGGTGCGCCGCCCGTCGCCGCGGCAGCCGGCGCAGGGCGAGGTGATCTCCTCGCCGAGCCCGCCGCAGCGGGGGCACGGCGAGGCCGTGACCATCTGCCCGAGGATCGACTGGCGGACCCGGCGGACCTCGCCGGCGCCGCCGCAGGTGCTGCAGGTGACAGGTGTGGTGCCTGGTCGGGCCCCCGAGCCGGCGCAGGTGGCGCAAGTCGTCGGCAGGCGGACGGCGATCTCCTCCTCGCCGCCGAACACGGCACGGGCGAAGTCGAGCTCGAGCACCGCCTCGACGTCCTCGCCCCGGCGGGGCCCGCGCCGGGCCGTCGTGGCGGTGGTGAAGCCTCCGCCTCCGCCGCCGAAGAAGGCGTCGAAGATGTCCCCGAGGCCGCTGCCGCCACCGAAGCCAAACGGGTCCGCCGCGCCCTGGCGCGGCCCGCCCGCCCCGAAGAGGTCGTACTGCCGTCGCCGCTCCGGGTCGCGCAGCGTCTCGTACGCGAGGTTGACGAGCTTGAAGCGCTCCTCCGCGGCACGCTCACCGGGGTTGGCATCAGGGTGCAGCTCGCGGGCGAGCTTCAGGTAGGCGCGCTTGATCTCGCCCTCGGATGCGCTGCGCGAGACGCCCAGCACCTCGTAGTAGTCGTCGCCGGCCACGGTCGTAGGAGCCTACCCGGGACCGGGCCGGTCGCCGACCGGCGCCGCCCACGCGCAGGGCAGGCCCCACCGACGGCCGCCGGCCGAGGACCGGTTCACGCCCCCTCGCTGAGGGCACGCCCGAGCCGCTCGCTGACGACGCCCACGGCTGCGAGGGCCTGGTCGTAGTGCATGCGCGTAGGACCGAGGATCGCGATCGTGCCCCGGTCGCCCTCCACCTCGTAGGGAGCCACGACGAGCGAGCAGTCCGCCAGCGACTGCATCCCGTGCTCGGTCCCGATGGCCACCGACAGCCCGCGGTCGAGGACGTCCCGCAGCAGCGTCACGAGGACGTACTGCTGTTCCATGATGGAGAGGACCTGGCGGATCGTGTCGACGGCGTCGAAGGCGGCCGCCATGCGCGCTGCGCCGCCCACGTAGACCTGATCGTTCCCCGTGGGCACCGTCGCCGCCAGCGCCACGAGGGCCCGGTTGGCGAGGTCATCGACGGCGGCGTCGCCGGCGGCGATGAGCAGCGGCGTGCTGCCCCACACGGCCCCGGTGAGCGACACCGCCAGATGAGACGACGCCGCTCCGACGGTGGCCTCGCCGACCTCGGCGTCGGGCGCGAGGTCGAGGGTCCGCTTCTCGATCGTGCCGTTGGAGAGCACGGCGAGGACCATCACGACCCGGGGCGACAGGGAGACCAGTTGCACCGACCGCAGGGTCAGGGACTCGGCGTTGGGTGCCGTGACCACGGCGGCGTAGTCGGTGAGACCGGTCAGCAGGCGGCTGGTGTCGGCGAGCATCCGTTCGAGCGCCCCATGGGCCCGGGCGAAGAAGGCACGGACCTGCTGCGCCCGTCCGTCGTCGAGGACTCCCGGCGTCGTGAGCGAGTCCACCAAGAACCGGTAGCCCTTGTCCGTCGGCACGCGCCCGGCGCTGGTGTGCGGCTGGTACAGGTACCCTTCGCGCTCCAGCTGGCTCATCTCGTTGCGCACCGTCGCAGGCGACACGGCGAGCCCGGTCTGGTGGGCGACGTGGCTCGACCCGACCGGCTGCGCGGTCTGGATGTACTCCTCCACCACGGCCCGGAGGATCGCGGCTTTCCGGTCGTCGAGCATGCGAGTGCCACGATGATACCTGCACCTTCCAGTTGCACAGGATCGGACGAGGCCGCGTAGCGGCACGGAGAAAGTCCTCGAGCTCCCCAGAGCCGGCGCCTCGACGGGTGCGGCACCGCCGCGTGTAGCGCCTGGTCACTTGATCGATGCAGCTGGGCAGCTCAGGGAGAAGCCGTTGACTTCGCTGTTGGCGTCCCAGCCGTGCCCGTTGCTGGCCTGCCACTGGTGCAGGGTCAGATAGCTGTGGGAAGGCGTTGCGAAGTTGCCGCTCAAACTGTTGGCCGCTCCGGACAGGTTCACGTAGTTGTTGCAGTTCACCACGTTGATCCCGCCAGATGGCTGGTTGCTGATCGCGAGGAGAGGGTTGTACCGGTCAGCGGGGCCCAGTCCCTCGATCGTGTTGTGCCAGATCTCCACGTTCGACCACAGCCCGCCGCCAAGGTCGACGACCGGCATCAGATAGGACCGCTTCAGGTAGTACTGGCTCTGGTCCACGAAGATGTTGCCGTGCGCGTACACATCGCCGATGCTGGCTCCGGGACCGTACGCGTCGACGTAGAAGGCGTACGAGTCGTGGCCCGCCACGGTTGATGTGCCGCCTGTGCCGGGCGGGTTCGCCCCAATGCTGGGGTCGCGGAACGATGTTCCCGCCTCGTTCACGACCGTGTTGCCGGAGACGAGCAGGTGGTCGCTCTTCTTGCCGGCCGTCTCACAGTCGAGACTGATGCCCTGGTTGGTGTTCCAGACGGTGTTGTCGTTGATCCAGATGTAGGCGCCGCCATCGTTGTAGATGCCGCCGGCCCCCTCCGGCGTTGGCCGGCAGCGACCGTGGGACCACTGTCCATAACCGGCGTTGTTGTAGGTATCGATGTTGTAGACCGTGTTGCCCTGGACCAGGCCGTGGCGGGCCTGCGACGAGCCGGTCTCCCAGCCGATGGTGTCCATCCCGATGTTGTCCCCGTGGTGGACGACGTTGTTGGCGACGAGGAAATCGGTGATGTCACCGTTGACGGTTATCGTCTCGCTCTGCCCGGTCCGGGTGTGCGACACCGTGTTGCCCTCGACCACGACATGCTGCAACGCCCCGGACGTGGCGCTGCCCGCCGCGATCACGGAGATGCCGTAGGCGTCGACGCTGCCGCTGCCGCAGAACCTCTTGGTCGTGAAGTTCTCATCGGCGGTGTTGGCAATGTTCCGCAGGGTGTTGTCGAGGATGTAGATGTCACTGCACCCGCGATCGCCGTGCAGGAAGCAGGCGGACTCGTGCGGCACGGTGCTCTGGTTGGTGTTGGCCGTGTCACTGCGGACCGTCACATCGATCCCGGACGGAACGTAGGTGGTCCCGTCGGTGGTGAAGTTCTCGACGGTCAGGCCGTAGATCTCGACGCCGCGTGAGTCGACGATGCTGACGCCGCCGGCCTCGCCGAAGTAGACGTTGGGGTTGACGTCCGCGGCCACCACCTGGCCGAGGTCGAGCGTGGCGGTCGCGCTCGGCGCGGGGGCGATCTCGAGCAGCGCCGGGGCGTACTTGCTCCAGACGTGGATCGGCGAGGTGAAGGTGCCAGACAGGCACACCACCGTGGTGGCGGTGATGGAGTTCTCGTTCCCTGCTATCCAGGAGTTCACGTCCGCGGATGTGCTGCCCGTGGTGGCATCGAAGGTCACCGTGCAGGAGGTGGGCGCCGCGATCGCGGAGCCGGTCGGTGTCGCCGGGTTCGGGATCAGCCCGTTGCCGTCGGCGGGCGCGCTGCCCTGCCGCTCGATCGGGAAATCGCTCGCTGTCACCGACGGCGTGGGCTGGGTGAGGGTGGTGGTGGCTGAGGCCCTTCGGGACCCGACGCCCACGGTGAGCGCCAAGGTCAACACGGTGATGGCAGCGGCTGCGGCCACCACGGGGAGCCGCCGGGTGCCGTGGACGATCTCGTTGGTCCTCTGGGGCGGAACGCCGATGGCCGGATGAATGGGGGGGTAAAGGGTGTGGGCCATGGTCCTTGTCCGTTCAGTGGTCAACCGTTCCGCTGGGCCTACTCCTCCAGGCGGAGGGCCTGGATGAATGCCTCCTGAGGCACCTCGACGCGCCCGATGCTCTTCATCCTCTTCTTGCCCTCCTTCTGCTTGTCGAGCAGCTTGCGCTTGCGGGTGATGTCGCCCCCGTAGCACTTCGACAGCACGTCCTTGCGCTTGGCCTTCACCGTCTCGCGGGCGATGATCCGCCCGCCGACGGCCGCCTGGATGGGCACGTCGAAGAGCTGCCGGGGGATCAGCTCCCGCAGCTTGTCGGTCATGCGCCGGCCGTAGTCCTGCGCCTGGCTCTTGTGGACGATGGCGCTGAAGGCGTCGACGGCGACGCCGTTCAAGAGGATGTCGATCTTGACGAGGTCGGCCTCCTCCCAGCCTGCCGGCTCGTAGTCCAGGCTGGCGTAGCCCTTCGTCCTGCTCTTCAAGGCGTCGAAGAAGTCCATCACCACCTCGGCGAGCGGGATCCGGTAGACCAGCTCCAGGCGCTCGGGGCCGAGGTACTCCATGCGGACCATGTCGCCGCGGCGGCCCTGGCAGAGGTCCATCAGCGTGCCGGTGTACTCCGACGGCGTCAGGATCGTCGCCTGGAGGTACGGCTCCTCGATCGACTCCAGCTTCTCGGGTGGCGGCATCTCGCTCGGGTTGTGCACGAGGACGGTGCCCCCGCCGGTCAGGTGCGCCCGGTACTCCACCGACGGCGCGGTGGCGATCAGCGACAGGCCGAACTCCCGCTCCAGGCGCTCCCGCACGATCTCCATGTGCAGCAGGCCGAGGAAGCCGCACCGGAAGCCGAACCCGAGCGCCCCGGAGCTCTCCGGCTGGTAGGTGACCGACGCGTCGTTGAGGCGGAGCTTCTCGAGGGCGTCCCGGAGGGCGGCGAGCTCGTCGCCGTCCAGCGGGTACAGGCCGCAGAACACCATCGGCTTGGGATCCTCGTAGCCGGCGAGGGGCTCGGCCGCCGGGCGGGACGCTTCGGTGACCGTCTCGCCCGAGCGCGCCTCCGCCACGTCCTTGATGCCGGCGATCAGGTACCCGACCTCGCCCGGGCCGAGGGCGTCCACAGGGGTGGCGGCCGGGAGCCGGACGCCGATCTCCTCCACGTCGTGGGTGCGGGCGGCCTGCACGAACCGGAGGCGGGCGCCGGCCACCAGCCGGCCGTTGACGACCCGCACGGCGCTCACCACCCCGCGGTACTGGTCGTAGTACGAGTCGAAGATCAGGCCCTGCAGTGGCGCCTCCGGGTCGCCGGCCGGCGGGGGGATCCGCTCGCAGACGGCGTCGAGCAGCGCCGGCACGCCTACGCCCGTCTTGGCCGACAGGCGGAGGATCTGGTCGACGGGTATGCCGAGGACCTTCTCGATCTCGGCGGCGTACCGGTCGGGGTCGGCGGCCGGAAGGTCGATCTTGTTGAGGGCGGCGACGATCTCGAGGTCGTGCTCGAGCGCCTGGTAGGCGTTGGCGAGCGTCTGGGCCTCGATCCCCTGGGCGGCGTCGACGAGCAGCACCACACCCTCGCACGCCGCCAGGCTCCGGCTGACCTCGTAGCCGAAGTCGACGTGGCCGGGCGTGTCGATCAGGTGGATCGTGTAGCCCTTCCAGCCGACACGGACGTTCTGGGCCTTGATGGTGATGCCCCGCTCCCGCTCGATGTCCATGGAGTCCAGGTACTGCTCGCGCATCTCGCGGGCGTCGACGGCGCCGGTCAGCTCCAGCACCCGGTCCGACAACGTCGACTTGCCGTGGTCGACGTGCGCGACGATCGACAGGTTCCGGATGCTGGACAGGGCGGGATGGCTCACGACCCCTCCAGTGTGGCGCACGGGTACATTTCGCGAGATGGAGCCCGTCGTGACGATCTCCGCCAGCTACGGGGCCGGCGGCAGCATCATCGCCCCGCGCCTGGCGGGCGCACTGGGCCTGCCCTTCGTGGACCGCCTCCTCACCGCCGACGTCAGCGAGGAGGCGACCCGCGAGCTCGGCGACGCCGCCCACTCGGAGGAGGGGCTGTCGGAGGAGGAGAAGGCGGCGACGCCGGGGAGCCGGCTGTTCACCTACCTGGCGCGCGCCGCCGGGGTGTACGGGCTGTCGGCACCGCCGATGCTCGTCGAGCCCGAGGACGAGCTGCGCGACCAGGCGGAGGCGGGCCTGGCAGCGGCGCGCTCGGGTGCAGGCGCCGTCGTGTTGGGGCGCGCCGCCGCCATCGTGCTGGCCGACCGGCCGTGCGCCTACCACGTCCGCCTCGACGGCCCCGTGCAGGCCCGGGCGAGGCAGGCGGCCGCCATCGAGGGGATCCCCGAGGAACGGGCAGCCGAGCGCCTCGGCCAGACCGACCGCTCCCGGGAGCTGTGGGTGCGGCGCCTCTACCGGGCGGACCCGCTCGACCCCGGCTGGTACCACCTGTGGCTCGACACCACCGCCCTCGGCTTGGACGGGTCGCTGGCGGTGATCCTCGACGCCGTCGGCCGCTTCGTCGACAAGACGCCCCCCTGCTAGGCTCACCCGGTTCCCTTCCCCAGACCGGCAGGACGACGTGGCCAACATCAAGAGTCAGATCAAGCGCAACCGGACCAACGAGAAGGCCCGGCTGCGCAACAAGGCGGCGAAGTCGGAGATCAAGACGCGCATCAAGGCGGCCGTGCGTTCGGCGGAGGCCGGCAGTGAGACCGCCGCGGAGGACCTGCGGATGGCGGTCAAGCGCCTCGACAAGGCCGTGTCCCGGGGCATCATCCACAAGAACCAGGCCTCCAACCGCAAAGCCCGCCTGATGCGGCGCGCCCACCAGCTGGATCAGGCCGAGGAGTAGCGGGACCGCTGCGCCGCCAGGGCAGCGGGGAGGGGGCAGGGCCACACGATGCTCAGGTGCTGGGTGGGGCGGGTGAGCGCCACCCAGAGGCTGCTCAGCGGCCCCGGCCGGCGCGCGCCAGCCGGCACAGGCGCGCCACGAGGATCTCGAGGACGAGGCTGCCGGGCAGCTCGGTGGCCCCCTTCAAGTCGAGCTCCGCCTGGGCGACGAGGCCGATGGCGTCGGCGATGCCGGCGCTGCCGTAGCGGCGGGCCGACTGCAGCGCCTTCTTCGCCGGGAACGTGCTCCGCCCCTTCTGGATGCCCAGCGCCGAGGCGGCTGCAACCTCGCTGGTGATCACCGGGCTGTCGACCCGCAGGAGGTTGGCGACGTGGCGGTGGAGGACGGCGAGGACCACCAGGGGGTGGCGTTCGCCGGCGGCGAGGAGCCGGTGCAGGTGCTCGAGGGCGCGGTCGGTGGCGCCGGCGTCGACTGCGTCGGTGAGGTCCCACGGCGCCACCGCCCCGGCCTCGCCGAGGTAGGGGGCGACGTCGTCGGCGCCGAGCCGGGCGCCCTCCCCGTACGCCGCCACCAGCACGTCGAGGACGCCGGGAAGGCGGCTCAGGTCAGAGCCGAGGTGAGCCTCCACACGGTCCTCGGCGTGGCGGTCGAAGCGCAACCCGCTGCGCTTCAGCCGGTCCCGCACCCATGCGCGCGTGTCACGACCGATGGCCGTCGAGCGCACGTGGCCGTGCGCCTTGACGGCGGCGACGAGCCTCGGCGCGACGCGGCCGCCGCCGGCGGTGAGCACCAGCGCCGTGGTCGGCACCGGCTCCTCGAGGTACGACAGCAGCGGGGCGAGAGCCTCAGTGGAGAAGCGGCCGACGTCGCGCACCACGATGACCCGCCGGTCGAAGAGGAACGGCGCCGTACGGCAGGCGTCGACCACGACGGCGAGGTCGACCTCCTCACCCGAGAAGTCCTCGACCGCGAGGCTGCGGTCGGCGCCGCCCACGATCTCGTCGACCACACCCCTCACGGCCTCCGACACCAAGGCGGGGTCGTCCCCGTCGACGAGCCACACGGCTCGGTCCTCGGCGCTCACACCGCCTCCAGCACCGCAGCGAGGGTGTCGCGCACCCGCCGGGCGCCGACTACGTCGTGGCTGCGCAGCAGGCGGAAGCCGCTGCTGACCGCCACGGCCTGGGCGGCCGCCTCCCCACCCGCCCCCTCGGCGTGGACGACCGACAGCATGAGGGGCACGCCGGCGGCGCTGAGGCGGCCGGACCCGTCGAGGAGCTCGGCGGGCGGGGGCGAGGACTTTCGGAGATCCACGCTGACGCCGAGGACGATCCTGTCGTCGGGGACCCCGGCGCGGCGCGCCTCCGCCACCCCCTCCACGCAGGCTGCCACCACCACCGCCCCCGCTGCGCTCGCGATGCCCACGCCCCCCGACACTCGGCCCATCACCGCTCCCGCCCTGTAGGCGTCCGCCGCCACGCTCGGGCTCGACGTCGCCACGCACACCGGGACGCCGGCGCAGGCCACCACGGCAGTGACCACCGGCGCACCCCGCCCCTCGTCGGCGACCTCGACGACATCGGCGCCGGCGGCGACGAGCGCCTCCGCACGGCGGCACGCCCGCTCCACGCCAGAGTCGTCGACGACTCCCACCACCAGCGCCCGGGTCGTGAGGTCGTGGCGTCGGCTCCCGAGCGTCAGCAGCACGGGCGGCGACGCTACCCCTCAGAACAGACGGTCAGCGAGGGCCTTGCGGTACGGGGGGGTGCGGGGGTCGTCCGTGCCAAGGACCTCGAGGAGGTCGAGGAACTCCTGGCGCGCCCCTTCGTCGCCCTTCACCCGGTCGAGCAGGGCGTCGAGCTTGGACTCGATGCCGCCGCCCTCGGCCGCGCCCTCCCCCAGCCGGGCCTGCGCCGCTATGTGGCGGGTCTCGGGCGTCTCGGGGATGCGGGCCAGCAGGGCGAGCGCCTCCTGGCGGGCGTCGGGGTCGTCGGCGTCGGCGAGCACGCGGGCGAGGGCGACCACCGCCTTGCCGTTGCCCCGCTCGAGCTCCACCGCTCGTCGCAACGACACCACGTCGCCGGCTTCGACCAGGCGGTCGACCTCGCTCGGCGGGGCGACCAGCCGGTTGACCCAGTCCCGGACGGCCGGCTCGGGCAGCGCCCCGACGAACCGGTCGACGACCTTGCGGTCGGCGACAGCGAAGACGGCGGGGATCGACTGGACCTGGAACGTCGTCGCCACCCTCGGGTTGGCGTCCACGTCGACCTTGGCGAGAGCGACACGACCGTCGGTCTCGGCGATCACCTTCTCCAGGATCGGACCGAGGGTCCGGCACGGCCCGCACCACGAGGCCCACAGGTCGATCACGACCGGGACCTGCAGCGATCGGTCGAGCACGTCCGTCTCGAAAGTGGCATCGGTGACGTCCATCGGGACTCGTCTCCTCCAGAGGCTCTAGGTTCGGGGGGGATGACCGACCCCGAAGGCACGCACCGCGGCGGGGCACGCCCAATCGACGAGGGTACCGACGGCGCCGAGAATCCGGCAGGGGCCGGCCGCGGCAGGGCCGGCGCGCCGCCCGGCATCGACCCCGCCGGCGTGACGGGATGGTTCGTCACCCACGTCACCGGGGTGCGGCCGCCGCTGCGCTTCGAGCTCATCGCCGGCGGCCGCAGCAACCTCACCTTCGCCGTCGCCGACGCCACCGCCCGGCGCTGGGTGCTGCGCCGGCCGCCGACGGGTCACCTGCTGCCCACCGCCCACGACATGGCACGCGAGCACCGGGTCATCGAAGCGGTGCGGCAGGCCGGCGTCCCGGTGCCACGCGCGGTCGGGTACTGCGCCGACGCGTCGGTGACGGGCGCCCCGTTCTACGTCATGGACTTCGTCGACGGCCACGTGATGCGGGCCGAGGGCGACGCCGCCGCCCTGTTCAGCCTGGAGCAGCGCCGCCGCATCTCCGAGGACCT
This sequence comes from Acidimicrobiaceae bacterium, assembly GCA_027320105.1. Taxonomy (GTDB): domain Bacteria; phylum Actinomycetota; class Acidimicrobiia; order Acidimicrobiales; family Palsa-688; genus JAKAQB01. Next base: position 4,864 of record DAHVMA010000053.1, on the reverse strand, counting down.
GGTCGACACCCTCGCCGCCCTGCACGCCCTCGACCCCGACGCCGTCGGCCTCGGCGACCTCGGGCGCAGGGACTCCTACCTCGTCCGGCAGCTGCGGCGCTGGTACGGCCAGTACGTCACCTGCCGCGACGACCACGGCGGGCCGGACGTGGCGGAGATCGACGCCGTCCACGACGGCCTGGTGGCCACCATCCCCGAGCAGCACCGGGCCGGCATCGTGCACGGCGACTACCGCCTCGACAACGCCATCGTCGACCACGACGGCAAGCTGGCCGCCGTCCTCGACTGGGAGCTGTGCACCCTGGGCGACACCATGGCCGACCTCGGGCAGTTGCTCGTCTACTGGGCTGATCCCGGCGAGACCTCCGTATTGGCCCACACGGCCACGACCGACGGCGGGTTCCTCACCAAACCGGAGCTGGCGGCGCGCTACGCCGCTGCGTCGGGGCGCTCGATCCAACACCTCGACTACTACATGGCCTTCGCTTACTGGAAGGTCGCGTGCATCCTGGAGGGCGTGTACGTGCGATACATCGCAGGGGCCATGGGCAACGACGGCTTCGACCACAGCGGCTACCCGGGCATGATCCGACAGCTCGCCGGCCTCGCCCTCGACGCCGCCGGGCGTATCGGCTGAAGCCGGGCACCGTGGCCGATCTCGCCTCGCTCCACTCGTGGCCGGTCCTCGACCGCCCGGCGCTCGTCGTGTGCCTCGAAGGCTGGATCGACGCCGGGCAGGCCGCCGCCACCGCCATGGCGACGCTGCGGGAGAGCCTGCCCACCCAGATGGTCGCCACCTTCGACGCCGACGAGCTGATCGACCACCGCGCCCGCAGGCCGATCCTGCGCCTCGACGCCGGGGTGGAGAAGGACCTCCGCTGGCCCGAGCTGCGCCTCGAGGCCGCCAGCGGCGCCGCCCGCGGTGGGGGACGCGACATCCTGCTGCTCTCCGGGCCCGAACCAGACATGCGCTGGCACCGCTTCGTCACCGAGGTGATCGCCCTGTCGTCCCGGTTGGGGGTGGAGCTGGTGGTGGGACTGGGAGCGTTCCCGGCGCCTGTGCCGCACACCCGACCGGTGCGCCTGGCGGGGACCAGCGTCGAGCGCGCCCTCGCCCAGCAGATCGGTGTGGTGCCGGCCACCATCGACGTGCCTGCAGGCGCCCAGGGCGCTCTCGAGCACGGCTTCGGGCGGGCCGGCGTGGCGTCCGTCGGACTGTGGGCACGGGTACCGCACTACGCCTCGGCGCTGCCCTATCCGGCGGCGTCGGCTGCCCTGCTCGAGCGCCTCGGCGCCCTCGCCTCCTTGGAGGTCGACACCAGGGACCTGCACGCCGCCGCCGCCGTCACCGCTGCTCACATAGACCAGCTGATCGCCGGCAGCGACGAGCACGCCGCCATGGTGCGCCAGTTGGAGCTGTCCCACGACGAGGAGGAGGGGCTCGGCGAGACGCCCATCGGTGACCTGCCCTCCGGGGACGAGATCGCCGCTGAGCTGGAGCGGTTCCTGCGGGGTGAGCGCTAGTCCGGCGGCACCGACAGCCGTGCCGCCACGCTGGCCGGCGGCCCCCCTCAGGCCCGTTTCGTGAGCACGACGCTCACGATCCTCCCCGGCACCACGACGACCTTGGCGACCGCCCGGCCCTCGGTCCAGCCCGCCACGCCGGCAAGCGCTGCCGCCTCGACGTCCGTCGCGCTGGCGTCGGCCGGCACCTCCACCGTCGCCCGCACCTTCCCGTCCACCTGCACCGGGTAGGTGACGGTGGCGGAGCTCAGCTTGCCAGGATCGGCCTGCGGGAACGGCTCGTAGGCCAGCGTGGCGTCGTGGCCGAGGCGCGCCCACAGCTCCTCGGCGGCGTGAGGGGCGAACGGCGACAGCATGAGCACGAACGGCTCGGCCACCGACCGCGCCACCGGCGCCCGCCGCGCCGTCAGGTGGTTGTTGAGCTCGATGAGCCGGGAGATGGCCGTGTTGAACCGCAGCGCCTCCATCTCGGCTCTCACCGCGTCGATCGTCGCGTGCAGCAGTCGCTCCGTGCCGGGGTCCGGAGCCTCGTCCACGACCGTCGGCGACCCGGTGGCCTCGTCGAGCAGGTTGCGCCACACCCGTTGCAGGAACCGCAGCTGACCGACGACCGCCTTGGTCTCCCACGGGCGGGAGACGTCCAGCGGACCCATGTACATCTCGTACAGCCGGAGGGTGTCCGCCCCGTAGCGGTTGCAGATCTCGTCAGGCGAGACCGAGTTCTTGAGCGACTTGCCCATCTTCCCGTAGCTACGGGTCACCGGCTCGTCGCCGTACCAGTACCGCCCGCCGCGCTCGACCACCTCGCCGGCGGGGACGTGGACGCCGCGGCGGTCGGTGTAGGCGTACGCCTGGATGTAGCCCTGGTTGAACAGGCGGCGGAACGGCTCCCGGCTGCTCAGGTGCCCCAGGTCGTGGAGCACCTTGTGCCAGAAGCGGGAGTACAGCAGGTGCAGCACGGCGTGCTCGACCCCGCCGACGTAGAGGTCGACGCCCCCGGTGTCACCCTCCCGCTGCGGCCCCATCCAGAACTCCTCGAGCTGCGGTGCGACCAGCTCCCGGTCGTTGCCGGGATCGAGGTAGCGCAGCTCGTACCAGCACGAGCCGGCCCACTGCGGCATCGTGTCGGTCTCCCGGCGATAGCGCCGCGGCCCGTCACCGAGGTCGACGGTGACCTCGACCCAGTCGGTGGCACGGGCCAGCGGCGGCTCGGGATCGGACCCGGCGTCGTCGGGGTCGAGGGCGCCCGGCCGGTAGTCGTCGATGTCGGGGAGCCTGACCGGGAGCATGGACTCGGGCAGCGGGTGCGCTCGCCCGGAGTCGTCGAAGACGATGGGAAAGGGCTCGCCCCAATATCTCTGGCGTGAGAACAGCCAGTCACGCAGCTTGTAGCTCACGGTTCCCCGCCCGACGCCGGCGGACTCCATCCATTCCACCATCGCCCGCTTGGCGTCGCCGACCCGCTTCCCGTCGATGCTCACCGCCTCGCCGGCGGAGTTGATGACCTCACCGTCGCCGACGTACGCGTCGGTCCAGCCCGAGGTGTCGTAGGGGTCGCGCCCGTCGGTGGCGGCCACCACCGGGCGGATCTCGAGCCCCAACGTCCGGGCGAAGTCGAAGTCCCGCTGGTCGTGGGCGGGGACGGCCATGATGGCGCCGGTCCCGTAGCCGGCCAGCACGTAGTCGGCGACGAAGACGGGGACGGCCTCGCCGCTCGCCGGGTTGGTGGCGTAGGCGCCGGTCCACACCCCCGCCTTGGGCCGGGCCTCCGCCTGGCGGTCCCGTTCGGTCATCGCGGCGGCCCGGGAGCGGTACTCGTCCACCGCTTCGAGCGGGGTGGCGTGGCCGCCCGTCCACGACTGCGGCGCCGGCGCCGGCCACGCATCCGGGACGAGCGTGTCCACGAGCGGGTGCTCAGGAGCGACCACCATGTACGTCGCACCAAAGAGCGTGTCGGGCCGGGTGGTGAACACCTCGAGGGCGGCGCCGGTGCCCCGCAGCGGGAAGTCGATCGACGCCCCCTCCGAGCGGCCGATCCAGTTGCGCTGCATCGTCTTCACCGACTCCGGCCAGTCCAGGTGCTCGAGGTCCTCGAGGAGCCGGTCGGCGTACGCCGTGATCCGCATCATCCACTGGGTCAGCTCCCGGCGGAGCACCGGGAAGTTGCCACGCTCGGAGCGCCCGTCGGCTGTCACCTCCTCGTTGGCGAGCACGGTCCCGAGGCCCGGGCACCAGTTGACCGGAACCCTGGCCCGGTAGGCCAGCCGGCGGGCGTCGAGGGCGTCGGCCCGTTCCCGCTCCGACAGCTCCGACCAGGGTCGGCCGTCGGGGGTGGGGACCCCCCCGGCCTCGTAGGCGGCCGCCAGCTCCGTGATCGGCCTCGCCCTCTGCCCCCGCTCGTCGTACCAGGCGTTGTATATCTGCAGGAAGATCCACTGCGTCCAGCGGTAGAAGGACTCGTCGGTGGTGGCGACCGAGCGCGTCGGGTCGTGCGCCAGGCCCAGCCGGGCGATCTGCGCCCGGTAGCGGCGGATGTTGGCCTCCGTCGTCGAGCGGGGGTCGGTCCCGGTCTCGATGGCGTACTGCTCGGCGGGCAGGCCATAGGCGTCGTAGCCGAGGGTGTGCAGCACCCGCCAGCCGGTCATCCGCAGGTAGCGGCCGAAGATGTCCGTGGCGATGTAGCCGAGGGGGTGGCCGACGTGCAGGCCCTCCCCGGACGGGTAGGGGAACATGTCCATCAGGAAGAACTTGCCGGCCGGCCCCGGCTCGGTCGTGCGGGGCACGACGAAGGTCCCCTCCGCCGCCCAGCGCCCCTGCCAGCGAGCCTCGATCTCGGCGGCGAGCGCGCCCGTGTAGCGGTAGGGCGGGGCGTCCCCGTCCGTGCGGGCCTGCTCGGTCTCGGTGGCCATCCCCGGCAGCGTACCGAGCTGTCCAGGGCCTCCCCCGCCGCGGCGATGCCGACAGCGGTCGACGCGTCGTGTGCGCCTGATCCCAACGCGTCGGCTGGGCCTCCTCCGGTGAGGATCGGCAGGCGGCGGCGACACCCACCGGGGTGGACGTCGCCTGATAGCCTTCCTGAGCCACCTGGGGGCGTAGCTCAGTTGGTAGAGCGCTTGCATGGCATGCAAGAGGTTCGTGGGTTCGATTCCCATCGCCTCCACCACGAGGTCTTCACGTTTCAGTGGGGGCCCACTTCACGTTTCAACCTCTCGTCATGGTGCCAGGGGGCTGTGACACCACCTTGACGTGGCGTCGGGGCCCGCCGCAGGGCCGTCTCGACCGGTCGGCCCCGCCCGTGGGCGCGTCGAAAGAGCCCCCGGACGTTTCCGCGGAAACGTCG
>DAHVMA010000050.1:0-9673 GCA_027320105.1 Acidimicrobiaceae bacterium | reverse complement strand
ACCGGCCAAGCCACCGTCTACCTCGTGCGCGAGCGACGCCACCTGTGGGCCTCGCGTCCCAGCACCTCGATGCTCGCCGCCAGCACTGCCGACGTCGTCATCGTCGCCTTCCTCGCCACCCGGGGAATCCTCATGGCCGCCGTCCCCCTCCTCGACATCGCCGTCGTCCTCGCCGTGGTCGGCGTCGCAACGATCGGCCTCGACTTCTTGAAGGGCCCGCTGCTCGCCAGCGTGCGCACCGACACGAACGTCGGCCACCCGGCGAGGACGTGAGGCCCGTTGTCCGGGCCCACCTGTCAGCGACCGCGCGGCTTGCCGCGTGCACGCGACCGTGCGCCGTCGAGAGACCGGGCGCCGCCGCGAGCCCGAGCCCCATCGACAGACCGGGCGCCGCCGCCAGACCGCGCGCCGCTCTCCGACTCGTCGGGCGGTGCGCCAGCTCTGGCGTCGACCGGCAGGCGGCGCAGCTGGTGGACCGTCCTCCAGATGGTGACCACGGCGACGACCACGACGAGGACCACGAGGAGGGTCCCGACGCCGATCTGGTCGAGGTTGTGGACGTGGATCCCCGTCGAGATGCCGGCCGTCATGATCGACGGCACGACGAGGCCGGCCGACCCGGCTGCGGCGAAGAGCAGCCCACCGACGAGCAGCGTCCAGCCGGCTCCCTCCTGGGCGACGCGCTGGGCGAGACGCTCGGGGAGACGCTGGTGACGGATCAGCGCGCCGATCACCGCCCCCGCTCCGGCGAGCACGGCAGTCGTGCCCAACCCGAACGCCGCGCCGGGCACCCAGCCGAGCGCGGCCGAGGGCATCGCCGGCGCCAGCACCGTCGCCATGATGAGGGCGAAGGCGCCGAGACCCCAGCCGGCGACGAAGCCGTGGACGGCCGCCATCGCCGGGGTCGGGGTGCGCCCGGCCCACTCGGCCGTGTCCGCGTGGCTCGGGCGGTGGCACCCCCCGACCGACGGCGGCCACAGATGCAGGTGCAGGGCACAGCGGAACCGCAGCACGTAGAACGCGGCGAGCGCCATGACGGCACCGACGACGAGGTAGATGACCGAGTTCCACGTGGCGTTGTCCGCCACGTGCAGCAGGCCGAGGTAGGCGAGCTCCGACAGCAGCGCCCGCTGGAGCGTGAACGACAGTGAGAACGACAACGCGGAGCGCATCCCCTTGCGGGCCGAGAACGAGCCGATGGCGTAGGAGAAGGTGATGGGCCAGGTGTGCTCGTCGGGCGTCACCCCGTGGACGACCCCGAGGAGGAACGCGGTGAGCACGACCATGCCGATCGACAGCCCGTGGTGCGGGCTCCAAAGGTCGAGCGCGATCACCTGCGCCACGGCCCCGGACCTTCGTCGACGGGAGACGCCCTGGCCCGTTGGCGCTTTCGTGCGAGCAGGCCCGCCGAGCCCCTACGTCCTCGACGTGCCGGCGGCGTCCCGACCGATTCGTGAGAGGGGCTGGTCACAACCTCGGCGCCGGCGCGGCGTGACTCGCCGCAGCTGCTGAGGCAGGCCACCTCCTCGAAGGTGACGACGGCCTCGAGGCCGAACCCCGCGGCGAGGCGCTCGACGAGCGCCGCGTCGAAGAAGCGTACGACGACCCCGCTCTCGGCGCGCACGACGCCCCGGTCTCGCCGCGCTGAGCGCCCACGTCAGCGAAGCCGGTAGAGGACCTCGCCCGCGTCGGGCACGACCAGGGTGTCCGGCTGTGTCGCCCACTGCGCCGGGTCGACCGAGCCGGGGTCGAGGTAGTCGAGGTTGACGGCCCGCACGACGTCTTCTGGGATGCCGGTCGCGAGGGCGACGGTGACTCGGTCGTGCTCGCCGGTAGCGGGGTCGTAGGTGCCGGCACCGCTCAGGTGGGTCGAGTGAGCGAGGTCCCCCCAGTGGTAGTGCTCGAAGCGTCCCCACTGGGCGACGAAGTAGTCGCGGCAGTGGTAGCCGATCTCTTTGATGGCGGGGTGGGTGGTGGCGATCTCGGTGATGTGGGGGGCGTAGATCACGACCTGACCGCCGTCGGCGACGACCGGCTCGACCTTGTAGAAGCCCTTGGCTCCGGTCCACATGTCGTCGTACCTCTCGGGCAGGATCGAAAGGACACGCCGCACGGGAGCGTCGAGATAGCGGATGTGGGACTGTGCGGAGATCTCTGCAGCCGCTCTCCACGCCTGTCGGGACTCGCCGAAGGTGGCGGCGTGCAGGCGGTTGCCCGAGGCGGTGACGACGCAGAGGGCCAGGCGGTCACCAGGGAGCATGGCTGCAGCTTGGTCGATCAGCGCGCGGACCGGGGTCTGGCCGAGGGTGCCGATGATGCGGGCGCTGGTGATCAGGGCTCCGAGCCAGTGCGACAGGTCGATCAGCTCGAGCCCTGACACGCCGGGGAAGAGGTACTTGTTGCCTCCGGAGAACCCGACGACCTCGTGGGGGAACACCGGGCCGACGATCAAGGTGAGGTCAGCGTCGAGAACGGCGCGGTTGACCCGTATCGGCACGTCGCGGCGCAACCGGCCTTCGGACAGCTCCTCGACGCGCTCGGCGCTGATGGTACCCACATCGACCAGGGCGGCGGGATCCCACCACGCGTGTTGGGCGACGTCGGTCAGCCGGTCCCCTTCGGTGCCCCGGATCAGCGCTGCGCCGAGATGCTCGGCGAGGCGGGCGTCGTCCATGGCGGCGTGGGTGCCGAGCGCGACGAGGATGCTGAGGCGCGCGACCCGGTGGCGGAGAGCCCGGTGCACGGCGCCGAGGAGGAGCGGGAGCGGACAGGTTCTCGTTCCGTCGGGGACCAGCACGCAGACGCGTCGACCGTCGATGGGCAACGGGGCGAGGCGGTCGGCAACGAAGGCTTCGATCTGGTCGTCGACGAGCACCGCACCGGGCCCGCCGATGGCGGCGACCTCTCCGTCGAGGCTGGCGCCTTGCTGGTCGATCATCGCCTCTCCCCGGTCTGCTGGTTGCACCAGCACGAGCCGAAAACCACTATAGGTAGGTGACGCCAGGAGAGCCCCTGCTCAGGGGGGATCCGGACCGGCTGCTTCCCGCTGACTCCGACCAGCGGAACGTGGCGCGACGGTTGTACGAGCAGGTGGCCAAGCTTCCGCTGGTGTGCCCGCACGGCCATGTCGACCCGCGCCTTTTGCTCGAGGACCGCCCGTTCACCGACCCCACCGCCCTGCTCGTGACTCCCGACCACTACGTGACCAGGCTGCTGCATGCCGACGGGGTGGCGCTCGAGGAGCTCGGTGTCGGTCAGGGGGTGCTGCCCGAGGCGGAGGCCCGCGGGGTGTGGCGGCGGTTGTGCGAGCGCTGGACGGTCTTCGCCGGGACGCCGGTGCGGTGGTGGCTGGAGGCGGAGCTGGCGGAGATCTTCGGGGTCCGGCTGCGCCCCTCGGCCGAGACCGCCGATACGATCTTCGACCTGGTCGCCGGGTGCCTCTCGACCGACGCGTTCCGCCCCCGGGCACTGTACGAGCGCTTCGGCATCGCAGTGCTGTCGACGACGGCCGACCCCTGCGACGACCTCTCCGTGCACGCCGCGCTGGCCGCCGATCCGTCGTGGTCCGGCCGGGTGATCCCGGCGTTCCGCCCCGACCGCTACCTCGAACCGGCGGCGCCGGGTTGGCGGGAGTCGGTCCGCCAGCTGAGGGAGGCAGCCGAGGTGGACACCGGCGACTACCGGGGGTATGTGGCCGCGCTCGAGAACCGACGCCGGTACTTCTTGGCGCACGGCGCCACGTCGGCCGACCACAGCCACTTCGACGCCAGGACCGACCCGCTCTCCGAGCCCGAGGCGTCTCGCATCTACCGGTCCGCGCTCGCCGGCGAGGCGACCGAGGCCGAGGCCACCGCCTTCCGCCGGCACATGCTGTTCGAGATGGCCCGCATGTCGTGTGAGGACGGGCTGGTCATGTCGCTGCACTGCGGAGTGCGCCGCGACCACCACCTGGCGACCGCGGCCCGGTTCGGCGGCGACGTCGGGGCGGACATCCCGGTTCGGATCGAGCTCACGGAGGCGCTGCGACCTCTGCTGGAGCGGTTCGGCACCCACGTCGGCTTCCATCTGGTGGTGTTCACGCTCGACGAGACCGTCTGGTCGCGCGAGCTGGCTCCGCTGGCCGGCTTCTACCCGTCGGTGTACGTCGGGGTGCCGTGGTGGTTCCTCGACGCGCCCGACGCCATCGGCCGTTTCCGGGCCGCAGTGACCGAGACGGCCGGGTTCACCCGCACGTCGGGTTTCGTGGACGACACCCGGGCGTTCTGCTCGATCCCGGCCCGCCATGACATGGCCCGCCGCCTCGACGCGGGGTTCTTGGCGCGCCTGGTGGCAGAGCAGCGCCTCGACGAGTCCGAGGCGGCCGCGATCGCGACCGATCTCGTGGCGGGACAGCCGCGGCGGGTGTTCAAGCTTTGACGACGCCTCGCCAGGCGGCACCACCGCGGCTCTCCCGCTCGGGTGGCGACGCTCGCCCGGCGGCACCGGTCGGTCTCGTGCATCTGGGGCTCGGCAACTTCTTCCGGGCCCACCAGGCGTGGTACACCGACCATGCCCGCGATGCGGGCGAATGGGGCTACGCGGCGTTCGCCGGACGCTCCGGCGAGCTGGCGGCGACGTTGCGAGCCCAAGACTGCCTCTACACGCTCATCGAACGCGGGCCTTCGCGTGACGCCTTCGAGGTCGTCGCCAGCGTGTCGGAAGCGCACGGCGGGGCAGACCACGCCGCCTGGCTGGCCCATGTCGCCTCGGCACGGGTGGCGGTGGTCACGGTCACCGTGACCGAGGCCGGCTACTGCCGGGGACCCGACGGCCGCCTCGACACCGAGCGTCGCGACGTCGCCACCGACATCGGAAACCTGCGCGCCGAGCTGTCAGCTCCGGTGACGACCGCCCCGGCGCGCCTCGTCGCCGGGCTGGCCGCACGCCGCGCCGCCGGGGCCGGCCCGTTGGCGTTGGTGCCCTGCGACAACGTTCCCGGCAATGGGGAGCTCGTCGGAGGCGTGGTCGACGAACTGGCCCTGGCGGTGGATCCCACCCTGGCCGAGTGGATCGGCCAGTCGACGACCGTGGTGTCCACCGTGGTCGACCGCATCACCCCTCGGGCAGGCGACGACGAGATCGAGCTGGCGACCAAGGCGACCGGCCGCCGTGACGAGGCGCCGGTGGCCACCGAAGCGTTCAGCGAGTGGGTGCTCTCAGGGACGTTCCCCGCCGGCAGACCGCGCTGGGAAGACGCCGGCGCGGTCTTCGCCGACGACGTGACCGCCTACGAGCACCGCAAGCTCTGGCTGCTGAACGGCGCGCACTCGCTGCTCGCCTACGCCGGCTCGATCCTCGGCCATCGAAGCGTCGCCGGCGCCATCGCCGACGACCGCTGCCGGGACTGGGTCGAGCAGTGGTGGACGACCGCCGCCGCCCACCTCGGCCAGCCGGCCGGCGAGGTCACCGCCTACGAGGCGGCGCTCGGCGAGCGGTTCGCCAACAAGAAGATGCACGACCAGCTGGCTCGCATCGCCGAGGACGGATCGGAGAAGCTGCCCGTCCGGGTCCTGCCCGTGCTGCGCGCCGAGCGGGCCGCAGGGCAGCTGCCCACCGCCGCCACCCGCATCCTCGCCGCGTGGCTGTGCCACCTGCGCGGCCTGGGCGCCCCGGTCCGCGACGTACGCGCTGCGGCGCTCGTGCCCCTCGCCGCCGGCCCGGTCCGCGGCGCAGCCCGCCGGGTGCTCGGCGCCCTCGACCCCGACCTGGGCTCCGACACCGCGCTGGTGAGCGCGGTGGCCGAACAGTGCCAGGACCTGACGGGATCCCGGAGGTGACCCCGGCCCGCCGAAAGGCGATCATCGGCCTCGACGTCGGGACCTCCGGGGTCAAAGCCGCCTCGTTCGGGCTCGGGGTGTCGCAGCAGGCGATCGCGATCCGCCACTACCCGCTGCTGCATCCGGCACCGGGACAAGAGGTGCAAGACCCGAACGTGATCGTCGCTGCCGCCACTGCGGCCCTCGCCGAATGCGTGTCGTCGGCCGGCGCCGCGGAGGTGATCGGCGTGTCGCTCAGCGCCGCCATGCACGGCCTGATCGCCCTCGACGCCGAGCTTCAGGCACTCTCGCCGCTGGTCACCTGGGCCGACGGGCGAGCCGCGGACGTTGCCGCCGACCTGGCCAGCCGGCCCGACGCGCTCGACCTCCAGCTCGCCACCGGGCTCCCGGCCCATCCGATGACCCCGCTCGCCAAGGCGGTGTGGTTCCGACGCCACGACCCGGCGACCTGGCGTGCGGCGCGCTGGTGGGTCGGGCTGAAGGACTACCTCGTCCTGTGGCTCACCGGCACGCTTGCGACCGAGGTGTCCTCCGCCTCGGGTACCGGACTGCTCGACGTGACCACCCGGAACTGGAGCCCGCTGGCACTGGCCATGAGCGGCATCGAGGTGGGCCAGCTGCCGGAGATCCGGGCGACCACCGACGTGCTCGCCATGGACCGCCGAGTCGCGGCCACTGTCGGCTTGCCGGCCGGCACCCCGGTGGCGGTCGGCGCCGGAGACGGCCCGTCCGCCAACCTCGGCACCGGGGCGATCGCGCCCGGCGTGGCCGGACTGTCGCTCGGAACGAGCGGGGCCATCAGGGTCGCCGTCGACGGCCCCCGTCCGGACCGCCACGGCGAGCTGTTCTGCTACGCGCTCACCGAGCAGATATGGGTCACGGGAGGGGCGATCTCCAACGGTGCCGAGATCCTGCGCTGGGCCGACCGTGCATTCGACCACGCCCCGGCGCCCGATGCCAACGGCTCCGTGCAGGTGGAGGCGGCGCCGGGACCGTCGGCCGGGTCGGTGGCCGACAGCAGCGAGGGGCTGGTGATGCTCCCGTTCCTGTTCCCCGAGCGGGCGCCGCTGTGGGATGGCGACCTCGCCGGCGCCTACCTCGGGCTCCGCCACCACCACGGGGCTTCGCACCTGCGGCGTGCGGCCGTCGAAGGCGTGTGCCTGCAGATGCGCTTCCTGCTCGACCGGGTCGACCGCCGCTATCCGATCACCTCGGTGAGGGCCACCGGCGGCGCCTTCGCATCTCCCCTGTGGCGCGGGCTCATGGCGGCCGCGCTCGACCGGCCGATGGTCGTCGTCGGCGGCGAGGACGGCACCGCGCTCGGGGCCGCTGCGCTCGGGCTCAGCGCGGTCGGTGCCGCCGCCAGCCTCGAAGCAGCGCTCGAACTGCTCGGAGGGGCCCCGGCGGGCTTGCCCGTCGCCGCGCCGCCCGAGCAGGTCGCCGTCTTCGCGGAGCTGCGCCACCACATCACGAGGCTGCTGCAGGCCCTCGACCGCACCGTCGGCGCCGAGACGGTCCAGAGACCGGGCGAACCATGACCGCCGAGGCCTCGGCGCCACACGGGCTGCCACACGGGCCGCCACACGGGCCGCCACACGGGCTGCCATACGAGAACGTGCACGCTGGCGCCCCCGCCGAGGCGAGGCCGCTGGTGACGATCGCCGCTCTCTACGGTGCCGGAGGGAGCGTCGTCGGCCCCGCCGTGGCCACCCGCCTGGGCGTCGTCTTCATGGGCCGGGAGATCCCGCTGCTGGCGGCTGGCCGCAGCGGTGCACCGCCCGAGGCGGTGGCCGAGGTCGCCGAAGGCGAGCGCCCGCTCGCAGAGCGCCTCAGGATGGACTTCGGCGATGCGTCGATCATCGGCGCCGCCCTCGCCCGAACGTCGGCCGAGCCGGCGGCGGCGACCGAACGGCGCCTTCGGTCGTGCATCGAGGAGTTCCTCGTGGGGGCGGCCACCCATGGGGGAGTGCTTCTCGGCCACGGAGGGATGGTCGTGCTTCGCTCGGTTCCCTGGGCGCTGCACGTTCTGCTGTGCGGCCCCTCCAGCGAACGGGTCCGCCAGGCGATGGCCCTCCAGGGACAGGACCGGCGGACCGCTGAGAAGCGGCAACGGGCCGAAGACCGCGCCCGGATCGGCTACGTGCGTCGTGCCTACGGAGCCGACGGGCTCGACCCGTGCTGGTACCACCTGATCCTCGACTCGACCGCCCTCACCCTCGACGACTGCGTCGAGCAGATCGCCGCCGCCGCCCACGCCCGGCTCCGCAAGCCCCGCCCCAGCCCCCCGATCTGAACCGGAGGCCTCCATGCTCGCCCCGAAAGACACCCCGAGCCGGGAACGCACGTCCCTCGACGGCCTCTGGCGGTGCGTGCTCGACCCCGACGGGGTCGGCCGGCTCGACAGATGGTGGGAGCGTCTCTTGGACCGAGCGGTCGAGATGCCGGTCCCGTCCAGCTACAACGACATCCTCCCCGATCCGGCATGGCACGACCACGTCGGGGACGTGTGGTACGAGACGACCTTCCGGGTCCCGACCGGGTGGGCAGGACGGCGCGTCGCCATACGGTTCGGCTCTGCCACCCACAACGCAGAGGTGTGGGTGAACGGCCGGGCGATCACCACCCACGAAGGCGGCTACACGCCCTTCGACGCCGACGTCACCGACCTCGCCGTCCCCGGGGAAGAGAGCCGGGTGACGGTGGCCGTGAGCAACGTGCTCAGCTGGCAGTCGATCCCGCCCGGCTACGTCGAAGACACCCTCTCGGGGCGCCGGCAGCGCTACTTCCACGATTTCTTCAACTACGCCGGGCTGCACCGCCGGGTCTGGCTCGTCGCCACCCCGGTCGCCCGCGTCGAGGACATCACGGTGCGCACCGAGATCGACGGCCCCGACGCGACCGTCTCCTATCGTGTCGAGCTCGCCGGCGAGGGCGCCGAGCGGCTCGCCGTGCGTGTCCACCTCGCCGACGCCACCGGCGGCGAGGTGGCCCGATCGTCGGGCACCCAAGGAGTGCTGCAGGTGCCCGATGCCAGGCTGTGGCAGCCCGGCGCCGGCTATCTCTACCAGCTCACCGCCGAGCTGGCCGACGGCGACACGCTCGTCGACTCGTACCCGCTGGCGGTCGGGATCCGCACCGTCGAGGTGGACGAGACCCGGTTCTTGATCAACGGCCTGCCGTTCTACTTCCGCGGCTTCGGTCGCCACGAGGACGCGCCGATCCGAGGCAAGGGACACGACGACGTGCTCATGGTCCACGACTTCGCGCTCATGGAATGGGTCGGCGCCAACTCGTTCCGAACCTCCCACTACCCCTACGCCGAGGAGGTCCTCGACTACGCCGACCGCCGCGGGATGGTGGTGATCGGCGAGACCCCGGCGGTCGGGCTCAACATGGGTCTCGGCGGCGGCATCTTCGGCGCCCATGGGTTCACCACCTTCTCCGACGCCACGGTCAATGCCACGACGCAAGCAGCCCACGGTCGAGCCATCACCGAGATGATCGCCAGGGACAAGAACCATCCCTGCGTGGTGGCATGGAGCATCGCCAACGAGCCCGAGTCCGACACCCGGGAGTCGCGGACCTATTTCGAGCCTCTCGTCGAGCTGACCCGTTCGCTGGACCCGACCCGTCCGGTCTGCTTCGCCAACGTGATGCTCGCTCCTCCCGACAAAGACGTGATCTCCGACATGTTCGACGTGCTGCTGCTCAACCGCTACTACGGCTGGTACGTCGACACCGGCGACCTCACCGCCGCCGAGGCACACCTCGAAGCGGAGCTGGGCGCCTGGACGGCGAAACACGACAAGCCGATCATCATGACCGAGTACGGCGCCGACACCCTCGCCGGCCTGCAC